>JBJORA010000053.1:0-2558 GCA_046049675.1 Bacteroidota bacterium | reverse complement strand
ATAATTATTATTATGTTAAATAAAAGAAAACTGCTTCCCGCCTCTATAATCTGCATAAGCTAATCATAATAAACTCTTTAGAATTGCATCACTGTATGGTCGGAGGCAGAATTATGTGTGCACGCCCAAGTTGCACAATTGCTCATATCAATTTATCTTGCATATCCTAAACAATAACAATCTACTATTATGCTAAGAAAAATTTTAATTGCCCTAGCTGTTTTGGCATGTGGCTATTTGATTTTGTGCTTTGCTGCGCCTAAGAGCATGGACACAAGTGTAACCAAACAACTTAAAGCAAGTCCTGAAGCCTTGTACGCTTATGTAAGTGATTTGAGATTATGGCCAATGTGGAGTCCTTGGGCAGCCATGGATCCAAAAACTATTAATACCTATAGCGATGTGAGCAATGCCGTTGGTAGTACCAATGCTTGGAAAAGCAACCACGAGTATGTTGGCAATGGCAATCAAACATTTACCGAACTAATTCCAAACCAGAAAGTAGCTGCAAAAATGGCATTTGACGACATGCCTGGCCCACCTAGTTATGCTAATATGACCTTCAAAGCGGTTAATGGTGGCACGGAAGTAAAATGGAGCATGGACTCTACTGGTACGCAGCCATTATTGATGCGCGGCATGATGTTCGCAATGAATGCTAAAGGCATGCTAGAACAGCAATTTGGCGATGGTTTGGCAAAACTAGATTCTCTTGCCCTAGCCGCTCCAATTGCTGCACCAGTAGCTGCAGATTCTACGGTAAAGAAAAAGTAAAACGATTTAGTAATTAGCTGTTTCTAAAGCTGCCTCCCTGCGAGGTGGCTTTTTTTATTCTAGGCACAAAAAAAGTAGCCAATTCAAGACTACTTTTTACCGTGGTGACTTTTTGTGCCCAGAACAGGAATCGAACCTGCACTCCGTTGCCGAAACAAGATTTTGAGTCTAGCGCGTCTACCAATTCCGCCATCTGGGCTCAACACAACTGCCGATTGCTCTTTAGTTGTAAGGGCTGCAAATATAGGCGTAATGCTTTACAAAGCAAAAAAACTATTGACATGATTGTACTCCATTTTGTAATTTGTTGCTGGCACTATGCTGCAGATATTTGTCGCATCGCGTATAGCATAAATATGTAGCAAAATCGTAATCCAGCAATACCCTGCAATACTTACATTTGTTGCGCATGAGAGAATTGTTGGGTAAAACACTTATTGCTACCGACATACTAGCCGAAAGTTATTTTGAAGCTAGTGAGATACTAATTGTGGAGCATAATGTGGATGGCGCTGTGGGCTTTGTAATGAATAAACTTTACGATCATAAACTTAGTGACCTTGTAGAATTTAGCGATAGTAAACCGCTACCCTTGCACGAAGGCGGCCCGGTTGAGCAAGATATGCTATACTTTATCCATCATGGTTCGCAAATAGTTGTTGGAGGCAAAAAGGTAAACAAGCATTGGTTTTATGGTGGAGATTTTGGTGAAGCTGTGCAACTACTTAATAGCGAGGTACTCGATGGTCACAGTTTAAAAGTTTTTGTTGGCTACTGCGGTTGGGATGCCGGTCAATTAGAAGACGAGTTAGAAGAAGGCTGCTGGGAAATTAGCGATAATTAATCGCTGCTATTTCTGCGCTACACTTTGCCAAAAAGTTGTAAGAATTCTTCCTTTTTTGTTCTGCTCAATGCAATACTCGCCCCGTTTTGCATAATTATTTCGCCACCTTCTCCCCTAATGTATTTTTCAATGAACTGAAGATTGATGACATAGCTTTTATGGGGTCTAAAGAAATAGCTATCATCTAGTATATCTACAACAGCACTAAGCGATTTGCTAATCAGCACGTGCTTGCCATCGCGCAACATAAATTTGCTGTAGGCGCCCTCGCCTTCTACATACATTATATCTGTTAGTTGTACAAAAATGAGGCCGTCGCCCGTCCGCAACGCAATCTTGTTTAGCATTTTGCTTTTGTGCATTTGCTTAAGCTCTTCCAGCTGTTGCGTGTTGTCTGCTGGTGCGAGATTGTCAATTTTTTGTATCGCTGCTTGCAATTCGTCGCTATCAATTGGCTTTAGCAGATAATCGAGCGCACTTAGCTTAATGGCTTTTACGGCATACTTATCGTAAGCTGTAGTGAATATGATATTCGCTTTGCTGCTAGTGGCAAGTTCGTTCGCGATTTCTATACCAGATTTGTGAGGCATTTCAATATCAAGAAATACTATATGTGGTTTGTATGCTTGCACAAGAGCAACAGCTTCTTTGGCATTAGTTGTAGATGCTACAATATTTACTGTATCATTCAAGTAATTGTTGATAAGCCACTGTAAAGTGGTGATGCAGTGTTGTTCGTCGTCTACGATAATTGCATTATACATGTTATTCTAATTGTAGATTATTAATGTTACAGTTGTTCCTAAAGGATTTTTTTGCGCATCAACTTTGTCGTGTACTACGATGCTATTTCTTTCGTCGGTGCTTAGCATGCGGCTTCTAGTAATGGCCAAGCCATGGCTTTTGTGTGCACTTGTTTTACTTTTTAAGGCAGCGGCTT
>JBJORA010000052.1:0-22114 GCA_046049675.1 Bacteroidota bacterium | reverse complement strand
GCTATCTAGTGTTGTGTTTATTGCTTGTGGTGAAACTCGAATGTACTTTGACTCAAGTGCATAGTCAGGCTTGTTGCTGTATAGATAATGCACTGACGGGTCTCCGTTGAGCTGTATTGTTTCTAGGTGAATTCTTCTAAAGCTACTAGTGCCCCCAGTACTCATGAATTTATCAACAACAGTGCGCATCTGCTTACCTATTGGGTCCTGCACACTCGTATGCGACAATTCCTCATATAGTGTATCAGTGTATGGATCTAGGTGACCAATGTAACCACTAGTACTTGCACCAATAAAGGCGATACTTCCTTTATTGGGTAAGGCAATAAAATCTTCTGTAAGTGCTCTACTTGCAGCATAATAAAAGAAATCACCTGCGTCGCAACCATTCGCAACAAAGAAGTTGTATTTGCCATTGTTGTTGTTATAGTAACTAGGGTGACGCAGTGCATATTCAAACAAATCAGGCGCACTATGTCCAAAAAATTGAATTAGCCCTACACCACCATTAATAAGACTATCAACTAATTCGCTATTGATTTCATATTGCGGATCAGTGCTATTTTTTACAACCATGGTGGTTTTAGCTCCAACCATTTCTGCGCCAATTACATTTTGCTGACGAACAAGGGCGTTGGTAATACTGGTTGTTTCGCTGATATTCTTACCACCTGCAATGTGCAGAACCTGTTTTTTCCATAGAGAGCTGTCGATTAACGCATTTCCAAGCTGCTTGCCACGTGCTTCGTATTCAATCAACTTATTGAGATAATTACCAAGATCTTGCATATTGTATACACTTAATCGTCCAACATTAAAATCAGGCACACCATCTTTAGTAATATCCGCTAATAAGATATCGCTACCAGGAATACCAAAAGATGGCATCATATTATTGAAGTTTACAGAGCTTGGTGCTGCAGCAACGCCACGATAAGAATTGTATTGCAGACCTTTACCAACGACAAGTAAATCTACTGGTGGCTTTGTCGTCCAATTTTGTTTGATATACTTGAGATAGCGTTGAATAGCAGCCGCATGGAAGTTATTACCATAGCCGAATTGATTGTAGATTTGTTGCGCGTCAATCAAAGCCACTTTACGTGATCCACCAGCTGCACTTTGGCGATAGTCTTTGTACTGTGTAAGGTAGTCTGTAGTTGCATCTTTGTAAATTGCAGGTGAGTAAAGCATTACAAAATCGCCTTCTACAGTTGCAGAGGTAATATCTACAATATCCATCGGTTCTGCTATTGGTTGTACTTTAGCTGTTAAATTATCTGCACATAGAAAGTACTGTGTTTTAGAAGGTGTTGAAGGCAGTTGATACTTGATAATACCGCTGGTAGCAATATCACCTATGTACATGATTTTGTTAGTTAAATCATATAATCGAGGTGCAACGCCACCATTTGCAAAGTTGGTAAATTCCATATAGTACGTGCTTGGCTTTGCATCCAACTCAAAATAATCGAAAGTTTTGCCACTAACATTAAAAAGTCTTGCATATCGCACACCTACAAAAGCAAGGCTAACCTTGTCTTGCAAACTACTATTATAAGGTTGAAATTTGTACTCCATTGCATTACTTGCTGGAACACTTGCAATAGGAATAGTGCTTTTTACAAATTTTGTATTATAGTTTGCGAAACTACTATCTCCAACCTGCACATCTGCAAGGAATAAACGTACGTTGTGTTGAGTAAAATTGTGACCAGATAAAATTGATTCTACAGTTACTGGAGGTGCACCAACTGCCCGATAAGCTTGTGCAAGTGTTAGGTTAGTACTATCAGCAATATTGGTGACTGGTGTTCTTGCATATCCCTCACCGGACTCGAATCTACTACTAAAAAACTGTACGGTGGGGTTGCTGTTATGATCAATGCCATTACTAAATGGACCTCTGATATTTATTCTTAAAGTATCCCATAAATATACCTCCTTAGCAGGAGGGCTGCTAATAACGTTAGTACCTACTGTATATCTCAAATTACCAGTGCTGCCTGGCACGTAAGCAATAAAATAATACGTGGTGTCGTGCATTAGATTGATATTAGGGTTTTGATGTGCTCCAGCATCATAAAGTTCTGCATCTAATAAACCATCGGCAGGTTTTGCATAAAACTCTATATAGTCGCTTGACCCTAGTGTACCATTTGTGCTGACAAACATCGCTTCTTGCACACCATTATGCCAAAGTTGCAATTCGCTTCCATTGACGGTGCTAGGAAGGCCAGCACTATCAAGAAGCCCTTTTGTAACATAGTAAAGTCTGCTATTCCATGTTTTGAGTTTAATTAGTTTGCTGCCAGCTACTGTAGGTAACCATTCATTACCAAAAGTTGTTTGAGCAGAACTACTTGCAGCGCTAAGCAACAGTAAAACACAAACATTTAATAAAACCTTGTTCAAATTTTTCATTTACAGATAATTTTTACTTACTGGTATCTTGAGTTAAAATTTACTTTTCTTTATTGGCATCCTTTCTAAACTTACGAGGCTTACGCATATCTAGTTTTAACGAAATGACGTGGCTGTAAAGTGGATTGCGCTGCAAGTTCAAACTTGTAAACGCATAATCGATGGTTACGTTGCTGCTATAAATACCAAAACCAATTGACGGCTGATACATAGTGCGCGTTTTTTGGAAAGTACTATCTGTATTATCTAATACTTTTTGAAAACCATTCACACCAAGCCTTGCAAATAACTGACTGCGGTATGTGGCTTCAAAACCAAATCGTGGCGTGCCGCTAAGTCTACCAGCATTAATGACGTTGCCATAGCGTGGACCGTCAGTCGTAAAATCCCAATCCATTTCGCCTAGTACACGCCAATACTCGCCTATTGGCTGCTTTCGAGCTATTGCAATAACAATGCGCGGGTTCATTACTTCGCCACTTTGCACTGGAATTATATTGTCAGTAAATTGAAAAGTTGCTTTTTCTTTTTCAGTTAAAGTAAAACTCCAGCCTGTATATGTTGTAGTGGCATCACGGAGTACCAAGCCTCCCATCCAACGATGTGCTAACACCCGTAAACCAAGGTCCACACCAACACCCCATGCGTTTGCAAAGCTGCCTATAGATCTATTGATAATTTTTGCGTTACCACCTATGGTGAATCGTACATCGTCGCGATCTGCCCAGCGCTTAATATTCAAATCGCGACTGTAGCATATGATTGCAGCATAGTCCACAGCACTAAAACTCTTTACAGTGCTAAAATCGAGTGTGCCATCTGGTTTTTGCAGATTGAGCGTATTGGGTATATCATCTATGCCAAAACGTATCACATTTACACCGATATTCCCTTTATTTTGAGCTAGTTTATATGCAACGCCAGCGTAATCGTATTTTGCAAGTCCCCCGAAATACTCGTTGTGCATCAAGCTCACCTGAAAATCACTTGGCAGGTCTCGCAGACCGGCAGGATTCCAATAACCAGCAGTTACATCTTTGGCACTTGCCGCTACTGCTCCGCCCATCGCAAAACTTCGCGCTCCAACACCAATATTCAAAAACTCATTAACGTACTTTGTTTGCGCATTAGCAAACAAGACGCTAAGGAATGAGGTGCAGAGTAGAATAGCTTTTCTCATCATGATCTCTAAACGGAGTATTCGCATTTTTATTGAGGTAAAGTTAAACTTTTTTTAAGTGAAATTTGCATAAACTTGCGGTTAATAAGGCCTCGCAAAGCAATACATTAATCAATGTTATGGGCTCAAATTGCTGGGTTCAAGGCAAAATGCCTATTAAAAACTACATTTGCACCTCAAAAAACACGGATATTTTGAATAAGTTAATCTCAGAGCTACAGTGGAGAGGCCTCATACACGACATTATGCCGGGCACAGAAGAGCAATTTGCCAAAGAGCTTACTCATGTGTATTGCGGCTTTGACCCTACAAGTGATAGTATGCATATCGGCAACTTGGTGCCCATTATTCTACTAATGCACGTGCAACGACATGGGCACGCTCCAATCGCCTTGGTTGGCGGCGCAACGGGTATGGTTGGCGACCCAAGTGGTAAAAGTGCAGAGAGAAATTTGCTTGATTTAGACGTGCTTCGTCACAATGAAAAGTGCCTCAAGAATCAACTGAGCAAATTTTTGGACTTTGACTGCGGTGCAAACAGTGCCGAAATTGTAAACAATTACGATTGGTTTAAAGATTTCAATTTTCTAGATTTTATACGTGATGTAGGTAAGCATATAACGGTTAACTACATGATGTCTAAAGATAGTGTGCAGAAACGTCTTGAAGGTGGCATGAGCTTTACTGAATTCAGTTATCAATTGATTCAGGGCTACGATTTTTTATGGTTGTACCAAAACAAGAAAGCTAAGGTGCAAGCTGCAGGTAGCGATCAGTGGGGCAATATTGTTACAGGTACCGAATTAATTAGAAGAATTGCCGGTGGAGAAGGCTTTGCTTTTACAGCGCCATTGATTACGAAAGCCGATGGTAGCAAATTTGGCAAGAGCGAAAGTGGCAACGTGTGGCTTGATGAGCATAAGACAACGCCTTACCAATTCTATCAGTTTTGGATTAATACTGCCGACGAAGATGCCGAGAAATACATCAAAATATTTACCTTCCTAGATCAAGAAACGATAGCGAGTACCATTGCTCAACATCAGCAAGACGCGTCGGCAAGAATTCTACAAAAGAAGTTAGCATGGGAAGTTACTACGCTTGTACATGGCGAAGCCCATGCACAGCATGCCGTAGACACCTCGGCAAAGCTTTTCTCTAGCAATACCGTTGAAGGATTTTTAGCGTTAAGCGAACAAGAGTTTGTGCAGATGTTTGAGGGCGTACCTCGTCATCAGTTTAGTCTTACCGCATTGCAAGCAGGCTTAAGTTATGTTGATTTACTTGTTAGCTCTGGTGTTTTACCAAGTAAAAGCGAAGCAAGAAAGTTAATTGAAGGTGGTGGCCTTAGCATCAATAAACAAAAGATTGGTGATGTGAAAGAGATAGCAACAGAGCAAGCATTGATGCATGGTAAGTTTATCCTTGTTGGTAAGGGCAAGAAGAACAACTACATCATTGAGCTAAGCTAGTAGGTGCAAAAAGATACGCTATACGTGATAGTTGCGGGCAACTCTCAAAGTAAAGATACTGCCTTTACCTTCTTCGGAACTGAAGTCGATATCGCCGCCCATTTTAATGCTTAATTCTTTACACATAACTAAGCCAAGACCTGTGCCACTCGTTTTAGTTGTAAAGTAGGGTTTGAAGATTTGCGTTCTTTTATCTTCAGCAATGCCGATACCGTTATCAGTTACGCGAACGTATGCAGAATCTTGGTCTGAAAAGACTTCTACCATAACATTGCCGACGGCGTCCGCTGGTATGGCTTGAATTGCATTGCTGACAAGATTGTTCACAATACGCTGTATTTGTATTTTGTCTTGGAAAATTATAATACTCGTTGTAGCCTTCGCATATTGTACTTTGATACGTTCATTTGGTTCTTCATTCAGCAAAACAATATCTTGTACAAGTTCATTTAGATCAAAATTGCTGGCAACAAGCGGGGGTAAATTGGCGTATTCGCTAAATGTACCTGCAATTGTGCTTAGTTGCTCAATTTGTTGAAGAATGCCAATACATGCCTGCTTGGTTTTAGCAGTAATATCTGCATCTCCCCTATCTATACTAAGCAATAATCGCTGCAGATTTAGTTTAATTGGCGTTATAGGGTTTTTGATTTCGTGCGCCACTTGTTTAGCCATTTCGCGCCAAGCCAAATCCTTTTGCTGTCCAACGATTGTATCGGCACTCTTCTGCACATTTTGTAGCATTACATTGTACTGCGACACTAATATACCTATCTCATCTTGGTAGGGCCAAGTAATAACGTGTTGAGAACCCAGTTTAAGGTCAAAGCTCTTCATATCGTCGCCAAGTATTCTTAGTTTAGAAAACAAATAGTGTGCTACAAGATAACTAAGCAAAAGTGTAACAATAAATACACCAATAAATATGCCAACGCTTATAGCAAAGAAATTAGCAAGGCTGTAATCGTCGTCTTCATAAAAATTGAAATTTGGCAAATGCAGGATGCTTTGACTGCCACTGCCGTCTGTAATCTGCTTGTAGCTGCTTAGATATTTAAGCTGGTCTAACCATTCGTCTTGTGTTATATATGTGTAGTTATAAACCTTTGCATTGTATAAATAATCATGGTTGAGAATTGGTTTAAACAGTTGGCTTGTGTATAGATTCGGAAAACTTGTATAGCAAAGCTTGCCAGTACTATCATAAATTTGATAGGAGCATTGTAGAATTTCTGCAACACTGTCGTATTGTGCAGTACTAAGCTGCTTGCCATCTACAAGTTTAGAAATGCTTGACAATTTCTGATAATTGAGCTCTTTCTTAGTTTTTAAAATTCTATCAGAAAAGGCTCGGGCACTCAAGGCTAAGATAACTGCAAACCCGAGCAATTCTGCACAGAAAATAATAAATGAAAATCTAAAGTTGAAGTCCGGTTTCAGTAAACTTATAAATCTTCTATACGAGAGCTTACTAGCTAGTAAATAATACAAGGTGTAGGTCGCTAGTATAGATCCAAAAAGAAATAAGAACAGAAAAGAAAAATTTGTAAGTACCAAGCGCGTGCGAATAGGTTGTGCCGCAAATACTACAACATCTAATCCACCAATTTTGTCATTTACAGAAGCAAATTGTTGGTATTTAGTGCCTTCCAAGTTATAACTTGTATCTATGGTAGCCTTGATAGCAAGTGTTTTAGGGAAGGCATTGCTGGCATTTTGAAACACTAATGAGCCATTGCTATAACATGCGACGTCGTAATTATTTGTAATTTGTACGGTAGGACGTATTGTAGCTAACATACCGCTAAGTCGCGAGCCTCGTAGATTTTTTAGCCTGTCATCAGTACCAACGATGTAAGCGCTATTATTGCTGTACATGTTGCTTTGAATAATATAACGTATACCACTAAAACCTAAAGGATAATAAAATACATTTTGTGCAAATGGGCTTGGTTCGCACTTACTAATAAGTTGCTGACAAAGTGAATCCTGAGCAGATCCTTTTTGCACACTTGTAAATTTTAACTCTACATCATCTTGCGATGGTAATATGTTTTCTAGTAAGCTTACAAAGTTTGGCGACTGTACCTTTTGTGCAGAGTCAAGCGCAGCAACTAAATCTTGCTCTAGACTTAGATCTCTACTTGGCAAAATACTAGTTGAGTATTGCTTTAGCGAAACTTCAGATTTTGCAACTTGCACCGAGGCGTTGATTGCTGCTACAATAAGCGCCACAAGCGTGCATGTTAATAGCATGCCCACTGTGAACGGTGTTTTAGGGATAGATGTAAAGCGTAGATAACCAAATAAAAAATAAGCTAATACCGCAATTGCTATGATAACGTAAGTAATAGCATAAGACTGAGACTGCTGTTTCGCAACTAGAATAGTAGCTAGCGCTGCTGCTATGGCGTACAGTAATATGTTGTACCAAGGCAATCTTGGTCTGATATGTAGAACTTGGTTAACGTACGTTACAATGCCAACTATGCCAGCAACGCCAAAACTGATGGATAAGAAGCCAATGACTTCACGTAAACCAAAGTACGAGAAAAGCGATACATCAAACGCAATGCTACTATTAATAACCAACGTGGTTGTAGCGTTCATAACATAAGCTGCTACTAAAAACACGAGCGACACTAAAATGATAGCAAGACAGTGCTTGATAAATTTTGATCGCACAGCAAATGGAACAGCGCCCGTATTGAAGTATAAGTACGCAATCAAAACGTTTAACCACACAAAATTGAGCATTAAATCTGCTAGCGAGCGACAATAGCCATCGTAGGCATAATGACTTGCGCTAAATAAATCAAGTGCTTCTCTGTCAATTGGCCAAGTGGTAAAGTAATTAACAACACGAAAAGCCGCAAACGCGATAAATATAAAGATGAGGCCATAAAGTCTTTTCTTTTGGCCCGCTAGTCTTGCAGCCGCCAAGTAGCAAAGAATTGCATTACACAATAGCAAGAGTAATGGCAGTAATTCCTTTGTCGTTGTAGTTTTTGCTTTTGAGCCAGCGCTAGCTGTGTTGATAAAGTAAACTGGCTTGCCATTACAAATTACCGCCGCACTTTGGGCAGATGTATCTGCGGTATTTGCGTACTTCCAATTACGCGGGAATTCGTTGTTGGCTTTAATTTCACTTACCAATACACCATTGATTTCAGAAGCATAGTTGCAAGTAAGTGGCAGAGCGTATTTAATCGTATATGCTACATTCTTATACAAGATGTTTTTGCAGGCAATTACATAGTTATGATGTACTGTACTTGCAAATACGAAGGATGTATCATCGGCACTGCAAACAGGTAGAATACGATCAGTATTGGTATAAACTAATGTTGAATCTTTAAACACCTCGCATAAATAACCAAATTTTGCCGAACCATCTGCTTGTCGCGACAAGGCGCTTTGCAAGGTTTTATTAATAAAACTAGCATCCTGAAGTTGTTTATTAAACTCATTAAACCGCCCCTGCTCTATACTTACGAGTTTTGATATGTTGTAGCTCGGCACAATTCTTTGTTGTATAGAAGTAGCCGCTAGCGCTGCACAAATACAGGCTAGTATAACGTATACATAAAAGCTTATTCTATTACTTTGCGAGGCCATTAGCGTTTCTTAATGTCGTTCCATATTGCGTCCATTTCTTCTAAGCTCATAGCTGCAATATCCTTTTGCTGCGCTAAAATTTCTTTTTCCATGAGTTGAAAGCGTGCCATGAATTTTTTAGTTGTTTTTTCAAGCGCTTGCTCAGGATCAATTTTTAGCCAACGCGCATAATTTACCATGCTAAATAATACGTCTCCAAATTCTTCTTCTACGCGAGCTGCATTCACTTCTGTGGCAGATAACTCCTGGTCAAGTTCATTGAGTTCTTCGTCTAATTTGGCTTTTACTTGCTCAGTCGTATCCCACTCAAAACCAACCTGCTTAACTTTTTCTTGTACACGCAGTGCCTTTACCATCGCTGGTAAACCGCTAGGCACGCCGGCTAGCAAACTAGTATTGCCTTCCTTTAGCTTTAGTTGCTCCCAGTTCTTTTTTACATCATCCTCATTGTCTACTTGCACATTACTATAAATATGTGGATGCCTATGCACTAGTTTATTGCAAATGCCTTCCAAGACATCGGCCATTGTAAACTGCTTTTGCTCTCTTGCTATACGCACATAAAAGAAAATATGCAAAAGCAAATCGCCCAACTCCTTTTTAAGATCTTGCCAGTCGTGCCGATCAATTGCATCAGCAAGTTCATAAGTTTCTTCTATTGTAAGCGGGCGCAAGCTTGTAATTGTTTGTTTTGCATCCCATGGGCATTGCTCGCGCAACTGATCCATAATGTTGGCAAGCCGATCAAAAGAAGTGCTGTACATGAATGCTAAAGGTAGTATATGTGCTTAAAACAGCAATGCACCCTTATGCTCAAAGGTATCAAGGTCTATTTCCTTCATACTTAATATATGTGTGCCTACACGTGCAACCTTGCGTATATTTTCAATAAAGTAATATGCATTGTCATTGCCTTGTATTAGCCACAGCAGTTCAAGGCCACGATACTGCGGCGCTAGCGTGTGACCAAACTTTCGGTTGCTATAAACGGCGTGACTCAAGCTATTAATTCTATCGTGATATTGGTATAGGTCAAATTTGAATTCGGTGCTAGCACTAAAGTAGGTATTTCGCTGAAGGTTAAGGCTAAATATTTGATTCAATCGCCAGACGTTTTGAAACACATCGCCTTCCATATGTAAGCCAATGAGTGAGCAGTCTTCGTAGAAATCTTCTACTACGGCAGCAACATCCAGTACAAGCGGTTTTATCTTTTTTGCGGCAGCCATAGTAATTCCTTGAAATTTTGCACTTGATTGTCAATTACTTCAACGCCCTCATTGGCCAACAGTTCTTCCATTAAAGTTGGTGTTGCAAAGTGCATTTTGCCTGTAAGTAATCCGTTTCTATTCACAACACGATGAGCAGGCACTTTAGGTTTAGCATTGTGTGCGGCATTCATCGCCCAACCAACCATACGGGCACTCATTCTTCCTCCTAAGCACTCTGCGATAGCACCATAAGTTGTTACTCGGCCCTTAGGCACTTGTCGTGCTACTTCGTGTACACGAGTGAAGAAGTCTTTTTCTGTCGGCTTATTACTCATCTTGTAAAGCTTCTGTCTGCGGCTTTTTCTTTGGCACAACAATGGCTGTATTTGGCAATGTAAACTGGACGTACTGAATAATACGCTTATCCTCTAAGTGCATTCCTTCATAATAGGTTTTAATATTCAAAGGATAAGGAGCCTCGCCATTAGCATAAATATTATGATTACAAACTTCAATATCACATTTACTTTCTTCAATCACTTCTAAGGTGAAATCGAACAAAGGTTTGCTATCTGTTTTTAAATTAATTGTTGCTCCCTTGCTTATAATTTGTTGATACTTTGCCAAGAATTTTTGGTGCGTCAATCTATTTTTTGCTTTCTTATCACGCAAAAATGGGTCAGGAAAGATAATCCAAATTTCTGCTACTTCTTCTGCGGTAAAATAGTCTGTGATGCTATCAATAGGGATACGCAAATAAGCAGCATTGTTTAAACCTAACTCCAAACAATTGCGAGCTCCAATGAACATACGATTGCCCTTGATATCAATACCAATAAAATTTTTATTTGGCTCGGCTTGGGCGCGGTTTTGTGTGTACTCGCCTTTGCCACAAGCTAGCTCCAGCACAATAGGGTTATTATTGCCAAAATGCTTATGCCACTGCCCTTTCATTTCGGTAGAAAGTTCAAAAACATTGCTAAAAGCTTTGATGGCTGCAAAACGCTGTAACTTTTTGTGACCCACAAGGCAAAGCTAGCAAATTAATAGCAACAAAAAGTAATGCTACTAAGTCAACTCGTTGAGCAAATTAATATAAGTATCAAATGGAATTATCTCCGCGCCCATGCTTTGCAAATGGTCGTTATGCATTTGACAATCTATTAGTTCTATACCATGCTGCTGCATCCAGGCGCACGCATTAATCAATACATATTTGCTGGCATTGGGCTTGAACGAACACATGCTTTCGCCAAAGAAAACCTTATTGATAACCATGCCGTAAAGTCCTCCAATAAGTACGTTGTTTTCATACACAGAAAACGCTTTGGCATACCCCAAAAGGTCTAACTCGTGATAGGCTGCAATAAACTCATCTGTTATCCATGTGCCATCATTGGCATACAGTATTCCATCGCTAAAAGTGGGTCGTCGAGGTGCAATAGAACAACTGTAGACTACCTCAATTACCGAAGCATTTTCATCAAATCGCCAGGCATTATTGCGCAAAACGCGATGCATACTCTTGCTGATGTGAACATTGGCGGGACGAATTACACAGCGTGGTGCTGGTGCAAACCAATGAAACAATCTACTTTCTGGCTCTAAGTACCAAGGGAAAGCCCCCTTCTTATAAGCACTAATGATAAGCTCTGGATTGATGTCTTCACTTACAGCTACAACATCGCTACTTTGTTCGCCTTCTATATCGGGAAAATTACATTGCCCCTGTGTAATGTAGCTAATACCGTAACTCATTTAATTTTTACTAAGTTCAATAGCTGTAGTTAGTGCACTTTGTGTAACCTCTGCGCCCGAAATCATCTCAGCAATTTTGTTGAGCCGTGCGTCACCCGATAGTTCTTGTACCTGCGTATGCAAAGTGCCTTTATCGCTTGCTTGCTTGTAGATATGCCAATGCTGCTTGGCTTTACTTGCAATTTGAGGCAAATGCGTTACTGTAATAATTTGGTGTTTTTTTGCTAGATCCTGCATCATACGGCCAACCTGTAGTGCAACTTCTCCACTAATGCCTGTGTCTATTTCATCAAAAATAAGCGTTGGTAAAGCTGCCGCATCTGCCATTAGGCTCTTCAGGCATAGCATTAATCTGCTTAATTCTCCGCCGCTTGCAACTTTGCTTATCTCCTGCATTTTGCCAGTGCCATTTGCATCTACTAAAATAGCGATATCGTCAATGCCACTCTCGCAAAGTGCTACCGACTTACATTGCACCTCTACATGCATATTAGCCAAACCCACTTGCTTAAGCTTGGAGAGCAATGCTTTCTGCAAGGAAGCTATTGTCTTTATCCGTTTAGCACTCAGTGTTTTTGCTTTTGTGGTGCAGTCTGCAGTAACGACTTGTACTTTCTTTTCAGCAGCAGCTATGTGCTCGTCAATATTATTTGCAACCAAAACCTTAGCGGCCAATTCTTCACGAATAGCTAGTAGGTCTGTAACACTAGTGCTATTATGCTTTAATAAAAGTTTATTTAATGTATGCTGTAATGCATTCAATTCGTCGAGGCGCTGCTCGTCGTAAACAATCGTTTCGCTTAGGCTTTCTATTTCGGCAGCAAGATCCTTTAATTCTATATAAACAGTTTTTAGGCGGGGCACCACATCTGCTAGGCTTTCCGACATATTTTGAAAAGCCTCTAGCTTTTGTAAACATTGCTTTACGATGGCAATCGCATTGCTATGCTCGCGTGTCAATAAATCGCTGGTGCTTTGCTGCAAGGCTTGACTCAATGCCTCCGCATTATTGAGCAAATTGATATTGCGTTCAATTTCTATAGCATCAACCTTATCTAAATTGATATCATCTAATTCTTTAAGCAAGAAAGCATTGTACTCGTATTCTTTCAGTAAACTTGCCTTTTCTTGCTTGAGTGTATTAAGTGCTTGTTGTGCTAGCTTTAATTGCTCGTAACCTTCTGCAAAGTTTGCTTTTTCAGCAGCGCAGTTGCCGATGGCATCAATGATTTGCAATTGCTTGTGTTTGTCTTTTAGCTCTATGGTATCAAACTGTCGATGTATATCCACTAACAATTGTGCAATAGATTCAAGCTGAGCAATGTTTACAGGCGTATCATTTACAAAAGCACGACTTCTGCCGCTGGCTGAAATTTCGCGACGTAGAATTATTTCGTGATTGTCAAGAATATCTATATCGAATTCAACTAAGCGCTTGTTCACTTCGGCGGCATCAAAATCGGTGAAACTGCCTTCTACGCTGCATTTGGCGCTTTTATCCAATAAACTCTGTGTATCAGCACGAGCACCAAGCAATAACTGCATTGCGCCAAGCAGAATACTTTTACCTGCACCAGTTTCGCCAGTAAGCGCAATAAGCCCATTGTCGAGTGTAAGACTCAACTGCTGGATTATTGCAAAATTGCTGATGTCAAGCTGCTTAAGCATGTGCTGTAAAGATAAGATGAAATTGTATTTTCTTAAGAGGATTTGCCTAGGCGTGCCAAGCCTGCTTTAGCCACCTGGCCGATGCTGTTTTTGTATTGATGATCGCCAAGCCCTAGGCACTTCTGATACATTTTTATAGCCGCAGCTTTATTGCCTTGCTGCTCGTAAATCATACCAGATTGAACGCATGCCTTAGCCGCAAAATAGGTTTTACTCGTTTGACCTTTTTGAATACAAACGTCATACTGCTCCAATGCTTTTGTAGCGTTTTTTTGTAGATCTTGAATGCGTGCGCTACGGTAGTAGTATTCTATGAGTTCATCGCCGGAGAGTGCAGTGGCATTTATTTCTGCCAATTTATTTGCCGCACGCTGATAATGCCCGCCATCACTAAGCAAACGCGATGCCAGCAGCACTTTATTGGGATACTTTGGTTCTTTAGAAAATGCTTGAGCAACCTTATCTGCTTCTGCTTCGGTATGCCCTACAGTTTGAATTTGTTTTCTATAAAAGTCGGCATTTGCAGCATTGCCTTGCAGATAACTTAACATGCACATTTTGTAGCAAGCGTCTTTTTTATAAAATTTTCCTTTGTATTGCTTTACAAAAAGCGCAAAACTGCCAATAGCCTTTTGGTCAAGTGCATACATTTGTGCCGCACCTTTTTCGTAATGTAGAAATGGAAATTCCATAAAGCCCGCGCGATCCATATTGGCATCCAAAATTTCCAAGGCACTTTTTGCATTGTTTTGATTCAAGGCAATATTGGCAAGAAGAAAAGTATACAATCGATTGTTCTTAGCTTGCGGGATTAAAGATTTTAAGAATGTCCATGCTTCTTCTGGCTTATTTTCTATATACTGCTTGCTGTACGCGTATAGTAGAATTAAATCTGCGTCATTGCCAGCATGTTTGTATTTAAGCGCCTGTATTTGTTGTGCCACGCCTTGTTGCACATTTCCGCTAAAGCCTAGCAATTTTGCAATCCACTTATAGCCATCCGGAATTGTACCAATTACAGCATTGATAACACCCAAGTACATATCCCCATCGTGCATTTGCGGAAAGCGTTTTTTATTAGCAAGAAAAAAATCTCGAGCCTTACTAATTTGTCTTGCGGCTTGTACATTATTACCAAATTTAGCATGTACTAAGGCGCGTTGAAAACAAATTACGCCTAGTGAATGTAACTTATAGCTGCAAGTATCTGGCGAGGCTTCAAGCAAATTGTAGCGCACTTCCATGGTTGGCATGCTACGTTTGTAGAAATCGGGATCTTCGTTAAAAAAGAGTTGGTAAAAGTCGGCGTAGTTGGCAAGCAATACAGGCATCATATTGTGCTTGTCTCTGCTTAATTCTGCTACAACCAGTTTTGTGCCTTCCGCTAATTGCAGGCTACTCATTTTCTTATAAACCTCTATACATTGTGGTGTAAAAGCAAAATGCTTAGCGCAAGCGCTTGTGCTAAGTAGAGAAAGTAGTATGTAAAGAAGTATTCTTATCCTTGTAAAGTTTATAAGCACAAAGTAAGCTTGCTATATTGAAATGGTTATAAATAGATGCTACTTTATATGCACAAAAAGTTATCTCCTCGAATCATCAAGTTGCTAAGGGCTTCATTTCGTAGCAAAAAAGGACAAAAAAATAGCCTGATCAGATCAGGCTAAATATTTAGTTATATGTATTGTGCAACAGCACTACAGAACGATTAAAGATCTGTGCCGTTGAATAACTCTGCATCAGTAAGAATACGTCCGCAGTGCTCGCAAAGGATCATTTTCTTGCGCATACGAATTTCTGCCTGGCGTTGAGGAGGAATTACATTAAAGCAACCACCACAGCTGTTACGATCTACACTTACAACCGCCATTCCATTGTGGTAGCTACCACGAATTTTTGTATAAGCAGCTAATAAACGAGGCTCAGCTTTTGCTTTTGTAGCTTCAAGATGTGCATTCAAATCAGCCTCTTCCTTTTCAGTTTCAGCTTCAATCTTTTGCAATTCAGCTTCTTTGGCAGTAAGCATATCTTGCTTTACAGCTGCTTTTTCGATAGCGTCAGCAAGTTTTACCTCTAGACCTTTGATGTCAGCGCGTGCATCACGGATTTTCTTGTCCGCAGCTTTCACTTCTAACTCAGCCATTTCCATTTCGGCATTTACTGCGTCAAACTCACGGCTGTTTTTTACGTTGCCAGCTTGCTTTTCGTATTTTTTGAAAAGCTCGCCTTGCGTTTGCTTTAATTCTTCCTGGCTTACAATGAACTGCTCAATTGAAGCAATTTCACTTTTTACTGCATTTACGCGCGTTTGTAAACCTTCTAGGTCATCACGAAGATCTTGCACCTCCAATGGTAATTCACCACGAAGCTTTTTGATATCGTCAATTTTGCTGTCTATCTTTTGCACACTAATAAGTGATGCAAGTCTTTCTTCTACCGAAAAGTCTTTAGCTGTAGCCATTTACTTTGTAAAATAATTTATTGGATTTGAATTGCCCTCTGTCAAAAGGACTGCAAAATTAGGGAATTTCTCTTGTAATGCCTCCAAAAATATCTCGCTAGTATATTGTTCGCTCTCGTAATGCCCAATATCAGCTATGAGTATCCTACCATCGGCATCAAAAAACTCGTGATATTTGAAATCAGCGCTAATATAAGCATCTGCACCAGCGGCTATAGCCTTATTGAGCAGAAAACTGCCACTGCCACCACACAAGGCTACTTTCTGGATTGGCTTACCTAAGTCCGCCGTATGTCGCACAGCCTTAGCTTTAAAGGTGCTCGCTACAAGTTCAAGGAAGTCTGTAGTTGCAATAGCAGCTGGCAAAGTACCAATCACGCCGCTGCCTACTTCCTTGTTTGTATTGGATACATCCACAATTTCATAAGCAATTTCTTCATAAAATGTCATACTATGAAGCGATTGTAAAATGCTGGTTGACAAGTATTTAGGATATATTACCTCAATTTTACATTCATCAACATTCTCTCGAGGTCCACCTGCCATGCCTAGCGCCGGATTAGCATTAAGGCTAGGCTTAAAAGTGCCGCTACCGGATACGCTAAAGCTGCACTCGCTGTATTCGCCGATATGACCAGCACCAGCCGCAAAGAGTGTTTGCTTTACATTTTCTACTTCCGCAAGGGGCGCATACGTATATAATTTTTGTAATATGTGACTCTTGGGGTCTAAAACCTGAACATTACTTAAACCAAGTTTCTTAGCCATACGTGCACTAACGCCATGACGCAAATTATCCACATTGGTATGTGCCGCATAAACGGCAATGCCGCTTTTAATCGCTTTAAGCACGGTGCGCTCAACGTAATTCTTGCCCGTCAAACGCTTTAGACCACTAAAAATAATCGGATGATGGCACAATACAAAGTTGCAATTACGTGTGATTGCCTCCTCCAAAACTGCTTCTGTACAATCTAAACTAAGCAAAATGCCGCTAACTTCCGTACTGGCTTCCCCTACTAACAAGCCACAATTGTCGTAGCTCTCCTGGTAAGCTAAAGGATAGATTGAGTCTAAAAAACTAGCTATGTCTTTTACGCTTGGCATAGCAGCAAAATAAGGTTAAAAAAACCAAACCTATGCCTCTTCAATACGTTTGCCACTAAGCAAATACAATACAGCCATGCGTGTGGCAACGCCGTTTTCTACCTGATCAAGTATAATGCTTTGACCGCTATCGGCAGCATCGCTACTAAGCTCTACCCCACGATTGATTGGACCTGGGTGCATCACTACGATTTCTTTATCTAAGGAATCAAGCATCTGGCGATTAATGCCATAATACATACTGTATTCGCGTAGTGTGCTAAAGAGTGGCTGATTTTGTCGCTCTAATTGGATACGTAAAACGTTGGCTGCATCGCACCACTGCAATGCTTCTCTTACGCTGTTAGTGCTGGCTACACCAAGGCTTTCTATATGTTTTGGAATTAATGTAGGCGGACCTGCCACTACAACTTCGGCGCCCAGTTTTTGCAAACAAAATATATTGCTAAGTGCTACGCGGCTGTGCATGATGTCGCCAATAATGGCAATGCGTTTTCCTTTCAAGTCGCCAAGTTTGCTACGAAGGCTGTATGTATCTAAAAGTGCCTGTGTAGGATGTTCGTTAGTACCATCGCCCGCATTGATGATGGCTGCATCAATATGCTTTGACAAGAAATGCGGTGCACCGCTAGCGCTATGGCGCATGACCACCATATCTACCTTCATGCTAAGAATATTCTTAGCTGTATCAATTAGGGTTTCTCCCTTGCTAACGCTACTGCTGCTTGCCGCAAAATTAATCGTATCTGCACTTAGGCGCTTTTGTGCTAATTCAAAACTGATACGCGTGCGTGTGCTGTTTTCAAAAAACAAGTTCACGATGCTTATATCGCGCAGTGCTGGCACCTTCTTGGCCTGCCTTTGTAGTAATTCTTTAAAAGTATCGGTCGCTTTAAGAATTGTATGTATGTCCTGCGCTTGCAGGTCTTTAATTCCTAGTAAGTGTTTTGTACTTAGCGACATAGTTGTTTTAATTATCTAGTAATATAACTTGGTCTTGTTTAGAAGTTTCTTTCCATTGCACTTTTACCTTGTGGCCCACAATAGTATCGACACTTAGTCCAACATAATTGGCCTGTATAGGTAACTCGCGTCTAAAGCGACGGTCGATCAGTACCATCAACTGCACGCTGTTCGGTCGGCCAAAATCAATCAACGCATCCAAAGCGCTGCGGATGCTGCGACCTGTATACAGCACATCGTCAATCAGTACAACATCTTTGCCCTCTATACTAAAATTGATATCGGTTTCGGCAGGTACTTTTATTTCGTCGGAGCTGGCGTGGTCGTCTCTGTACAATGTGATATCCAATTTACCATATGAAACGACATGTCGACCGAGTTGTTCGGATAATTGTGCGTGAATACGATTGGCGAAAGGCACACCACGTGGCTGTAAACCAATTAGTGCTAAATTACTAGGGTGGCTATTATTTTCGAGTAGCTGATGCGCTAAACGTTGTATTACAACCTGCAGTTTTGCTTCTCCTAGTAGTACTTTCAAAATAATGAGAAAATATTGACACCAAAGGTAGCGTAAATTGTGCATAGTGCTAAGACTGCGAGCGCTTAACTTTGGCACAAGTAAAATACGCTTTGGCACAATAGGGCATAAAAATGTAAGCCTAAATTGCAAATACTTTGTATTTTTAGGCTGTGAAGGCACTGATTCGTGTGCATGTATTGCTTTGTTTGGTGTGTTGCCTTTTGTTGCAGCAGCGCGTTTGCTATGCGCAAAATATGTTCAAGACAAAGCGCTATACATATCTCAGTGCAAGCGTTGGCCCAAGTAAATATCTTGGAGATATTGGCACGCAAACAGATAATTTTTGGAATCAGTACAATATCAATCAAGGCACTTGGTTTGGCGGTGGTGCACTGCAACGCGTTTATCATAGAAAAGCAAGTATAGAACTAGGTTTACAAATTGGCAAGCTACAAGCGGCTGATCGTACAATTGCATTTACAAGTACCGCAGACCCAAACTACTTGCTATTTAAACGCAACTTGGATTTTAGAACACGCATTGTTGAAGCAAGTTTGAGCACAAGTGTGATGCCCTTTACTACGCTATTTCCTAAAAAGAAAATTGCAACATATCAGATTCAACCTTTTTTGAGTGCAGGCGTTGGCATCTATAGCTTTAAGCCACAAGGCAGTGTGTACGATGCACTATTTGATGATATTGTGTGGTACGATTTACAGCCACTAAGCACGGAGGGTCAAGGTTTTGCTGAGTACCCTAATCGCCAGCCCTATAAATTGACACAGTTTAATTTGCAATATGGTGGAGGATTTAACTACAACCTAAGCCAATATTATTATTGTGCGATTGGTATAAATGGTCGTAAACTCTTTACAGATTATTTAGACGATGTAAGTTCTACGTATGCTAATCCTACTGTGTACGATCGTTACTTTACGGATCAAGAGTTAGCAGAGCTAGCAAAGTTGTTTAGTAATAAAAGCGTATTAACAGAACCATTTACACCGTACCGCGAAGGCGAGATAAGAGGTAATAATAAAAAGTTCGACGGCTACTTTACAATTTATGCAAAAGTAGGATTTCGGATAGGTGCTCGCAAAAGCAATGAAGCAGAGCACTACAAGTACGACGATAACGAGATTTGTGATTAGTAAATATTGTGGGATGCCTAAATCTTGCAAAACTTTTTGCTAAGCAAAGCGGCGCATATTACCTTTACCACTACAATGAGCAAGAAACCTATAGTTGGTATTATCATGGGCAGCGATAGCGACCTTAACGTAATGCATGAAGCTGCGATGATGATGGAAGAGTTGGAGATTTCGTATGAAATTACTGTTGTGAGTGCCCATCGCACGCCAGATAGAATGTATGAGTATGCAAAAACTGCTCATACGCGTGGTTTGAAAGTGATTATCGCGGGTGCAGGTGGAGCTGCTCATTTACCTGGTATGGTTGCTAGCCTTACACATTTGCCTGTAATTGGTGTTCCTGTAAAAAGTAGCAATATGAGTGGTTTAGATAGCCTCTACTCTATTGTACAAATGCCACCGGGTATCCCTGTTGCAACAATGGCAATCAATGGTAGCAAAAATGCAGGCTTATTAGCCGGGAAGATTATAGCACTTGGTAATAAAGAAGTTGAGCAACGCTTAATTGCTTACCGTGAATTTATGAATGAAACTGTTGTAGACAAGGCGGAAGTGCTTAAGGAAATTGGGTACGTGGAGTATTTGAAGAATATGTAGTTCTTTAATTGTTACTTTGACTACATGCTATCTTTTGCAAACTTGAATATCTTGCTAGCGAGTATTTGCAATTTGCTAGTAATAGGCACTTGGATTAATTTTAGTACTGCAGCAGTTGATACGATGTTCGCAGGTTTAGTTTTAATTCCGTTGTTTGCTGCTACGATTGATTATGTGATGATGTTGATACTTGCATTTACACAACGTAAGCGCGTGTTGAAAGCCCCTAAAACCTCGACATTAACACCTCAATTTGTGCTGTTGCTTTTACTGATCGTACCAATAGCGCTGATTTATTGGTTGACTACCTAGGTAGATATCAATTTACTTGAACACTAGGCTAATTCACCTACTCACTGCACAACTGGCCAAACTAGAAGTCAATTTGTGCTTGTAGAAATCTCGAAGAATAATCCTTAACTTTGTGAGACAGCAGATGTTTAGGACAATTAAATTAACAAGAAAATTTCGGGTCAAATCTTAATTCTGCCACTGCTTGACTAAAAAACAATATAAATAGTTTCAGAAACAATCAACGATGTATACCACTTATCATTTATCATCAGCGCAGGAAGTAAGCACCGACATACTAGACGCTATAAAGGCGACTTTCAAGTCAAAACCAATAACTATTATTGTTGAGGAAGATAATAGCGATTTTGATCTGCCTGCAGATTTGAGGGCTATTTTGGACGAACGTTTGCAAGAAGATGAGGAAACCTATCTTTCAGCAGTCGATTCAGTTAGTCAACTCAAGAAAAAATACGGTGTATAAAGTTATTGTATCTCCTCGAGCTCAAAAAGAAATAGAAAATGCTGTGGACTACTACGCCTTGTATAGCAGCGCGGCTCCAGCTAGCTTCGTTAAAGTGCTTAATGAGGCCTATTACACCTTAAGCGTTAATCCCCTTTTTAGTATTCGATATTCTAATGTTCGTGCCCTAAAGCTTAGAATTTTTCCTTATTCGCTTTACTATTTGATTAATGAAGACAAAAAGATTGTTAGGGTGCTTTCTTGTTTCCACAACAAGAAAAATCCCAATAAGAGGCCGTAAAAAAATTGTAAGTGAAGTTTTTTACTTAAAATCAATCAACAAATACAGCACTATCAATGTCAGAAGATATCATCTACCTCATTGTCTGCTATTTGCCCAACGCCTTAATACTTGCTTATATGTACTTGGTACTTGGTCGGCTTTTTCGTACAAATCAAAATTAGATTTTTTTTAATTTTAATTTCAAAAATGTGTGAGAGGCCGTACACGATGTTCAGTTCAAAGCCTGCTTGTTCGTTGAGGTTTCCAAATCACCAGCCACGCTGGAAAAGATATTGCAAAATTCAAGCAGAAAAATCAGTCGCCGCGGCGACCAAAGCGCCGAAAAATATAGCCAGGTTAAAGATTTCCAGAGGAATCCAGGCAACCTACAGTAGCGAAAGGCACTCCTGCTTTAGCGTAGCTTTACATACTTAGTGACCATTCCTTGCCCCCTTAGTGGCTTATTAAGTCAAGAAAACTTTCATCTCCCTAATCAAGCTTATTGAATCAATGCCATTAAATTCGTTTACTAATTGAATTGTCTCTAGAGATTCAATATCCACAAGTTCAAATGCAACATAATATTGCATTTCTTGTAGACTGTTATTCCTATAATCCCAAGTTGATATGTATACAATTCTATCCTTCAACTTTAATCCAATCGCAAATAAGTCAGAATCCCAAAAATCTATAATTTCTGATCGGCTATCTGTTGTATAGCTTTCAAAAAAATTGTGACCAAAGCAATCCAATACTTTCTTCACAATATTTTGTATCGAAATATCTTTATTTCCTAAACTTTTCTCTTGCATTATGAATCTACTTAGTCAACCCTTAAAAACCGCTCAATGTCGCATGCATCAATAGTTTGTGTGTTTTGGATGCTGTTTTTTTTGACCATAGTTTGTTGAAATAGCCAAAAAAGCGGCATATTTATGCATGCT
>JBJORA010000051.1:0-2864 GCA_046049675.1 Bacteroidota bacterium | reverse complement strand
AGACCGCATGATTACTTTCGGCAACTGTGCGCCGCTAATGAACGACCTTGTCAATAAATACAATTTGTACAAGCATTATGGCTATGATACTGCCAACGATCCGCGTGCTAAGCAAAAAACGTTTAAGCTCTTTAATAAAAACTACGAAGTGAGCAAAGGGTCTTATGGCAATGTAGAATTAAACGTAACCGACGAAGACGCCAACCTCGCTAGCATGATTGCGAACGATGCCTTAGTTGCTTTACAAGATAAATACAGAGAGTACTACATCAATAGCCATCGCGGTATTGCAGAAGCCCTTGGCGTGTCAATGAAAAGACAAGATAGCGTGATAAACTTCTTGACGGACTCTTTAATTGGTATTCGTAAAAAGTATGGCGTGTACGACATTTTAAGCCCAAGTAGAAAGGCTAATTTAACCGTGCGTAGTACAAGTGCAGAAGGCATAGAGCTTGTACAAAATGTAGAAGAGCTAAAAGATAAATACGTGGCTGACCGTGCGCGCTACGAAAGTATACAAAACGAATTCAAAACTGCCGAACACAAAAGCATACCATATATACAAGTGGTGCAATACCCTACGCCTAGCGGCCAAAAGGATGGTCCATTTAGAACCTTGATGGTGTTGGGTGCATTTGCAGGAAGCCTTATACTAGGATTGCTTATTGCATATGCTGTAGAGCAAATCAATCATTTTAAGCAAAGCTAGGCGAGCAGGCTATGCAGGCACTAGACGCGTTACATAAAAATACTTTACGTAATTTTTGGCTGCTTGCAGTCACCAGCTTGCTTTGTTTAGTTGGCGGCTTCTTTATTAAGCAGCCCTTAGTAGCGCTTGTGCCTTTTGCAATTGCATTTGCATGTATTGCTTTGGCGGATATTAGATTGGTCTATTATACACTTATCTTGCTAATTCCGCCTAGTGTAAATCTTTTGGAGTGGGGCTATATGAGTATAGATGTACCCGACGAACCACTTATGATAGCATGTACTTTGGCTACACCATTTTTATATCTGCATAATAGGCAAAGCATGCCCATTGCTGTACTATGGCGAACCACGCTTGTAAGTGCAGTAACAGTATTTTTTTTATGGGCGGTAGTGTGCAGTATTACCAGCACTAATGTGGTTACCTCAGTAAAATTTACACTGGCTAAGCTGTGGTATATTTTGCCATTTTTCTTTTTTACACTAGCGCTTGTGTATCACAATCCCCGCGTGCTTGGCTTATTACTAAAGTTGCTAATGCTTAGCTTGGTGCCAATGATCATTATAGTTACGCTAAGGCATCGCGCATTGGGTTACAGCTTTGAAGATGTAAATGAAGCCACTTCACCCTTTTGGCGCAACCACGTTTTATATGGTAGTATGATGAGTATGTGCATACCACTACTTGTTGGCGCTTTGTGGCTAACTAAACGATTTACGGCACGCTGGTTTTTGTTGGTGGTGTGTTTAATTGCGTCGTTTGTTGCAGTTTATTTAGCTTATAGCCGTGGAGCATGGGCAGCAGTTTTTGCGAGCGCAGCAGTTTATATCGCATTACGTCTAAAGCTTTTGAAGATTGGCTTTATCGCATTTGTATTGACGCTGTTTGCAGCGGTAGCTTTTTTAAGTAGCAAAAATAAATTTCTAGACTTTGCGCCTCGCTATGAGTCTGGCATTATGCACGACAATCTTGCCGACCATCTTATTGCGACAATCAAAGGAAAAGATATTAGTAGCAATGAGCGCTTTTATCGTTGGGTTGCAGCAGTGCGCATGAGCAAAGAAAGACCCGTATTTGGTGTTGGCCCCAATTGCTTTTACGACTACTACAAGCCACATGCTGTAACAGTGTTTAGAACTTATGTAAGCAGAAACGACGAACGCAGTACTACGCATAATTACTTTTTATTTATGCTTGTAGAACAAGGTATACCTGGCATGTTGTTATATGCGATACTGATGTATTTGGCCTTTGCGACTTGCCAAAGACTTTACTTTGCTTATAAAGGCGACAAATATACAAGCACTGTTGTTTTAAGTATGGCAGCAATGCTAGGCGCATTTTTCATTAATAATTTCTTGAGTGAATTAGTGGAAAATGATAAACTTGGTAGTATGTTTTTTATAGCGCTCGGCACTTTGGCTGCGCTGGATATTCGCTTGCGTTACCAAGGCTCTACTAAATCATCATCGGCATCTTTGGTATAACGTTTGCCAAATAAGTCTCGCGCTACCATCCGTTGTTCTAAACGCTCAATAATAAAAATTGTAATTGCTTCAGGCGTCAAAAATTTATCCTGTGCATAATGCTTAATGCGATGCTCATCTACATCAAGGCGATACAATAAGTTTACGAGTTCGGCAAAATTTGTATCCATCAAATGAGCTATATATTGCTCTAGCCGAATGCGGTTTTGTGCAATTGCGTCTGCGGTGGTAAGCTGCAAAATTGCTTCGGTGGTGATGAGTTGCATTGGTGTAAAGGTAGGATGTATAAAGCAAGTAGTGATGTCATAGGATTGCAACCTGACAGGCAAACTCACCACTTACAGCCTCCCGCTCACCCCTAAACCAAACAAGGCATAATCATATAAAACAGGATCTTGCGGATTGAGTAGGCTAAGGCGCTGCGTTAATTGCACAGCCGTTGCCCAGCTTGCTTTAGGACTATCTATAAATCCAAGTTGATGCGCTACCCTACTAACATGTACATCTAACGGCATTACTAACTGATGCGGCTTAATACTGCGCCAAATGCCAAAATCTATGCCATGCTTGTCCTTGCGCACCATCCAACGTAAAAACATGTTGAGTCTTTTGCAAGCACTGCCGCGTTCTGGCGTGGCAATATGCTTATGTGTACGGGGCAAATGCGG
>JBJORA010000050.1:0-4482 GCA_046049675.1 Bacteroidota bacterium | reverse complement strand
AAATTTCAAAAGCCATCTGCACGCAGGTGGCTTTTTTTATGCACTATAACAGCTTATTTGTATTATGCAAGCCTACAAGCAAATATCTTCGTCCATCATCATCCAAGCATTGCTAGTGTTACAAGTGAGGTACTAATAATTTGAATAAATGTAAATACATACTCGTTTTTTTATTTTGCTTTGCTACACAACAAAGTATAGCGCAAAGCAAAAAGAAGAAGTCGCCACCCAAAGTTGCAGACACTGTGGATAGAATATCTGCAGAAGATATTTTAACGCGTTTTGAAGATCAAGATTACGAATTTGTGGCACAGACTGGGGCTCAGTATCTTGAGAAATTTCCAAGCGACACTGCAGTTGCAATATGCACAGGTATAAGCTCTATTTTTTTAGAGAAATTCGATAATGGCTTTCAACTGATTGACAAGTATTTGGGTAAAGGCGAAACTGCAATTAAGTTTTATGCCATCATGCCTTTCGTGCACAATGCAGTAAGGCAGGGTAGTATTTACGATAGTGTAGTGGCGCATTGCTGCACATTAAATAGCGCACATATTTATAGCAATTTTGCACGTAGCCTTTTATTTAAGAATAAAGATAATCTTGATAGCGCTTTGCACTACGCACAGAAAGTGCATGTACAAATTGCCTCTGCAGAAGACGCCAATAACCTTGGCGGTATTTATCCAAGTTTACTTAATACCAAGGGCGAGAAAGATAATGCGCTTGACGTACTCGTTAATTTAAATGCGCGCTTCAAGCAACAGCCAAACATCATGCTGGCGCTATACGATCAAAGTATGCGCAGCGCTAACTATAAACTTGCTGCAAAAACTTTAGATGAATTGCTGCAGCTTGATAAGAATAACAGCGACTATGTAGATGCTCGTATTGACCTTGCTATACGCATGGAAGACAAAGACAAGGCTTGCACTTTGATTCGTGAAAACAATTTTGAAAATAGCATGGATGCTAAATTTTTACTTGCAAGTTGTGCAGTAGAAATGGCAAAGGTTCCGCTTAAAGATGGTCGCATTTACACATTTAAAGTAACAGAAAAAGGTAAGGCTTACCTGATGCAATGTAGGCTAGATGCACATGCAGAAGAAGCTATCAATATCTATTATAGCCGCAGTGGCGAAATTGCAGACACTGGCGTTTATACCATCAATACCAAATTGTTTGATAGTGCAACACGCTATGATGTGCGTTTATTTAATCCTAAACTAGATACCACTAATACTTTAGTGATGTGGTTGAGCCGCGCTGCTATGCGAGAAATCGCCAATAAAAAAGAAATTGAAATGGACTTGGGTAAAGGGCGTGGTACATTTTATTTTATAGATAATACAATAGAGCAAACTGACGAGAATGCGTTTACAGATAGAGTCATTTTTCCCAACGGCTTGAGTAAACTAGTAAGTACAATTCACCTCATGAATAGCGATACTAATGAGCATGTATGGATTAATAATGATTATAATAATCCGATGATAATAAAATTAGAGAGCGATATTAGCTATCAACTTGTAGATATTAAATAGATGATATACCACGTTTGTACCGCAGCACAATGGGCCGCTGCTCAAGCACAAGGCTTTTACTCACACGACAGCATTGCAGCAGAAGGATTTATACACTGCAGTAAACTGCATCAGGTGGCAGGTGTATTGCAACGTTACTATAGTGGCATACAGGATTTATTGCTATTGCATATCGACGAAAGCTTACTAAGTAACGAGCTCAAATATGAACTTGCACCAAGCATACAAGAAGAATTTCCGCATGTATTTGGCAGCATTAATTTGGATGCTGTAGTAGCGGTGGAGCCTATCGCGTAGTTGCGATGTTTGAGGCTATGCTTTGTACAAAAAACATCTTAACTTGCAACACACTTTCATAGGCACATGCTTATTCATTTATACGATAGACATATAAGGCATCATTTTTTGCCATTTACTTATACGCGCACAGTTGCCGACATTAGAGTAGGTATCTATACCATTCGCGAAAAGTGGGAGAAAATATTTAAGGTTTCTACTGCTAGCATAACAGTGCAATATTTGCAAGAGCTTTTTCCAGAAGTAGCTTCTGATACTTATATGATAGTGAGTGCCAATGTATTTCCCAATCAAGCACTTGCTGACTGGTGTGCAAACGCAAAGTTGGGGGACGCATTAAAGTGTAATGGTAAAATGATTGCTGCTTGCGTGGCACAACCACACGATTTTGAGCAAATAGAACAAGCTAGCGAAATCGCAGTTACCACTTTAGATACAATCACTCAGATATTTGGCAACAATGATGCCTATTTGCACGAAGACTTTAAAGCTATTACACAAGGACGCACAAGTGCCACACTTAGTAGCAGCAATACCATCATTGGCGATAATATATTTATAGAAGAAGGAGCTAAAGTAGAAGCGAGTATACTTAATAGTACGACTGGCGCTATTTATATTGGCAAACATGCTGAGATAATGGAAGGTAGCATTGTGCGTGGCGCGCTTGCCATGTGTGAAGGCTCGCAGTTAAAACTAGCTACAAAAATATATGGCGCAACAACCCTTGGACCTGGCTGTAAAGTAGGTGGAGAGGTAAACAATGCTGTGTTTTTTGCGAATAGCAGCAAGGCACATGATGGCTTTATTGGCAACGCTGTCATAGGCGAGTGGTGCAATCTTGGTGCCGATACAAATTGTAGTAATCTAAAAAACAACTACGAAGAAGTAAAAATTTGGAGCGAACACGAACAACGTTTTGTAAAAACAGGCCTTCAGTTTTGTGGGCTCATGATGGGCGACCATAGCAAGTGCGGCATTAATACCATGTTTAATACTGGCACTGTTGTGGGCGTAAGTGCCAATATTTTTGGTGCAGGTTTTCCTCGAAATGTAATACCAAGTTTTAGTTGGGGTGGTGCACTCGGAACGGTAGAGTACAAGCTAGATAAAGCTATGCAAACGATGAAGGCAGTGTATGCCCGTCGTAACAAAGAACTTAGCGATGCGGAAATGCGTTTATATGCGCAGCTATATGCCATAACACAAGACTCTCGTAAAAATTTAGCATGATAACTGAGGTACTATTGCTCGTAGGTGCATACATTATTGGATACGCATTGCTGTACTTGGTTGCTAGGCTGGCAGCAAATCAGTATAAGAAAATGGAGCGTAAAGGCATGCTCATTATCTCTATGCTACTGCATATCACGTTCATATTAGTAAGTATCCCAGCAGCAATGGCTTACAATACGTTGTTCTCGTCGATAAGCGATACGACCGGCGAAACGTTTTATATTATTGCCGTTTGCCTTTGTGCACTAGCTGCACTTATACATGCTTGGGGCTTGTACAAGTGCGTACGATATTTATATGATTGCGTCAAGAGCGACTAGCTCCAAACGTATTGCTTCTTATTCATAAGCAATGCTTCTCCAGTAAATGTCTGATCGCCGCTTCTTACTTCAAAAATGGCACAGTCGTACAAAACACGGTTTTTGTCAGGGAAAATCTCTTTTACAGTGATAACCGCTTTGTACTGCGTATCAACAAACATTGGTTTCATCCATTGCATTGTTTGTTTCATATAGATATGGCCATCGGCCTTCCATAATGCACCAAAAATTTTGGTAAATACGCTGCCGCCTAAAAAGCCATGCATAATGCAACGGCCGAAAATACTAGCCTTGCCAGCTTCTTCGTCGGTGTGGAGTGGGTTAGTATCACCACTTACTTTTGCATAAAGATTTACCTCTTCTTGTGTGTAACTGAACTCGTGTTCGAACTTGTCGCCTATTTGTAGCATGTTTATATAATTGTTAAATAGAGTAATTGACAGTGTGTAGCAAAAAACTTCACTCTATCTTTGCGCCGCAAAAGAATAGGAATTTACCTATAAGTGCAACAAATAAATATCAATTATGCCAAGAACAGCAGCAAAAGTGAGCGAAAAAGTCGCAAAAGTAGTGTCAAAACAAAAAGAAACGATTGGTAAAGCAGCCAAAGTAGCTAAGGAATTGACAAAAAACCTACCTTTAGTGCAAGAAACAATTGACCGTACTTACGATGCGTACGATACCAATGCCGACTATGCTACTAAAATGCTTGCTGAAATGGCAATGGTTTCTGACAAGACAACTGAACAACTAAAGAATACAATGAATACAGCAAACGACATGTTCAAAACTTGGTTTGAAAACCAAATGACAATGACAAAAACTTGGTTTAACACTGAGGATAAGTCAAAAACAGATGCAAATGGCGCAACAGATTGGACTGCACAGTATCAAACTTGGATGAACCAAATGCAGGACATGGCCAAGAATAACCCAATGGCAAACATGATGAACATGGATTGGATGAAGAACAACCCAATGGCAAACATGATGAACATGGACTGGATGAAGAACAACCCAATGGCAAGCATGATGAACATGGACTGGATGAAGAACAACCCAATGGCAAGCATGATGAACATGGA
>JBJORA010000049.1:0-22456 GCA_046049675.1 Bacteroidota bacterium | reverse complement strand
GTCATGAACCTCTGGCGTACAGAGGCAATTGCTCGTTGGCTAAGTCAATTTATTTTTCAAATTAGACTAATGCATATCTGTGCCCTAAAAAAATGGAGTTTTTAAGGGTTGACTAATTAGAGTAAACTTCAATGTTGTTGTATGTTAGTTGGCTCATAATACCCTGTGATTCCTACTTAGTATAGGCATCGCCACTTTGCAGATTATTTTTTTCCTACTGGCTATAGATTCTAGCTTGCAACAGGCAAGTCCAAAATGCATTGCACATAAGCTTTTACCATTTACCTTCATACAATGCCTTACACATACCTCATCGTAGTGCGCTATAAATGGTGGGCTGTACCATTTGCATTTTTAAGTATGGCATTGTTTAATTTGCCTTTATGGTTTAAGAAAGCTATTCCGTTTTACAAACTTATGGGTTGTGGCAGAAATGGCACTTTTGATAAATCGCCAGATTTGAGGCAATGGTGTATCTTGTTTACAAGTGATGCACTACACGCTTCACCATATAAATTACTAGGACCATTCGTAAATTTTTGGTTCAAAGTATTTACCTACGAACAAGCAAGCATCACGTTAGGTACATTAACCTCTCATGGCGAATGGGAAAAAACAAATCCCTTTGGTAATCCAAAACTTAGTTATTCCAAGGGCACATTAGCAGTGCTTACGCGTGCAAATATTAATTGGAGCAAGATGAAAAACTTTTGGCAACATGTAGATGGCGTTGCGCAGACTTTAAAGCAGAGCAAGGGCTTCATTAAAAGCATTGGCATTGGTGAGATTCCTTGGAAAAAGCAAGCTACCATTAGCTTTTGGCAAAACGAAGAGAGCATGAAGCAGTTTGCATACAAACAACGGGAACATGCTGAAGTTGTAGAAAAAACAAGAAAGGAAAAGTGGTATCGCGAGGACTTGTTTTGTAGATTTTCTGTTGTAGCCGCAAGTGGACATTTAGCAGGTTTCAATTGGGGCGATTTGGTTACGGCGACTTAAGATATATTACCTATTTAGGCTTGCGTGTTATTATTGCCTTGGTAGCTGCGATGTATTTAGTACTACCCTCAGTAGCATTGCAAAAAGCTACTATGCACTGCAATTTACCTAGTTGCAAAGCACACAACAATTCCCTATTTTTACCACATGAGCATGATATGCACACTGATGCGTGTAAGCCTAATTGATCTCGAGGCCTTTTTGCAGAATAGCGAATTGCTAATTGAGCGCATCGATAAAGAAGAAGACCTAAACGATAGCCCAAATTTGCTCTACGTGGATCAAGCTTGGGCAGGCATCAACTTTTTGCTGACAGGCGAGGATATAGAAAGCGACCACGAGTTGGGTGAAGTAATGCTGCCTGATTTGGTAATAGATGAGGCACAAGACCTAGGCTATGGTCCCGCGATGTATTTGTTACCAGAACGCGTGAAAGAGTTACACGAACAGATTTTTAATATAGGAACGAAAGAGCTACAAGCGCGTTACGATGCCGATACGATGGAAGAACTTGGTATTTATCCTGGCAATTGGCAGAATGATGAAGAAATGTTCCCTTACTTGAGCGAATATTTTGAGGAGGTGCAAGGCTTTTATGCTGATGCCGCAAAAAACAAAGAAGCAATTATTGTTTATCTTACTTAGGTAGGGCGTCAATCATTGTTTGTTTAGTCACATCCATTTTGCATATCAATATCCATACGCATCAGCACTTTTCGTCGCAAGGCACTAGCGTACATAGTTATCATGTTGATGAACCTATGCTAGATGCAAATCACTATCATAGCTGCGGCATTCATCCTTGGTTTATCGCAGATAGTGGTGAGATGCAATTACAAAAACTTGACTCACTTCTTCAAAATGAAAAATGCATTGCAGTAGGGGAGTGCGGTCTCGATACTTTACGCGGACCAAGCCTCGAAATACAAAGCAATGTTTTCTTGCAACAGATTGAGCTGGCCAATAAGTATGCTAAGCCGCTTATTATTCATAATGTGCGCAGTACAGACGCGATTATTAATTGTCTACAGAAAAGCAAATGCAAAGTGCCTGTCATTTTTCACGGATTTAATCTAAAGCCCCAAACAGCCGATAGATTAATCGAGCTAGGCTACTTTTTAAGTTTTGGGGCTGCTATATTAAGTCCTCAAAGTGCTGCAGCTGCAAGTCTTACAATTTGTCCGATAGAGCAGTTATTTTTAGAAACAGATGATGCTGAGGTAGCAATAGAATCTGTTTACGAACAAGCCTGCATTTTACGTAAAGCCAATCTTGCTGATTTGCAACAACAGTTACTGCAAAACTTTACGCGTATTTTTGCAGCACAAGTTTAGCAATGGACAAAAATTGGAAAGAAAGAACCGAACTACTACTTGGCAAAGACAATAGCGATGCTTTGCTTGATAAGCATGTACTTATTATTGGCCTTGGCGGCGTAGGTAGCTATGCGGCCGAAGCAATAGTGCGTGCAGGAATTGGTGAGGTTACTATCGTGGATGGCGATACTGTAGACCCAACAAATCGCAATAGGCAGTTGCAGGCATTAGCCACTACGCACGGACAAAGCAAAGCCTTGTTGATGAAGGAGCGTATGCTGCAAATAAACCCTGAAGCAAAAATTAACGCCATAGACACCTTCATGAATCCCGATGATATGGAGCGCATCTTGCAGCAGAAATTTGATTATGTGATTGATGCCATCGACAGCGTTAGTCCGAAAATGTACCTATTAAAAACTGCACTTGAGAACGGCCACAATATTGTGAGTAGTATGGGAGCAGGTGGCAAAATGGATCCTACAAAGTTAAAAGTAGTAGACATCAGTAAAACACATACTTGTCCGCTTGCTAGCTTAATTCGTAAGCGCTTGAGAGGTATTGGCATCAAGCATGGTATTAAGGCCGTATTTAGCCCAGAATTGCCAGCAAGGCACAGTTTAATGCATACAGACGGTAGCAATTTCAAGAAGAGCGCCTACGGAACCGTAAGCTACTTGCCCGCAGTGTTTGGTCTTACATGTGCAAGCGTGGTGATTAGAGAGCTTGCTGGCTGGAAAAATATTACTGCAGAAGATAATGCACGTAAGCGCGACCCATTTGAACGCGCAAAAAAAAGTGAGTAGAACTTTTTACAGTTAACTACTCACCTTTTCAGCTACTATTAAAAATGCTTGTCGTATTGGCTTTTATTTGCCAATCTGCCATTGCATACCCATATTCATTCTGCTGTTTCTGTCGTAAACCTGTACTCCTTGTACGGCGTCGTTTGTAAAGTCTGTAAAGCCATACAAATAGTGCGCATAAATACGCAAGTTTGTGAGTAGAGCATACTCGTAGCCAACCGTACCATATACCATTGGACTATAGTTTTGCTGCGTTTTGCCCCAACTATTTGTAAAGCTCGTTGCGCCATAGTCTTTGATGCCATATTGCGAATACAATGGCTGCATGTAGTTAATACCGCCAATCATTGTATGTTGTGCCGAAGGGCTGTAAGCAATACTTAGTGGCACAAATAATTGTAATAGACGTTGATCGCGTCTGATATAATTGCTGCTATCCATGCTCGGACGAGGACCAGAACCATTTGTCCATAAGCTAAAGCTAAGATTATTAGCCATGCTCAAACTACTACCAAAGTGAACGCCAAGTTTGTTATTGGCTTTCCAACGCCACTGCAAACCAATTTGAGGTGCAAAAGCAGTATTGATGTCGTTGGTAATAATATCTTTTGGCGCTTGCTGATACGATGCACCTGCTATAATGCTAGGCATCAATAGCCAGTGTTTAGCTTTTGTGCTTTTATCTTTTGCCTTTGCTGTGGTTTCCTCAGCTGGCTTCGTTTCTGAGGCTTTCGGTGTTTCTTGTTTTGCGCTTGTATGTGCTACTTCCGTAGGAGCAATGCCAGGTACAACGATTTCTTTGGTCTTACTTGTTTCATTTTTGTTACTTACTACGGTATAAGTTTCTTTTGGAGTTGCTGTATTAGAGCCACTAGTACTTTCAGTTGGCTTTTCTGTAGGCGTAGCTGCAGCAGCGTTATTTTGTGCAATTGGTTTTCCTTCTTGTGGTATGCTAGCAGCTACACGACTAGCGTCAGCATTACCTTTAGGTTGCGTGCTACGAGCATCGTTTTGTGGTTCGCTTACTTTAGCTGTTGACACTTTGCTTGCCTGTGGTGTTGTAATTTTTGTGTTAGCAATGTTTTGCTTTGGCGCCTTAGGCTCCTTGCGTGCCACATCACTTGCCACATTTGCAGGTATTGAGCTTGGTGTAGAAACTGCAGTAGTTGTTTCACTTATATTTTGTTCAACGTCGCTAGTTGATGTTACATCTGCATTGTGTGCCTTATTTGACTTGCTTGGCGCTGCATATGAAACAGTACTACGCGCTGAATTATTCCTTGTTGGTACAACTGGTGCTACATTGTCATTGGTAACACTTGCAGCTGTAGTTACGGGTTCATTAGTTGTTTCCGCACTTGCATTTTCTGAAGTTGTTGCTATTGTACTGCTAGCAGATTGCTGCACAGGGACTACTGCTGGCTTAGCATCTTGCGCCGCAAGTGTTTCAGCTTGCTTGCCTTTGCCTAGCCATGCATATCCGCCAGCACCAAGTAGCGCAATAGCTAATACCACACCAAGTGCTTTGAACCATGCTAACGGTTTCTTTTTATCATCTTCTTCCAAGCGCGCAAGGGCATGCTGCCACTGTGCCTCCTCAAATGGAGGTACAAATTCTTGCACCTTTTGCTCTAGAAATGCATCTAGTATTTGATCTCGTTTCTGCATCATAACTATATATTTTTTATGTTGCCTATGTTGTTAAATTTTTCAAGTTCTACTACAACCAATTTTCTGGCTTTATGTAAATGCCATCTGCTGGTTTCTTCTGATATGCCAAGCAGATTGCCAATTTCTTTATGGCTGAATCCGTCAATGGCATAGAGGTTCATTACTTCGCGGGTATGATCTGGTAGGCGCTTCAGAATATCCACGATATAGCTTGCCTCTAAATGTTTGTCAATGGTATTGCTGTCAATGTGCAAATTCTCCATAGCGTTGTAACTCAAGTCGCTATCGAGCTTAATAGTTGTGCTGTACTTACGCTTACTACGATAGTAATCGATGGCAGTATTAACGCCAATCTTGCGCACCCAAGCTTCAGTATTACTTTCTTGGTTGACTTGCCCAAGGTTTTTGAGCACCTTTAAATATGCGTTTGTTACAACTTCCATTGCTTCTTCAGAGTCTTTTGTATACCTCAGCGCAACCCTGTAAAGTATAGGATGGCACAGCATGTACAAATCACGCTGGCAACGCCTATCGCTTTTAAGGCAGCCGCTGATAAGTGCTTCGGTAAACAAAGTAGTCTCTTAAGTTTTAATTATTACGTTTGCAATGGTGTTTACGTTGGTGAATTTACAGCCAAAAGCCCTAAATAGGCGTAAAATCAGCGTTTTTCACGGTGAATGGCTCATTTCTGCCATCAGTTATCGTTATTTCGGCTAAACCCCAGCAATAACAAGTACTTTAAAAACCAAAGACCGATGTTTTGCATCGGTCTTTGGCCTCTAAACCCTACTATGAATAAAACACTAATCCTATCTTCACTTGGTGGTACAATTGGGAGAAGCACCACCGTTCATTCTTCACAGCTTCTACATGTATAGACGAGTGCAAATGCAAAAACATTAGTACTTAATTCGACTTTTTTGAGAATTTTACAATTTGATGACAATAAAGATTTGCGTATTGTGGCACAAAACTTCTGCAAAGTGTTGCTATCAAAGGGCTCTAGTCTATTGCAACATTATTGCACAATTTACATTTGCCTATAATTTTTCTGGCACGGGATCGTAGCCGCTGCCACCACCCGGCCTACATTGACTAACGCGTTTAATGGTTAGCCTAAAACCTCTCATGAGGCCGTGCTTTTTTAATGCCTCAATGGCATAAGTGCTGCATGTGGGCGTAAAGCGGCATTTGTTAGGCCCAAGTAGTGGGCTAATGCCTACTTGGTACATGCGCAGTAAAAGCACACAAATATTGATGCCTATTTGCTTAATCCACATGTTTAGCAGCGAGTTTCTTAAAGATTTTGGCAACAGCCGTAAAGCACAAAGGATAAGGTTCTATGGTACTAGCTGCATAAATAAACATCAGCTTTACCTGACGCTTTTGTGTACGAAGATGTTCTACAAGACCTTGTTGTTGCAAACGACAGGCTTCTCGTGTGATGCGCTTGATGCGATTGCGCTGCACAGCGGTTTTGAATTTCTTTTTAGGCGCAGAAAAGCCGTATTGTATGGCAAAACTACCATCATCACAGCCAGAAAAGATGGCCATTACCCGATAGGGGTGAACAAAAAACGCTTCTCCAGATTGGAAAAGCGCTTCTATATCTTTCTTGCTTTTTAGGCGGCTACTTTTAGGTAAACCACTTCGCTGCATGGCAGTTGGCAAAAATATTTTCTACTTAAGTGGACGTTCGTCACTAACTGTTAGTTTCTTGCGGCCTTTTCTGCGACGGCTAGCCAACACCTTACGACCGTTAGCGGTTTCCATACGCTTTCTAAAACCATGTACTGATTTACGACGACGACGATGTGGTTGAAATGTCCTTTTCATAATTGAATATGTTTATGTTACTGCTTACTTTTTTTACCCCCAACGGTTTTTTGGGATTGCAAAGGTAACAATTTATCGCTATTGTGCACAACTTATGAGCAAGATTATGCAACTTTTTGTGCGATTTTGTCTCTCTTATGGGTTAATCTTAGAACCCGCCATAGTAATACGGTAGTTTCTAAAGCTTACGCCGTCTACCAAGGAGTCTCTATCAAAGTCTACAAACATCAATTTGCCATTGAGCGAGCCCTTGCCTTTCCAGTGGTAATCGTCGTCTAAAGCAATAGTATCAGTGGTTGTTAGCTCGTTTTGACGAACTGTTGCATGGTGCACTAGTAATGGGGTGTACACACTAAAGAATTGTATTTGATCTTGTGTGCCTGGCGTAATGTAAACAAAGAATGTGTCTGGCACAACATAAACCGTATCAAAACCAGCTGCTGTACGGTAACCAATTTGCTTGTAACCACCGTACTTATTCTCAAACTTAGCATTTACAGGAAACTGGCAACTATCTCCTTCAAATGAAGGCACACAGCTACAAACGCCATTTTTACAAACACCACCATTAAGGCATACTGTGCCGCGTGTTTTGCAACGCTCTTGCTCGCAAGAAGTAAGTACGCTAAGCATACCAATGGTTGCTAAACATAGGGTAAATAAGCGCAATTTTATGCTTGTTAGTTTATTCATTACTAAAAGTATTCTCTATCTATTTTTTTGACAATGATTATAGGCTAGCTTTCGTTCCAGCATAATATTCGTTTGTGCGAACACCAAATGGATCAATGGTTTCTAGCCACATCTTAAGGTATTTGCTCTTTTCTAATACGCCGCGGCCTTGAATCCAATAGCCACTAGCAACACCAGCTTGCTGGTAGTCGATAGTGATTTTTACATTGTCTTCTATTTTAGCCTTAAAGTATTGATTTGGCGAGTTCCTATCGTAAATACGAAGTTCTTTTGGATCAGCAGAACCTACAACAATAAACTCGCGATAATCTGGTTGATCCTCATTGGCACTGCTAAAGCCATTGTAATCGCCAATAAATTTGTCGCTTGCTTTGAATTCGCAGAACACGCCTTCATAGCCAGTTGGACATGCACAACGACCTTCACGGCATGTACCATTGTTTACACATTGCACATCCTCACATGGGTTGCGTGTACAACCAACTGCCATCAAACTAAAGCCTAGTACTGCTACTAAACTCTTTGCTAATCCTCTCATTTTCATTTTTATAAACAATTTATAAGCTGTGTGTTAATAAATATCCCCCGCTTAGACCTTCAAACTTAGTTCATTTCGTATTCTCGGCAAAATATTAGCCACAAATACTAGCGTACTAGCGTGACGTTGCCTGTGTATGTATAGCTTTTACCGTTTTTGAAAGTAACCTTTACGTTGTAAACGTAAACGCCCATTGGTTGCGGCTTATTGCCAAATTTGCCATCCCAACCACGACTATTAAGGTTTTTGGTAGCAAATACCAATTCGCCCCAACGATTGTAAATATTAAGTTCGTAAGCTGTTGCCCCTGCCATTAACTGGCCGGTTGGTAAGAATGTTTCGTTTAGACCATCTTGACCTGGGCTAAATGCGTTAGGAATATTCAAATAGCAGTCGTTGCGTACCACAATTGTGTCAGAACCAAGGCAACCACCATTACTTTCTGCAATGGCATAGTAAGTACCCGGAGTTGTTACTGCTATACTTGGACTTACGGTGCCAGTATTCCACGTAACTGTGCTGCCCGGACTAACGCCACCTGCGCCGTTAATTGGTAAGTTGATTGGTATGCTATAGCCATCGCAATAACTTGTGTCTGGGCCAAGGTCAACGGCAGGAATATTACCCACAGAAATCGGAAGTGTAACTGTTAGATCTGGGCAATACAAGAATTCTACATTTAGCGTTACATTTTGCTGGCCAGCATCTACAAAAGAATAAATCGGATCGTGTACTTCCGTGAGCGTAAAGCCGCCAGGGAAAACCCACTGCCATGAAGCAGCTAGTTCGGTAATACTGTCGTTAAAACTTACAACTTCGCCTACGCACACACTGCTATCATTGCAACTCGCAAAGGCAAACGGTATGCCTTCTACATAAACATTTCTGCGCATGGTATCTACACAACCAAGTGTATCCATAACGCTAACAGTAATCGTGTACAAGCCAGGCTGCGTATAGTTATGCGTTGGCACTACACTTGTATTTGTGTGAACCACAGTTGTGCCGTCACCAAAGTCAAATGTTGTAACAATGCCGCCGCCTGTACTAAAATTACCAACTGCAATATTGCCATTTTGCCCAGCTGCCGGGTTAAGGCAAATGGTAGTATCTACTACAAATTCTGCATTGATTGGATGGCGTAAATCAAACACTTGTATGGCAGTATCTGCACAGCCTGCATTTGTTACAATTAGTGAAACAGTATAGATATTTTGCGTTGTATAAATATGACTTATAGGCTCGTCGGCAATGCTAACGCCACCGTCGCCAAACGACCACAGATAGGTCTGTGCATTTTGACTTGTATTATCAAAATAGATCGTATCGTCTTCGCAGCCAAGCTTTACAGTAGGTACAAAGCTTGCAATAACTGGATCTACAATGGCTACAGTATGCGTATCAATACCGATAACCGTATTTGGGCAAATTGTAGCAATACATGCATAACTTGTAGTTTGCAAAGGCACTACAGTAACGCTTGGGCCTGTGCCAATAATATTGCCAGTAGATAAATCTATCCAAGTAAAGCTTGTGCCACCTGCAGCATTGCCACTTGGCGTAAAGCGCCATTGACTGTTGCTATCTGTCCATACAGTACCATTGCGCCCCGGCACAGTAAATGCTTTGGTGCCGTTATCTTGTATGCCTTGATACGCAATACCATTATTCCATGTGCTGCACAATGTCTTTTCTTTAATAATAATGTCAATTATATTGGTGCTTTCGTACAAAACAATCGCTTGCGTTGCAAACAAACTTGTGCAACTAAATAACGGAATACTATCCCAGCTTACTACAAATGCGCGGCATGGAGCAGTACCATAAGTGGCATAAGTAACTTGTGTTTGCGGACCAGCAGTGCCAGCACCAGGATCAATATCGTGGTGTGGGCCGCAAATTACATAGTCAAAATCACCGCCACTTGTTCCAGTGGGCACAGGCATTGGTCCCCATGCAGCAGTAGACCATGTGTTGCCACCTGTTGCTTGCGCTACATTAAATGATAAACTACCGTTGCTACTAGCAACAAATTTTGTAAAGCGTTGGCCAAAAAAGCAAAAATCAAAAGGCAATGGAATAGAATCGCTCCAAATATCGTCTACGGCAGAAATACTAGTAATTTGTGTTGTGCCAGCCCAAGGGTAAGGCGTATATGGTACATTGCTTACGGTGTACGAATCGGTTGTGCCTACAATATTAAACGCAGCAGCATTAAGGGTTACCGGCAGTGCGCAGCCACTGGTATCTGGGCCAAAAATAACTACACCGCCAAGGTTTTGCGTGGGTGGGCAATTGGGCGAAGTAGGTATTACCTGTGCATGTAGCTCAGCTAAGCATGCAAAACAAAATATTGTAACAAGTGCCAAAAAATACCTCATAATACTATCTCCTATCTTACTAGACGCCTAATAAGTGTGGAAAGTTAGTTAACAAGGCGCATACTTTAAGCGCTTTTTACTAAAATCAGCCTTGGTTTTTATAGCGAATAAATGTTTGTTAATACTGAAAAGCCCACAGAAGCGGTGCCCGATGCATGTTGTACCTTGCAAGCCGTGCTTAAAAGAAGACTGTTTTTAATAAGTATAGCTATTATAGGCCTTTGCCTCAGCGCCACGGCTCAGCTAAAACCTAGCATCGACCGTGTGGTTGGTGTGGTAGGCGACCATGTAATACTGCAAAGCGACATCAACCAAATGTACATGGAAATCGCTAGCCAAGACCCTGCGGTAAGCGACACGATTGTATGTACAATTATGCAAAATTTGCTGACGCGCGATTTGCTATGCGAACAAGCCGAGCGCGATAGTGTAACCGTAAGCGAAGAAGAAGTAGAGGGCACGCTTGATAATCGTGTACGCTACTTTGTGCAGCAATATGGTAGCGAAGAGCGCATGCAGGCTACAATAGGCAAAAGTGTTTCGCAAGTAAAAGACGAATATCGCCGTTTGTTTAAGGATCAATTGCTCAGTACGCGTATGCAAAGCCAGGTGGTAAGCAATGTAAAAGTAAGCCCTACCGAGGTGCGCGCATTTTTTGAGAAAATTCCAAAGGACAGTTTGCCAATGTACCCGAGTATGGTAGAAGTGGGGCAGATTGTATTTACACCTGTTGCCAACAAGGAAGTAGAAGATTATAGCAGGCAGCAGCTAGAAGATGCTCGCGAGCAAATTATTAGTGGCAAGATGGATTTTGAAACGGCTGCAACCTTAATAAGCCAAGATGGTAGCGCCTCTAATGGCGGCGATCTTGGCATTGTAAGCAGAGATGAGATGGTGCCCGAGTTTACGAGTGCCGCCTTTCGTTTACAAAATGGCGAAATAAGCAATGTTGTAAAAACAAGATTTGGTTTTCATATCATTCAAATGGTGCAACGTTTAGGCGAAAAAGCAAGACTTAGACATATTTTAGTAAAACCAGTAATTACTAGCGTAGATATTGCAGCAACTAAAGCAAAGGCAGATAGCGTACTACAATTAATAAATAGTAAGAAAATAACTTTTGTGGATGGTGTTGCAAAATTTAGCACAGATGAAGCAACTAAAAATACTGGCGGTATGTTTACCAACCAAGCCACTGGTACTAGCCTAGTAAATGTAGACGAGCTAGAGCCCGATGTAGCATTGCAAATTGGCAAAATGCAACCTGGCGAATACAGCGCACCGCAGACGTACAAAGATCCACGCACTGGCGATGTACTTGTGCGCATTGTGTACTTAAAAAATCTTACTGAGCCACATATTGCTAACCTTGCTACAGACTATAGTCGTATACAAGAGGCTGCTTTGAGCGAAAAGCAAAATAGAGTTTTGCAAGAATGGACAGCAGAGCGCATCGCACAATTCTATATTTATGTACATCCAGATTATATTTTGTGCGAAAGCTTAACGCCTTGGGTAAAAGCTAGTAGTAGATAATATGGCTAGGCTTGCCTAAATTGCAAAGCCTAATACAACAATTAACACTTATAATTTTTTAGATAACTACAAAACACAGCATGGCAAATTTTGCAAACGATGTAGAAGCAGCACAACAGCTAAAACGCAGTTACGACGATATACGCAACGCAATTGGTAAGGTAATCGTCGGACAAGACCAAGTAGTAGAAAGCCTAATTATGAGCATACTATGCAATGGTCATAGCCTTTTAGTTGGTGTGCCCGGTTTAGCTAAAACACTATTAGTAAAAACGGTAAGTGATGTGCTGGACTTAAGTTTTAAGCGCATACAGTTTACGCCAGATCTTATGCCTAGTGATATCACAGGTAGCGAAATTTTGGACGAGCAACGCAATTTTAAATTTATTAAAGGCCCCATATTTGCTAATATTATTTTGGCAGATGAGATTAACCGTACGCCTCCAAAAACGCAAGCGGCTTTGCTAGAAGCGATGCAAGAGCGCAATGTAACAGCTGCCGGTACAGAGTATAAATTGCCTTCGCCGTTTTTTGTGTTGGCTACGCAAAATCCTATTGAGCAAGAAGGTACTTATCCATTGCCAGAAGCGCAACTAGATCGTTTCTTGTTTAATATTTATTTGGACTATCCAAGCTTTGACGAAGAAGTGCAAATTGTAAAAAGTACAACAAGCACAAGCGATGTAGAGCTTCAAAAAGTATTAGGCGCAGAAGACATTATTGCATTTCAGCAATTGGTGCGTCGTGTACCAGTGCCAGACAATGTATTGCAGTATGCAGTGCGTTTAGTGCACAATACACGTCCTAATAAAAGTGGCAGCGAATTCAAAGACAAATACATTAGTTGGGGTGCTGGCCCACGCGCAAGTCAAAGTTTAATTCTTGGAGCAAAATGCCACGCGCTGTTGCACGGCAAATACAGCCCAGATATCGAGAACGTAAAAGCGGTTGCTTTGAATGTATTGCGCCATCGTGTAGTACGCAGCTATGCAGCCGAAGCCGACAAGGTAAGCATAGAAGATGTAATTGCTAAGTTGATGTAATTGCTAAGCCTTAAATTAAGAGCTAGGCTTATCATCTTTCTGAAAGAAGGTTTTGGCTTTGTCTGAAATATAAAGACCTGTTGCTACGAGCAGACTAAGGCACAGCAATGTAAAAACTATTACTGCATAAGCACGTACAGTCCACACAAAGGCGACATGCATCCGATGTAAAAGAGAAATTTGTTTTGCTGAGGCACGTTCAAACAAAGACAATTTAATTGTACAAAATTCATTTTCTGCATCAAAATTGCCTAACTCTACGCCAAGATTTTGTATGCGATCTTCTATATCTAGTATTTTGTCGTTAAGCTCTATAAAGTCTGCTATGCTGCCGCCTTTAGCTTTTAATTCGTTGAGAGCTGCTAGCGTTTTTTCTAGAGAGGTTTTGTTTGCATTAAGTTGTCTATACTCGGTGGTTTTATCTACTTTAGTAATATCTGTAGCATATATCTTACCAATTTTAAGCAGTGCTTGGTAAAGGCTATCAAACAATTCTGGCTGCACACCAATCATCAGATGTAATGTGCGGTTGCCCTCTTGTCCTGCAGCGTGTTCGTATTGGATTATGCCCGCAAGCGTCTTTGTTCTTGCATAGATTTGTCTAGTATCTTCATTGTACTTTGACGTAGCAGTTTTGATATTAGCTGTTCGTTCGAATCTTTGACTATTCGCATTCCCTGCAATACCTTCTAATTTTGCAGGTGTTAAACTTACTTTTTCAGAAGCATAATTTTTGCGCAATTGTTTAACCGTTTCAAAGAAGTTGGAGTCCGATAGCTCTAAGCTCTGTGCATCTCGCTTGACGAGATAGCCAAAGGCAAGGCGGCCAATAAACAGTACAACAAAAGAAGCAGTTGCCCAAAGCACTGCACGACGGAAATTCTTCTTAAAACGACTTAACATAGCAAGCCACTAAGCTATTAAAACAGCCTCTTAATTATTTCATAATATAGATGGAAACAGTGCTAGCCGTGCCTAGAAAATCTAGTTTACGTCTACCATCACGTCATTGGTCGTAGCAACCAATTTGCGACCAGATGATAAAATCAACACAATATTGAATCGCATTGTACTAGGGATCAATACAGGCGTTACTAACTTAGCATATAGCTTTGGTATATAATCGCCCGCGTAGAAATGGCCGCCATTAGCCACATCAAGCAAATTATTGAAGCCCGTAATAAGTTCTTGTTTACTTAAGTCGTCGTGGCGATGCTCTAGCAAGTAAGTATGGTATTTTAATTGCTCTGTAACAGTGTCACCCAAGTCCATATAGTCGTTATCAATTGCATTGATAATATGAAAGTCTACAACACGATCAGTTGTGTGTGCAGAAACTACAGGATCTAAGGCGTAAGCTGTGTTGATTAAGAATGAAGGCGCAGTAAAACTTTTGTGATATGCAAGCTCATCGCATTTCAATACACTATCGCCTAACTGTATTTGAATGGCATAGTCGTTCCAAGGCAAAGGTTTTGGTACATTTGTAGTCGTAGGACCTTCAGTTGTAATACCATAAATACTACCGCTAGGCAAATAAACCCCAGATGCATTGATTGTGGTAATCTCTGTTGTGCAATGCATACGCTTTGAGCGCTTTTGACAACCTACAATTAGGTCGGCACACAATACGATTATTAATATGTATATGCTCTTTTTGAACATGTTTTACTCCTCAAAGTTATGCGATCAAATTCATTTTTGATGCAGTTAATAGACGAAATACCTATGGCTTTGCTTTGTTAAAGCTTAGGAAATATCGTATTTATATAAATATTTCACATTTGTTAGCTCCTTCAGCACAAAGATTTGCCATGCACATCCATGCAGACACGATTTGCCAAGAAGCTAGCTTGTAGTAGTAAGGGTTTTATAGCAACACAGATTTGCGTTTATTTTGGCAAGTCGCCCACCATCTCTTCTGGTTTTACCCACTGATCAAACTGCTGTGGCGTTACATAACCCAGTTTCACAGCCATTTCTTTAAGCGTAGTGCCTTCTTTATGCGCTTTTTGCGCAATCTCGGCCGCCTTGTAATAACCAATTTTGGTATTAAGACTCGTTACAAGCATCAAACTATTATCTACGTGCTTTTTAATATTGGCTTTGATTGGTTCTATGCCAACGGCGCACTTATCGTTGAAGCTTACGCATCCATCACCAATAAGGCGGGCGCTATGCAAGAAATTGTAAATCATCATTGGCTTAAACACGTTCAACTCAAAATGCCCCATGCTACCGCCAATATTTATTGCTACATCGTTACCCATTACTTGTGCGGCAATCATTGTAAGTGCCTCGCACTGCGTAGGGTTAACCTTACCTGGCATAATTGAAGAACCAGGCTCATTGTCTGGAATAAAAAGTTCGCCAATGCCGCTACGTGGACCACTGCTAAGCATACGAATATCGTTGGCGATTTTCATTAAACTTACAGCTACCGTCTTTAATGCACCATGCGCTTCTACAATAGCGTCATGCGCTGCAAGACTTTCAAACTTATTTTCGGCAGTTACAAAAGGTAGCTTAGTAAGCTTGGCAATATGCTTTGCTACTTTTTGAGAATAGCCTTTTGGCGTATTAATACCAGTGCCTACAGCAGTGCCACCTAAAGCAAGTTCGCTTAAATGTGCCAAGCAATTCTTTATAGCACGCAAGCCATGGTCTAGCTGACTTACATAGCCGCTAAATTCTTGGCCAACAGTAAGTGGTGTCGCGTCCATAAAGTGGGTGCGACCAATCTTTACCACTTTCATAAACTTTTTACTCTTTTTATCAAGTGTATTGCGCAGTAAGGTGATGCCCGGAATTGTTGTTTCCATTAGCATTTTATACGCTGCGATGTGCATGGCCGTTGGAAAAGTATCGTTGCTACTTTGGCTTTTATTAACGTCGTCGTTAGGGTGCAAAAATTTTTCTTTGTCGTTGAGCTTGCCACCTTGCAATACATGGCCACGATAAGCAATTACTTCATTGACATTCATATTGCTTTGTGTACCGCTACCAGTTTGCCATACGACAAGTGGAAAAGCATCACGGTGTTCGCCATTTAAAATTTCGTCACAAACCTTGCCAATTAAGTCACACTTTTCTTTGCTCAATACTTTACAATCGTAATTGGTAAGTGCTGCAGCTTTTTTCAAGTATGCAAAAGCCTCAATAATTTCTTTAGGCATTTTATTGATGTCCTGCGCTATTTTGAAATTATCGATACTACGTTGTGTTTGTGCACCGTAGATGGCTTTACTAGGCACCTGTACTTCGCCCATAGTGTCTTTTTCTATTCTGTATGACATGCTTGAAAACTTTTAGGTTGCAAATGTGATTATTTATTGTGTGCTGGCAAAAAAACAGCAACTTTGAAGCTATTAATATTTGTCACAACATACGTGCGGTCTTGCAAGTGGTATTGCTGGTACTTTGCAGCATACCCATTTTAGCGCAAACCCCGCAAGTGCTTGCTAGCATTAGGTTACACGCCTCGCTTGGCACGCATAGTACACGCATTGGCATACAAACGGGTGCTTATATTGTGTACAATAATGTTCAATTGCAGGCAACATTAGCCGCATATGCCAACAATAAACATCTTGGCGCAAGTAAAAATTGGCAAGAACTACAGGCGAGTTGTGGTGCAGCATGTGGTTTTGGCGCTGCGCAAAAGCCATACGAGTACATTAATACAAGCCAAGCCACAAGCAATTTTTGCCAAAAAAACTTTAGAGCTAACTACAGTTACAATTTCTATTGGGATACACGCGGTACTTCACAAAGCGCAGGCACAATTAAAATGGCATACAAACAATTGGCACTTGTTTCGGAAAACGATGCCTTTGCGTTTAAACCGTATGATAGATACAGAACAGGCGCGATAGGCGTTCAATTTTACGATAGCAATTATTGCCTTGCTACAAAAGCAATTTTATGGACAGGCTTTAGCAATCAAGCGCCACGATTAGTAGATAGCAATGCACGGCGCTATGTAGATATTGCAGCGAGTAAATTTGGCAAAAGTAGTCATGGTATTTTTTTAGTGGAAGCAAGTTACAATTTGCCTTGGCAACAAAATGCTTATATCCAAATAGGCGTTGACGACGAAGTCATTAGAGATGTGTTACAGAATAAACTAGTGCATACCATAGTGCAAAATAAAAAGCTAACGCAAACGCGTGTGCCGCAGCTTGATAGAGATGGTAATACAAGAAGCAGCAAAATGCAAGCAAAGAAGCCAACGCAATTTTATGGACAGATTGGGTTGGGAACTGTATTATTTTATTAATGCTGCGGCAATCTTCAATTTTTGGCGTACCGATTGTTTAAGTTTACTACCTTTGAAATATGAAATTAGCTATTCAATTTCTGAGTGATAGTAATGGAAATACCCAAGCTGTTCAATTGCCGTTAGCTGACTGGGAAAAAGTACTAGACAAAATGAACAAGTATGAGCAGTCATTGAAGATTAAATCTAATCTTAGTGAGGCTTTTGCCCAAGTAGCTAAGATGAAAAAATCAAAAAAGAAAAAGCAAACATTAAATGAATTCTTAGGTGAATTTTAGTGTTATACCGTCAGATCGGTTCAAGAAGGAAGCAAAGAGGCTCGTACGCAAATTTCCATCATTGAAACAAGAATTGCTGGAGCTGAATGAAATTCTTTGTAATAATCCTACCGCTGGTCAAGCACTTGGCAATAATACATTTAAGATACGACTATCGATTAAAAGTAAAGGCAAGGGTAAAAGTGGAGGAGCTCGTGTGATCACTTACTTTTTAGGTGAAAACAGAGAAATCTACCTACTATTGATTTTTGATAAATCAGAATTTTCAAATGTTGACAATAAGCTACTTAAACAGATAATTGAAGATTTACACGCTTAACAGATAGGATAAAATCAAGAAAAATATTCATGGCAAAGACTTTTGGACTGCTTTTATTGGGATTGCTACAACTGGTTGTGACGAGCTGCAACGACAATCAAACTACAAAGAATAAACTATCAGACAAAATAAACGAAACTGTCATTGCCAATTTCAGTAAATACATTTTTGAAAGTGAAGTAATTAATTCTAAGTTGATACTTGATTCTCTCAAATCGCTTTCGGACAACATTTTCGTAGATACAGCAAAATATTTGCGAACGCCTAAGGCCAGGGTTTTTGCCAATACAAATGCAAACACACACTTTCGCGTTTTTGAGCAACCAAGGGGTGTCATTACAGCTATATCTTTTTACAAGAAAAATATTGAAATCAATAGTGCCGAGTATTACAACAATGGGCAGGTTATGTGTAAGTTTAATACGACTACCGAGGGTGTAAGAGACGGCAATTATTATTGCTATGAGGAGAATGGCAAGTATAGAATGACAGGGTATTACAAGAAAGGCGTTGAGGTGAAGGATAGTGCAAGAAATTTTGAGGATCAATAATGTAATACGCAGCAACAAAAAAAGCAATTTCATTAGAATGATCTTTACAACTTACAGCAAGCTAACCGCGATATTAGCAATTCAGTAAGTAGTAAGCTTGTCTGTTACCTCATCAACACAACCTCACCCTTACTCAACTTCTCTTCGCCATCAAAGCACTTTGTACGAATAATATAGTAGTAAGTATCTTGGTCGCAAGGTATACCGTTGATAGTACCATCCCAGCTTTGAGTCAAATCTTCTGTGGTAAATACTCGATTACCCCAGCGGTTATAGATGCTGAAGCTAAAGGTTTCTAATTTTGTGGCATCTGTACGAACACTAAAGCGCTCGTTCAAATTATCGCCATTAGGAGTAAATGCATTGGCCATAAACACATTGCCGCAGCAGTCTGTTGCAAAAACACTAATTGAGTCTTCTGACTTACATTGGTGCGCATCGTAACCAACTGCAGTTACAAAGCTTGGTGAACTTGTTATCTTAAATGGAAAATTACTTGGTTTGCCAAGCCCAATTAAATTATCGTTGATATACCAATCGTACTTTATAGCACCAATGGCATTGACTACAGCCCAATCGTTGAGGCAATTGTTTGGGGAGCTTGGATAAAGTTGCACATCAGGCAATTCCCATTTTTCAAGTGTTATTTCATCTGTTGCTGTGCACAAGGCATAGTCGAAAACCGTAATTTGAAATGTGCCTCCCTGTGTAACTTGTATAAATTGGCTTGTATCTCCCGTACTCCATTGATAAACTGCAAAGTTGCCTACACGCAGTTGGGCTGAATCGCCTTCACAAAATCCTTGTGGGGCTGTGATTTGCACAACGGGTTTTGGCACAAAGGCTACATTTAGTTTCACAACGCTATCGCAGCCTGCCGATGATACAAATGTATGTAAGTAAGTACCGGGTAGCACATAGTAAAACGGGCCTATGTGCAAGGTGTCGCCGTAACATAAAGTGACACTAGAGTCTACATAGAATTTTTTGGCAACCACTAAATTAAGTGTACGTGTGCTATCACAACCGTAAATATTGACGTAGTTTTCTATATAAACACCACTTGTTGTGTGACCTTCAAAAACATCGCCTTCACAAATTGTGACGTCATCTACTATATTAGAAGCTGGAATTACATGCAGATGCAAAGTGCGCACACTATCACAACCTGATACCTGTAAAAATGAATCAACATAAACGCCACTTGTGCTATAACCATACGAATTATTGCCCTGACAAATCGTATCGTATAAGATTAGATGCGCAGGCTGCGCAATTGTAAGCGTCAACGTGCGAATACTATCGCAACCGTATTGATTGGAGAAAGTGTCTATGTATATGCCGGCTGTGTTATAGCCAGCATAGCTCTCGCCTTGGCAAATAGCAAAGTTGATATTGGTATTTGTAGCCTGCAATACATTGACGGCCACACTGCTGGTAGCCGTACAGCCATAGCTATTTGTAGCAGTAAGCGTGTAAACGTTGCTGCTTAATGGCAAAAAAGGCGTGCCATCTATAATGCCACTAGACCATGTGTAATTATCTGTACCAAGTGCATTTAGTGCTACTGTATTGCCAAAACAAACCGTTGCAGATATTGGTTGCGCTACAACCGACAATGTCGGCGCCGGGCTTACTGTAAGGTTTAAATTACGCACACTATCGCAACCATATGCATTGACAAATGTATCTGAATATACACCAGTCGTGGTATGACCAGCATAAGACTGGCCTTGACAAATTGTGTCGTACACAGTAGCAACAAAATTATTGACGCAGGTATTTTTTAATACACATGGCACGCCAGAGGCACTGCGGATATCGCCCTCGACATATACACCCGAACAGCCTGATGTCGTAACAAAACTATCGTTCCAATCGGAGTAGCTACATGTTACAACATGGCATCCAGCAGGCAACCAAATTTTGTGGTGATACAAGCCTAAGTGCAAATCTGTAAACTGCGTCGTTTGATTTGTTGGTGCGTTCGCAAGATATGTAACACCATCAATCGAAAAATTGTTAATGTAGTTGTCAACTGCAAAGTTCATGTTGACGCTAAAACTATCGTCCTGCGTTGTAGTGAATTTGCGTTCTATTACATACTTACTATCGAGTGGTCCCGCACTGCCTTGACCTACACCACAGTTGTTATTGCTATGCGACAAAAATTTGCCTCTATCACTTTGCATATACAAGCCGCCGCTATTACCAGTTGTAGTAAATGGATTGTAGGGCAAGGTAAAGCCGCTAGGTATGTAAGAACTAAGCACTGAAGTAACTAGCCAATCGGAGTCTTGTGAACCAACTGGCAGATCGGTATTGAGAATGTCGTCATAGCCTGTATTCAATACCAACTGATTGCTAGTGCATGAATTAGTGAGGCCACTAACGGTAATATCGTTTAATGCAATGCTAGGTGTGTTTGGTAAAATTAGTACTGAAGTATTTTGCCATAAGAAGGCTATTTTTAATGTAGAAATATTGTTGCAGCTTGCAGGTAAGGGATAGCGTAACCAAGACCAACTGTACGTACTACCACAATTGCCGATATTACTTTTTGGCGGATCTGCTAATGCAAGCCAAGTAGATCCGTTATCTATGCTGTATTCTACTGTAAAATTGTCTTGGGAGCCATAACCATTTTCTAGATACAAAAAGCTAAGCATGCAGTTGCTGGCGCCAGTAGTATTGATGATTGGTGTGATGCATCTTTTATGCGTTTCGGCCAAAGCGCCATTGCTATACGTTGCGCCAGCAAAACCAATATTGTCTGTAATATGGAGCGTATTGTCAGTGCCATTTGTCTGACACGCATTTAGTGCTGCACCACCCTCTAGGTTGTCAATTACCCAAGTATTTGCGGCGCTAGCATTTAAGCCAAAGGCGTCATTTAAATTCCAATTGGAAAAATTGTTGACATTCTCGAAACTCTCTTCGTACAAGATAGTGGACTGCGCATCAGCCACAAATGTACAAGCACAACAAAAAATTAATACAAAACAATACTTTAAGCGCATTACCAACCCTTCTCTTGCTACCAGCTTGTAGAACCTTTGCTTGTTACGTGATGAAAAAACATGATTGCCTGTGGAAAATTACGACTATTTGTGGAAAATACTTGTATTTCCCATAAATTATCGACCAATAGTGCAACGACTGTGCACTTTTGTCAAATTTTTGCGCGTTCTTTAGCTACCTGTAGCAGCGACTTGTTAATGTAGCATTGGATTTTTGCTGCAAAGCAATTTGTATTTGCCATACTAGTAAGATGGTAAACACGCAAGAATCTTGAAATTTGATGGAGGATTTTTTATGAAACGGAATTATGTCGAGATTTTGTAGGTTGATTTCTTTTAGTAGAATACAATAGCTGTAACATTGGCAGTGCTTTAAGGAGCAGAAAATAGGTATCGTGAGTTTATTGTGCAAGAGTTGCTACTGCCCTCAAAATTTTATTTTTTTTGACTTAGATTGCATTGATCGTAATATGAGAAACCAAGTATTATTTTTTATATGTGCAACTTTTTTGTGTGCCTGCAATAATCATGAGCAAGGTAAATCTTCTGCTCCATCTGCGAATCAACAACTGATTACACAATTTTTTTCGCATTTCAATCAACACGATTGGTCAAAAATGGCAAGCATGTATAAAGATACAGCTGCCTTTAAGGATCCTTCATTTGGTATAGGCATTGTAAAGCAAACAAGGCAGCAAGTAATAGACAAGTACGCGGAGTTGCAAAAAATATTTCCGGACTTGCACGACGAAGTATTACAGATTTATGAGCAAGGCGATAAACATATTGTGGTAGAATTTATGTCAAGTGGCACACGGCCAGATGGTGCAAAATTTCAATTACCTATCTGTACCATTTTTACAATTGAGAATGGCCTTATTACGCAAGACTTTACTTACTACGATAATTTTGAGGAGGCGAAGTAGGAGGTGAGAATGCGTGCAATTTTAATGCAATGCCATACCGATTTCTCTATTGCTGCACAGCCAAATGCTCTACATATTGCTCCCCGCCAACTTTTATTATCACGCTATAAACACCAAGCGCCAAAGTACTAATGTCTATTGCTTGGGTAGTATGCGATTTGCAGTTTGTTTTGATGAGTGTTTGTCCTAGTACATTAACAATCTCGCAGTTGGCATCTATATTGCTTGCATTGCTGAGATAAACTAAATTCTTGGCGGGGTTTG
>JBJORA010000048.1:0-44883 GCA_046049675.1 Bacteroidota bacterium | reverse complement strand
GTAAGCTATCACTCAATTTCCAATCGTATAATTTATTGCGCAAGGCTACAATCAAACCATACGGTATGGCAAGTGGTAAAGTAAGGTAGCGTAAAATTTGTAATAGCATTTATCTTTTGCCGTGGCGCAAAACTACTACTAGTGTTGCATGGCCTTTTTTTATTTCTCTAAAGCAAATGTAAAGCAATTTTGTGCGCTTACACCTGCCAGTAGTGTTTGCTTGCCAATTATATTCAATCTACTTATTGACACGGCCAAATAAATTCGTCAACCTCATAGCTCACCGCCTTGTAACTAAAATGCCACCACTCTTTATCGTAGGGCGAAAATCCACAGCTCTGCATAATGCTTCTCAATGCTGCTTTGTTTTTTTGTGCAGCTGCACTGCAATCGCTGTACCAGAAATGTGCCTTTGTGCTAAAGTCGTCAAAGGCGCTACCACAGTCTAGCACAACGCCATTGCTATCCGCCAAACCAATATCCACGGCAAGACCACGATTGTGCATACTACCTCGTTTAGGGTTAGCTACATAGTCTTCGTTTTTTACAATTTTGTACATGATGTATTGATATTTGCGCGGCCTGTAGCAATCGTAGATGACTAGTTTGTAGCCACGCTTAGCGGCAGTGTCTATGGCGCGTTGCAAAGCAGTCATTGCTTCCGGCCTCAAGTAGCATTTGGCACAGGGATAGATTTTTTTCTTCATAAAATTCTGCTTGGTGGCATAGGCCATTTTCATGACAACCTTTTTTGCCCATCTGCCTTCTAACATGCGCCACGCATTGGCATAGCCTTTGTGCGGTATAATTGTATCGGGCACGCAGGCATGTGCGCACAATTGACTAAGCATCAATAGCCCTAAAAACATGCTAAACTTTTTACAATGAACAATATTTGCCTGCATACAGTCGTAAAATAAACATAATTTTACCGAGCATGAGCGAAAGCCTACAAACGATTTTAGAAATTGCCAAGTATACTGTGCCTGCCTTAGTGGTTTTGGGCGCTGCATATTTGATTGTACAAAAATTTTTAACCAACGATACCGAGCGTCAGCGTCTTGCTATTTTTGGCGAAAATGCCAGCAAAACCATTGCTATGCGTATGCAAGCCTATGAGCGCCTGAGTATGTTTTTGGAGCGTATGGAAATGCGTAGCGTTATCGGTCGATTTTACGACAGCGGCGCCAGTGCACAAGATTTACAATTGGCCATTATACAAAGTATACGTAGCGAGTTTGAGTACAACCTTAGCCAACAGATTTATGTAAGCAAAGAAGTATGGCAAACTGTGCGCAGTGCTGTAGAACAAGAAATTGCTATGGTCAATGCTATTGGCAGCCAACTACCTGCTGGAGCACCTGCTAAGGATTTATTGGCACGGCTTACAGATATAGCCTTAGGGCAAGATCAAGAAACGCCAAGAGAAATTGCATTAGCTACTGTCAATAATGAAGCTAAGTTAGTACTGCTGAAGCCATAAAGCAATATTACAATTACTGCACAACACAAGCTGACCAATATAATCCTACTTGCCTTAGCAAGTTTGCTATATTCGCATGACACGAAGAAATAGCAAGCCATTATGCAAGCCTGGAAAGAATATCAAGAAAAAAACCAAGACCGTTTTTTAAACGAGCTACTAGATTTATTACGCATACCAAGTATTAGTGCCGATAGCGCTTATGCCAAAGATGTTGCAAATATGGCAGAAGCTGTAAAAGATAGTTTACTAAAGGCTGGCTGCACAAGTGTAGAAATTTGTCCTACAAAAGGGCATCCGATTGTGTATGGCGAAAAAATAATTGACCCGTCTTTACCAACAATTCTAACTTATGGCCACTACGATGTGCAACCGGCAGATCCACTAGAACTTTGGCATAGCGGCCCTTTTGAACCAGTCATCAAAGACGGTAAAATTTATGCGCGTGGGGCCTGCGACGATAAAGGCCAAATGTTTATGCATGTAAAGGCTTTAGAAGTAATGAATAGTACAGACAGCCTTGCCTGCAATGTAAAATATATTATAGAAGGTGAAGAAGAAGTTGGCAGTAGCAATCTTGGTCCGTTCTTGGAAGCTAATGTAGAAAAACTTAAAGCAGATATTGTACTGGTAAGCGATACAAGTATGATAAGCATGGAGCATCCAAGCATAGAAACTGGTTTGCGTGGTCTTGCCTATATGGAAGTAGAAGTAACTGGCCCTAACCGCGATTTACATAGCGGTGTATATGGTGGTGCCGTGGCCAACCCACTTACTATTTTAAGTAAGATGATTGCAAGCCTGCACGACGAAAACAACCATATTACTGTAGAAGGTTTCTACGACAAAGTGCAAGAACTAACAGCGGCTGAGCGCAAGGCACTTAATGATGCACCATTCGATTTGGAAGAATACAAACAAGACTTGCAAGTGAAAGAAGAATGGGGTGAAAAAGGTTATACCACGCTTGAACGAACTGGTGTAAGACCAACACTAGAGGTGAACGGCATGTGGGGCGGCTATATTGGCGAGGGCGCCAAAACAGTATTGCCAAGTAAAGCCTTTGCAAAAATTAGCATGCGCTTAGTACCGAATCAAAATAGTCACGATATCAGCGACTTGTTTACAAAGCATTTTGAAAAAATTGCACCTGCTAGTGTTCAAGTAAAAGTCACAGCGCACCATGGCGGCGAACCTGTTGTAACGCCAACGGATAGCCACGCTTACAAAGCCGCAGAAAAAGCGATAGTAAGCACCTTTGGCAAAAGCCCAATTCCTACCCGTGGTGGAGGCAGTATTCCAATTATTGCGCTGTTTGAACGCGTACTGGGACTTAAGACTGTTCTGATGGGTTTTGGCTTAGATAACGACAATATTCACAGCCCTAATGAGAAGTTTGATGTAGCCAATTACTACAAAGGCATAGAAACAATACCATATTTCCATAAATATTTTGCGGAAAAGGCAGTTTAAGGCCTCTTTTTGTCACGATACGTTGTATTTTTACCGTCTAAGAGAATGATGAATAAGTTATTGACTTTGATTGCGGCATGTGCCATAGCTACCACAGCACTCCATAGTTGTACCGACAAGCCGCCAGTGCCAAGCAATTGCGGACCAAAGAAAGCTAAGTTCTTAACCGATGGCATTCGTATGATGTACTGGCCTACTGGTGGTCGTGGTTTAGATACGGCATTGGTATTTGAGTACACTGAAATTACGCCAACCGTGTTTAGACAAACACAAAAATTTATTGGCCATCAACCAAATGGTGCCTTACCAGCTTGGAAAGACAGTGTAATTAAAACACAATTCCAACAGTGTTGCGGCAAGGATATTGTAATGCAGACGCAAGCCTTTGGTATTGAAACTAACTTTGGTAGCATCAAGAACTTTTATGTTCAGGGGTCTCGCCTAGTAAACGACAAATGGGAGTTTACCTTGGACAGCGTAAAGTACTATATGGGATGTGCTCAGAAAAACATTACCTATGTAGATCCGCCATACTTAACGGGTACAATTATTGCTGACAAGCTTTATATGAAGACCTCGCCGGCACAAGTACCATGCGATACAATTATCTGGAGCGATAGCTTGGGTATTTTGACGCGTTACAATCCAATAGATGCTGGCAAACTATTGCGTCTAAAATATATAAGATAATTTATTAGAAAATACTTGAAAGAGCCGTGCAGTAATGTGCGGCTTTTTTTGTGCCTATGGTTTATGTTATAAACTATTGTTATAATCGCTACTGATACAAGCAGTGTTTATTACTTTTACCATATTGAGCAAGCAATTCGCCATACTAGTTCTATGCTTTTTTTGTAGCATACCTATGTTTGCACAAAGCGTCATTAAAGGCATTGTAAAACTCAATGTTGCCGATAGCGCTTATGAAGGATCGCTTGTTACTGTAAAAAACGTTAATACTTCTATGAGCACGCAAGCAGATAGCCTTGGCCAATGGAGTATTACGGTAAAGAGTGGCAATCTTTTAGAATTTAGCGCCGCTAATTTAGAAACTGTAAGGGTGCGCATCGTCAACGAAAAAAGCCCTAAGTATTACTTCATTGCCATGAAGCCAAAAGTAAAAGAGTTGACCGGTATCGTAGCAGTTGCAAAAACGGGCAACTATACGCAGGACAGCTTGAACACAATAGAAACTTATAAAACTGTTTTTAATAAACCGCTTCAAAGTGAGTACACCACAGGAGCTGGAATTTTAGCTGGGCTTAGCAAAAAGCAACGAGAAGAATGGGCATTTCGCGAAAACGTCAAATGGTTTGAAGAGCAGAAATACATTGATAGTAAATTTAGCAATAGACCAATCGCGCGCATGACTGGCTTGCAAGGCGATAGCTTAAGTAAGTTCATAGAACTTTACCGTCCCAGCTATTACGACTTAAGACAAATGACAGAGTACAAATATTTACTCTACGTAAAAACGAGTTTGGCAGAATATTGTAGCGACTGTGTTTTTGCACCACCCAATTCAAAATTGAATCTTAGTCGTGGTAGAAAGCTAGCAAATGGCGAGTAGATATCGATGCTGCGGTATCAGCGGATAAACTTGAACATTTACTTATACAAATTTAATATGGCTCGTAAGGTCGTGGAAGTATTGCGTGCTCCAGATATTGAGTTTTGCGCTATCCGGAATAAAGTTTATTACATCATGCTTTACCGATTCAACGTTTAATGCATTGACCCTTCTTTGTAGAATTTCCATAAAAGTTCCCTCGTCAAAAATATCATTGGTGTCAAGATGCTTGGAATTGATTGCTCTATCTCTTAATTGCGCGAGTGGTAATTTCACCCCTTTTCGGATGTACCATTCAAGGTCATACCAATCTCTTCCTTTCTCTCTAGACTTCCCTGCCCTGTAAAGTACTGCATGCATTTTTCCGGCAAAAAGCGAAGGCAGTGTCATACAACTTACTTGCAATGAAGAAGGGCGAATAATTGTTTTGAGCTCACGATCAAAAAGAAGTGGTGGTGTTTTATCAATCTCTATTTTAATCTTTACATGTGGCAAGTTAGACACCTTGCTAAAATCTGTTTGCAAGGTCAATAATCCCCAGTAAGTATCCTCTTTTAGAAAGGCTGACTCAACAGGCGTTACATGCCTCTTTTCTTTTAGTTTTAAGCTTACATTAATACCTAGGGCAATAAACTCATAGTGTATTGCTTCAAAGTACTTTTCTAAGCTAAAATTTGCATCAACCCTATTTAGCGAAAAATCTAAGTCTTCTGAATACCTATCTAAACCATAATGCACACGTAAAGCAGTACCGCCATAAAAGGTAGCTTCGCTGAAAAAGCCACCTCTAGCTAGACCTGCCAAAACAATTTCTTGCATGATTTCTCTTTTTGCGTTAACAAGTTCCTCAGCAGTAGAAATACTGTAGGTATTCAACCAGTCCAGCAGAATGCTCATCGTATAGATTCTATTAGGTCAATTAATATTTTGATTTGCCTCGTCTTTTGACCATGCTTTGCAAGTTCCTTAAGCAATGGCACGTCTAACTCATGCAAGCGTTCTGTTGCAAATCGAAGATCATTTTCAAGAAAATCAAAAAGATTGCTTTTTCCTGTAAGTACCAAATTAGGTTCGGTAATCAAGTAATCATACAATGCTTTTGTTGGCGATGCGATACGAATAGTAATACGTGGCCCCTGTTGCATGGCATTCACACCTAAATGAAAAGTCTTGCAATCCTGCTTGTAGTATACAAAGCGACCGATACTGTTATCAATTGCTTTGCCGCGCTTAAAACATACTGACTCTTGTACAATTACAACATCCGTCAACCAACCCAAATATGATAATGCGGTAAGTCTTGACACGTAGGATGGTCCGTAAAATATATTTGCAGCATACATCAGCGAGTAGTTTTCTAGTGCCTCATTTACAAGATACCATCCACGCATGACTGGTTTGATTTCTCCTGTGGCCACTAGGTATTTTATTTTCTGAGCCGGATTCTTTACATCTGTTAATGCAGCTACTAATAACCCGTGATCAACTGGGTTTAAGATATTTGCAGATGACAATTGCATGATAAAGCAAATGTAAGTAGAATTTTTATACTTATTTATGTAAAATCATGTAATTTTTGATAATATAATAGCATAGTTGGAATTCTTCCGATTAAGTACATAAAGCAAATAGTATAAGATTCCAAAAAGCGTAACTTAGGAAATAATAAGAAACTAGCTCTGTAGCAGTTTTTTTGCAAAACAATGCAGTTCTACCCTACATTTCCCAAGTATCCATAAACTTGGTTGTAAAGTCGCCTGAGCGGAACTTCTCGTCGCGCATCAACTTAAGGTGGAATGGCACTGTGGTTTTAATACCTTCAATGACATACTCACTTAAAGCACGCTCCATTGTATTAATAGCTTCTTCGCGTGTTTGTGCAACTGCAATAATCTTTGCAATCATGCTATCGTAATATGGTGGGATGCTGTAGCCTGCATAAATATGGCTATCTACACGCACACCGTGTCCGCCTGGGGTATGTAGTACAGTAATCTTACCAGGGCTTGGTCTAAAGTCGTTATTTGGATCTTCGGCATTAATACGGCACTCAATCGCATGCATTTCTGGCTCGTAGTTGCGCCCACTAATTGGTACACCTGCAGCAATTTTAATTTGCTCTTTGATTAAGTCGTAATTGATAACTTCTTCCGTTACGCAGTGTTCTACTTGGATACGTGTATTCATTTCCATAAAGTAGAAATTGCGATGCTTATCTACTAGAAATTCTATGGTTCCAACACTTTCGTAATTAATTGCCTTAGCTGCTTTGATGGCTGCGTCGCCCATAGCCTTGCGCAACTCTGGCGTCATAAACGGACTTGGGCTTTCTTCTACCAGCTTCTGATGACGGCGTTGTATACTGCAATCGCGTTCGCTTAGGTGGCAAACATTGCCAAACTGATCGCCTGCAATTTGAATTTCTATATGGCGCGGTTCTTCTACAAACTTCTCCATATAAATGCCATCGTTCTTAAAAGATGCAGCGGCTTCTTGCTTAGCGCTTTCGTATGCTTTTTCTATTTCTTCTACACTCCAAACAATGCGCATACCCTTGCCACCACCACCGGCAGTTGCTTTAATCATTACTGGGTAGCCCATCTTTGCAGCTTCTTCTTTTGCTTGGTCGATGCTTTCTAGCAAACCTTCGCTACCAGGTACAACAGGTACACCGGCTTTGATCATTGTTTCTTTAGCCGTAATCTTGTCGCCCATTGAGTTGATCATGTCAGGCGTTGGGCCTATAAACTTGATCTTATTCTGAGCACAGATTTCGCTAAACTTAGCATTCTCTGCCAAGAAACCATAACCAGGATGAATAGCATCTGCATTTGTTATTTCGGCTGCAGCAATAATATTTGGAATATTTAGATAGCTGTCCTTGCTTGCAGGGGCGCCAATACAAACTGCCTCGTCGGCAAAGCGTACGTGCAAACTATCTTTATCTGCTGTGCTATACACGGCTACAGTAGGAATACCCATTTCGCGGCATGTACGTATAACCCTTAGCGCAATTTCTCCTCTATTGGCTATTAAAATTTTTTTGAACATTTTGTATCGTTACGTTTACAAACTGTAATAAGAATAATTTGAGCTTAGCAGAATAGCTTAAGCAGGCTCTACCAAAAATAGCGGCTGATCGTATTCAACCGGGCTTGCATCGTCAACAAGTATTTTTACAATCTTGCCACTTACCTCGCTTTCTATTTCATTGAACAATTTCATTGCCTCAATGATGCAAGTAACCTGCCCTTCTTCTACCGTATCACCAACGTTGATAAATACTGGTTTACCAGGGCCAGCGCTGCGATAAAAAGTGCCAATCATTGGGCTCTTTATTGTAACTGTATTACTAGCAGCTGGCGCAGCTGGTGCGGCAGCAGGCGCTGGAGCAGAAGTTGCGGGAGCGCTGGCAGGTGCAGCAACTGGCGCTGCAGCAGCTACCGGGGCAGCACTTACAACTTGTGTAACCACTTGGCCTCCACCTTGCTTGATTGTGATTTTGAAGTCGCCTTTTTCTAACTTGAGCTCGTTGACGTTGCTTTTGTTGAAGGCTTTTAGCAATTCGCTAATTTCGGTAATGTCAAAATGCGTAGCACTTGCTTTTACCTCAGCTGGCTTGGTTGTTTTTACTTCCTTTTTTTCCATTTGTAGATTTTCTAGCTGGGGGGCTAAAGTACAGTAAAATAGCAGAAAACATCAAAGAATAAGCTGAAAGTTATTCAATTGTGGGAAAAACACATGGCATTTTTACACATAAAAAAAGGGCTGCAATTGTATCGCAACCCCTTGAAAATTAATAATCTGTGAAAACTACTAGCTCTTTACACGCTCCATATAAGCGCCTGTGCGTGTATCTACCTTAATAACTTCGCCCTCGTCGCAAAATAAAGGTACCATTACTGTCGCACCTGTCTCAATTGTTGCTGGCTTTAGGGTACGTGTAGCTGTATCGCCTTTCATACCTGGCTCTGTATAAGTGATTGTAGTAATAATGCTGCTAGGCAATTCACTACCCATAATTGTATCAGTTTCTGTATTAACAACCAATACAACTTCTTGACCATCCTTGTAAAACTGAGGGCTGTCAATTAGGTTTTCAGCTAAAACAACCTGCTCGTAGTTTTCTGTATTCATAAAGTTATAACCCATATCGTCTTTATACAAAAACTGATAAGGCTGACGTTCTACACGCACAGGATAGATAGTGTCACCACTATTCCACGTATGTTCGATAGTACGTGTATTGTCTACACCCTTAAGCTTTGCCCATACTTTAGCAGCTGCACGTGCAGTTTTGTTTTGTCCGAATTCTACTACAGAGTATAGATTGTTATCTAACTTAATGATAAGCCCTGTACGAATATCTTGTGTTGATGCCATTTTTACAAAAAATTTGAGCTGCAAAGGTAAGGTAAATCGCGCTGCTTTGGGCTGAGCGGTGTCAGGGAAATCGCAGCGCCACAAGAATTTACTGCTTACAAAACCTTAGCACAATCCCACTCTGTGGCAATTGCACATAGTAAAGACCATTCGCCAGACCCGCAACATTAATTGGTTTAGACACCTCGTGATGGATGCTCATAACACGTTGGCCCTGCATATTGGCAATAAAAATATCTTGGTCTTGTGCGCCAATAATTTGGAGCTCTGCAGAAGTAATATTTGGCAAAAGGCTTATTGATGAACTAGTAGCACCTTCAATTGACCCAGCAGTTTCTATCATTGCACTTTGCGTAGGCACGTCAATTTGCATATCGCTGCCATCTGGCTTAACCGCTTTTACATTAACGAAGCCAAAGTTAACTGTGCCGCCAATTGCAGCATTGCTAGGAATACTAATGGTAATACTTCCAATTTGACCGAAGCCATTACTACCCTGTGCATTTGTTTTAGTTAAAGCAAATTCATTACGCGTTGGGATAATTGCTTTATCAAAGCCATAGCTGTTTGCTGCAGGAATCCAAGTGCCTGCCTTTGTAACGGTCATGTTGCTTGCACTCGCGTTTGTGCTTATCGTAAATGTACTTGCTAAACCGTAAAAATCAACGCATGCATTGTTAGCGCTACCAAGGGTTATTGGAATAGTAACTGTTGTACCTGGTATGAATTTAATACTAGTAAGATCTAATTTTAATTCTGGTAAACCACGGTCCTTACGTGGCGTATTAAACTTTTTACTATGCCACAGGCCATAGTTTGCACTCACTACTGGCGCATCTACTGCAATATCTACAGTACCGTTCCCATCACAATCCGCATGTTTGTGGTTAACACCACTTACAAAAGAACCAGCCCAATTGCCTACATACTGAGCTGTCCACGTAGTATTAGCACCAGGACGAGCTAAACCAGTAGCACTATTAGCAACACCAATAGCAAGTACGTCAAAATTGTCTACAATAAAGTCGGCATTGGCATCGCCCGGCCATACCGTATCTGTATTACATTGATTGACATAAACTAAATAAGTTAATACCTGTGCGCCAGGTTGTGGGCATTTATTATCGCGAACAATAGCTTGAAATACATACGGCATGCTACTAGCATTACTAGAAGTCGGTTGCCACGTGATAGTACTTTGTGCATTAGTACCAATGAACATATTGCTATAGGTAGCGCCAACTGGCAAACCAAGCCAATCAATATATGTTGAATCACTAGCATCTGCATCGCTGCTACTGCATGTAAAACTTAAAGATGCGCCACTACATGCATTGATACTAGTTGTATAGGTTGTGCCGCCATTGATACCAGTCAATTGCGGCTGTGCATTATTGGTGCCACTCACTACTGTTACTGTAAACTCATGCATTACTGTCCCAACGAGTACGCCATTTCTATATTCTTGCGCTTTTACTGCAATGAGGTAAATGCCGGTAAGGGAACACTGCAAGTTTAGTGTGCCTGTTGTAGCATTTATACTTGCTGTACCGTTTGTGCCAAAGGGACTAGTAGCGGAATAACCCGCAGCGTAGGCAACGGTTGTAATTGGAAGCGATGTACACATAGGTACTTGTTCTAACGGTGCTACTAAACTATAAACAACGCTATCACCATCGCTTTCATAGGCTCCAAAATTTACACTAGTAGCACTATTTGCTTGAATAGTTGAATTGGTAAAAGCACTTATTTGCACCGAATTGTTCGGGCTTGTACTATTATCTAATGTAGCTATCAAACCAATATTGCTTCCATTGCCGTTAAGGCTAGTCATTAGCTGTCGGCAGCATTCAAAAAATGAAAACATCCAGTCTGCGCTTGTTCCTGAAAGCGTGACTGTACCAGAATAATTTACTTGCTCTTGCCCGGTGATATTGCCACCACTACAGCTTGTATTTATACCTGGGCAAACAATAGTATTAACCTGTGTACTTTGTAGGTGTACCCAAAAAGGGATACAAATACCCAATTGATTGCTTTCAGCAAGAAGTTGCACAGAATCAGCAGGCGGTATGCCACCGCAGTCTTGTAATCTAGAATACTGCACATTGTAAACATTACCACCTAAACTAGTGTAAGTGATATGACCACCCTGTACATGACTTGCTTCTACTTGCATGCATAAAAGCAAAAACGCTGCAACTAATAATTTTTTCATTGAAAGTAGATTTTGATTAATAGACACACATAAGCTGTGCTTGGTTAGCTTGAAAAAGTAAAAATATAGTTTCTACGGTAAACGAGCCAATAAATGCGGCTATTGTAGCATTAGAGCTACTATTTTACAGCAAACACTGGACCTTTTGGATTGAAGAAGCGACGTAAGCTATCTACAACCTTATCGGCAGGTCTATCAGTACTAGGTAAGTTAATTACAACTAACCACTTGCTGCTGTCTGCCTGTTGTACTGTGCAATTATTGCCATTGCCAGTATGAAATTTACATTTCTTATCGGCGCTTTCTTTATTATCAAAAGTATGGATAGCAACCTTAAGTGCTGGGCCTTTGAATGCAACAGGCGTTGGCGCTGCAGCAGTAGAATCGCCAGCTGGTTTTGGCGTTGCATCTTGTGCCGGCGTACGACTAGTATCTGGCGGATTGATTGGTAAGTTGCCTGTTGCCTGTGGAATTGCAGTATCAGCAGGAGATTTGCTTGTGGTGTCCTTTACGATTTCGTTGCTTGCAACTGGTTCTTTACCTTTTTGCTTTTGTACAAAAGTGTATAGGAAGTACCCACCAATACCAAGTAACGCAACCAAGCCAATTGGCAGTAGGATTTTACCTAAGCCATTAAAACTTCTTCCAGAACTATTTTCGGCATTTACATAGCGAACACTACTTGTAGGTTCTGGCGCTGTATAATTAATTTTATTGTGCTCATGCTCTACAGGTTTATCACTGCTTGGTGGCGTCATTACAAACTCACCAACATCAAAACTGCTATTAACATCAAAACCAACCTCGTTGCCATTGCGAACAAACTTACCAACGCCATCTATGACATACACATCGCCATTAAGCACTTGTGCCTTTACAGCCTTTCCAAATTTGCTAAGCATGTTGCTAGCATTGTTGCTGCTAATATTTTCTTGCAGACCAATAAAATGCGCAAACTGATCATCAATTGAATTTACAGGCTCAAACGTAACGGTTGTATTTGTTGGCACTAACTCGCCAAACGCATTATTCTCTGCATAGTTCTTTTTAAGGCGCAAAGCTCCTAATGCTGGTATGGCACAATAGCCATTTTTTACCAAACAAAGTCCAATGTAGCGGTTGAGATCGTGAAATTGCATATGCTTACTTACCCTAAAGGCTGGCAAATTTATGTGATAAACCCCAATGACGTTGTTGCTTTGTGCGAAATTTAGTAGCAAAAGACGCAAAAAATATACACAATGAACTTATCCCTACCATCTGTAGGCGTAAGAAGCCGTTAGGTAGGCGTTATAAACAATATAACCGCTGTATAATTGATAAGGCGCATTGAGTGCATTGTTGATAGCTACACTAAATAGACCATGTTTTTTCACCTGTTTATCTACATTTAAGCTTAACTCGCGAGCTGTTCCAAAGTTTTGGAGCATCGTATTATCGCCGGCTACATAATCGTAGCGGTTGCCCAAAAGCAAGAACTGTGTGCGCAACTGCCATGCTTTAGGCAGTCTGAGCGACCCGTAAACCTGCACTTGCCACAACGGCGTATTAATAAGATTGATTGCTTGCACCGGTACACGCAAACTGCAAACGATACCGCCAGCGTAAGGTGTAGCTGACTGATAGTGCAAGGCCAAAGTGCCAAGCATATGCCTAAAGGTTGGCGCTACCTGTAGCGCTTGCATGCTTGCATCAAGTGGAAGTGCAGTATCGTTTAGCGATCTGTTTGTGAACTGAACCATACGTTTGATTTGTACAAAAGCCAAAGCACTAGAAAAGCTCAAAACTTTTTTCTGCACTGTGCTATAACGAATACCGTAAGCAACATTTGTAGACAGCGGCATCGCATATTGCAGACCGAAATGTGGGACTTGCTTATACCATTGCAAATAAGTATTGACATCTGCACTACTCTTCGCAAATGCAGTAAGCGCATAGTTTTTTCCTTCATCGAAATTTGCAAAATGATAATGCGCTTGAGGCAATACAATAATACCATCACTGCTATAAGCCACATCCATACCAAAGCTATAAGGTGATTGCAACAATTGACTAGCGGCTTTACTATACCGAACACCTACCCCAACAAGATAGCTATTGTACAAACTACGATCCTCGCTATTAGCACTTTTTATTTGTGCCATTGCAGCAAAACCTAAACGCGGTAAAGACTTGAGTGGCCCAATTGGGACTTGTATTTGTGCGCTGTATTCTGCAATTGTATCTTGGCTAATAATACCAAGTGTACTTTGCACTTCTTGCTCCAAATCCGCTTCCGTTTGATTGGACTTACGCACAGTACTTTGTAATTGCACCACATTAAATCTGTTTGCTATAGGCGTAATATTAATTGTACTAATGATTGTATCTAGTACGCCATAGTTATAATATTTGCTAGCATTAGTACTAAGGACGTGTTGCTGAATATACTTTTTGCCAGTCTTATAATAACCAATACTAGCATCTACAGTGCGATGTTGTTGTGCCCATAGTTTACCATTCATTGTATTATAAGCTGCACCAAATACCCAAGCACCAGAATCAAATCTTTTAATGAGTTGTGCTTGTGCTTGTGCATGCCAAAGATTACCAATACCAACTTTTACAAATTGCGTCATGCGATCGCTCTTTTGCATTGGCATATCTTGCACATCGATTAGGGCAGGTTTGAAAGGAAATTGCAAATACTCATTGTGCTCAGCAATGTGCGGGCTCATAGGCTGAATCGGATGCGGCAACACCATAGGCGGAATCAAATTGAGCGTAATACTATCTCTATTATACAAGGTAGTATCTATTTGCGCATGTGCTAATTGCACAAGGCATACTAAAAACAATATGGCTAAATTCTTCCTCACTTTATACCTTTTATTGCTTTTGTAATGTCCTTTTTTTGTTGTGCGGAAATTGTACATGCTGCTAAAGCTACTAGTCGTTGCTTTGCAGCTTGCTTGTTGCCAATAGCAATGTCGTAGCTTGCTCGTGCTTGTTGCAGTGTATATGCCAAACTAGAAACTGCAAGCGCTGAATCGTGTACTGGTAATACAGCGTTTTTTAAAACTGTGTCTTTTAAGCTAGCAGCAATATCATAGTAACTAATAAGTTTACTTGTATCTGCGGCAATGATACTATAGTCGAGTAAACTAAACAGTTGTTGACGCAGCACTTTATCTTTTGCTTTCTTTAAAGCTGCGCATTGTACAAACAAAAGTTTAGTTGAATCAGCATGTTTGCAATAGCGAGATTGCAATAATGAATCACACACGGTTATTGCTGAGGCGCCGTAAACACTATCCACTGCTACATGAAAAAGGCTATCTCTGCCTAACATGGTTTGCTCAATTGCCTTAAGCTGTTGAAAATAGCTTGCGTAACCTTGTCCACTGCATGTAAAGTCAGTGGCATTTACAATTTTGAGGGCGTCACTTACAGCATACTGCTGCAACAGCGCATTAATGTGCATCCATGTGATATCGCAGTAGTGCAAGTGTGTTTTGGCAAGCTGCTGCTGTTGTTCTTGTAGCGCTACATAGTCTTTGCTTTTATAGTTAACATCTGCAATAAAATAATCTAGGACCTCTATTTCGCTAGGTACCTTTGTGTACTGCATTGCTTTGCGTGCCGCTGTTTTACTTTCTGCATATTGTGCCTTACTAAGTGCCTTTTGTGCTTTAGATATCAACATGCTGTACAGGGTACTAGCTGCAGTAGGATTGTCCTCAAAATCTTGCAAGGTTGCAATAGCTTGATCCGCATCTGCAGCGTTTGGTAAAATCAAACACAATGCATAGATACCAAAATTCTGGGCATCTTTATTATTGTCGCGCGCAAGCTTCAAGGCATAGATTGTTGCGGTAGCATCATCTCGTTTACTTAAACTTAGGCGTACAAGATTTTCCCATATAACAAGGTTCTGTTGTTTGCTGAGCTGGGTATTATCGCCAATGAACTGTAGATTTTTTAAGGCCTTGTCTTCGTCGTGATGCTTATAAGCCAAGTGCGCAAGGTTGTAATAACAGTTAGCAACCAAGGTATCGTTGTCTTCGCGAAGCAATGTGCCAAATGCGTATTCTGCCACAGCATCATCTTGCAATTGCATAGCAGCATAGGCATAATTGTAACGCTGTGTTGCCTCCATAGCCGCAGCATCGCCTACACGTGCACCATAGTCTAATACCTTTTGATATTGCTCTTGCTCAAATGCAAGTTGCATCGCTAAACGCACCATAGGCGCTTGATATCGTGCGCTTGTTTGTGATTTTGAAAAATACTGCTGTACAATTTCTTCTGCTCGTGTAACGCTGCCAATTTGATAATAGCTTTGCGCTGCTACAAATGGCATAACCGCACTATAGTTCTCGGTGCTATCCATGCCTTGCAAACCGTTGATGGCCTCTTTGTAATTGCCACTCAAGTATTGCAGCACTGCATAGTAATAATTGCCAGCACTTTTGTATTTACTGTCGATAGAACGGATGCCATTCATTACAGAAACAATTTCTTTGATACTATACACTTCTGCCTTGCGCTGCTTATTAACTTGCAAATACGCATAGGCAAGATTATAGTTTTTCAGCACTAATTCGTCATTGCTAAGCAGAGCATTATCGGTTTGTGTATAAAGATAAATAGCACGTTCGTAAGCATCGTGCAGCATAGCTTGTTGCGCTTGCAAAAAAGTATGATGCTGTTGGTGCCATGGCAATAGTGCAGATAGTTGCAACTTATCGGTTTGCATCTGTTGTAGCAGATCCTTGTAAATCCATTGATTCACATAAGCATCGTTGATTTGCTGTAAGAATTTGTGCTGCTCAGCTTTAGCAGGCGCAACCTGATAATTGTATAAGCGTAGTGTCGTAGGCAAGTCCGCCTCAATTGTAGTAGCACTAAGTGCTACTTGTGCATGTAGTGGCAAAGAGGAAATGAGCAGTAGTATGGCTACGAGTAAACGCAATAATGCGAAGTAAGCACGCTACAGCCAATAAATTTGCTAAATAATCCTAAAATTGGCTTAAAGCACTATAACACACTACTATTACTTGGATAAGTAGAACTTACCTAGCAATTAGAATTGCACATTAAAAGCCACAGTTGGGAAGAATGGCAATTGATACTGTCTATTGTTTGTAATACGATTGATATAGAAAATATTCTGACGATCGTATGCATTGGTAGCGCCAACAGTAATATCGCCTGTAACGGAACCAACTAAGTCAAGACGCTTCTTAAGGCTTACGTCTAAACGGTGGTAATCGCTTAAACGACCCGCGTTAATTTCTGTATCGTACAATAAACTAAGTGTACCATTTTGCTGCAAGTAATTGGTGCCAATACCATTTTGGCTAAAATCAATACTTTCATAAATGGCTTGTGTACGTGTAAATGGAAATGCGCTACCGTAGTTAAACCTAGCACCAAGTTCCCAATCGTTTTTACGACCCCAGGTATAAGTGCCCACAAGGTTGATGTTGATACGACGATCAAATGGCGGCGGATAGGTTTGAAACTTATCTGAACGCGTAATTTTTCCTAAAGAGAAAACGCTCCAGATGTAAAACTGCTTCTTGCTATACTTAGCTGTAACATCAACACCTTGTGCCATGCCACGCTCAATAATAAAATCTGGTTGACTAAGGGTTGTTTTGTAACGATTGAAAGCAATTAGTTGTCTAAAGTCTTTTATCCAAGGCTCTAGCGTTAATTCTAAATTGCCATTATCATACTCAATACCACCAACCAAGTGATTGGCATACTGTACATTATTATTATTCAAAATAGGATTGCCATTAGCATCTGTTCTTAACTTCTCTAGCTCTTGCTCAGGGCCTGTAAGAAAACCAGTAAACAAGTTTACAATATCCTTATCGCTTTTATTGCTAATAAGGTTTTGTGAGTAACGACCTGCAGCAGCTTTGATACGGAAGTTTTTGCTAAAGTTGTATTTAGCAGCTATGCGCGGCTCTGGGCTAAAAATGCCAAGTGTGCTATAATATTGAATGCGAATACCTGGCTCGTAAATCAATTTGTTTTTGATATTACCTTTCCACTTTAAGAAACCACCGAGCTGCGTTGTGTTTTCATCTTGATTACTACGAATACCTAAATAATTGTAGTACTCGTATTTTGTACTAAAACCTACAACCTCTACCCCGTACTTAAACTCTTGCGTTCCTTCAAAAAAGTTAGTTACAGCTACGTGTGCATCAAAGCCACCAATAGAACTTTGGCGTGGACGATTATCGCTTTCAGTTAAACCAATATTGTAGTTGCTAATATTAACACCACCTGTAATAAGGCTGCTGCTGCTACTTGGTGAGATGACGAAGTTGCTACCAACACCATAATTCTTCCAAGCTAATTGTGTAGCAGGATAATTTACACCATCGGTAAAGTTGAAACCAAATACATTGAACTTACCACCGCTGCCCGTATTTAAACTTAGTTTACCGTATAAATCAGCGAATGTAAACGGAAGACCTTGCTTATATGACTCACCAAGTCCCTTGTAGATTGGCGCTACACGATCTAAATAACTATACTTCGCACTAGCAACATAGCTAAGGCTAATCTCGCGATCGTCTTTAGCTTTAATAAGTGGCCCCTCTACAAATGCCTTTGCAAGAATAGGACTAAAGCCTGCCTTGCCATGTGTTTCTGTTTTATTGCCATCCTTCGTTGTAATATTTACAATAGCACTTGTACGATCGCCGTACTCTGCACTAAATGCACCGCTCATAACTTCTGCATTACGAATCGCGTCTGTTTCAAATACACTAAATAAACCGATGCTGTGAAACGGATTGTAAATCGTCATACCATCTAGCAATATTTTATTTTGCACCGGACTACCACCACGGATATAAAGCTGACCACCTTGGTCACCTGTAAAAGTTACACCAGGCATAACTTGAAGATACTGTGCAATATCTGGCTCGCCACCAACACTTGGTAAGGCTTTAATTTCTTTTGTGGTAATGCGATTAACACCAACACGCGTATCTGTAATTTTTTCGCTCTTCTTGCGACTAACACTAATTTCGCCAATCTGCGTTTTCTTCTTCTCTAAACGAATAACTTGACTAACGATATCACCGGCAACAATTGTTACAGCTACTGTTTGTGCATTATAGCCCACAAAACTAATTTCCATGGTATAATCGCCAGGCGTAACACGAGGAATATTATAGAAACCATTGGCATCTGTATTAGCCACTTTGCCTTCTACCTGCAATGAAACCTGAGCGCCAACAACTGGCTCACCTGTTACTTTATCGTAAACAAACCCCTTTACGCTACCAAGTTGTGCAAATGCACTTGTTGCAAAAAAACTTAAAATGGCCGCTAGTAAAAAGCGAAACTTTTTTGGCATAAGCGCAAATATACTATGGCTCTTGCTTGCAATTGTTGGTAAAGTGTCACATTTATGGCATTTTCGGCCTAATCTACTTAAAGCGCGGGTGATACATCATCAAGGTGTCGCGAAGGTATTGCCTGTCTAAATGCGTGTAGATTTCTGTCGTAACCACACTTTCGTGGCCCAATAATTCTTGAATAACGCGCAAATCGGCGCCACCCTCCAACAGATGCGTAGCAAAACTGTGGCGCAGGGTATGCGGATGCACTTGTTTGGCAATGCCTGCAAGCGCTGCGGTATCTCGCACAATGTAAAAAGCCATCACGCGACTTAGCCCAGCGCCACGTTGATTTAAGAAGACGGTATCCTGTGCCTTTGCAACTGGTAGGGTATGAACACGGATATGTTGTAGATACTGTTGCAAATATTTCTTAGCATCTGAGCCAATTGGTACAAGCCGCTCTTTGCTGCCTTTACCAAGTACACGAATAAAATCGTCTTGCAGGTATAAATTGCTTATTTGCAAACCAATTAACTCGCTTACGCGCAAGCCGCAACCATACATTACTTCTAGCATTGCCCTATTGCGAGTACCATGTGTGCTGCTTAAATCAATCGCAGCCAACATGGCATTGACTTCTGCTATGGTAAGAAAATCTGGCAACTTACGTAGCGTTTTTGGTACTTGCAATAATGACGCAGGCGAAGTGCTAACCATATCCTCTAATAAGCAATACTTAAAGAAGGTACGTAGCGCACTAACGATGCGTGCCTGCGAAGTCGCCGTAAGATTGAATTCGCTTAAGTAGTTCAAGAAATTCTTAAGGTCGTTTAATGAAACATCTTCTAAGTTGCCTATACCTTGCATTTGCAAGTATTGAAAAAGGCGCGTAACATCTCGCTCGTAAGCATCCAAAGTATTGGCGCTTAAAGAACGTTCTAACTTGAGATAGGCATGAAAGCCCTTAAGATATGATTGCCAAATGGTGATAATGCAAAGCTAGCACTGCTGTTAATACTTAGAACATAATGCTTTGCTTATGCACAGATAAATTATACACCTAGGTATTAATGGGACAATGCATTGCCAATATTTGCCAAAAACATAATAGCTTGCAGGCTGATGAAATTGCACATTATCAACGGCCCAAACCTCAATCTTTTAGGTACGCGCGAAGTGGATATCTATGGCTCCGAAAGTTTCGAAAGCTATCTAGATTATCTGCGCAAGCAATATCCCCACATTGAATTGAGCTATTTTCAAAGTAATATAGAAGGTGCAATCATCGATAACCTGCAAGCCTATAGTACACAATGCGATGGCATTATTATTAATCCTGCAGGCTATAGTCATACGAGTGTTGCGATTGCTGATGCTATTGCAGCGATTTTGGCACCGTGTGTAGAAGTGCATATCAGCAATATTTATGCTCGTGAAGAATTTAGACATACAAGCTATACGGCAGCAAAATGTTGTGCAGTAATTAGTGGTGCACAATTGCAAGGCTATGAATTAGCGCTACTTCATTTGCAAGCGTTGAAAAGCAAAAAGGTCTAACTAAATAGCTAGACCTTTCAAAAAAAATAGTTTGTAAAAATTAGTACTGTAAGAATACCACAGGTACATCTACTGTATCGCTCGTGCGATCAGCATAGTCGGTTAAAACTGCGCGATAGCGAACACTATCCAAAGTACCAGGTGTAGTTACATGCTTGTACCATTGCTTTGCATTGATCGTAACTTGCAATGTACCGTCTTCTGCATCTTCTGCTTTTGTGCCACTAGGTACAGCAGGTAAATCTTGCACATCACTACGATCTGGATGGTTGCCAATAACATCTATTAAAGTGATGCTTTTAAGCACAATACCATTACTAGGCACTTTGTTTAAGTTTACAGTATATGAAAACTTAATATTGATTTCCTTTTTACCACTTGTATCAACAAAGTTTAAAAGATTTGTATTATTTGGATTGTTGGTAGCAACGCTTGAATACACCAAGCCAGGCTTTGACGGATACTGACTTTTATGCCCGCAAGCCGCAATAAACAATGCCATACCCAGGCATGCAATAAAAATTCTCATCTCGCAATATTAAGACAATTACGTTATTTGCAGCAATGGCATTTCAATATTAACGGATGGAACAGCAATCTTTCCATGACAAGGCAATCGCGTTGTATCATAAACAACTGAAAACCAATGAATTGTATTCTCAATTCGTTGGCGCCATTAAGCCAAGTACAACCGAAGTCAACAGTTTGACAGGCTTACCCTTCTTGCCGATTGAGTTCTTCAAAACGCACAAAGTGCTTGCCAATAAGGAAAATATTGAAGCCATTTTTGAAAGCAGCGGTACAAGTCAAATGCAACGCGCTAAGCACTATATCAGCAATTTAGACTTTTACAAGCAGCATAGCATGCGCCTTTTTCAGGAAGCCTACGGCGATCCAAAGGATTTGTGCATCCTAGCTCTACTGCCCCACTATCAGCAACAAGGCAATAGCAGTTTAGTATGCATGGTAGATCATTTGATTGCCAATACACAACACAAGTCAAGCGGCTTTTTTCTGGATAATAATGCAGGTTTGTATAAAACCTTGCTAGAAAATATTAGTACAAATACGACCACCATATTATTTGGTGTAACCTATGCGCTGCTAGACTTTGCAGAAGCTTTTACTATTCCACAAAACACTTGCCTAAGCATTATCGAAACAGGTGGCATGAAAGGCAGAGGCACAGAACTAACACGCGAAGCTTTGCACGATATATTATGTCCTGCGTTTGGAGTGAACAGCATACACAGTGAGTATGGCATGACAGAATTGCTGAGCCAAGCCTATAGTAAAGGCAAGGGTATTTATAAAATGAACGATAGCTTGCGGGTACTAGTTCGCGACGTAAACGATCCGTTTGATATCAAAACGCAAGGACGAGGAGCACTTAATATTATTGACCTCGCTAATATTGATAGCTGTGCTTTTATTGCCACACAAGATCAGGGTGAAGTTTTTGAGGACGGCACTTTTACCGTAAGCGGCAGACTCGACAATAGTGATATGCGTGGCTGCAGTTTGCTTACAGCCTAATCTAATCAACTAAAGCAAGTTGTGCTTGTGCGCAAAGTTTACGACCTGCGTACGGCTAGTAACGTGCAGCTTGTTATAGATATTGGCAACATGTTTGCGCACCGTTAAAGGCGAAATAAAAAGTTTCTCTCCAATCGCTTTATAGTTTTTGCCTTGTACTAGTTCTTTTAGTACATCTAATTCTCTATCGCTAAGGCCTGTGTCTTGCACTTGATTAGTAGCGTCTGCACCTTGCGGTATTGCAGCGGCAGGCGTAGGATTAGAGCGTAGCATATCCATGGCTTTGCGCGCGACAGCAGGACTCATTGGAATGCCATCGTGATGAAATACATTGGTAATGGCATCTACGATATCTACCGCAGCATCTTCCTTAAGCAAATAGCCGTGTGCGCCGGCTTTAATAGCTTCAAAAATCTTGTCGTTATCTTCAAAAACGGTTAGTACAACAAACTTCATACGTGGGTAAAAAGCTGTACTGCGTTGAATTGTTGCAATGCCATCAAGCACTGGCATTTCAAGATCCATGAGTACCACATCAGGCAATAATTTCATGTGCTTGCACTGCTCCAAAAAATCTTCGCCATCTTTTGCCTCGCACATCACATTGACTTCTTTGTACGAATACATTTTGCTTTTTACCGTTTCTCGGTTAATGCTTTTATCGTCGACGATGGCTACATTGATGGACATGGTACAAATGTACAGTAGTGTTATGGCGATTGCAATAGTCGGTAGTGAGTATTTTGAGTTAGCCGAGAAGGGTTCAGGCTACATTTTCTGGCATAATTGTCTTGTAGGTGCTGTTAATTAATCTACAAATAGTTTGATTACTTCACCCATTTTTGTAACATCTTCGTAATATTGGGTTGGCAAAATTCCTCAAAGCAGTGAAACTGGTTTTTCATTAAAACGGTCAAGATGGGATTGTAATGTGCATGAAAAGAAGGATCGTTTTGAATGATTTGAAATCGCTACGCTGCCCTATAAGTGGTTTGGCATGGAAGAAAAGTTTTTATTTAATCATGAAGGCTGGTCGTGTTTACTTAGTTACGATTGTAATTGTTGTGCGTATTAACAAGCTTAAATGCAAATTACAAGTTAGTTACGACATAATTGGTAGTGCTACCAGCATAAGACCTTGTGTCAAACAAAATCACTGTTAACCTGCTCATGGCTAGCATATTACATCACATGAAAAGCTACAAGACATTGAAGCAAATATTGCTAGCGACAAGTTTGTCTGTAGCAATAATAATTGGAACCACACCGGTGCGCTTTTATGATTTGCGCACTGACTTGTTAGTATCACCATTACTATTTTTGCTGGCAGGCATTGTCGTACAATTTCTAACGAAATCGACATTTAGTGGCTTGTTAAGTGTTGTAACTGGCGCAGTCTACATAGCAATTCTCATAAGCGAGGCTGGCTTTAGCAATATCTCTAGTATCCCACTGATTGAAGTTGGTTTTGTCAACGTAATTAGCTGGCTAATTCTTGCATGGCTAGGGCAAATAACTTATAAGGTCACGGGGAAACATAGGTGGTACGTTTTTGCACTGTCGCTGATCATCATTGCGTTAGTCTATCAATATGTATATCCTGCCTGGTATAAACATTATAGCAGCATTGACTTAAAAAAACTAGATGCGACTTCAAATTATAGTGTTTCTGATCCTGACGGGACAAAGATTGCTATTGCTTCTCTAGCTAAGCGCAAAAAATATGTAATTATAGACTTTTGGTTTCAGCAATGTATACCATGCTGGCAAAGCTTGCAAGATCTAAATTTGAGGTGTAAAAAAGGCGAAGTGGACACTAGCAAAGTTTATGTGCATACTGTCAATCTACCAACTACTAGCGATAAGATTAAAGCTGATTCTGCCTTTGCCGCAAGAAAAATTGTTTTTCCAATTTCATACATTGATCAAAACCTTAGCGATAGCATGGGCTTGTCAAGTTTTCCAACTTATTTCCTATTTGGTGAAGGCCGTCTCATACTAACTACACACGAAATTGACGAAATATATGCCTATTTGCAAAATCATGGTGCCGTGTTCGCCCAATGATCAAATTAACATGCCACATTCATAAAACAACTTGGAACTGATAGCGCTACGCGATTACTTATAAATCGGTTTTTGCGCTAATCAGTAAAAGACTATCTTTATTATTAAAGTATTGGCTTCACAAAATAACCTAGCGCAAGATTCTGGACTTCATAATCCAGCAAGATTTGTTATCAACACAATGAAAACTTTAATTCAATTACTCCTCTTGTTTACACTTGCATCATGCAAGATTATTATTGGCGTGCGTGAGCCAAAATTATTAGATGACAAAGCGTTGCGGACAAATGCGACAAAGCTTCACGTGCCAAATGGTGAGGTACAGCGTATTGATACAACAAAGTATCGTGCATTGCTTAGAACGCTTGGTGACAGTGCACTAGAAAAAGACTTTTTGCAACCGTTGCAAATATACTTTTATCAACAAGACCAGATGCTCAGTCATTTGGTAAATTGCCATGTTGGAGGATTTCCTCGCCTAAACTGGAAACGTTCAGGAAGTTTTGACACTTATCCATTTCTAACTGGTGATTTACAAAATTCACTAGCACCTGATATAACCCTACAAAAACTATTGGCATGCACTTCTGCTACACCAAGCGAGAATAACATGAAGTCAACGATGATAATATTCTATTCCAATATCCTATATAGAAATGCGAAAACACTAATTGATGCAGCCTTGCAATACAGGCAAAAGTAGGGTAACAATGGAATGGAGTTAATTTTTGTAAACATTGATGAACTCTACTTATAACTTGTTCTATTATGCAGAAGTCAGTAAGACTTTACGTTACATTTTCTGGCATAGCTTCTTTATAAAAGCTGGCCAAAACACCCGTCCGCTCTTTGCGCCTAGGCGTACGACCACCATATTTTTTTCGGGACATACATATACAAACTGACCGCGGTAACCATCCATAAAATAATCGCTAGTTCCATTGAGCCACCATTGGTATTTATACCATTTTGAGCCACCCCTCGTCGTATCGGCAACCGTACTAGCATTTACCCATTGCTGTGGTATGAGCTGCTTGCCTTGCCAATTGCCATTATGTAAATACAAGCTACCCAATTTTGCAAAATCGCGCGCTCTTGCATTGAGGCAGCAAAATGTTTTTTCAATAGCATTGCGCTTTTGATCTGTGCTCCAACTAGCATCGTATTCCATACCAAGAGGCGTCCATAATTTTTCTTGGGCATATTGTGTAACAGTTTTGCCATTTAATACGCGGTCTAGCAGCAAGCCAAGCAATTGCGTATTGCCGCTAACATAATCCCATTGCTTGCCTGGTGTATTTTTTAGCTTTAGCTTACTGCATTTTTTGCGGAGGCCCATACCGTAATAGTGTGCGGCAGCATGACTAAAGGGACTATAGTAATTCTCTTGATACTTTAGGCCACTCGTCATTTGCAATACGTGCTCAATTGTCACTGCATCAAAACCATTGTCTTTTAGCTCCGGCAAATACTTTGTGATGGGATCTTGTACACTAGTAATTAAACCATCTTGCAATGCACAACCGATAAGCATACTAGTAACACTTTTGGCCATACTAAAACTAGCTACAATACTTTCGCGTTGGTACTTGTCATAATAGCGCTCTGTAATAATAGAATCATTACGAATGACAAGAAAAGCAACTGTACTGCTCTTGTCTAGCACACTATCTAGATTAGCTTGCACCTCAAAAGCACGATTAGTGCTCGCCTCTGGATATTTAAATGGCGCACTTGCCTTTTCTAAGGGCCTTGAAGGAAACTTTTTATAATCTGTAATATTGGCAAAATTATAAATAACAAAACGCCCTACTTTGCAAGACGACAAGCATAACACTAGCAAAGTTGCCAATATTGATTTTACAATTGGTTGCATGATGGTGCTGTAAAGGTAAGGTTTGTCGGGTAGGTTTAATGCGTGCTTAGCGGCACAGATTTATGGTGTGATGCAAGGTTTTACCACACTACATCTTATTCATAAAGATGACACAAAAGACCCAACCATTTAGAGGTTCCGTAATTCATAACGTATGTTATAACAAAAAACTATTCCCAACAACATTACTAGAAAAATGTTTGTCAGCAAGCGATAGAACTTTAATTGCCATGCATTTTAATTGACGACCATACACGTAAACATTTTTGCTAAGTATCATGAAAAAATGAGAGCTGTACAAATAGTTAATATTTTGAGCTATTGGTTTAGGCATAGGGGCTTTACAAGTAATATAATCGTAAAAATCAGGTCCTCCTTAAAGGACAAGGATAGTTGCTCAAAATCGTTCTTACACTTGAGGCTAACATGTGAGGTGTCCGTAACGTTTAACAGGTCTTAAAGTTTAGCTGCAACGCTAGGTATGCTGCTGCAAACACCGGTGCGTCGTTTGAACGAGTTTTATGTTCAGAATTATGGGTATGTTGGGGTGGTGTATGTGTTGTCAAAATAATCTTGTGTGGTTAACCAAATAGGCCATGAAATCGTTAATATAGCACAATCTGAACTTTAAGCTATGCTCTGTATAAAGCAAGCAGCAAAATAAATTTTTTATAGTTCATATATCAGGTTAAACCTGACATAAAAACTATAAATAGTAGTTATTTCACGAAAAGCTGATTACTCTATCAATTATCTTTCGTATCATTGCCGTCAGGTCAATCCTGATTATTTTACTATAAAAAATAAGTACATATCTACACAATCGGGCCAACTTCTTTCCTATTGCAACGGACAGAATAGGCATTGCTTTGACTATACTTTGGCGCATAAAGCACTGCCAAATTCCAAGGCAAGTGCCATCAGGGAGCTACTTAGCGACATGACTAAACGAGGACTGTTGATGCGCTTAAAGGAGGGAGTATATTATATCATACCATTTGAGCAAAATGCGAAGAATTTTATGCCTGATTGGCATTTGATTGCAGAACATCTCGTAAACGACGCTAAACACTATATCGGCTATTATTCGGCTTTGCAAATACATCAGCTCATTACACAACCATCATTAAAAGAACAAATCGTTGTATCAAAACAAATCCGCCCATCAGCAATAAAGATCAAAGACGTTTCTTTTCAGTTTATCTATCATAACGAAAAACACTTTTTCGGTGAAAAGAAAATTTGGATAGACAGCTACAATAAGGTGGTATGTTCAGACTTGGAGAAAACTTTTATTGATTGCTTATTCAAACCTGATTATGCTGGTGGAATTGTTGAAGTGGCAAGAGCAATCTACACTTCTAAAGACAAAATAAAATACGATACACTTCTTGAATATGCCAGGAAATTTGATTCGCAAGCAGTAATAAAACGATTGGGTTTTCTCCTAGAAACATTAGACATAAACACCCATATTATTCAGGAACTGCAAAAAATGAAAACCGCTTCTTATGTGGTGCTTGATACCGAATTACCTAAAACAGGAAAGCGAATTAGTCGTTGGAGCATTCAACAAAATTTGGAAACAGAAACGATTAAATCTGCGATTTACACATGATTAAACCCGGAGAAATACAGCAAAAAGCAAGAGCAGTTGGGGTTCGTGACCAGCAGATTGAAAAGGATTATATTCTTTCGTGGATTCTGTTTGGCATTTCAAAACATGAGCAACTTTCAAAGGCAATCGTTTTTAAAGGTGGAACCGTGTTAAAGAAAGTTTATTTTGAAGACTATCGCTATTCGGAAGATTTGGACTTTACATTGGTCGATGCCGAAATATCCAATGAACAAATTTTCTCATGGTTTAAAGTAGTATTTGAATTTGTAAAGGAGGAAGCTAATATCCCACTTGACATGATACACAACAACGAACACGAAGATGGCGGCATTAATTTTTACATCAGTTACATTGGTCCGCTTGGCGGACAAGGGAACAACAAAAAAGTAAAAGTTGATATTTCACGTAGTGAACAACTGGTTTTTGAACCAGCTATGAATGATGTTTTTATTGGTTATTCCGATTTGGAAGAACACCAATTGTTGTGTTATCCATTAGAAGAAGTTTTAGTAGAAAAAATGCGTTCGGTAATGCAACGCATGCAAGCAAGAGATTTTTATGACATCTGGTATTTGCTGGAGGAAAATGAAATGGATGTCAATTTTTATGTGCGTGAATTTGAAGCTAAATGCAAAAGCAAAGATTTACTGCACACCGATTTTCTACAAAAATTAGACGAAAGATTACCACAATACAAAGGCAGATGGCAAAACTCCATGAGTGAACAGATAAAAAACCTACCCGATTTTGAGCAAGTGGAACGTGAAGTTAAAAAACACGTAAAGAAATTGATATTAAAGTAATCAAACGAAGCTCACTAGAGCAACACACAAGTCAAACTGATTTATATTTATAGCAGCCTTTGCGGAATTGCAAAAAGAAAAGCTCGGTGATAGAATCCACAATACAAAACCACAATACATTTTCTAGGTCGTATTATGGGTATGTTGCGGTGGTGTATGTGTTTGGAAAAGAGGGCTGAGTGGGATAGATTAAGCTACTACTACGCAACTAATTTAGACATCGATAAATCCCGACAGGATCATAAAAAAGAAATTTTCAACATATTAAACCGCTTAGATGTAAAAAATCTACATTTGGCACATAAGATGTATTCACTGCGCTACAGAGTTATAAACCAACAACGATAAATTTAAAACCAAACAAGAAGAATGTCATTGCAAAATGTATAGTGATTACAATAGTTTAGCCTACGCAGGTCACTCAAATGAAACCAATTTATCTGCAGAGCAGAAAAAGGTATGCTGCAAAGTAATCGGAACAGAAATTCATCTTTTGGCTAACTGCACCTACTTAAAACTATAGATGAGCACACTTAATTACTATTATTCTGACAAGATAGCGGACTTTCTTAAAAAATCGCCTGAAACGATAATTGGTGAAATTTCCGTAAACGGACGACTAGGCTATATCAACACTGAACTATATGCGTGGGAATTTCAAATAAAACTTCTTAAAGAAGTCTTACAAAGTTATGAAGGTCATGTTTTCTTTGAGTTCTCAATTCCACGAATGGGTAAAAGGGTTGATTGTTTGCTGATAATAAGAAACATAGTTTTTGTTCTTGAATTTAAAGTAGGAGAAAAGGAATATCTAAACCAAAACATTGAACAAGTTTGGGATTATGCTTTAGACTTAAAGAACTTTCATAAACCGAGTCATTCGCTATTGCTTGTGCCTATTTTAGTTGCAACTCACGCTAAGGGAAGACAACTAGAAACTATAGCTGCAGGACATAAAGATAAGCTTGTAAATCCTCTAAAGACAAATGCAGAAAATCTTGGTGATACAATTAGCAGTGTGATTTCATTTTTTGATGATGGCAGCAAAGTAGATGTTAGCAGTTACGTTAACGGAAGTTATTCTCCAACACCAACGATTGTAGAAGCTGCGATAAAGTTATATAACAACCACAATGTTGAAGAAATCACTAGAAACGATGCTAAAGCCACCAATTTGAGCATAACTACAAATTATATTTCTGAAACCATAGCATATGCTAAAGCAAATAATAAAAAAATAGTATGTTTTGTTACTGGTGTTCCAGGTGCGGGAAAAACTTTAGTAGGTTTAAAGGTTGCAACTGAACATCTCGATAAATCAAAAGGCAATACAAGCGTTTTTCTTTCTGGCAATAAACCTCTTGTAGATATATTACAAGAAGCCCTTACAAGAGATAGGGTTATTCAGGAAAAACTTTTAGGCAACAAAATAACAAAAAAGCAGGCTAGAGAAAGTGTAAAGGCATTTATTCAAATTATACACCACTATCGCGATGAATATCTTAGAGATCCAAAGGCACCCTATGACCACGTAGCAATTTTTGACGAAGCACAAAGAGCTTGGACTAAACAGCAAACGATAAAGTTCATGCAGCAGAAAAAGGGAATCTCAGATTTTCAATTTTCTGAACCTGAGTTTTTGATTTCTTGCTTAAATAGACATCAGGATTGGGCAGTAATTATTTGCTTAGTTGGAGGCGGACAAGAGATTAACACAGGAGAGGCAGGTATTTCTGAATGGCTTGCAGCTATTACGAACCAATTTTCAGCCTGGGAAACAAGGATTTCACCAAATCTTTTTGATTCTGAATATGCCGCGCAGTCCGCAATCAATAGCTTAAAACAAAAAAGCAGTGTTGTATTTAATGAAAGTCTTCATTTAGCTGTTTCTATGCGCTCCTACAGAGCAGAGTACTTATCAAGATTGATTAAAGAGATATTAGACTTAGATGAAACGGCAAAGGCAACCTTTAGTCAATTGCAAGATAAGTACCCCATTGTTTTAACCAGAGATATCGGAAAGGCTAAGAGTTGGTTGAGAGAAAAAGCACGAGGTAGTGAAAGATATGGCATTGTAGTTTCTTCGCAAGCCTATAGATTAAAACCTTTAGCAATTGACGTTAAGACACAAATTAATCATGTTAACTGGTTTCTAGATGGTAAAGACGATATTCGCTCTTCATATTTCTTAGAAGATGTCGCTACCGAATTTCAGGTTCAAGGTTTAGAGCTTGACTGGGCTTGTGTGACATGGGACGGAGATTTAAGATTTACAAAAGATGGCTGGAAAACTTTTTCCTTTGTAGGAACTAAATGGCAGCATATACATAAAGAAGAACGTAAAAAATATTTAATCAATGCATATAGGGTACTTTTAACTAGAGCGAGACAAGGAATGGTAATCGTTGTTCCTTATGGTAACCCTGAAGATCATACACGGCAACCAGAATTTTATGATAGCACATTCAATTATTTGCAAGGGCTTGGACTTAAAACGATTTAGCTTAGCAGTATAACTGTAGCAGCAAACATCAAACTATTCTAAAATAATCAAATAAATACCAATATCACCACCAAAAAAATCAATCAATATCCAAATCACTACGCCTAAAAATTTAACATCTCAGCCACAGTATAATTAATATGTAATTAAGAGTCGTTCACTCCAATTAAACACCTCACAACATGAAACAAAAAAAATGCCTAAACGAAAAACGCCTCACGAAAAAACAAGTGGCAGAATTAATTGACATGGAAGGTAAATTAGATACTGAGCTTACTGCCAAATTTAAAGAGGTGTTTGCATCTGGGTACGTAAAGCAAGATCTAGTATACGAAATTTCAAACGACAGATACCTATTTGTTTTTGACCCCACTGAAAGCGGTGGTGGCAAAGGCGATATTTATTCAAAAGACTATTTGCTGAAGCTTATAAAGTGGCGCGAACGCATAGACGAGGATTACAAATATGGCAGGGCAAGTTCAATTGATAATTGGCGCTATTATTCCAAGCATAAAGCGGACATTATTCATCACATCGACGAGCTAGTCCAAGAACTTGGTATCAAACTGCAGATGAGCCCTACAGAATTAGACAAATCGTATAAAAGTTTAGACCTGCTTTCGCAAAGGGTTGAGGCGTACGATATTGACAAAGCTAGAGAAGAATTATATGACAATCTAGTTGCGTACATAGGCGAAGTAATTAGAGTAAAAATTAATGGGCAATGGGCGATTAATGAGGAATTCGCGGGAGGTGATTATCCATATATAGATATTGGTATAAAAAATGTGCAATACACTTCAGTCAATATTGTTTGGGAAAACCTTACCGAGATTAATGAAGTTAACTTCAGAAAATCTGCAGCTAATGAAGCCTGGCAATCTGGCGCAAGAGCAAAATTTGAATTGCAGTTTGGCGAAAAAATAGCGGCACTTACTAAAAATAGTAAAAATTCAAACTAGTCAAACACAACGAGTGCGAGGCCTAATTGTAGAAACAAAACACTTTGCTAAAGCTGCAAACACCATGCATACGCCTAGTCTCCGTTGTACAATATATACTATGTAAATTTTTTCCTAACTTTACTCTATAAAAAAAGCGATTTGCATGACCGTCGAGCAAAATAAAAAAGAGGTAATTTTCCGTATTCCTCGTAGTGTAAAGATTGAAGACTTACAAGAACTTGCAGATTTGTTTGAGTTTAAGCAAATAGCAACTAAGTCTAAAGCAAGTCAAAGAGAATTAGACATTCTTTTAAAGGCAGGCAGAAAAGGAAGATGGAGTAAAATTAAGAACCAAGTTGGGTTATGAGAATCGTGATTGACACTAATAGTGTTTTTAGTGCACTTCTTAATACCTCTGGAAAATTGTCACGAATTATCCTTCAGCCGAAAACTGGTTTGAATTTTTACACAACCAATTTACTCAATGAAGAGCTAAATTTGCATAGACAAAAACTCATAAAACTAGCTGGCTATACAGCAAAGGATTTTGATCGCGCCTTTGAATTAATTACAAAACGAATTAAGATAATCAATTTCAACTTAATTCCAACAAAAGACTATGAAAAGGCTGAAAAAGTAGCCTTTGACGTGGATCCTAACGACATAGAATTTGTGGCTCTAGCTGAGCATATTAAAGGCAAACTGTGGACAGGTGACAAAGTTCTGATTGCAGGATTACAAAAAAATAAGTGGAACAAAATAATAACAACAAGCGAAATCCAATCTAAGTATATCAAAAAATAACGCTAATCAAGAACTATTTTGTACTTACCACACCTCAACTGCTAACCTCTCAACAATCAAAACTACAGCAGTTCTTAATTACGCAGTGGCTAAGCCACCCTTGCGACACAACCAATCACCAATTTATGCATACATCTCTTCCTTCAACGCCTTTACCCTCTCATCTTCCAAATACTCGTCAAAGCTCATCAAGCGATCAATAATGCCTTTAGGTGTAATCTCAATAATACGGTTGGCTACTGTTTGCATAAAGGTGTGGTCATAACTACTTATTAGTACTATGCCCTTAAAATTGCTACAGCTATCGTTAAATGCTTGAATGCTTTCTAGATCTAAGTGGTTTGTTGGTTGGTCTAGTACTATTACGTTAGGGTTTTGTAGCATCATACGGCTTACCATACAACGCACTTTCTCGCCACCGCTTAGTACGTTGGTCATCTTTTGTACATCTTCGCCTGCAAAAAGCATTTTGCCCAAAAAGCCACGTAAGAAATGCTCGTCCACATCTGTTACATAAGGCGGTACGTACTGACGCAGCCAATGCATCAAACTAAGCGGCTCGCTAAAGAATTTTGTATTGTCTACTGGCAAGTAAGCGCTTGTAATGGTTGTACCCCACTCGTAGGTACCGCTATCTGCAGGCACTATGCCCATTATGGCATCATAGAAATAACTTACAGCAAGTGGATCTTTACTTACAAAAGCAATCTTATCGTTTTTGCCAACGCTAAAGGTTACATTGTCAAATAGTACACGGCCATCTACTGTCTTGCTTAGTTTTTCAACGTTTAGGATTTCGTTACCCACGTCGCGCTGTGGTGTAAAGATGATGCCCGGATACTTACGATTGCTCGGTTCAATTTCGTCGATAGTCAACTTTTCTAAAGCCTTCTTACGGCTCGTTGCCTGCTTGCTCTTACTTGCGTTGGCGCTAAAGCGTGCAATAAAGTCAAGCAATGCAGCACGCTTGTCTTCCATCTTCTTATTCTTATCGGCAATTTGGCGCGCCATCAATTGGCTACTCTCGTACCAGAACGTATAGTTACCTGTAAAGGCTTTAATCTTAGCGCGATCCACGTCTGCTACGTGTGTACATACGGCATCCAAAAAGTGACGATCGTGGCTCACTACAAGTACAATATTTTCGTAGTCGGCCAAAAAGTTTTCTAGCCAACCAATTGTTTCAATATCCAAACCATTTGTAGGCTCATCTAATAATAAGATATCTGGGTTGCCAAATAGCGCTTGTGCTAGCAAAATACGTACTTTGATATTGCTCGGTATATCCTGCATCAACGTATTATGAAACTCCTGCGGCACACCCAAGCTCGTCAAAAAAGTTGCAGCATCGCTTTCGCTTTCGTAGCCGCCCATCTCGCCATACTCAGCCTCAAGTTCGGCAGCTTTCATAAAATCGTCTTCCGTAGCATCGGGTTTTGCATACAATGCATCTTTGCGCTGTTGCACATCCCACATTTTTTTGTGGCCCATCAGCACGGTGTTTAGTACCGTTACTTCATCAAACTCAAAGTGGTTTTGCTTTAGCACGGCCATACGCTCGCCTGGCGTAATTTCTACAGTACCCTTGTTAGGCTCAATTTCTCCGCTAAGTATTTTTAAGAAAGTACTCTTACCAGCACCATTGGCACCAATCACGCCGTAGCAATTGCCTTTCGTAAAGGTTACGTTTACTTCGTCAAAAAGAACGCGTTTACCGTAGGCGAGTGTAATATTTCTAGCTGCAATCATAATAAATTCAAGTGGCTTTGGGCGCGCAAAGGTAGACTTAATTAACAAATTTCGGCACGCAAATGCGGCATTGCAAGGCCAAAAAGGCCCTATCCTGACAAATATTGGGGGCGCCCGGGCGCGCTTTTCGCTGCTATCTGCGCTTTTGGGCGCAGGATATCCGCTGCAATCGCTGGCGCACATCCTACAAGCGGCAACATCGTAACTTAATAAGTGGAAAGCTTTAATTTGCTATTAACAAAGTAAAACTGACATTTGCGCACTTTTTGCAGTCAAAGTAACAATAGAGTAAAACACTACAAATGATAACAAGAATAATAACACTACTTGCAGCACTACTTATAAGTGTAGGAGCGCAAGCGCAAGATGCCAAAGCAAAATCTATCCTAGACGCTGTAAGTAGCAACCTCAAAACCCTCAAGAGCCTTAAAGCCAACTTTACGCTTTCTGTAAGCAAAACCAAAGAGACCAAAACTGGTAGCGTAAGCATGAAGGGCACCAAGTATTACATCAATATGGGTGGCGCTACAGAAATCTTCTGCGATGCCAAAACAATTTATACGTACAACAAAAAGGCTAACGAAGTAACCATCAACGATATAGATCCAAACGAGAATACACTAAGCCCAACTAAATTGTTTACTAACTTTTACGATAAGGAGTTTACCAGCAAATTTATCAGCGAGAAAAAAGTAGGCACTAGCACTATCGCAACTATTTTGCTTACACCCACTAAGGCACGTCAATACACTAAGGTAGAACTTACTGTAGACGTTACTAAAAAAATCATCACAGGCGGCAAGGTGTACGAAAAAAATGGCAATATCATGAGCTACACCATTAGCGGCTTTACAGCAAATCCGACATTGGCAGATGCAATCTTTGTATTTAATGCAAAGAAGTATCCGAAAGTAGAAATCGTTGACCTGCGCTAATTTGCACAACAATCAAAATAATTTCATTGAAAGGCAGCTACTTAGTTGCCTTTTTTTATACCTGAAAAAATTGGCACGATATTGCAAAATAAAAATCTGTACCTTTAAATTGTAAAACACACATCATTCACATGAAGCAATTACTTACCATATCAGCGCTCTTGCTAGCACTAACCTTTAGCGCCTGCGAAGAACAGTGCTTTACGAGTTACGATAAAATCACGCTCAAAGGTGTTACCAAAAAAACAGCGACTGGCACCGACTACAAAGGTTGGTATGTAACAGATTATTTTGTCAACGAGCTTAATCTAAAAATCAATTACAATAAGCACACCGAGCTATATGCCGATTGCAAAAACTTTACGCTCAAGCATGGCATCGTACATAGCAATATCAAAATTCAATGTAACAATCCTATCATTGTAGGTACAGATACTTTGCCTGCCAATACCAATTTGTATCCTTACTTTACCAGCACCAACTACGATGATGATGTAAGTATACTTACCTGGGATGCTGCCAAGTATGCTATGCCAAGAAGCACTACAGCGCTCAATATGCTGTATGCCGAAGTACCGCTTAGCGATGGCATCAAGCTTAGCAGCAGCGCGCTTGTATCGCTGACGCAATAGTGTTTAAAGACAGCATCCACAATGCTGTACTAATTATTTAGGTATTCCTATTTTATTGGTCACTTGCTCATGCTTGAACTAACAGCCCGCACCTACGGAGCTACGTAAAATCTTAAGCTATATAATCTACAAACAGTCCGATCCTCTGGAGCTTAGTTTAAGCACAAAACTAGAAATATGTTTAGTGTGTAATTGTCAGCGTCAACGGCATGCTAATACGAAGTCCTTTGCATGCTAGAAATATGGAGCAGAAACGTATTTTACGACAACTCGTAAAACATACACAAGACCTTTGTAAATGCAGCAAATTGCAATCTATGCATGTGCTTCACCTTTGCTGCAATGAACACAAGAATACTTTATAGTTTATTACTTGCTATTAGTTTATTGAGTACCAATACTTTTGGTCAAAAGATTCCCTATGCCCTTCTTGCTGGCGTCGGTAGCGGCTTTACGCCTCGTCCGCAAGAATTAAAGACATCAACACCGCCCAATTTTCAGCATTTTTACAAACCCTACGGCCAGGGCGGCGCATTTATATTGGATTGCCTTATTGGTAAGCGCTACAAGCTCAGTACACAATACCGCTATACAGGTGCTAGCGACACTAGCCTTATCCTCAGCAATTATGCCAAATGGCAATCTCACACCGTTCAAGCCCACGGTGCAATTTTGCTAAAACCATGGCAGCCCATACAAAAGTTTAATGCTGGCTTATCAGCCGGCTTGCAAACGCGCTATCAAAGATTAAGTATAGGCTCGTACGCCATAGATTCAGCTAAAGACGAACTGAAGTACAAAATAGACAACAGAAGTACAGCCTTGGCACCGGGCGCAACAATAGCAGTTTTTGCAGAAGCATCTTTGCCGAAAGAAGCGGGTATGCTACTATTTTTTAAGCCACGTCTAGAACTTGGTACAGACTGGCAAGTTGCTTTCGATAATCAAGGTGCATTCTCTCCCCAATACAATTGGTTTATCAATGTAGCACTAGTAAGCAATATCGCATTACTTACAAATCATCCAACTTGGAAAAACGATTAGTGAAGTTTGCTACTCAACAATTGTAAAAATTCTTTGCGCGTTTTTTCATCTTTATGAAACACGCCACTAAAGGCACTCGTTGTTGTACTACTGTTTTGCTTTTGCACACCACGCATCATCATGCATAAGTGCTTTGCTTCAATTACAACAGCCACACCCAATGGTTGCAATGCTTCTTGTACAGCTTCCAAAATTTGGTGTGTCATGCGCTCTTGCACTTGCATACGGCGGGCAAATACGTCCACCACGCGCGCAAGTTTACTCAAGCCTGTGATATAGCCATTAGGTATATAAGCGATATGCGCTTTGCCAAAAAACGGCAACATATGATGCTCGCACATGCTGTAAAGTTCTATATCTTTTACAATCACCATTTCGCTATAGCTTTCATGGAACTTTGCGCTGTTGAGTATATCTACTGCGCTCATTTCGTAGCCTTGCGTTAAATAGCTCATAGCCTTTGCAACGCGCATTGGTGTTTTAAGCAAACCTTCGCGCTCTACATCTTCGCCAAGCTTGGTAATAATACCGCTATAGTGCCCACTAATTTCTTCTAGTTGGTCTAAATTGTATTGCTCAATTTTTACATAATTAGGTTCAACAAAGTCGGTATCGTTATCAAATACTTTGCTGATTGAGTTAGCCTTGTTCTCCATAATACTCAACGTAAATGCTTTTTGTTTCAATTAACTTCACACAGTGCAATTGTGCGCCAAGCGCCTTAATAGGTTCTACCAATTGTTCCCAAATCGCTATCGCAAAATTTTCGCTACTTGGCAATAGTCCCTGCATAAAAGCTACATCAAGGTTCAAATTCAGGTGGTCTGCTTTGTCTACCACGTGCAACTTCATAATGTCGCTTAGTGTCTTAGCGTTTATAGCATAGCCAGTATCGTCGTGAACGCTACCCTTAACTGTTACATGTAATTCGTAGTTGTGGCCATGGTAATTTTTATTGGCACACTTACCAAATACTTCAAAGTTTTTTTCCTCGCTCCAATCGGGGTTAAACAACCTATGCGCAGCGTTAAAATGCTCTACCCTTGTTATATAAACAATTGACATATGTGAAGTGTAAAGGTACGTTCTCAGAAATGGTATTTTGATAATATCTTTGATTAGTAATAGTGAATATTTATATTGTAAGTGCAACCCAGCAAGAAGTAGCGCCTAGCATCGCATGGTGCCATCAGCATTTTAGCAGCATGGCTGCCGCAAGCACTTGTTTTGCAAGCTTTAAGACATCTACAGAAAATGAAATACATTTTTTCAACCACGGTGTTGGTGCGCCAGGCACAATCCATAGTCTAACAAAACTATTGGCAACAAACAGCGACATTAGTTTACTCATTCAAGCCGGTATCGCTGGTGTCTTTGAAGGCAAAGGCAGTTTAGAACAAGTATATAATATAAGCAGCGATTGCTTCGCAGATTTAGGCGCACAAGAAGCCGATCAATGTGTGCCACTTGCGCAAATGCAATTGCAAACTAGTTACGAGCATCTTTGTTCAAACCAATGGTTACTTAATATAAAGCAACCTTATCCTGCTTTTTTTCTTGGTCTACCACAAGCAAAAGGCATAACAGTTAATACCGTTACTGGCACAGCTGCTACTGCAACCTTGCTAAAGCAAAGCTACAATGCCAGCACAGAAAGTATGGAAGGCGCCGCTTTGCACCTATGTGCCTTAGATGCCAATATACCTTTTGTACAATTGCGTGCTGCAAGCAACTATGTTGGTGTGCGCGACAAAAGCCAATGGCATATGAGCGCTGCTATCAATCAACTGAACATTACACTTTGTCAATATTTACAAACACTTACTTAGTACATGCCTACCCTAGATATTGCCATTAGCCCCTGCCCTAACGATACATTTATTTTTGAGAATGTTTACAATGGCAGTACAGCTATTGACGGCGTTGATTTCAGATTTCATTTTTTAGATATAGAAGAACTCAACCAAGCAGCGCTCTCTACAAAATACGATATTGTAAAAGTAAGTTATGCATTGCTACCCCTTATACAAGCACAGTATACAGCATTGCGTAGCGGCGGTGCTATGGGTTTTGGCGTAGGGCCATTACTTGTATGCAAGCAGGGCCATAACTTGCCAAGCATTACAGATGCTGATGCACGCGTGGCCATACCAGGTGTACATACGACGGCCAATTTTTTATTGAGCTATTTGTATCCGCACATTAGCAGCGCACAAAAGCAAGCCATTCTCTTTAGCGATATAGAAGAAGCAGTACTAAGCGAAAAAGTACACTACGGCGTATTGATACACGAAGGCAGATTTACATACCAACAACGTGGCTTAAATCTTGTAGCCGACCTTGGTGAATTATGGCAAAGTCGCGAGCAGTTGCCAATACCACTTGGCTGCATCGTTGCAAAAACCTCACTTGGCGCTGCACTGCATACGAAATTGCAAGCAGCCTTTAGCGCTAGCATTTGCAACTATCATACGGATGGCACACCCCGCATTAGCGAGTTTATTCAAATGCATGCACAAGCTATGAGCGATACTGTGATGCGCCAACATATCAATCTTTATGTCAACGAATTTAGTAAAGATATTGGTGACTTGGGCGAGAAAGCTATTGAAAAAATGATGGCGGTAATGGGTAAGATTGCCAAGTAAGCATAAGCGGCATTTGTAGTGCATGCTTAGACTAGTAAAAACCAAAACCCCCATAAAATAAGCATTTTTTTGAAAATTTTGGAAATAACTCGTTTTTTTGGCACTTATTTCCAAATTTTTTTTGGGTAACACAAAGTATTTTAGGCTACAAATAAGTCGTCCATTAAAATACTTGAATGCACTTCATCGCTAAAATATGTATTGTGCAATGGCTGATATGTACCAATAAAACTAGTTACTACTGCATTTTTTGTTTTGGTATGAAATTCAAAAATAGCACGCTTGTTACTCCACTCGCGCTTGATGGTATTACTGGTAATAAAAGCCTTACTTGTAAATTTTGCCTCGCATAAATGTGTAATACCATCTTTGCGTTCTATTACAATATCTATTTGTGCACCATCTGTAGCTTTGTTTTTAAGTACGCGCCACGCGCCCACTGTGCAAGCAATGCCACCAATACCCAAACACTGTTGAATTTGCGATACATGCAACAAGCATACATTTTCAAAGGCATAGCCACACCATGTTTTGTATGCACTACTATTAGCCAAGCTCTGCCATGTACCTAGCTTTCTCGATTTATTGTTATTTACAAATTTGCTATGAAAAATGCAAAACATATCTATTAGTCTATAAACTGCATCACGATTCTTTTTATCAATGGAAGGCATCTTCATAACAAAGCCACAAGCCTCTAGCGTCTCTATTGTTCTATTAAAAGTGCCACCAGCTGCCAACTTACTTTTTTTAATAATCTCGCTACGTTGCAATCCGTAGTGGTGTTTGGACAATACATCAATAATTTTTAAGTAAGGCTCTGGATTCTTAAACAAAGAGGCAAACAAGGTTGTAAACTCTCCGCCCAAAGTAGCACTAGATGTAAAGAACATTTTATCAATAGCTTGCGCAACACTTGCTGCAGCAGGAATGCGCTCCAAATAATATGGCACGCCTCCTGTGGCCATATACAATTGCAAAATTTGATACTGCGTGTACCTCAACTTTTTGTACGCAAAAAAGTGTTGTGTATCGTATAAGCTAAATGGCTTTATCTCCAAGGTTAAAGTAACTCTATTGTGCAAGCCACCATAATTGTTGATTAGTTTTTTAATAATCCACGATGCTACTGACCCACAAGCAATAAAAATTAAGTGCTTCATTTTAGAAGCATGTTGATTCCAAAAAAATTCAAAGGCACCCAAAAAGCCGCTTTGAGCTTTATCTAACCAAGGAAATTCATCAAAGAAAACTACTGCCTTTTTGCTTTTTGGTAAGGTTCTTAAATACCTAGCCAAGTTGTCGAAGGCTTCTGACCAATTGCGCGCTTCCTTGTACTTTGTGCTGCATTGGTCAGCAAATACTCGATTAAAATTGGCGACCTGTGTTTGATGACTTTCTTTGTCGCTACCTACAAAGTCTAAAGTAAGTCTATCGTCATAATATTGCCGAATCAAATAGGTTTTACCTATTCTTCTTCTACCGTACACTACCACAAATTCTGCCTTGCTACTTCGCTCCAACTGGGCTAGTTGCTGCGATTCAAAGTCCCTACCAACAAGCATTTTATTCAATATTTTGGAAATAACACTCAAATTTAGCACTTATTTCCAGTTTTTATACATTATTTTGGAAATAACTCATTTTTTGGGCACTTATTTCCAAAATTTTCGTTTGATACTATATTGTACTTCAGACCAAACAATAACTCGTTCATCAAAATACTTGAATAGATTTCAAACTATGCTGCAGTTGGTAGTTTTATTTATTGCACTAATCATTGCTACAATCAAGTCATAGCTTATACATCAATGCATAGGACAGTATTGTAAATACCATATTGCGGCACATGCTTGGCACTATTACAATACAAATCAATGTATAATTGTATGCATAGCTAAGCTTCCGCAATTGCTTTGAGCCTTTGATTCATTTGCTCAAAGCCGCGTCGTGTATTGTCATCTAATTGCTTCGCAAATAAAGGCACTAGCAAGCCATTGAACTTTTCGCTGTGCTTAAACAAGGTTGTACCATTGCCTTGATCTACTAATTCAAACCGATGTTCTCCATCAAATAGGCCTTTAATAAGGAAATGCCCAAGCCATGTGAGCATTTGATGTGGCTGCATAGTTAATACAGTAGGCTTAAAGGTCATACCACTTGCGCCAGGCGGCTCTATTCTTACTTTTATTCTATTGCCTTGCGCTACACGGCCTTCAATAAATTTTATGAAGGGATTCCAATTACTGTAGTCCTCAAAATTGGTAAGAATTGACCAAATTTTTTCTGGACTTGCATTTACTAAAACCTCTGTGCTAATCAACTTTTCCATTGCGATGTCTTTCTGCTTTTTATTAATGTGTATTGTACTACAATGCAAAATTGTAGCTAACACAAATCGCAGCGCTTGACAAATCGCAAGAAATTAGGTAGACTGCTTTTTACGAATTCTGCTTAGTGTTTCCGGCGTCATGCCAAGCATAGAGGCAATATATTGCAATGGTACTTGGTTAAATAAGCTTGGATTTGAAGTAAAAAGTGCATCGTATTTTTCTTCCGCAGATAGCGATATTTGTTGTGTAATTCTCTCTTCTAGTGTAATAAAACAGCGCACTAGAAATAGTTTCTCTAACTGATGCCACTCTGGTACTAACTTAGGTAGTTGCAAATAGTCGTGTTTAGCAATGGCGTAAACTTCTACATCTGTAAGTGCTTGAATAGCTAGTCGCGAAGGCTTGTCAAAAACAAAGCTGGCTAGCTCGGTTGCAAAATAGCCTTTGCTAGCAATCCATTGTGTGATGTCCTTGTCAGCTTGAGATGTATACATACGCAGTAAGCCTTCTTGCACAAAGCATAAATGCTCACAGCGTTTTCCTTCTTTTAATAAGTATCGCCTTTCTTAATCGTTTTAGAACTAAAGAAGGACATTATCGTTTCAATATCCTTCGCGTCTACTACACCAAAATGTGATTTCATGCATTGCTCGAGCTCTGTCATGTTATATGTGCGTAAACAAATATACTACACAATACTGTTGCGCATACAACATGTGCGCTAAGGATTATTGCAGGCACAAAAAAGGCTCTTGAACTGCGTTGCAGCATCAAGAGCCTTAAAGTTTCAGTAGTTTATTAGGGCTACTGTGTAGGAGAAAAAAATTAACGTTGCACTACAAACGTCTTCTTAACTTGTACATTAGCTACGTTAGCGCTTAAGAAGTAAACACCGTTTGTAAGTGTAGTAATATCAATAGCCTCGCCGCTATTAGCAAGCTTAGTTGTAAGTACTGCTTGACCTTGTGCGTTGTAAACGATTACTTGAGCAGGTGTTGAAGCATTGTAAGTTATTGTTACTTGGCTATTTGCAGGATTTGGAGAAACTGTAAAGTTTTGTGCAATCACCTCAGTGATACCTACAGGTACACCATAACCATACTCGTAAGGCTCGTTTTGAGGATCAAACTCTGTCCACTGATCCATCCAGTTTGTACTACCAAATGCACCAGCGTAAGTTACTACATCAAAGAAACTGTTACTAAGTCTTGTTGAAGTAAATGCCGCAGCACCTAGTGCTGGGCTTCCAGTCATTGGTATTAAATTTGGTGCTGACAAGCTATATGGTGCTGTAAGCATCGCATCAGATGTAGTAGCTAAAGAAGAAAGTGCATTTGCTGTATTGTTGAAGAATGCTGTGATATTCCATGGTGCACCACCAGTGCTATCAGTTAAGCGCGGACAACCAGCAATAATATTATTTTTTACTTCAGATGTGCCAGCATCTAAACTTACGTGTACGCTATCACCATCTAATTTCATACCTGTAGGGAAACCCATAAAGATTGAATTGAAAACACTAGTTTTTGAATTTCTTCTAATATGCATACCGCTTCTGAAATTAGGGCTAATAACACTAGCACTAGTTGCTTTTGGGCCAATCATAGAGAAGTTTGAGAAAGTTGCTGCAGTGTTTGGTGTTGCACCACTACCGCTACCGTCGTTATCAGACTCAAAGCCGTTTGCGCCACTTACAGGATCTGCGATTGCAGAGTCTCTAATAGACACACCAAACTGAAGATTACCTCTATAACCAAAGTCTGTATCAAAATCGTCGTCGTTACCTCTGTATGCAACTAAGTGTTTTGCATTTACTGTACCGCCAAAAAATTCGAAGGCATCATCAAATCCATAACTACACTGTACATAATCGATTGTTGTACCAGAGCCAACTGCACCAAGTGTAAGGCTGTTTAATTCGTTGTTTGTTTGATAAGGATAACCTGCAAACTCAATACGCACGTACTTTAGTGAGCCGCTATTATCAGCATCATTTAAGCCACCATACTTATCATCAGTAGTGCTACCATCAGGGTTTGTAAGATTACCACCTTCAAATGGAGCTTCACCACCACTAACATTTACTTTAGCGTTACCAGCTATTACTAGACCACCCCACATTGCAGGACGACGAGCGCCAACTGGTGCATTAGCTGTAAATACAATTGGCTTATCTGGCGTACCTTCTGCCATAATTTTTGCACCACGTGTTATGATAAGCGCGCTACCAGCAACTGTTGTATCGCCTTTAATTAAAGTACCAGGATTAATTGTCAATACACCACCACTTTTTACAAACACTTTTCCTTTGATAATGTAAGTTGTGTCGTGATACCAAGTTACATTACCTGTGATGTTACCAGTAATAACTTTTTGTGGTTGTACAGCATAACAAATTGCTGTGAAGAGTACCAATAAACTCGTTAAAATTGTAAATTTTTTTCTTTGCATTTCTTAATAATGTTTCGGCAAAAGTACTACACGCAATACACTACTAATGTTACTCTAGTATTTCGAAATTATTAATTAACAAAGATGGTTGCTGCAATTTTCTAATTAGTTTTTGAGTAGTATAACACATTCAAAAGAGCTGTTTTAAAATATGAGGGGCCGTATGTCTTTTACAACATACGACCCCTACTTGGAATTACACTAAAACCGAATTAATCAAACTTATAAGTACAGGACAAACTAAAATTTCTGCCAGCTTGCAGCGTTGCAAAACGGAAACTTTGGTTTGGTGTGTACTTACGGATTGTACCAGCCAAGTCATTTTGGTACAGAATAAAATCTTGAGACAATAAATCGCTTGCTGTGAATCGTAGGTCTAGCTTTTTATTGATTGACTTGCTTAGCACGATATCTAAAACATCTCTTGGCTTTTCCCACAAGGTAGCTTCTGTATTATCGCCAACCATTGCAATACGTGGGCCGATACGATTATAGTTGAGGCTTGTTACTAAACCAAGCTTGTTAGCATTATAAGTAGTTCCAAGATTAATAACATAGCTACTTTGACCCTGCATAGGGCGACGATACTCAACCTCTGAAATTGTAAAGTCTACATTACTTACCATGTAAGCTAGGTTACCGTACAAGCTTGTATTCTTTACAATAGGCGCGCTACTATTTGTAAGCATATTCTGCAAACTGCGCCTAAACTCTACTTCTGCGCCATACAGCGTGCCACGGTCGTAGTTCTTATACGTACGTGTTTGACTACCTGCACCTGTGCTAAAGAAACGTTGCTCGATAGGACTATCGAAGTATTTGTAAAATAATGAAGCACTATACATTTCGCCTTTGCTAGGGAAACTTTCATAACGCACATCTAAGTTTGTAATCTTGCACT
>JBJORA010000047.1:0-6552 GCA_046049675.1 Bacteroidota bacterium | reverse complement strand
TAGTTGAAAGAGGTATGGAGGGTTTTTCTACACCCGAAATTCATGGTAAATGGAGTTTAAGAGCAAGTTGTACTGGCGAATTAGTTTTTGATAATGTAAAAGTGCCTAAGGAAAATATTTTACCAAATGTGAAAGGTTTGAAAGGGCCTTTGAGTTGCTTAAGTAAAGCACGTTATGGCATTGCCTGGGGCGCATTAGGTGCTGCCATGGATTGTTACGATAGTGCCTTACGTTATACGCAACAGCGCAGTCAATTTGGTAAGCCTATCGCAGGTTTTCAATTGCAGCAGAAGAAACTCGCTGAAATGATAACTGAAATTACAAAAGGCCAATTGCTTGTATGGCGTCTTGGCGTTTTGATGAGCGAAGGCCGTGCCACGCCAGCACAAGTAAGTATGGCTAAGCGAAATAGCTGCGAAATTGCTTTGAATATCTGTAGAGAAGCACGTCAAATGCATGGCGGTATGGGCATCACAGGCGAGTACAGCATTATGCGCCATATGATGAACTTAGAAAGTGTTGTTACTTACGAAGGAACACACGATATACACTTGTTGATTACAGGTATGGATATCACAGGTATCAACGCATTCAAGTAGAGTCCTAGCTTGATGCTCAAAGTAGCATCACGTGTAGAAAGATTTACTGACTAGTGAGTAAGCATCACTAGCTCACGTATTTTTTGTAAAAAAATGTGGGAGAAACTATTTTAATAAGTTACACATCTGCGTATACTTATGCAGCAAAGTCTGTTTACACTTCAGCGTGTGCCATTTTTTCTTCCCAAGCCCAAGCAGTGCGCATCATATCGTCTAGCGCATATTGACAATGCCAACCGAGCACTTGCGCAGCCTTGCTATTATTGGCATACACCGCAACTACATCGCCCGGTCTGCGCGGACCCTTGCTATAGTTGAGTTTAAGGCCTGTTACTGTTTCAAAACTTTTAATTGCTTCTAAAACTGTTACGCCATTGCCAGTACCTAGATTAAAGATATCAACCTTAGCGCTAGCTGGATTATTGATAAGATGCTTCAAGGCCAAGGTATGTGCATGTGCAATATCGCACACATGGATGAAGTCGCGAATACAACTACCATCGCGCGTGTCGTAGTCAGTGCCATGCACAAGCATTTGCGGTAGCTTGCCAATCGCGGTTTGTGTAATTGCAGGAATAAGGTTTTGAGGACGGCCAATAATAATTTCGCCAATCTTATTGCTTGGGTGTGCGCCAACTGGATTGAAATAACGCAGGAGCATACTATTGGCTTCAGTACTCTTGCTGAAGTCTATAATCATGCGTTCGCCAATTTGCTTCGTTGCTGCATAAGGGCTTTCTGCACGTTGCAAGGGTGTGCTTTCGTTTACTGGAAGTTCAACAGCGTTGCCATAAACACTACAGCTGCTGCTAAATACAAAGTGCTTAACGTCGAACTCATCTATCAAACGTAGTACATTGATAAGGCTAACTAAGTTATTGTGGTAATAGTCAGTTGGCTTTTCTACACTTTCGTTAACGCTTTTATATGCTGCGAAGTGAATAATACCATCGATATGATGTTTTTCAAAAATTTGGGCAGTTGCTTCGTAGTCGCATAGGTCAACACAGTAATGGGGGATAATCTTTTGTGTGATCTCTTCAACACCTAAAAGCAACTGGCGCGTGCTTCTACTATTATTGTCAACACAAACAAGGTCAAAGCCATGTTCACTTAAGTCTACCAAAGTATGTGCGCCAATATAACCGCAGCCTCCTGTAACAAGTATTGTCATGCTTTTGCAAATATAACTATTCAGCTCCAACCAAGTTAAAAAATACTTTGTGGTAGAAGCACCATGCATTAGTTATCAACTAGTTCGCTCAGTTCTAGCCAACGAAGTTCTTTTTCGTCTATAAGCGTCTGAATTTCAGTCAGCCTATTGCTTGCAGCCTGAAGCTGATCGTAGGCTAGGTCTGTCATCATTTTTTGTGCAAGTTGATCTTTTTCTTCTGCTAGTTGTTCTAGTTCTTTGCATAGCATTTCAAATTCGCGCTTTTCCTTAAAGCCTACTTTACGTTTATCAGCAGGTTTTTCTGCTTGTTGCGCAGGAGTAGCATTTGCTAGCTGTTTGCTTTCTTGCTCTTTTACTTTGAGGTCCACGCGATATTCGCTATAGTTGCCAGGAAAGTCGCGCACCTTGCCATCGCCTTCAAAAATAAAAAGGTGATCAACAAGTTTATCCATAAAATACCTATCGTGGCTTACTATCAGCAGGCAGCCTTGGTAGTCGAGTAAAAATTGCTCGAGCACTTCCAGAGTAGGCAGGTCAAGATCGTTTGTCGGCTCATCTAAAATTAAAAAGTTGGGGTTTGTAAACAAGATGCTTAATAACAATAGACGCTTTTTTTCGCCGCCACTTAAACTGCTTAAATAAGTATGCTGCTTATCTGGCGGGAATAGGAATAATTCTAAAAATTGACTAGCACTTATACTACCGCCTTTAGCCAATGGAAAACTCTCTGCAATACTTTTAACGTATTCCAAAACACGCATATCTTCTTTGTACTGCAAGCCTTGCTGAGTGTAGTAGCCAAACACCACAGTGTCACCAGAATTAATTTTGCCACTGTCCGCCTGCTCCACACCCATAATCATATTTAGGAAAGTACTTTTGCCTATGCCATTTTTCCCGACAACGCCGACGCGTTCACCTTTGGCGAAAGTGTGGCTAAAACCATCTAGTACTTTTAACTCCCCAAATGCTTTCCGCACAACTTTCATTTCTAATACCTTACCACCCAAGCGATTCATTTTCATGTCTAGCTTTAGTTGCATATCGGTATTACGCACGCTTACCTTGTCTTTCAGTTCGTGAAAACTTTCTTGACGACTTTTACTTTTGGTTGTGCGCGCCTTTGGTTGCTTGCGCATCCACTCGAGTTCTTTACGAAAGGTATTGCGTGCTTTATCTAAATTGCTTGCTGTATTTTCTATGCGCGCTGCTTTTTGCTCCAAATACTTGCTATAGTCGCCTTGGTAAGTATAAAGCTCATCATTATCTAGTTCCCAAATCACATCACATACGTCGTCCAAAAAGTAACGGTCGTGGGTAACAAGTATAAGCGTCATATTATCCTTTACAAGATAATTTTCCAACCATTCTATTGTTTCAACATCTAAGTGGTTAGTAGGTTCATCAAGCAATAGTAGGGTATGTCTGTTGCCGTAACTAGCATCTACCAAGGTGCGCGCAAGGGATACACGTTTGCGTTGCCCACCACTTAGCGTACCCATCGGTTTGTCTAAATCGTGTACCTGTAGCTTGCCAAGAATTTCTTTTACGGTGCCGTCAAATGTCCAAGCATCTAATTCATCCATTTGTGAGATAGCCTTGTTAAGTGCGTCTTGTGCACCTGTAGCAACGGCATATTCGTAGCGCTTTATGGCATGTACTACTTCATTGTCTAGGTGAAAAATATAATCTAGAATAGTATCCTGCGCTTCAAAGCGTGGCTCTTGTTCAAAGAGTATCACATCTACATCCTTATGTATCCATATTTTACCCTCATCGGCTGTATCCTGACCAGCAAGGATTTTTAGTAAAGAACTTTTGCCCGTACCATTGCGAGCAATAAGACCAACTTTGTCGCCTTTACTAATATTAAAACGCAACTTCTTGAAAAGCTTTGTTACGCCATAGCTTTTGCTAATATCTTCTGCGCTTAAAAAATGCATGTGCGCAAAGGTAAGTGCATATGCTTGTATTGAGCGGCATATGCACTTACTACATTAATCGTTGTTTTTATTGCCGTAACTGTGCTAGCTTTTATGCTTAGTACAAGAAGCCAAACAACCAAAGTGGAATTTTATTAGCGCGCCCAATTAGTATATCGTCCACTGCAAGAAAACTATTTTTAATGTCTTTGATTTGGCTAGTGGTTTTAGAGGCACCACCAATTTCAAATATGTACTTGTTGTCCACCACGAAATCGCCTTGCTTGGTATAGTTTACTTTGTTGTATGCGTTAACTTGGTTGAAGAAGAAAATTTCTCTTAAGGTGCCTTTATTTCCTTTCTCTCTGGTAATCGCATAAATTAGATTGGTATTATGCATGTAAATCTTTTCTGGTTTGGATAAAGTACTGTAGCTTTTTCCTGCATCTAACAGCAACTGTATTAAATTACTTTCTGCTAAGTAGTATAAATAGTTATTCAGTGTATTTCTATTGAGTTCAAGACTGCCTGCCAGTTTGCTTACATTAGGCTGAAAGGGTAGTTCTGTTGCTAGTATATGTAGCAGCTTTTTGATCTTAAATATATTATGCACGTTAATCTCTAAAGCATATGGAAGATCAACATCTAAGGCGTTATTAATTACGTTTTCTAGCTTTAAGGCAAAGTTCTTTTTGTCTTCTCTATAGAAAGGATAATAGCCGTAGCTCAAATAATTTTGCCAGTGCGTAAATACATTGATTTCCTTTGTAATTCCTTCCGCAAATGCTACATGGTTTTTTACTAGATCTTCAATGTTTATTTTGGGCAAGTCAATGCCTGTTTCCATATGAATAAATTCTCTAAAGGAAAGTCCATGCAAATCATAGCTAAGTGCTCTTCTGCTTAGGTCAGCAAATGACTTGTATATCTGCAAGATGGAAGATCCAGAGAATACGATATGCAAATCGGGGTAGAGGTCGTAAATCGTTTTTATTTCGCTGCTCCAATCGGCATATTTATGGATTTCGTCAACAAACAAATGTGTACCTCCTCTATTGATGTGATACTCAGCGATATCAAAGATTGTGTATTGCTTTGCAACAATACTATCCATAGATATATACAATGCTTGTTGTGCACTAAGATTTTCCTTAATGTACTGTAGCATCAAGGTTGTTTTGCCAATTCCTTTAGAGCCTTTTATGCCTATGAGTTGACTATCCCAATCAATAGCATTAATAAGATAGCGTTTATGATTGGTTTGTGTTTTTCGAATATAGGCATCATGCAGGTCGTATAACTTGTCCATAATGATGAATTTCTCTTCCGCAAAGGTACTAAAATTGCTTATATAATTAAGCAAAAATATCAATAAATGCGTAAGATATTAAGCGCTATTGTATAAAAAATGCTTAAGTAAATAAGCATAATATGATATTAAAAGATTGATAATCAAAGATGTAATGTAATTAATCGCAAAATATAGCTTTAATTTTTATATGTCAATACAATTCCATCTGGAAGGGCTAGGCAAGCTGCAATAGCCAATACCTTAATCAACTACAAGGCTTAGCTTTGCGGACATCAACATGAGTTTTTCTGTTCGTCTAAAGCCTTGCAAAGTGGTGATGGCACTTAGTGCTTTTCTTGCAGCTATGCCATCTACTTGCATTGCTCAAATATTTGGCTGCACAGATATTATGGCAACTAATTTTAACCCAGCTGCTACACAAAATGATGGCTCATGCTTGTATGCGCCGGTATCGCGTAATGCGAGCCTTATCAAAACACTTGATGCAAGCTTAAATGAAAACAGTGCGCTTACATTAATTGCCGATACATTGCTGACGATTAACGACGGCGGAGGTGCGACAAGTATTTTAGCCATTGATACTAGCTTAGGCACCATTATTCGTTCGCATAAGTTGCGCACAGCAAGCAATATTGATTGGGAGGCAATGTGCGCGACTGCCTCATATTTATATGTAGCAGATGTTGGCAATAATGACGGTAGCCGCACTAATCTTTGCATCTATAAAGTTTATCGCGATTCATTATCTAGCGATTCGTCTATTGCACTTCGTACAAATTTTAGTTACGAGGATCAAACAGATTTTTCCAGCAATAGCCAAACTAAGTTCGATTGCGAAGCTGTGATAGCGATACACGATACCATTCACTTGTTTACCAAGCAATGGGGCAATCATTGGTGCACGCACTATAAACTGCGCAGCGACCTTGCAAATGATACAGCGCGTATTGCAGATAGCTTTTACGTACGTGGCTTGATTACTGATGCAAGTCTACGTGCTGATGGACAAATCGTTTTGCTTGGCTACGATACCAATGCACAAGCTTTTATTTGGCATTTGTGGGACTATCAGGGAGATCAATTTTTTAGTGGCAACAAACGCAGAATCGACTTGGGCTTTAGCGTAGGCCAGGCCGAAGGCATTGCATGGCAACAAGATTCTACTTTGCTTATTAGCTCAGAACGTATCAGCATTTTTCCGCCTAATATTTATAGATTGGATACGCGTGATATTATGAATTGGCCATTAAAGACTAATACAGAGTTCACACGAAGTTTATACTTAGCCAATCAATTTATATATGGGAATGATGTCAAGTTCATCAAACAAGTTAACCTGCTCAGTTCTTCGGGTGCAATATGCTATAATTGGCCAAGCACAAAAGCTATTCCACCACAACACTTTGTAATTGTATATATGCAAAATGGGGAGCGCGTGGTGTTGAAGAATTTTTAGGCTGCTGCAAAAATCTACTTATGTTATACATGAGTATTTTATGTAGGCTAGTGTGATTGTCTAAGGTGTATATAGCGCTTAAAATTGCA
>JBJORA010000046.1:0-5142 GCA_046049675.1 Bacteroidota bacterium | reverse complement strand
AAGTTGCTGACACTTGTGCTGCATAAATCTCTGCCCATTCAAAATCGCTTTTATTGAAAACCACAACCTTCAACTCACTAGCCACTTTACAAGCTTCTTCTAGCGGAGCTTTAAATTTTTTAGGACTCAAGCATACCCAATCTAAATCTCCACTTAAAGCATGAGCACCGCTTGTTTCGATATGCGTTGCAAATCCTGCTGCTTTAAATGCTGTGGTTAGTGGCACTAAATTATGCATAGCAGGTTCGCCACCAGTAATGACTACTACCCTCGCCTCGCAGGCACTTGCTTCGTCTACAATCTGCTCTACAGTTTGCAATTCATGCGCCTCGGAATCCCAGCTTTCTTTTACATCGCACCAATGGCAACCCACATCGCAACCTGCAAGCCGCACAAAGTATGCCGCGTGGCCTTGGTAAAAACCTTCACCCTGTATGGTATAAAAGGCTTCAACTACTGGATATGTTGTTTGCAATAAACTCACTAACCTTTATTAATATTATAGGCTGTCAAAGTATTCATTAACAAGGCTGCAATTGTCATTAAGCCCACGCCGCCTGGCACTGGTGTGATAGCGCTCGCAATTTTACTAATATTGTCAAAATCTACATCGCCAACAAGACGTTTGCCCGATTTGCGCTCTGGCGCATCAATGCTATTTATACCAACGTCTACCACAACTGCATCTTGTTTTATCATGTCTGCGGTCACAAAATGTGGTATACCAATTGCTGCAACAACGATATCTGCTTGCAGCATAATTTCTTTGAGGTTCTGTGTTTTGCTATGGCATAATGTAACCGTGCAATTGGCATGCTTGCTATTTCTACTTAATAAAATACTAGCTGGTGTGCCCACAATATTACTTCTACCTAGTACCACACAATGCTTACCACTTGTGTCTATGCCAAAATGCTCAAGCATAAGCATTACGCCATATGGCGTAGCAGGTATAAAAGTAGGCGTACCAATCACCATATTACCGATATTATATGGATGAAAACCATCAACATCTTTATTGACTGCAATAGCATTTATTATTTTGTGTTCGTTGATATGCTTAGGCAAAGGCAACTGTACTAAAATACCATCAATATTTTGGTCTTCATTTAGCTTTGTAATTTCTGCAAGTAAATCCTGCTCGCTTACGCTTGTATCAAGCCGAATTAGGGAACTTCCAAAGCCAACTTCGCCACAATTTTTTACTTTGCTGGCCACATAGGTTTCACTCGCTGGATTATTTCCAACCAAAATCGCTGCCAAATGCGGGGCGCGGGCGCCAGTATCTGTAATGGCCTTAACTTTCTCACTTAACTGCTCGCGTATGGCCGCACTAGCCACTTTGCCGTCCAATAGCAACATAGCTGCAAAGATATTGCTAAAAACATGCTTTGCCCCACTATTGCTTTGTGAGAATATTTAATATTGTAACTACATTTGACAAATATGCGTTTGATCGTATTCTTATTAATGGCCTTGGGCTTTATTCACTTCACAGCTAATGCGCAGGTAGATAGCAATGGCTTGCCTATTAATATAGAAGGTGTACCACGTAAAGTGCATCAAGTGCCAGTTGTAGAAATTAAGGACCCACTAGCTGTGTACGAAGACTCTTTGATTTACTTTGCCGACAGCTTATCTATAGGCGATGAGGCAGGCAAGTTAGCCGCAGCCCAATACATGATTCGTTTAATGCGTCCAGTATTGCGCAGTAAAGCAAGTTTTAATTATCCGTTTACGCGTCTCAAAAATCGTATCAATATTTTAGATACCAAACGAAAGCACTTCCGCATTTATAATTGGGAGTACACCAATAATGCTGGAGATACGCGCTACTATGGTGTTGTGCAATTTAGCAATGGCAAATTCTATCCACTTATTGATGTTGCTAGCGATGTTCTGCGTACACAAGAGGATACAATACTCTCAGACAAAAAATGGTTTGGTGCGAGCTATTACAATATTGTAGAATTAGAAACGCCCAAGGGAATCAACTACTACGTATTGGGTTACAGCCAAGGCACTGCCAATAGTAGAAAAAAAATCGTAGAATGCTTTAATATCATTGGCGATTCTGCTATTGTATTTGGTGCGCCAGTTTTTGAAAGCCCTGTGTACAAAAATAAATTGGTAAAGCGTTTTATTTTAGAATATAATACCATGAGCGCTATTGGCTGCAACTGGGATGCCGATCGTAAAATGATTGTGTACGACCATTTAGAAAGCAGTATTGGCGACCTGAAGAAGCGTTACACTTTTGTACCTGATGGCACCTACGATGGATTAACTTGGGATGGTAAGCATTGGCGCGTTAGTAACAATGTTGTGCAATTTGAAGATTTTGGCAAAACCGGTGCCCCGAGTGATGGCAAGCCCGTTGCTCCTCGCCAATTTGTACCGCAAGATGTGCCTACACCAACACCTCCACCAAATAATCGTCGTTAATGGCATTAAGATATTATATAATAGTAGCACTGTTGTTTCTATTAAACACAGGTTGTAAGGATGCCGTAAAGCAGCCTACTTTCGTTAAAACAGAAGACACACGAATTACAGGGCTAAACCTCACGAACGGCACAGCCAAGCTAACGACCAAGCTTGTGTTTAAGAACGAAAATGGCTTTGGCGTAGAGGCAAAAGATGCACAGATGAAGCTTTATGTAGAAGGTGCATACGTAGCAGATATTACACAGCCGCAGTTAATAAAGGTAGAGGCCAATCAAGATTTTAATATACCGCTTAGTGCGCAAATCAATCTACAAAAAACCTTAGGTTCGGTAATTGGTATGCTTGGTAAAAAATCCATTGCATACAAGGTAGAAGGCACAATTAAAGTGGGCAAAAAAGGTGTTTTTGTAAGTGTACCTGTTAAGGTTGAAGATCAATACAAATTAGAAATTTAATCTAGTAGCGACTTATTCATTACATAGTCGTTCATAAAGTAACCTTCACCAATATCTATATCTTCGTCGTACGCAATGCTCATGCCTTGTCGCGTGTAAAAAGCAATTGCTTTGTTGTGGCGATTGACGTTCAAAAAAAGTTGTGCGCTATTGTGTTGCTTAGCTTGTTCGCACACAAATGCAAACATTGCCTTGCCAATACCAGTACCATGCGTTTCAAGCTTTGCATATAATTTGTGCAACTTAGAAGCTGCCTGCTGCTCAAAGCTACAATTGTGTTCTATGCTCAAAAAACCAAGGCTATTTTCTCCTTGCTTTGCAATGTAAAATACTTGCCCATTGGCCATCTGTTTTTGCAAGGCCTCCTGAGAATAAAATAGTTTGAGCATATAAGTAATCTGCTCTTGACTTATCATATAGTCATAAACCTTTGGCCAAATTTCTTTAGCTAGTGCTTCAATCTCCGCAACATCAGTAGCAGTGCATGGCACAAAGTGTAAAGAAGTAGAATCTGTATTTAACAGTGATTTCATGCTACAGATAGCAATATCAATGTACTTATGAAGTGGGTAGTAGTACTAGCGACGCTTACGCTTAGGTGCAGCATCTGCTGGTATTAAACTAATTGCAGCACCACCACCGCGCGCTAATTTTACCTTAAGTTTTGTTGTGCTTGTTACTGTAGACGTCGTAACGCGGTAGCTCTCTGGATCTTCGTCCCAACTAGCACCTATACCATCTGTATAAAAAGTGGCACTGTACTTAACGCCTGCTGGTAAAAACGAAAAATCAATTTCAACTTCACGCGCATTCTCATCCGTGATAGCACCAACAAACCAATTTTGTGGCGTAGCCTTACTTTGACGAGCAATACAAACATAGTCGCCTGGTTCTGCCGATAGATATACTGTTTTGTTCCAATCGCAGTCTACATCTTTAATAAACTGAAATGCATCCATCTTGGCCTCATAGTTTTCTAAGATATCAGCTGCCATCTGCACAGGGCTATACAAAGTAACGTATAGTGCCAATTGCTTTGCCAAAGTCGTATGCACTTGGCATTTGCTATCTGGCCAGTAGTTGTTCATTTTTATTTTAAAGATGCCTGGTGTATAGTCCATTGGGCCGCCCATTAAACGAGTAAATGGTAAAACTGTTTCATGAAAAGGCATATTACCACCGCTCCATGCATTAAATTCTTGACCACGTGCACTTTCGCAAGCCATCCAGTTTGGATAGGTGCGGTGCAAGCCAGTTGGACGAACAGCTTCGTGAGCCACTAGCATTATTTTATGGTCGGCAGTTTTCTTGGCAATGCGCTCGTAGTGCTTTACCATCCACTGGCCATCGTGATGCTCTCCACGCGGAATAATTTTACCTACATAACCAGTTTTACAAGCTAGACTACCAAACCTATTCATTTGTCTGAAGGCTGTATCTGCATAACGCTCAAAGTTGGTGATGCTACCGCTGGTTTCAAGATGCGTAATAATGGTTACACCTTTACTGCGCGCATAACGATTAACTTCTGCTACATCAAAATCAGGATAAGGTGTTGTAAAGTCAAATACATCTTCTTTCCACTTACCGAACCAATCTTCCCAACCAGTGTTCCAACCTTCTATAAGTACACCACCAAAGCCATGCTCTGCTGCAAAGTCGATATGTCGCTTAGCGTGCTCTGTTGTAGCACCATGACGTGTTTTTTTGATATCGCCAGTACCATTTTGGCTTGCCACTTGACTGCCTGCATAGTCCCAGGTTTTTTTACCAACGTGCATTTCCCACCAAATACCAATGTACTTTGTAGGCTTGATGTATGCTGTACTGCTTTGCTTAGCAGGCTCGTTTAAGTTTAGTATTGTGCGTGATGCTAAAATATCTGTAGCCTTATCGCTTACAATAATTGTACGCCATGGTGTTTGGCATGGCGCAATCATATAGGCCATATTACCAACAGCATCTGGCACAAGCGTGCTGCGAAGTGTTGTGCCACCATCTTCTACAAGTAAGTTCATCGCGCTATAATTTACCAAAGCCGCCTCGTGGATGCTGATGTACAAGTTATCGTCCGTCTTTAGCATTAAAGGCGTTTGAACACTTGGTTTAGTGATTGGTGTTTTTGCAAAAATCTCATCATCGCCACCTGGCTTCCAATCAAATACACTGCTCATTTTACCTTCGCGCGGCGGATACTCATTGGTGTCGTAGTCACCTGGCAACCACCATGCTTTGTGAT
>JBJORA010000045.1:0-3641 GCA_046049675.1 Bacteroidota bacterium | reverse complement strand
TCACCACCATCTCTTAAAGTAACATGCGCTTTTTCATCCTCAATATTATCGTAAGGGCAAGTTGTTGCCAAGTGACGAACGGCTGCTTCACTTTGGTTGCGGATATAATCATTAAAACTTGTTACATCAAATACCGCTTTGTAAGTATCCTCTACTTGGTATAAAATAACTGCTGCAATTTCGATGGGGTTACCAAGCTTGTCATTCACTTTTAACTTGGTGCTCTCAATACTTTGCATACGAAGAGACACTTTTAGTTTGCTATAAAATGGATTAACAAATTGAAGTCCATTTTCTCTAACGGTACCCACATATTTACCAAAAAATGTAAGCACAATGCTATAATTGGGATCAATAATCATGAGGCCTTTTACTAAAAAAGCTGCCGCAGCTAAAAGCAGTACGCCAAAGAAAACTTGGGTTCCTTCATTTTGTTGTGCCCCACCAACAATGAGTGCAAAGCCAATAAAAAATGATACTAATGCAATTAATGCTGCTCGGTAGCCAGAAAGGGGTTTAAGTAATTTTTCCATAATTGATATTATTTTGATATCATAAAGATATAACAATAAACAAGATCGCCAAATACTATCATTTCAGTTTGCAAAAATCCGGTCTGATTCATGTGATAAAAACCGCCCAATTTGGTCAAAAAATGTAGCACTTTTTGGGGTAAAAGTCTTTGATAGCAATAATTCTGCCAATATGACACTTGTATATAGAAATTTTTCTATATTAAGTAAATATATATAGAAGAAATACTACGTAATAACACCTAATTTCTTATTTTTATACACTCACTTGGTTAGTAATTTTTAGTATTTCAATCTTATTATGAAAAAAAGGAAGTTCAGCAATGTCCCCTTGGGGATTCTATTGCTATTTGTAGCATTCATGCAATCAAAAATTGCTAGCGCACAGCTACCAGTTTTCACTCAATTTTCGCAAAATCAGCTAAACATAAATCCATCCTTTGCAGGATTTATTGACGACGACTTTAAATTCAATGCCCTGCATAGATCTCAGTCCTATTCGAAGTTAGTTACTTCTACATTTACCAATGCGTCGTTTCAAATGCGTCCTTTATTAGATTTTGTTCCAAATAATGATGTTTTTGGATTTGGCGTAAACGCATATACGCACAAAACCCTAGATGTATATTCTCATCAGGCCATGTCTGCAACAATGTCCTATTCTAAAGGACTGAATTATGATGGAAGCAAATCCTTGTCACTCGGTTTTCAGGGGAGGTACAATTCAAAAAGAATTGATTACACACAATTGCTTTTCCCAAATCAATTTGACATTCTGGGCTACTCATCACAATTACCAAATAACGAACCTATTCAAATTATCAATGCAAATTATGTAGACATTAATTCAGGTATTCTATACAATTCAGTTAGTGAAGAAGAATCTTTTACTGCTGGCTTTTCGATGTATAATTTAAATCAATCTAGCAAAGACCCACTAAAACTTGCTACAAGAGAGGGGCTCACCTTTAACTATCAATTAGGATACTCGAAAGTGTTATCTGATTACAGTCAAGTTTTTTTTGGTGGACTACATTCAGTTAGAGCAACTCAATCTTCAACTTCACTTGTAGGAGCAATCCAAATACTTCCCGACTATGACAACTATATTGGCTTTGACGTAGGAGGTGTATATGTATTAAACAATTCTATATCGCCATTTGTGAATTTAAATATGAACGTTATCAAAGCGTCCTTTACCTATAATTTTTCAATTGCGCCCAATATCTCCTATGTACAAAATGCAAACGCATTTGAAGTTGGGATTCAATTTCTTTTTTCTCGCCCCACAGAAGACAATACACTTGCAAAGAGACACGTAAGTTGTTTCAAGTAAGCATAATAAATAATTCAAGTACTTTTTCTTATGAAGTTATCATTACAAATACGAGCAATTTTAACCATTACATTGATTACCATTTCAAGTATGTTATTTGCTCAAACTTGCCCAACAATTAGCAATATAACGTCTAGCACAGCAGTGTGTGCGGGAAGCAGCATTTCGTTACAAGTAACAGCCACTTCACCTGGTGGTTCACCATTAACGTATGCATGGTTTAAAAATGGGTCTGCTATTCCAAATGCAACTAATTTTAAATACGATATAACTAACTTCCAGCAATCAGATGCAGATGTTTATTTTGTAAGGGTAAGTAATGCATGTAATACACCTACTCAATCTGCTGATATCAGATTAACACTAAAGGATAAGCCAAGTATTACTAGTTTTTCAACTAGTCCTCAAACTATTTGCACTGGCAGTAATTATACCATTCAAGTAAGTGGAAACGATAATGGTGGTGGCACAATTACGTATCAATGGAAAAAAGGAGCTTCAATTATTTCGAATGCAAACGCTGCAACATATACTTTATCAAATATTCAATCTGTTGACGCTGCTTTGTATTCAGTTACCTTATCAAATGGTTGTGGAAATGTAACGAGTTCGGATTTTCAATTAAACGTTAACCAAAAACCTTCCATAACAGTAAATCCTAATCCTACTAACGTTCTATGCGCTGGCGCAACCCTAACATTAAATGCAGATGTTATTAGTGCCACAAGTTATAAATGGCAAAAAGATGGAGTAGACATTGGCAATACAACAAAAACACTCACGATTCCATCTGTTGCTGCATCCAATGCAGGCGTTTACACTTTTGTTGCAACAAATGATTGCGGCAATAGCACTAGTGGAACTGCACAGGTAACGATTAAAGATAAACCAAGCATCACAAGTATTTCGGCACCTACTAACGTATGCGCCGGAGCTACTGCTTCATTAGTAGCAAACGTTGTTCCAAATGGCGATAACAACTTAACGTATGCATGGGCATTAAATGGAACTGCTGTACCCAATGGAAATGGCGCAACATTAGTTGTTCCTAATTTTCAGGCTGCAAATGCAGGCACCTATTCATTCACAGTTACCAATAGTTGTGGATCTACTAGCTCCGCTACAAATAATCAGAATGTAACCATTCAACTAATTACAACACCATCAATTGCTACAATCAGCAACCAAAGTGTTTGTATAAATACTAGTTTATTAGTTCCAACAACAATAACCAATTTAGGTAGCATTAGCCCAACCTATCAATGGTATTTTAATGGTAGTGCAATTAGCGGTCAAACTTCTTCTCAGCTTAATATTAGTAATATTCAAACAAATAAAGCTGGGAGATATTTTGTTACCGTAAATAATGGATGTACCCCAACTATTAGCAGTAACGAATTTAATGTAACGGTACTTGATGCGCCTACCATTCAAACACAACCAACTGCATTAACAGAAACTTGCAGTGCTACAAGCTTTTCACTTTCTGTTGCTGCTAATAATACACAATCTTATCAGTGGTTAAAAAATGATATTGCAATTAATAATGCTACTTCTAGCTCTTACACCATTGCTTCTGTTGCTAGCTCAGATGCAGCAACTTATAAAGTGGTAGTATCAAATAGCTGCGGCAATAACGTTACGAGTAATGCAGCTGTGCTTGTTGTAAAAAGCGCACCAACAGTTCAAACTTCTGCAAGTAGCAATACACTTTGTGTTGGTACTTCACATACACTGCAGGTATCTGCTGTAACCAATAACGGCGGATCACT
>JBJORA010000044.1:0-45131 GCA_046049675.1 Bacteroidota bacterium | reverse complement strand
TTTACCAATCGCAACCTGCAATTAAAATTTACTTTCTGACAAACCGCCGTGTACCAGACCGGTACGCACGGTGGTGTAAGGGGACGGCAAGGATAAACAATCCTTGCCTCCTACTTGATTGTTTTTGAGCAGATTGCAATACTCCTTGTATTGGCGCAAAGCAACTTCAACAACTATCGTAGCATTGGTAGAAGATGAAAGCTGTAGTGTTAAAGCGCTAATGGCGCTATGAATAACATATCGATGTTACTCGCGTATAAGATTTAGCGAGTAATAGAATTGCGCATTACAGTCTAATTGATGCAATCCTTTGAAATAGAAATACGTTACTTTAAGTGCTTAAGACATCCAGACTAAGCCTTGCTGGAGTTTGCACTTTTAATGCCCAGAGCTACCAAAATAATTCCAGCAATAAAGCATACACCGCCAATTGGCGTAAGAATGCCTAAGCCTCTTAAACCAACTTCGCCCGCACTTTTTAAAAGGTTCAACAGAAAAATACTGCCACTAAACAGTACAATGCCTAACACAATAACATTAAAGCCAATATTGATAAACTTGTGTTTGTAAAAATGATTCGCGATGCCAATCAGTATTAATAGATGTGAAAAGTAATGCTGATAACGCACGCCTACTTCAAAGGAAGCTAACTGTTCTAATGTAAGTACGGCTTTAAGTGCATGAGCACCAAAGGCGCCAATTATAGTTGCAAGTGCTGCAATGCACAAGCCAATTATAATCTTCTGTTGAGGCATTTAGAAATCGTTTGTACAAAAATAGGTAAGGTTATTGCCTCAATATTGATGATTGAAGTTGCTTGGTTATAGTAGGCTTCGCGTTCTTGTAACTCAGCTTCTATAAACTGTCTTAACTCTACGTTATCGTACATCGCAATTAAAGGCCTATTTAGCCTGCCTTTTACTAATCTATTGAACAAGAACTCAGGACTGGCCTTCAAGTAAATCGTAGCGCCTCTTTCGTTCATTAAATTCATATTATCATGAAAGCACGGCGTACCGCCACCACACGCAATGAGGTAGCCTTTATTGATGCGTGCTAAATCTTGCACAACTTGATGCTCTACTTCTCTAAAGTATGCTTCACCTTTTTCGTAAAACAAATCGTAGACACTCTCACTACTAAGGTCTTCTATGATATTGTCCATATCAAATGCAGGCATATTAACCTCGCGGCTAAGCATTTTTGCCCAGTGGCTTTTACCACAACCCATGAAACCAACTAAGTAAATATTCATTTGAATAAAGACCGTGCCAAGTTAGGTAATATTTTTTACTTTGCTTGTTCAACATAGCTTGCAAAAAATGTTGATAAGTGTGATACAAATTGTTCTGCAGCATAACTTGACCTAGTTTGTGTTGTACTAATCATGATTTATAAGCGGCTGCTTTTGTCAAAATTGTAGTGCCATAATTGACTTTGAGCAAGGCATTTTGCTCCTAAGAGACCTGACTTTGCTTTGACTTTTGCTAATTTTTTAATGAATATTTTTTTGAATAATGTGTAAATAGGGGCGTCTTAACAAAATTTCGCTTGAAAACCAATAACTTAATTAATTTCCTGCAATCTGATTACTATTAGGTTTTTTTTGGTGGTATTGTTTTTGTTTGTAAATTGCAGTCAATCACGGGTATTGTTTTATGGGTCGCACTTTCTACAAACTTCTACTATTACTTGCCGTCTTCGGATGTGTAAAAGTAAACGCACAGTGTATATCGGTTTATCCCTACACTGAAAATTTTAATGGTTCTACAACACAATGGTTTAGCGGTGGTATCCAGAGTCATTGGCAAAGAGTTGTCGCCAACAAAACGTACATTGTTAGTACTACGAAATGTTGGGTAACAAATGGTAATGATACAACATTGTGGCAAAACGAACGTTCTTGGGTTCAAAGTCCATGTTTTGATTTTACAAATCTTCAATACCCCTATGTTCAATTTGACATTAACTGGGATTGCCAAAGCACACAAGATGGCGCTGTGTTTCAGTATTCAATAAATGGTGGCCCTTGGCAAAATGTTGGTTCTACTGCCGACCCAGTAGATTGCTTAAACGAAAATTGGTTTGTTGCTACTTCAGTAAATAATCTGAATACTTTAGCTACAATCAAAGAAGGCTGGAGCGGCTCTATGCGCCCACCAGGTCTGTGTACAGTGGGTAATGGCGCTAGCGGCTGGAAAACTGCAAAGCATTTAATGCCTAACCTCGCTGGTCAATCAAACGTTTCTTTTCGTATGGCTTTTGGCAGTGGCAACAGCTGTTTGAACTTTGATGGTTTTGCATTTGATAATGTGTATATCGGTGAAGCACCAAGCAACTTTGCTTCTTTTGCACACGGTTGTGCTAGCGGTATTCCTCTTACTTATAACTTCATTAATACAAGTGCTATGTGTCCTACTACGCATGCTTGGGACTTTGGCGATCCTAATAGTGGTATCAACAATACGAGCATCTTGCTTAACCCACAACATACATTTAGTGCACCTGGCACGTATACGGTAACGCTAACAGAAAGTGGTCCAGGTAATGCACCACACACAACTTCTAAGATTATCACTACAGTAGATCTAAATCCAAACATCACACCGCCAAGTTGCACAGGCGATAATGATGCTAAAGTGCAAATGGTTGCGCTAAACATGTACAATCCTCAGTTACATACACTCAATACTGGTGCTTCTACAAACAGCAGTCCTTATGTATTTAACAATCTTGCGGCAGGTACATATACAGTAACCTCGCAGGGTGCTGACAACTGTATGATTGTAAAGTCATTTACAATTGTTGACCCACCAGCTTTAGATATTTCTAATGTGATTACAGTTAAACCAAACTGCATTAGCAATACAGGCGGCGAGATTAGCGTATTTGGTACAGGTGGTACAGGTGCATACACTTACAGTAGTGGTGGTGCTTTTGTAAACACAAGCACATTGCAGCCATTGAGCAGTGGTACTTATACGGTTACACTTAAAGATGCAAATGGTTGTACTAATACTTCAGTTGTTGAATTGGAGCAAGAAGGCAAGCCAGTAATCAATGATGTAGATATTCTACCAGTACGTTGCTTTAATGGTGAAGATGGAAAAGTGGAGGTGATTGCAACAAGCACTGTATCAACAGTTACTTCTTACAGCATTACACCTAATGCACAACAACAATCCTTGGGGGTATTTGTTGGCATGAATCCTGGCATTTATACAATTCAAGTGCAAGATGCACAAGGTTGTACAGAGAGTACTGTAGTTGAGCTTACGAACCCTGATGAAATTAAGTTGGTAACGGCAAAAAATAGAATATTTGTGTGCAAGCCGACAGTAGATACGGTAATGTACACTACGCAGGGTGGCACTCCAGAGTATAAGTATATTTTACAGCCAAACTACATCATTAATACTGACGGCATCTTTAAGGATGTACCAATTGGCAACTACCTTGTGCAAGTTTATGACGCTAATGAGTGCAAAGCTGAGTTGCCATTAAAGGTCGAAGAGGGCGACTGTTGTTCAGACATTTTTATACCGACTGCATTTACCCCAAATGGTGACGGCATGAACGACTTATTTAAGATGAACATATTTGGAACCGTTTTAATCAATAAGTTCCAAATTGTAAACAGACTAGGTGAAACAGTATTTAATAATGAAGTTACACAAGGCTGGGACGGTTACCATAATGGTAGCGAATCTCCGCAGGATACGTACTACTACATTATCATGTATACATGTCGCAATGGTAAAGCGTTCACACGGATGGGTGAAGTGACCTTGCTACGCTAGTTTATATTTCGCACCATATATACTTCCAGAAAATTTTAATTTGATGTTTTACTAACGCAAAGCGTTCGGTTGAATGCTTTATACATACTTTGAGATACCCGTCGACTAAGACGATTCGCCCTTCTTTTATTGAAGGGCGTTTCTGTTTTTAGTAGTACTATAGATTATCGCGTGCCTGCAAATGCAATAGATGCACTCTATACAGTGTTGCGTGTCAGAGCCTTGCATACCCATATCTTTGTAAATGCATTTGCAGTAATTGTTAAGTGTTATCTCGCAAAATCAAAGCAACTTGCTAAAGGAAAATCTATATACACAAAGACTATGCTTGCGCTACTTTACTGATAGTGACGCCGCCTTTGTTGTACAATTAGTAAACAGTCCCACATGGCTACAGTTTATTGGCGACAGAAAGGTTAGCACAACAGAAGATGCCATAGCCTACTTGCAACGGAGTGCATACACAAGTTTAGCCATCAATGGTTTTTGCATGGTACTGGTAGAGGAAATAGCAACTGGCAAAGCTATTGGCATGAATGGTCTATTTAAGCGTGCAGATTTAGCAATTGCAGATTTAGGCTTTGCTCTGTTACCTGAATACGAAGGCAAAGGTTTTGCTGCAGAAGCAAGCAAAGCAATTATTGAATTAGCTTTTAATCGCCTAGACATGAATAAGCTCGCAGCCATTACTGACGACACAAATACAGCCTGCCAAAAGCTGCTCAGTAAGTTAGGGTTTTTGCAGAAAGGTTTGTACGAAAGCAAGGAATTTGCAGAGACGCTGCTTTACTTTGAATTGGCTAAAGCTTATTGATTATCGTTTAACTCGTTTACTTGCACAAAAAAATACGGCAACAAATAATGCCGCCGTATTCAAATTGTTGTATTTATTTTCTTTCTAAAGGTTATCGTCTTCGCCAGCTAACCACTTTTTGATTTGCGCAGTACTTGTGCTCTTAGGACGCTCAATAGGCATGCCTAGTGCACGATCCCAACACAAACTAGCTAGTACACCCAATGCGCGGCTAACGCCAAACAATACTGTGTAGAAATCTTCTTCTACTAAACCATAATACTTTAGCAGGGCGCCGCTGTGAGCATCTACATTTGGCCAAGGGTTTTTGATTTTACCAAGGCTTTCTAAGATTGGCGGTACAACTTCGTACACACGCCAAACTGTTTGCACCATTGTATCATCTGCGCAATATTCTTTTGCAAATTCTTGCTGTGCTGTAAAGCGTGGATCAGTTTTGCGCAATACTGCGTGACCATAGCCAGGGACTACTTTGCCTTCAGACAAAGTGCGCTTAACGTAATCGCTAATTTGATCTTTAGTTGGTTGCTTCGTTTGAAGATCTTCGTACATCTCTTCTATCCAACGAATTACTTCTTGATTAGCAAGGCCATGCAAAGGGCCAGCAAGGCCGTTCATACCGGCAGCGAAGCTTAAATATGGATCACTAAGCGCAGTGCCCACCAAGTGTGTTGCATGTGCACTTACATTGCCACCTTCGTGATCGGCGTGGATTGTAAGGTATAAACGCATCAACTCTCTGAAGCCCTCGTCTTCAAAACCTAGCATATGCGCTAGATTACCGCTCCAGTCAAGCAAACCATTTGGTTGAATATGATCGCCACCTTTGTAAATACGACGATAGATATATGCAGCGATACGCGGTAAACGAGCAATTAGGTTAAGGCTGTCTTCGTAGGTAACATCCCAATATTCTTTTTTACTCATACCCTCGCGATAGCGCTTGGCAAAGATGCTTTCAGTTTGCAAAGCCATAATAGCTACGCTAAACTGCGTCATTGGATGCGTATGAATTGGTAATGCTTCTATCGCGTCAAATACATAATTAGGTACGTGGCTGCGGCGTGCAAAACTACTGCTTAGAAAATCTACATCCTCTTTTGTAGGTAGTTCGCCCAGTAACATCAAGTGAAATAAGCCTTCTGGCAAAGGTTGCTTACCGCCATCTACCTTCGGCAATTTTTCAATCAACTCTGGTAAACTATAGCCTCTAAAGCGTATACCCTCATTGCTATCCAGCAAAGAAGTTTCTGTTACTAAACCTAAGATGCCGCGCATGCCTTGGTAAATCTGAGCCAAGGTAATTTCGCCAACCTTTTTATCGCCATGTTCTTTAATAATGGCTTTAATTTCTTCGTTACTTGCTTGTGCTACTGCACTAAATCTTTCTTTTAATGTATCCATATCTGCCGCTTTTCTGAAAAAGGATTACTCAATTGCGCTATGCTACAAATATATGCAACTGCCTGCATAGCCATATGAAGCTTTTGCTGACAATTATTACACCTTATATGCTATTGACGTTTACCTAGTGAAATAGGGCTGTTTATGGCAATTTGGTAATACTTGCATAACACGCAATGGCTACGAATTGTAGCGCTTGTAAATCACAAAGGCCAAAGCCGCAAAAATGAAATTGGGTATCCATACCGCCAGCATTGGCGGCAAATCGCCCTTAATGCTAAAGGTGACGCTAAACTGCATAAACACAATATATGCGGCACCTATCAGCAAGCCAAGTGCCAAGTGTATGCCACTGCCGCCACGTACTTTTCTGCTGCTCATAATGGCACCAATTAGGGTAAGCACAATTACGCTTCCAGGTGCAGCGGTTCTTCGATGTTTTTCTACTTCAAAAGCACTTAGCGCAGGATTGCCTTTTCGCTTTTCTTTGTCAATAAAGGCATTGAGTTCGCTAGTGGTCATGGCTTGCTTCACTTCGTGCTCTTCGATAAGATCGCTGTGCACAAAATTGAAGCTGCGTTCAAGTTTAGGATATTGCGTCAAGCTTTCACGATTACTATCTAAGGATCTAATTTTTACGTTGATTAATCGCCAGCTTTTCTTTACAGAATCAAACTGAATTTCGTTGGCCCAAATTTTTTCACGCAATTGCAAATCCACAATGCGCTCATAGCTAAAATTATAGCCAGTTTTGCCAAGCACATTATAGCTTTTTAAGTAAATAAACTCTGTAGGGCTAATACGAAAATGCATATCGTTGCCACTCTTTACGCTGTTGTAATTGATATATTTATTCTCGAAGTTGAGGCGCAACCTATTTGCCTTAGGTATGAGGCTATGATTACCGTACAAAATTACACCACTAAAAAAAATACCGCCAATCAAATATGGCAGTAGAAAGCGATTGTAGCTCATACCACCGTTGAGCATTGCAATAACTTCGCTGCGATTAGTAAGGCGGCTTGTAAAGAAAATTACAGCAACAAACACAAATAGCGGAAAGAGCAATGCATTGATATAGGGTACAAATGCGAGATAGTACTTTAAGATAGCGCTGCCCGGGGCCTTTCCGCCCATAAAAGAGTCTACCTTTTCGGTAAAGTCGATAACTATAGCAATAATGCTAAGTATAAACACACAGAAAATAAAGGTGCCTACAAATTGCTTTAATATGTACTTGTCTAAGATTTTCATTACAATCTTGTACCAACTTGCTTTACCATGCTGGCTTTCCAGCTAGCAAAATCGCCAGCCAAAATATGCTCGCGTGCTTGCGTTACAAGGTGCAAGTAAAACGAAAGATTCTGTACACTTGCTATTTGTAGTCCTAAAATTTCGTTAGCTTGAAATAAGTGACGCACATAAGCCTTCGTATAGTTTTTGCTCACAAAGCAATCAAGGCCTTCGTCGATTGGGCTAAAGTCGTTTTCCCATTTTTTGTTTTTAATATTGATAATGCCTTGTGTGGTAAATAGCATGCCGTTTCTACCATTGCGTGTTGGCATTACACAATCAAACATATCTACACCAAGCGCAATATTCTCTAGGATATTCACAGGCGTTCCTACACCCATCAAATAGCGTGGCTTATCCGTAGGCAGTATACTGCACACATGCTCGCACATGGCATACATTTCATCGTCGGGTTCGCCCACGCTTAAGCCACCAATGGCATTGGCCGCAGCCCCAATATTGGCAATATATTCTGCGCTTTGTGTACGAAGATCTTTGTAGGTGCTACCTTGCACGATAGGCATTAGCGTTTGCTCGTAGCCATACAAAGGCTGTGTATTATTGAAGTGTTCCCAGCAGCGGCTAAGCCAACGATGGGTCAGTTCCATGCTTTCACGCGCATATTTATAGTCGCAAGGATAAGGTGTACACTCGTCAAAGGCCATAATGAAATCTGCACCAATCACACGTTGCGTATCCATAACGTTTTCTGGCGTAAAGAGATGCTTGCTACCGTTGATATGACTGCGAAATTCAACGCCTTCTTCTTTTATTTTGCGCGTGCCACTTAAAGAAAATACTTGGTAGCCACCGCTATCGGTCAGGATTGGCTTGCTCCAGCCATTAAATTTATGTAGTCCGCCTGCTTGTCGCAAAATGTCTAAGCCAGGCCGTAAGTACAGATGGTAGGTATTGCCAAGAATAATCTGCGCTTTGATGTCGTTCATGAGCTGCTCTTGGTAAACAGCTTTTACTGTACCAACTGTGCCCACAGGCATAAATATGGGCGTTAAAATTTCGCCATGGTCAGTTTCTATTTTGCCTGCACGTGCACTGCTATTGCTATCGCTTGCTTGTAGTGTAAACTTCATTGCCTGGCTTCAAAGGTATAGCCATTGCAAACAATTTTCGCCATTTTTTGATTGCATTGACAACTGCATGCGACGATTTTTCGTCTTTTGGACTGGAGCTTATTACAGGATTTGAGTTTGTTAAGCATATGAACTGGCTTTTACCGATAGCAATAAATCATACTGCATTTTTATACACAAGCACACAGCCCCGCTCTCTAAATTTTATCTTTGCCCTATGGGGATTGACGTTCCAGCGTTATTGGCTTTGGTGTTCGCAGCTTTTGCGTTGATACAGATATTTTATGTATTGTGGTTCTTTTTGCGCTTAGCTATTTACAAGCAAAAGCCTGCTGAAAACGAATCACTTCCGCCTGTGAGCCTCATTATCTGTGCAAAAAATGAAGAAGACAATCTGAAACAACGCGCCGAAGCATGGATAACCCAAGATTATTTTAGTGTAGATGGTAGCCACAATTTTGAGGTGCTAATTGTAGACGACAATAGCGAAGATGGTAGTGCATTCTTTTACAACGAACTGCGCGAGAAATACCCTAAGCACGTGAGAATTTTACAGTTGCGTCAAGAAGCTAAAGGCATTAAGGGAAAGAAGTTCCCATTAAGTATGGGTATCAAAGAAGCAAAATACGAACACTTACTGCTTACTGATGCCGATTGTACGCCGGCAAGCGATCAATGGCTTAAAATTATGGCCGCTAGATACGATAATGCTAGTACGCATGTTGTACTTGGCTATAGCGGTTTTACACGCGTAGAAGGATTTCTCAATAAATGGATACGTTGGGAAACTTTGCATACAGCCATTCAATACTTTAGTTACGCATTGGCGGGCAAACCGTACATGGGTGTTGGTAGAAATTTGAGCTACAAGCGTTCTAATTTTTTGGCCAATAAAGGTTTTGGAAGTCATAGTCAGTTGATTAGCGGCGACGACGATTTGTTTATCAACGAAATTGCGAATTCAAGTAATACACGAATTTGTATAGACAAAGATGCATTTACGACGAGCATGCCCAAAACAAATTATGATGCATGGTGGTACCAAAAAAGCAGACATGTAAGCACAGCGCGTATGTACAAAACGGAACATCGCTTTTTGCTTGGGTTGTATAGCTTCTCACATTCTATGTTTTGGCTGCTATTTATACCAGCACTTTTCTGTAGCTTTTTATGGCCAATTACACTTGGCATGTTTGTTGCGCGCATCTTATTGCATTGGATAGTTGTAAGTATTTGTGCTGCTAAGCTCAACGAAAAAGATCTTATGGCTTCAATACCCCTATTTGATTTTCTGACGCTGTATTACAATATTCGTCTTTTACCACAACTTTTTAGAAGCCCCGATTTATGGAAGTAGTACTCAAGTATTTTGGCGACTTTACACCACAGCAGTTGCAGCAGCTAGAAAGCTTACAGGCACTTTACACCGAGTGGAATGAAAAGATTAATGTAGTAAGCAGAAAGGATATTGACAGTTTATACCTCAAGCATGTTTTACATAGCTTGGCAATCGCAGCGGTATTTGATTTTGTGCCAGGTACACGTATTATTGATGTTGGTTGCGGTGGCGGTTTTCCTGGCGTTCCACTAGCAATATTTTTCCCAGAAGTAGAATTTGTACTGTGTGATAGTATAGCAAAAAAACTTAAGGTTGTAGAAGGTGTAGCAGCAGGTGCTGGTATTAAAAGCATTACTACACATTGGGGACGCGCAGAGGATTTGAAAGCTAAGCTGAGTTTCGATTATGCAGTAAGTAGGGCAGTAGCGCCACTTGGCGATTTGCTTAAATGGACAACGCCGTTGGTAAAGAAAACAAGTGTGAATGAAGAAGCCAATGGTTTAATTTGCCTCAAAGGTGGCGATCTTGCCTTGGAAATTCAACAGAGTGGCGCAAGACCTAATGTGTGGCAATTGCGCGATATTTTTGACGAAGAATTTTTTGAAACGAAAGCGATGCTATTTGTAAAACGCTAGTTTGTAATACTAAAGCTATCAGCATCATCAAGAAATCTAAATTTTTCACGGTACGCAATTAGAGCTTCTTTATCGATACTGCAATTGAGAATTGCATCAGTATCAAAAGCTTCTTCTAATATTTTACCACTATAGTCGATAATCATACTTGCGCCATTATATTGCAAATCGCTGCCATCGGTACCAACCCGATTTATGCCAATGACGTACGCTTGATTTTCAATAGCACGCGCTTTTAGTAAAGCTTGCCAAGCTTCAATTCTTACCTGCGGCCAATTGGCGACAAAAATAGCCATATCATATAAGGCATTGTGTTGCTGCCTGCACCATGCAGGGAAACGTAAGTCGTAGCATACAAACAGTGCAATGCGAACACCGTTTACAGATACAATCGTGCGCGTATCGCCGGCAGTATAATGCAACTGTTCTTGGGCGTAACTAAACAAGTGTCGTTTGTTATAGCAATGCACCTCGCCATTCGGTTGTACCCACACAAAACGATTGTAGAATTTGCCATCTTCTTCAATGATAAGACTGCCGCCGATAATAATACGTAGTGTAACGGCAAGGTCTAGCAGCCATTGCATTGTAGAACCATCCATCTTTTCTGCAAGCCTTGCTGCTTGCATGCTAAAGCCTGTGCTAAACATTTCTGGCAGAATCACTACTTGCGCATTTTTTGCAGCTGCGGTTATACTTTCTGTAAAGGCAGTTCTGTTTGCCTGTGCATCTTGCCAAATAAGATTTTGTTGTATGCCTGCTATGCGCAACATGCAACGAAGCTAGTATTTCTTTTTTGTTTTGCGCTTAAAGTCGCCACGTTTCCAAGCACTAATAAAATCTGCCCAAGCCAGCGGACTAAAAATACGTTGTGGTGGTATAGAACCTTCCCAACTCTTGCGCTCCATCATCATGCGCTTAAGTTGCTCTTGGTGCTCGCGGCCGTCCAATGGCATATTGTCGCGTAGAATGCGCATTGTAGCTTCTTCTGTGTTTTTACGTGCTAACTCGTATTTGTCGTCTGGTATTTCCCAATACTTAAACGCATAGTCGAATTGCTCTTTGGTTGGTGCAGGTCGCAAAATTGTTTCGGCAAGAAAAAAAGTGTCTTGCACCATTAATTGAATAATTGAGTAGCGTGTGCCTGCCAAAGTTGGCGATATTGTATATTGTACAGTGGTGTAACCTGGGCTAGAAAACGACAAGGTATCGCCCTTTGGTACTACGATGCTAAACACACCCATGTCGCTGGCGTATGTAGAATAGCCTTTGGCAGAACTGATATTGGCAAATGGTACATACTGCAAGCTGTCTGCGGTCATTACCACGCCGTTCAACTCCACAAAGTTTCTTTGTAGTAGCGAGTCTTGACTTGTAGCTTGGTTAGTCGAAGCAGTTTGCCCCTTCACATGGCTAGCTATCAAGCATAATGTAATTACAACTAAACTGCGCATTGCGTAACAGCAAATGTAATAATCATTGCTAGCAAATGGTATTAGTGTTAACTTTGTATGTTCTATTTAACATTACTTTATTTGATGATTACCGAAGCGCAAGTGCTAGCCGCATTAAGCAATGTACAAGAGCCCGATTTGGGCAAAGACCTTGTCACGCTTAATATGATAAAAGATATTGAGATTAATAACGATACCAAAGAAGTGGGCTTTACCGTAGTGCTTACTACGCCTGCTTGTCCGCTAAAAGATATGATTCGTGGCGCTTGCGAAAATGCTATAAAACTATTGGTGGATAAGGAAGCCAAACCAATTGTGAAGTTCACGGCAAATGTCAACAGCAATCGTAAAGATGCCAACGCAGTATTACCTGGTGTGAAAAATATTATCGCCGTAGTAAGTGGTAAAGGTGGCGTGGGCAAAAGTACTATTAGCGCTAATCTTGCTTTGGCTTTAGCAAAAACTGGTGCAAAAGTGGGTTTGATGGATGCAGATATTTATGGGCCTAGTGTGCCTATCATGCTTGGCATTCGTGGCGAGCGTCCGTTTATGGAAGATATCAATGGCAAGGGTATGATTCTGCCAATTGAAAAGTTTGGCGTGAAAGCTTTGAGCATTGGATTAATGATAGACGAAAAGCAAGCTGTTGTTTGGCGTGGACCGATGGCAAGTAGTGCCATTCGTCAGTTTATTACAGATGTGCATTGGGGCGAACTTGATTATTTAATTATCGATATGCCGCCAGGTACTGGTGATGTGCATCTTACCATTGCACAAACGATACCTGTTACAGGTGCGGTTGTCGTTACTACGCCGCAAGAAGTTGCTTTGGCCGATGCAAAAAAGGCAGTAATGATGTACGAGAATGCGCAAATCAAGATTCCTATTTTGGGCTTGGTAGAAAATATGAGTTGGTTTACGCCAAAAGAATTGCCAGATAATAAGTATTTTATTTTTGGTGAAGGTGGTGGACAGCGTATGGCAGACCAGTTTGAAATACCAATGCTCGCTCAAGTGCCATTATTGATGGGTGTGCGAAGCGGTGGTGACGAAGGTGTGCCTGCTGTTGTAAGTGAAGACCACGAGTTGGTGCATGTTTTTGAACACATGGCTGCTAACGTTGCGCGTGCCGTTGCAATGCGTAATGCTAACTTGCCTTCTACTAAAATTGTTGAAGTAACTGTTTAGTGTATGAGTATTAGTAGGCAAAATCTGATTGACAATATTAGAAGCAAGCAAAGCTTTTTATGTGTAGGACTAGATAGTGATATTACTAAAATGCCCGACGGTGTTGCGCAAACGCCTGAAGGTGTTTTACAGTTCAATAAAGCAATTATTGATGCAACCGCCGACTATGCTGTGAGCTATAAACTTAATACAGCATTCTATGAAAGCTTTGGTGTAGAAGGCTGGCAAGTGCTTAAAGAAACTATTACACATATACCTAAAGACCAATTTATTATTGCAGATGCTAAGCGTGGCGACATTGGCAATACAAGCACTCAATACGCAAAAGCTTTTTTCGAGGCAATGTCTTGCGATGCTGTAACTGTTGCACCTTATATGGGACAGGACAGTGTAGCACCTTTCTTAGCTTGGCAAAATAAATGGGCAATTGTATTAGCACTTACAAGCAATGCTGGCAGTGCCGATTTTCAAATGATGGCCAATGCTAATGGTATGCTACACGAAGTAGTTTTGCGCAAGGTCAGTTCTTGGGGAACACCAAGTAATCTGATGTTTGTGGTTGGTGCAACGAAAGCACAAGAACTGCAGCGTATTAGAACGATTGTGCCTGAGCATTTTTTATTGGTGCCAGGTGTAGGCGCTCAGGGTGGTAGCTTACAAGACGTTTATCAATACGGCGCCAATGCCGATTGTGGGCTTTTAGTGAATGTAAGTAGAGGTATTATTTTTGCTGATAGAAGTAACAAGTACGCTAATGCCGCTCGCATAGAAGCACAAAAATATCAAGCAGAAATGCAGGCATTGCTAAATTTGTAATTGGCGTTACGAACTTATTCTATGCAAAGCGAAAAATTATTACAATACATATGGCAGCACAAGTTATTTGACCTTGCACGGCTAACACATACTGTACAAGGTGAATCTGTTGTAGTAATTAGTACTGGCGCAATCAATTCCAACCAAGGACCAGACTTTAAAGAAGGCAAACTTAAAATTGGCGACACAACTTGGGTTGGCGATATAGAGTTGCACATCAAAGCCAGCGATTGGCATAAGCACAAGCACAGTAGCGATGCCCACTATGATAAAGTAATTGCACATGTTGTATATGAGGCAGATGTTTTAATAAACGATGCCAATGGCAATAGTATTCCATGCATTGAACTTAAAGATTTGATTGACGCCAAGCTGTTGGGTCACTATGAAGACTTAATGGATGCAGCTACATATATTCCTTGTGCCAATATGCTGCAACATATGCCAACCATTACCATTGACATGCAATTGAATCGTGTGTTAGCAGAGCGCCTGACTGCTAAGGCGGAGTTGGTACATGTATTCTTACAAGACACCAATAACGATTGGAGTGAAGTGCTCTACTTGATGTTGGCTAAGGCACTAGGAGGAAATATTAACGCAGATGCTATGATTGCTTTGGCAGCACGACTACCGCTGCGTACATTAGCAAAACACGTCAATCAGCCACACGCCATTGAAGCAATGCTGTTTGGTTGCAGTGGCTTATTGCCAAGCTCATACGAGCGAGGTACTTATGTAGCAGAATTAGTGAGCGAATATGCTTTTCTAAAAGTAAAGCTAGGCTTGCAAACCATGGATGCAACGAGGTGGAAGTTTAGCAGAATGCGTCCGCCAAATTTTCCAACAATGCGTATTGCGCAGTTGGCGGCATTGGTAAGGCATAGTACAAAATTGTGGTCGCGTATTTTAGAACAAGATGCAGATGCTAATTTTATAAAAGAAGCGCTTACGATTAGTACTTCAGATTTTTGGGCTACCCACTACACGCTTGACACTAGTCAAAGCCATAAGGCGGTAAAAACCACATTTAGTAAAGATTTGCAATTACAACTTATCGTCAATGCGATTGCACCTTGCTTATTCATTTATGCAAGCTATAGCGGAGAACAGCGCTGGGCAGACAAAGCAATTGCACTTTTGCAAGCCATGCCAATGGAGCAAAATACAATCACCAAACTTATGAAAGATGTATTGCCAGTAGAAGCGTTAAATGCAGCTGTTGGTCAGAGTTATATTGAGCAATACAAGGCTTATTGTTCGCAGCGTAAATGTTTGCAATGCAGCATCGGCTATAAGATTCTTAAGCCTGCTTTATAGCCAAACAAAGCTCACATTTTTTTCGATATCGCTATGCAAAGAATACCACACGGGGCAAGTTCGGGCAGCATTTTCTAACAGTTGTTTGCTTTTGTCAGAAAAGTTGTTGGCAGGCATTGTCATTACGATATTTATGCCGCTTATACGCCTAGGTTCTGCAGCCATAATTTTTTCTACCGTAGCACTTGTGCCATTAATATCTAGCTCGTGCGTACGGCTGGCTATGCCCATAATACTTAGCATACAGCTGGCTAAAGCGCTAGCCACAAGGTCGGTGGGGCTAAAGCTTTGTGCAAGGCCATGGTTGTCCAATGGCGCATCTGTAGTAATGCTGGTGCCACTGTAAACATGGGTTGCAATAGTACGAAGACTACCAACGTATACAATTTCTGCTGTAGTTGCCATAATTTCTGTAAATTTACAAGGTTAAGTACAAATGAGATTCGCGCGGACACTAATTTTATCCATGATGCTGCTGACGATAACAGCGGTGGCGTATGGACAGACCACTAAGAAGACAAAGCGAGAGCTTAAAGCTGAAGCCAAAGAAAAAGAAGCTGCTCAAAAAGCAAAAACAGAAGCACGCAAACGCGAGCAAATGTTGAAGCAAAAAGAGAAGGAAGAATTGGCTGCAAGAAATAAGCGCAAAACAGTAAAAAAGCGTGCTTTGCCAAAATATGCAACTAAGGAATACAATTATGGTTTAATTGCAGCTACCGATGGTTTTGGTTTTGGTGTTCACCGAATGGAGCGCAATCCAAGTGACCTAGCCATGCCAGCTTACGGCTTCTTTATGGAATTGGCAGAATATAAAGACCCTCGCGAACGCAGGCGAGCGCCAAATGCGCAACAGCCAGTCAATGGCATCGAGCCAACACCGTATATCTATGGTAAAATCTATAACAACTATCAATTGAAAGTTGGCTATATCCGTCGCAGACCTGTAAGTGGTAAATTAGATGCTAGCAATGTACGCATTCATCACTTTTGGGCAGCCGGCTTAAACTTGGGTATCTTCAAGCCTTATTTGCTTAACCTAGACCGCAATGGCGCAACCACAGTTGAGCAGTACAATCAAGATAACGCTGTCATATTCCTTAATCGCGACTATATCGTTGGTTCAGCTGGCTTTATGGAAGGGCTTGGCTTACTCACGTACCAATTTGGCGCATTAGGCCGCACTGGGTTTCAGTTTGAGTATCAGCCAACGCGCTACCGTGGTCTAATTGGCGAAATCGGTTTTGAAACCAAATTAGGCTTAGGTAAAGGCAATACAACTATGGCTAATACACAGAGCAGGCTTATTTATCCAAGTGTTTACGCTGCAGTACGCCTCGTCAATCTCAAAGACTAAGTTAGCTTAGCAAAAAAACTATACTAATCAGTTACCTTTGCCAGTAATGACTGAGTTGCCAATTGTACAACCAGAGTACCACGACAATGGTGCTATGAAAAAACCAAATTGGTTGCGCGTAAAACTGCCTACGGGCGAAGGTTACAAGCATGTTCGCGGTTTGGTAGACAACCACAAGTTGCATACGATTTGCGAAAGCGGTAATTGTCCGAACATGGGCGAATGCTGGGGCGCTGGTACTGCTACATTTATGATACTAGGTAATATCTGCACGCGTAGTTGTGGGTTTTGTGCCGTTGCTACCGGTAAGCCATTGCCCGTTGATTGGGACGAGCCGCAACGTGTGGCAGAAGCTATTCACCTCATGAAAGTAAAGCATGCTGTAATCACTAGTGTAGATAGAGATGAGTTGCCTGACGGTGGTGCACAGATTTGGTATAACACAATTAAAGCGGTTCAAGTGCTTAATCCAGATACGACTTTAGAAACTTTAATAGGAGACTTTAAAGGCGCTACAAAAGATGTACAATTGGTAGTAGATGCTGCACCTGAAGTTGTAAGCCATAATATTGAAACAGTTGAAAGGCTTACACGTAAAGTGCGCATACAAGCAAAGTATTGGCGTAGCATGGAAGTGCTGCGATATTTGAGCACACATGGCATGCGTACAAAAAGTGGTATTATGCTAGGCTTAGGTGAAACAACTAGCGAGGTAGAGCAAACGCTGCGCGACTTATACGACAATGGTGTACATGTAATTACCATGGGCCAATATCTGCAACCTACACCGAAGCACTTGCCAGTTAACCGCTTTGTACATCCCGACGAATTTGCATACTTGCAAGACTTTGCATACGACTTAGGATTTGACCATGTAGAGAGTGGGCCACTTGTACGAAGCAGCTATCATAGCGAGAAGCATGTATTAAGTGGTAGAGAAGCGCACTATGCTAAGAAACAAATGAGTGCATAATTGCTATGCAACAATCCATGCTTGCAGAAAGTCACCAAGGTTTTTATAATCGCCTAGCTAAGGTGCATAAACACTTAGGTAAACTTGCTGGTAAACGAGGCATTACGTGCTATAGGTTGTACGATAAGGACATGCCCGAACATCCAGTAATTATTGATGTTTACGAAGACCATGCTGTTTTGTATGAGTACAAGAGCAAACACAAATTAAGTGACGAACAATACGAGCATTGGTTGCAGCATTGCGCCCTTGCGACAGCACAAGTTCTTGACATTGCGCTAGACAAAGTGCATGTAAAAATGCGGAAGCGCATTATAGAACGCGAGCAGCAGTATCAAAAAAATGAAACTGATGCGAAGTATTTTATTGTGCAAGAAGACGGCTTAAATTTTTATACAAACTACGATACGTATTTGGACACTGGCTTGTTTATAGACCATCGGCTTACACGGCAAATGGTACGCAAGCAAGCTGATGGTAAACGGGTATTAAATTTATTTTGTTACACTGGCAGCTTTAGTGTTTATGCCGCAGCGGGTGGGGCTAAGGAGGTTTGGAGTTTAGACCTCAGTAATACCTATATTGATTGGGCAAAAAGAAATGCCACACTAAACAATTGTGATGATAGTAGCGCAATGAAATTTATGAAATGCGATGTACTGCAAGCCCTAGAAACCTTGCCTACAAATTACTTTGATATCATTGTAAGCGACCCGCCAACCTTTAGTAATAGCAAAATGATGAAAAATCACTGGGATGTGCAAGAGCATCATGGCGAGCATTTGCGTATGCTTAAAACCTTGTTACGCCACAAAGGATTGGTGTATTTTAGCAATAATCATCGCGACTTTGTGCTAGACCACAGTTTGTATGCAGATTTTCAGATTACAGACATTACAAAGCAAACAACTGATTTTGATTTTGTGGGTAAGTTAAAAAGGCCGTGTTTTCTGCTACAGAAGCCATAAATTGGCGTTTAAAGAGCAGACTGTACTTTGCTGATAGCGCACAAAATTGTACTTTTGTCCTTCAAAATTTTTATATCTGCACAATGCGCAAATTATTAGGCACAACTACATTAAATCTTAGCATTTTGGCTTTGCTAGTTAGCATCGGTATTTCTTCGTGTAAAAACAACGACAGAGATCTTGCAACCACTAAGTTTAAGAATGGTGCATTCATTATTAATGAAGGTCCTTATGGCAACGGTACGGGCACGGTGAGTTACCTCAATAAAGACAATAACCAAATTTCGCCAAATGTTTACGGTGATGCAAACGCTAGTACACTGGGCAACGTAGTAAATAGCCTAAACGTGCGCAATAACGAGGCTTGGGTTATTGTAAACAATGCAGATGTGGCACGTGTAGTAAACCTTACAGATTTTGAATTGCAGAAGAGTATAGGCAGCTTTCGTTTTCCGCGTTATATGAAAGACATCACAAGTACTAAAAGCTATTTTACAGAATGGACAGATAGCCCTACAGCTAGTGTTGTGCGTGTGTACGACCATCAGCTAACTGCTTTTGTAAAGGCTATTTACTTGCCTAACGGTGCAGAGGAAATTGCAGTTGTTGGCAACAGAGCTTATGTGACTTGTAACGGCGGTTTTTCTAATAATGATAAGCTAGCTATAATAGATATTACCAAAGACAGCTTGATTGGTCTTGTAAGTATTGGGCCAAATCCAGATGGCATTCAGGTAGACGCTAACAACCATGTATGGGTTTTGTGCAGCGGCCAATGGAATTCTAATTTTACTGCATTAACGCAGCCTGGTAAGCTTGTACGTTACAATACCATTACCGCTACTATTGATAGAGATATCCCAACACCAAGCGCGTTTGCACAACCACAAAACCTAAAAATCAATGGCAGCAAAAACCAATTGTATTTCAACTTTGATGGGGCAGTGCATACAATGAATGTAAATGCTACTGCCTTAGGTGGTGCAGTGGTAAATGGGTATTTCTATGGCTTAGGTATTGATCCTAGCAATGGCGATATTTATTGCTGTGATGCAGGCAATTTTGCTAGCAATGGTAAACTGCGTCGCTTCACATCTGCTGGTGTTGTAAAGGATAGTTTTACGGTAGGTGTGATTCCTAGTGACGTAGTATTCATCAATCAATAAATGGCTGTTTGTAGTGTTTGTGGCCAAGCATTTGCGTGCGAGGTGCAAACAATTAGTGCTTGTTGGTGCAGGCAGTATCCGCCTATTTTAGAGGTGACAGATGCCAATGGTACTTGCATGTGTCAACACTGTATGCACACAGCAGTGGTAGCTAAATCTATTGAACTTGCTGCTGCAGTAGTAGCTGATGAGCCTAATATTGTAAATCAACTTGGTAAACCATCTCAGCTTATTGAAGGCATTGACTATTATGTCGAACATGGTTTTTTTGTTTTTAGCAAATGGTATCACTTGCGAAAGGGTTATTGCTGCAAAAATGGCTGCCGACACTGCCCGTACGGATTTGGCAGATAAAAAGGCATTACTCACCGCAAAAGCCATAGTGCAAGACAATAAAATTCGAGATGTGCAAACTTTATTTAGGTCAAACAAATTGAAGTATCAGCATTTACGTCTAATTTCGTAGTATATATTAACGTATAATGAAAAAGGTATTGATTACGCTTGCATGCGCTGCGAGCATTACAACTGCGGTGGCTCAAACTACAGTTAGAAAGGTTGTTTTAGAAGATTTTACTGGTACTTGGTGCGGATGGTGTCCTGAAGGGACTGTGGTTTTAGAAGGATTGAAGACACAGTATCCTACTACTTTCTATCCAGTAGCTTCTCACAATGGCGATGCTTTGGAGGTACCTGCTGGTGCAGCTATTGATAATGGCATTGGTGTAACTGGTTATCCAAATGGTGCTATCGATCGTTATAAGTATACAGGCAATTCAAAAATTAGCATGAGTCGTGGTCAGTGGGCAAGCAAAACGTCTACTCGTTTTAATATGGCTGCAATCGCGAGCGTAAGTCTGACAGATTTAGCTACAGATGGTACTAATTTTACTGGTAAAATTAATGCTAAATTTAGCACTGCGCCAAATGGTACAATGCCTATCAACGTTCAGCTTTATATACTAGAGGATAGCATTCCTGCCACAGGCAATTTGTTGCAAAGTAACTACAGCTCAAGTGTACAAGGTGGTGCTGATCCATTGACAAATTGGTTTCACAATGAAACTCTTCGTAAGGCTGCTGGTCCTAATTGGGGTTGGACAGGTGTAATACCTAACGCTGCAGTTGTAGGTACTAACTATACTAAAGATTTTAGCTTTACAGTACCAGCTGCTTGGGTAAAGAAGAATGTACATGTTTTGGCTTTCATCGCTTACGATGGTGATACAAGCGTAAACGGTAAAGAAATTTTGAACGCTGATGGCGCGCCATTGAGTTCTTTCTTCCCAACAGGTTTAGGGGACAATAGCCAAACACTTACTGCTAGTGTTTATCCAAATCCTACAAATGCATTCACAAATGTTGGCTTTACATTTAACTTAAGTAGCGACGCAAATGTTCGTCTAGAAGTTTTGGACGTTGCTGGTAAGCGCATGGGCAATGTTTATGAGAGCTATGAAATTGCTGGTGTACATACAATGAAGTGGAGCCCTGCAAGTGTAGCAGGTTTGCCAACTGGTATGTACTTTGCGCATATTACTGCTAGCAATGGCCAGCAAGGTGTATTTAAGTTTTCAGTACAGTAATATATTTTAATTAGCAAATTTTCAAAGTGGCTTGCAGTTTTGCGAGCCGCTTTTTTTTGTGCTAGTGCAAAATGATTTTCAACGTTTTGTGTGGCTAAAGCCAACATTTTTTGTGCATACTACATAGGGAAGAGCTAAAGCCTATTCCTGAATGAGTGGTTTGATTAGAATGGTTTACTAGGTAGCTTTTTTTAATGTTCTGCTATGCTTTTGTGTTTTGCATCCAACTGAAGCAGGATGCAAAAAGATAACATGCCAACGCAAACGGCTTTAGCTGAAGTGATTGTGATTTGGCAAGTGCAATTCATCTTTTGATGCATACTAGTGTTCGATTTTTTTATGGATTGCACCAATGGTATGTCAGCTCTTGTTTGGCTAAAGCCAACATTGTATTTGCATGCTATTTAGGATTGAGCTAAAGCACAATCCTAAATCAATCGTTTGATTAGAGTGATTTACTATTTAGTTTTTTTAATGTTCTGCTATGCTTTTGTGTTTTGCCTCCTGCTTTATTAGAAGGCAAAAAGATAGTATGCCAGCTAAGCGGCTTTAGCCGAATTGATTGTGCATTAAAAGGTGTAATTCATCTATTAATGCCCTACTGTTTGATGATTTCTTTTGGTGGCTGGAATACTTGGCATGGCTTCTTTTGTTTGTATAAAGCCAAGATAGCATGCGCGCTCTATTAGGAATCGACTAAAGCCCATTCCTAAATGAATGGGTTGATTAGAATGATTTACTAGTAATTTTTTTTAATGTTCTGCTATGCTTTGCGTTTTGCCTCGTGCTTTAGCAGGAGGCAAAAAGTAGATATGACCACACAGGCGGCTTTAGCCGAAGTGATTATAATTTAACAATCGCAATTCATCTAATGATGCAGACCTATGTTCGTTTCTTTAAGGATGGCACAATTGACTTGCCAGTTTATGTTTGGCTAAACCAAGGTAGCGTGCATATCATGTAAGGATTAGCCTAAAGCCTACGCCTTAACATTGGACTAATTCTTCTAGATACATAGCATTCTTTCCGTCACTTTGGGGCAATCGTGTCTAAGCCTTAGTGCTATAAACGCTCACCTATCGCACTAACAAATTCTCGCTGCTCGTAGTCATGCCATCAAAGATGATAGCGCGATACAAACCTGGGCTTAAATTATGCTGCAAACTCCCATTGCCATTCAGTGTACTTTGTAATACAACACTGCCAGCGGTATTTACTACGATAAGTTTGTATGCTACTTGGCTATTGCCTACGATAGTCAAACTTGTTGTACTCGGATTTGGTACAAGCATCGGTTTTTGTGCAGTCACATCTACGATACTATTTGGTACTGAACCAATGCCACAACCGTTATAGTAATCTGGTCGGCCAACTGTATCAATAACCATATTTTCGTCGCCAGGCATTGCAAGTGCGTAAGTGAAATAAATAAGCATCATTTCGTCGTTGGTGCCTTCGCCAAGTGTAACCAATTGTGGTGGATTGCTTGGGTTAAATGGATTGGCTGTCGTATTATCATACAGCGCATTTGCCCAAATTGTCGAGCCGCCAGTCAATACTATTGGCTTTTGAAAATTGTAGCCACCTTGCCAATTGAAATCCCAACTAGGAATATTAATTAGCTTAGTCGTGTCGCCAGCAGTATTTACCGCAAAGCTCTTGATATTGCGTCCTATTTTGTGCATATGCGGACTTACACTAAGCACTGAGGTATTGACAAAATTTGGAATCGTGTATTTAGCAATAAAGGTCTTGGTTGTATTTGCAGCAATTACAAGCGGGCCATTTTGCAGGCTTGGTGGACCGTGGTTAATAACGGGCGATACAAAGGCAGTACGCACTGGCGATGTTGCAAATTTGAGATACACTTTTGTGCTATCCACAAGGTTATTGATGCCTGATGGGTAGTGAATTTGAATGACATAGCTAGTATTTGCTGGGGCACGCAATCCGAAGCCAGGTGCAATATTAATAACACCTTGGCCGGGTACCCAGCCAGCAACTAAGGTGCTTGCATTGCTACCTGTTCCGGCACTGTTATAGCCCGGACCCGGATCGCCAGCATCTAAAGTAGCAGGAACAGTAGATGTATCTGTAAATACGAGTACATGGTGCACAATTGGGCGATTACCTGGCACTACTTCTATATTAGTGATATACTTATCAGTTGCTATTCCACCAGGAATTACAAAGCAGCGATAAACGTCTCCAGCAGTTGTATTAACTGTGTAAGTAGGTGCTTGCAAAACAAGATCAGCATTTTGCATGGTAGCGCCGTTTGGATATGTTGGAGCAACGGGAGCTGTGCCATTTCCTTGGGGCGCATTATTATCAGCCCAACTAGCTAGAATATCTATCTCCTGCTGCGTAAGCACACGTTCTTCTGTATAGTGCTGATAGCTTAGGTCTGCCTTAAAAGGCGGCATTGCTCTTGTACTTGTAGCATTTTTGATAGCCGTTTTGTACATAGCGGCATTACTATAACTTGTAAAATCGCCCGGGCCAATGCCATTAGCATTATGGCAGCTTGTGCAATGTGTGTATAGAATGCATGCAACATTGTCTGTCCATGTAGCAACTTGTGCTTGGCTGGTAAAGCAAAAAGCTGCAAAAACGAACGTAGATATTATCTTTTTCATTATGTGGTGTGATAGGTAGACTGAAATACTTTTTACGAGTTTAAAGCGTTAGAAATCTCAATTGTAAAGATATGTGAAAATGCAAATACTAGCAATCGCTACTTTGTGCCTTAATTTAGAAATCTGTCAATGCGCGAGCCTATATTTGCCAAATGCACAGTTTGCAGCAACTACAGCAGCGTTTCGAAGAACATCTAGCCACTTATACCTTGAAGGAGCAACCTAGCCGTCTATACGATGCGTGTCGTCATATTTTGTCTATCGGTGGCAAGCGTATTAGGCCAGTAGCTTTATTGATGAGTCACAACTTGTTTCAAGAGCCCAATCAAAGTGCATTGCATGCGGCAACTGCGATAGAACTGTTCCATAATTTTACTTTAATCCACGACGATATTATGGATGCTGCGCCATTGCGTCGCGGGCAAGCAACGGTGCATCAGCAATGGGATATGCCTACCGCAATTTTGAGTGGCGATGTGATGAACATCTACGCTTATGCAGAATTGAATAAAATTGAACCACAATATTTACATCAAGTGTACGATGTATTTAATACCACAGCCATTGAAGTATGCGAAGGCCAACAAATGGACATGGACTTCGAATTGCGCGATGACGTTAGCATAGATGAGTATATCAACATGATTGCGCTAAAGACAAGTGTGCTGTTAGCCTGTAGTATAAAGATTGGCGCAATTTTAGGCGGTGCAACAGATGGTACTGCCGATTTGTTGTATGCTTTTGGCAAGAACCTCGGCATTAGCTTTCAGCTCAAAGACGATTATTTGGATGCTTTTGGCGATCCTGATAAAACTGGCAAGCAAGCAGGAGGCGATATTCTAGCCAACAAAAAAACGTACTTGCACTTAAAAGCTTATGAAAAAGCAAATGCTGCACAACGCCAGCAATTACTGGACCTTCAGCAAGCCTCTGCTAATAAAGTGCAAGATACCCTGGCACTATTTGAGCAACTAGAAATTAAAGCAGACACGCAAAGCGTAAAGGAACACTATAGCAAGCTAGCATTTGATGCCCTTGAGCAAGTACCAGTACCTGATGCACGCAAAAGCGAATTGCGAACTTTGGCGGAATTCTTGCTAAACAGAGACTATTAGTGCACAGTGACCTGTGTTAGCTTTGGGCTAGTACGGTTTTTGATTTGACTTTGCGGACCATTTTGCTTTAGTAATCATGCCAAAAAGTAATTAGAAATGTTCTAATTTTGCGGCCGCATTAAAGCAAATAATTTTATGGCACAAGGACAGATTAGAGTACAAACGGAGAACATTTTTCCTATCATTAAGAAATTCTTGTATAGCGATCAAGATATTTTCTTACGTGAATTAGTAAGCAATGCAATTGATGCATGCAACAAGTTAAAGACACTTTATGCCAAAGGCGAAGCTAGCGGCGAAATGGGCGACTTAGCAGTGCGCATCTGCATAGATGCAGATAAAAAAACGATTACCATCAGCGATAATGGCATAGGCATGACTGCCGAGGAGGTAGATAAGTATATCAACCAAGTGGCGTTTAGTGGCGCCGAAGAGTTTATTCAAAAGTATAAGGGCGATGATGCACCAAGTATTATTGGCCATTTTGGCTTGGGCTTTTACAGCTCATTTATGGTAAGTAAGGAAGTAGAAATTATTACTAAAAGCCATACAGGCGCACAAGCTGTGCGTTGGACATGCGACGGAAGTCCAGAGTATACTTTAGTGGATGCCGAGAAAGATACGCGCGGTACTGACATTGTACTTCATTTAAATGATGAAAGTGTTGAGTATGCAGAAGATGGTCGAGTACAAGGTATTCTTAAAAAGTTCGGTAGCTTTTTGCCATTGCCAGTATTTGTAGGCGAAGAGCAAGTCAACAATGTTAGCCCAATATGGGTTCGCAAGCCAAGCGATCTTACAGACGAAGACTATACGAAGTTTTACAACGAGTTGTATCCTTTTGCAGAAGCGCCATTGTTTTGGATTCACTTAAATGTAGATTTTCCATTTAATCTTACTGGTGTATTGTACTTCCCTAAAATTAAAAACAGCTACGAAATACAAAAAGACAAGATACAGCTATACTGCAATCAGGTATTTGTAACAGATGAGGTAAAAGATATTGTGCCGGAGTTCTTAATGCACTTGCATGGTGTAATAGATAGTCCAGATATTCCGTTGAATGTTAGCCGCAGCTATTTGCAAGGCGACCCGAACGTAAAGAAGATAAATGCCCACATTACTAAAAAGGTTGCCGATAAGTTGGAAGAGCTTTATAAAAAAGAGCGCGAGAACTACGATGCCAAGTGGGAGAGTTTAGAATTGTTTGTAAAATACGGTATGATTACCGACGACAAATTTGCTGAGCGCGGTGCAAAGTTTTTGTTGATGCAAGATGCAAGCACTGGTGCCCTAACAAGCTGGAGCGATTACAAAACAAGCATTGAAAGCACGCAAAAAAATAAAGACGGTAAAATTGTAGTTGTATACACAAGCGACAAAGTGGGCCAAGATAGTTTTATCAATGCAGCCGCAGCAAAAAATATTAGTGTAGTGCAAATGGATTCACTCATCGACAACGCCTTTGTAAGTAATATAGAAGCTAAATGGAACGATGTGCATTTTGCGCGTGTAGATAGCGACTTGCCAGAAAACCTAATTGACAAACAAGAAAATACCGATAGCGTATTGAGTGCCGAGCAAGTAGAGCAAGTGAAAACCTTGTTCGCTGTGCCATACGAAGGCTTAGAATTGAATGTAGATGTTGTTGGGCAAAGTGTAGATGGGGCAGTGGTTACGGCTAGCCAGCCAGAGCATATGCGTCGTATGAAAGATATGGCTAGTATGGGCGGTGGCATGATGAGTTTTTATGGCACTCTGCCAACACAAATTACTTTAACTGTCAATGGCAATCACAAAGCTGTAAGTAGCATACTCAACGGCAGCGAAGAACAGCAAAAGAGCAAGGCGCGCCAGTTAGCAGATTTAGCGATGCTTAATTTAGGTATGCTAAAGGGCAAAGATCTTACAGCATTTGTACAGAGAAGTATGGAAGTTGTTGTTAGTGGAGAAGGTGGTGTGGAAGTGGGATAGGGAATTACTGCATAGTTGTTGTGTACTCTTTCCTTAATCTAGTATAGGTTATGGATACTTTGTACTATCCTGACGTGTATGAAAGATAGCTAAGACATTTACACGCATAGCTGATTCGTCGACTAGAATAAAAATGATGTAAGGGAATTTCTTTAGAGGATAAGCTCGATAATCCTTGTGTCGTTTAGCGTAAAATGGATTTAAAGACAAAGCATCAAAAGCGTCATCTATATCGTCTAAAAATTTGGCAATCAAACTTGCAGTATCTATTGGTAAAGATGCATAGTAGTTGCATGCCTCTATGATATCAATCGACGCACTAGGTTCAATTTGTATCTTATAAGCCATATTGTTTTCTAAGGCTATCCAAAAACTTATCAGCAGGGATAAATTCCTCATCTGGTATTGCCCTGCGTTTGTCTAGCAGGGCCTTTTGTTCGTCGCTTAATTCAAAATGCTCTCCACTGGTTTTAAAATCAAGATAATTCAAAAACTCCAAAACTTGGTCAGCGTAAGTATCGGGCATTTGTTTAAGTCTATCATTGATGCGATTGATTGCATTTGTATTCATATTTTCTCAGAACTTTGCCTTTCCAAAAATACGATTAATTTTTGACGAAAGAAATAGTGATTACCTGTCTGTCACTTATTTATCTATTGCACAGCTTTGGCTAATTTGCCGCCATTAGTGCAGGTGGAACTGAGGGGCTGGCTAGCGATTATCTTACCTACATCTTACAATGTTGATTTCGTTTTCAAAAATATCAATGTATCCGCGTGCTTTTGCATTTTTGAAGAAAGTGATTTGATGATTATTTTTTGCTACTATTGGTTCGAGGCCTTGGCACCAAAGCCTTTTATCAGAAATGGTTGCAATAAAAACGAATTCACCCTTTTCAATTTTAGCTAAATAAGTTTTGCTATCGTCAGTTACAATATGATAAAGTTGATTGTTGTAAACGAAACTTGTCATTTCGTAGAAAACACGCCTTTTTACCCATTGTTAATTACGCAATGATGCTTGCCTTGGTTGTAAGGTTTTGTGCTTTGCTTGATGTAACCGTGTGTTATACTGATGGTATTGTATTGTGAGGCAAGCAACTCGATAAATATAGTATTAGCGCTATACTGTAGTAATCCCTTCTTGCTGCCTTTAAACACTGAAATAAGCCTTGAATAGGGCTCGATTTAAGCACTATCGTATTAAATTCACAAACTGGCAAGGCTGTAGTTTTATCGCCAAAGCCCCATAAATCTCCTTTTCTGTAGGGTACTAATTACGCGCGTGTTTGGTGGCTGGTGAGAAGGAGGAGAAGATTCGGATATTTGAGCACGAGTGAATGTATGTTTTGATAGATACTAAACGTTAAGTTGGTATTATTGAGCAAACTTTACGATGCTTTAATTACCTTTTAAGAGGGCGAGTATCTTAGAGGTATCTTCATAGCTTATGGCGCTGTTATAGTACACGATATTACCTAATTTATCTACTATCACATTTAATGGCACAAGATCTAGGCTAGTGTCTACATTGCTAATTTTTAGTTGCTCTACGGCTAGTTTTCTTAATGACATTCTTAATCCACTTTTTGATATTACATCCTCAAATGTAAGTTGTAAATTTCTACTATTCTTAAAGCTGTCTACTTCTGTAATGGTTTGCAAATCGCTGCAATAGCTAACACAAGCTATATTGCTATCTCCTGCGCAGCTTTTACCAATTGAGTTTAATGCGGGAAATTCCTTTATGCATGCAGGGCACCAACTTGCCCAAGAATTTAAGAATATGGCTTTGCCTTTATATTTTACAAATTGATCCTGGCCGACAAAAGCTTCTATGGTTTGTAGTGCAGAATTATCAATCGTTTGCATGCTTGATTTGTCTTCAAACTTGGCACTACCAACTTTAAACTCAATTATCTTTAGTTTAATGCTTAAAAAAACTAGTGTGGCAAGCGTGAGAATTGTAGCTAGGAAGTACTTTATAAATTTCATTGATTGTTTGATTTTGCAACTTGAATTTTTCCTAAAAGTCTGCGGCTTTGATTATCTTGGGGATATAAACGCAGCTCAAAAATAGGATTTAATAATCAAAGACTTTAAAATGTTGGCAAGAATGTTTAGTAGTTTTTGTAACAGGTAATTCGTTCTACTCAATAATAGTGAAAAAAACAGTCAATAAGATCATTTCTTACTTTTACGTCTCTGCTTTAGCTGTATGGTGACAGAGTTTTGCATCTGTAGCTAAGACACAAAAAGGGAGTTGTAAAATTCAGACATAGAGAAGTTCGATTAGGAATGTGTCAAAGAGTGCTTGGTTTTGTAGTAGCTCAACCTTGCTAAAAATTATATGCCACAAGCCTCCCTTTGTACACACCTTTTTCTATTTTCCAAATTACATAGTATGTGCCTGCACCATCGCTGTTCATGCTTTGTATGTAAATGATTTCATTCGCTGCGTCGTAAAACACTTCCGAATTGTACAGTGTGGGTTCGTACAAATCATTAAAAGCTACTTGTGGCAACGCAAGCTTTATTTTGTCTTTTCTAATCGTGATGTTTTTATATTTTCTTGTTGGCAGACCTCCATCTGTTCCCCAATACTGTTTGTTATCTATTAATTCAATTTGTGTAGGGTAATCTTTGTAATACTTAATTTTATGCTTGTTCTTGTCGAATTTGGATGAGGATAGGCTTACTTCTATAGCGCCTTTCTTAAATCGTATTGAGTTTGCAGATTCACTATTTTTATCAATAGAGGCAAAGTTCCAAGTCATTTTGTATCTGCCTTTGTAAACGTAGCCCTCTCTTTCTTTGCCATTAGCAGTAAAATGAATATAGGTCCAATTGCTGTCGCCTTCAAAACAATAAATTAAGTGGCCATTTTGAAGCTTGTCAATCACTTTACTGTGTATGTTTCCTTTTTCTCGCACATTTAAGAAGCCGTCTTTGTCGTGGACTATTGCAAATTGCGCAGTTGTTTTGATAGAAACAAGAAGTAGTAGCGCTGTTACAAGGCTGTTCAATGCTTTTTTTGATTCCCTAAATTGAATCTTTAGCATAGTTGTATAAATTGCCTTTTTCACTTTTTGCGAAGTTAAGAATTTTACAATTTCTGACATCAGACCAAGTAGATTCTTCTTTTACATGTATTATTGCAGGGTCACTAAAAATCTAGGCTACATAGTGATATTTTGAATTCAACTTTAGTTTAGCCAATTAAGTGCCTATAAGTCGATTTTTTGAAAATGAGGGGAGTCTTTTTTTTGCTAGTACTAGTTCTGCATTTGTTTGTTCCAAGTGCCAACTTTGCCTTTCCTCCTAGCATAAATAATAAGCTTCTAGTCGCTTTCCATTTTCACGCGCCAGATACGGTTCTCACGGCAAATTCTGCGCGGCTGGAGTTTAGAAGCAGTATATCCAACAGTAGATACTCTCAAAGCTTTTTATTCGACAAATTTTCTAGCAACAAATGGAAGCTAATGAGCGAATATTTGCTTGCTACATATAGCACCGATTGCAACTATATGGAGTTTTATGTAGATTACGTTTATCGTGATTCTAATTTGAAGCAAGTGGAATTAAGATATAATGAATGCTCAGTAGTAGATGATTGCAAAATGCTTATAAAAAAGTCTTCAGAAAATTTTGGCAAGGACCCGCTCACAGTAATAAACGACATTAAAAAATGCGGCAACGTAGAGGCAATCGCTTCGCTGCCGAATTGGCAAAATAGTAAATGCATAGTTTTGGGTCACATGCCTGTAAGTGAGTTGCAGCTTTATGGCAATAAATACTTAGATCAAAAGGATGACAATGTGGCCAATCGTATTTTTATCGAAATTGACAGCCTTAATAGAATAACCACGTTTGCTAGCAATACCAGATTGATTTACCGAAAGACAGGAGATGCACTTTGTGATACCATTAGTGTTTTAGATAATGGCAGTTTAGTAGTGTCGTATGCTTTATATCGTATTAATGACAGTATTGTTAAACGCCTGCAGTTAACTACCGACGACGCTTCAAGCATTGCAGAAGAGATTTTCTATTGCTTGTCTAACGATTTTGAAGAGAACATCATGCCAATTCAAATTGGTAAGCAGCAAAGGAGGAGAGTGCCAGTGCTTCCGATCTCACAATTGTATGCTGACTTTGTCCAGTATGATTTGCCAAATTCGGTTTGCGGAAAGCAATATTTTCACTACCGATAGCAATCTGCTTACTAGGTAATCTTTGAAATTCTGCTCGCTGGGTAGAGCCCCCATAAAAGACACATCTGATATATCGTACTAACTAGTTTCTTGAAACGCATTTTACCGGCACCTCCCAACATTTCCCACCTTTCTCCATTGCACATTTCCGCTTTGCTCCTATCTTTAGTGCATGAGCATTTTTCGTACTAAGCCCATCGCAAGTTTTACCGATGCCGATAGTGCACACGATTCTGGTTTGCATCGCACCTTAAACCTGCGTGACCTCACTTTTTTTGGCATTGCTGCTATCTTGGGTGCGGGCAGTTTTAGTAGTCTTGGTGGCGCAGTTTTTAGTGGCGGACCAGGTGTGGTATTGCTTTTTGTAATCACAGCAATTGCTTGCGCGTTTACTGCTTTTTGCTATGCAGAGTTTGCAAGTCGTATTCCAGTTGCAGGTAGCGCGTATACTTATGCCTATGCCTCTTTTGGCGAACTGTTTGCATGGATTATTGGTTGGGCGCTTATTATGGAGTACAGTATTGGTAATATTTATGTAGCGTTTAGCTGGAGCGATTATTTCACTTCTTTTCTTGATAAACTTGGCGATACGCTCAAGATTAATCTTCATATACCAGAATGGCTAAGCACAAGTTACAAAGAAGCTAAAAATGCAGCAGCCGATGGTAGCACAAGTGGCAATGCTTTGGCTTGGTTGCATGCGCCGAGTATTGGTGGTTTGCGCATCATTTTAGATTTGCCGGCCTTGATTATTAATTTGCTGATTACGTATTTGGTTTATAGAGGCGTAAAAGAAAGCCGCAACTTTAGCAATATTATGGTAGTGCTCAAAATGATTGTGGTGCTGCTGGTAATTTTAGTTGGCGGATACATGGTTTTGCATCTAGATCTTACCGACAATTGGTTACCGACAAATGATGATGGTGTAAAGTCGTTTATGCCAAACGGCTTTAGTGGCGTAATGGCTAGCGTGGCTGGTGTATTTTTTGCCTATATCGGTTTTGATGCAGTGAGCGTGTTGGCAGAAGAAAGTAAAAATCCACAACGCGATTTGCCGCGCGGCATGATTTACTCTTTATTGATTTGTACAGCGGTGTATATTTTACTGACACTCGTTTTAAGTGGGGCAGTGCATTATAAAAAGTTTGAGGGCGTTGGCGATCCGCTAGCATTTATTTTTGAAAAAGAAAATTTGAATCTCGGTTGGATGCAAATGCTTGTTTCAATTTGCGCTGTAATTGCTATGACGAGTGTTTTGCTTGTATTTCAAATGGGACAGCCACGCATTTGGATGAGTATGAGCCGCGATGGTTTATTGCCACCAGTTTTTCAAAAAATACACGAGCGCTTTAAGACACCATCTTTTGCAACGATTATTACGGGCTTAGTTGTTGGTGTGCCAATATTATTTACAGATAAAACCTTTGTATTAGATTTTACAAGTATCGCAACACTGTTTGCATTTGTGCTTGTATGCGGTGGTGTGCTACTTATTCCTCGCAAGGCAAAAGTGGCGGGTAAGTTCAATATGCCTTATGTAAATGGCAAGTGGATGTTTTCTGCTATAGTATTGCTCGCATTTTGCTTATTGAGTTTTGTATTGCCAAAGTATGCAGCGTCTAATGACGTGGTAGGCAAGCAAAGTTTTGGCTACTTCAAAAAGCTTTTAGACTTTAGTGAAGAAAATAAAATTGATGCTGTAGCAAAGGCAGCCGACAATGTCAGCGCTATGCAACTTTTGAGCAGCGATAAGTACATCAACGATAAAAGTTTTGACGATCTACGAAGCAGCCTTGCTACAACTAACGATCCTGCAAACGTATTGTCGCAGTTTGCAAAAGATGCGAATACCACTGGCATGCGCACGCAAAAGATTTCTTTGATCGTTTTTTGGCTTAGCATGATTGGCTTATGCATTGCAGCCTTGCGCAAGAACTATTCGTTGATACCGCTGATGGGCGTTGCTACTTGTTTGTATTTACTTACTGGCATGACCTTGGCCAATTGGCTGTGGTTTGCAGCGTGGCTGGCCTTGGGTTTGGTTATTTACTTTGCCTATGGTGTGCGCAAAAGTAAATTGGCGGCATAGTTGCAATTTGCGCTCAGAGTAGGCGTATTTGTGGGTAAAATGCATAGGTCTGGTCTATGGCATTGTTTGTGGCTAGCACTATCTTTGCGCACAATTATATGACGAATACAGAAAGTTTGCAGCCCCTTATTCAAGCTGCTTTTGCCGACAGAACTTTACTTCAAAACGAGCAATATAAGCAAGCAGTACTTGACGCTGTTGCGCTTGTAGATGCAGGTACTTTGCGCGTGGCACAACCAAGTGATAGTGGTTGGCAAGTAAACGAATGGGTAAAGCAAGCAATACTGATGTACTTTGGTGTAATGCCAATGGGTATTATGCAAGAAGGTCCAGAGCAGTACTACGACAAAATTCCGTTGAAGACGGGCATGCAAGAAAAAGGTATTCGTACCGTGCCGGGTAGTATTATTCGCCATGGCGCTTACGTAAGCAAAGGCGTGATTTGTATGCCGAGCTTTATTAACATTGGCGCTTATGTAGATGAAGGCACTATGGTTGATACTTGGGCAACAGTTGGTAGCTGTGCGCAAATTGGTAAACACGTACACTTGAGCGGTGGTGTTGGCATAGGTGGCGTGCTTGAGCCCTTACAAGCTAGTCCTGTTATTATTGAAGACAATGCTTTTATAGGAAGCCGTTGTATTGTAGTTGAAGGTGTAATTGTAGAACGCGAAGCGGTTCTGGGCGCAAATGTTGTTTTAACGCAAAGCACAAAAATTATTGATGTTAGTGGCAGCGCGCCAGTGGAATATAAAGGTAGAGTGCCTGCGAGAAGTGTTGTTATTCCTGGCAGTTATACCAAGCAATTTGCTGCAGGTGAGTATCAAGTAAACTGCGCACTTATTATTGGACAGCGCAAGGCAAGTACAGATACGAAGACAAGTTTAAATGACGCACTTCGCGATTTTGGAGTAAGTGTATAAAGCGCTCGCATGAATTTGTTCTCCAAAAAGTACTTTGCTGAATGGCTTGCGGCGCTGCTTACAGTTGCACTGCTTGTTTTGCTATATCAAGAGACTGTTTTACAGCCCAATAAATACGTGTTCTGCGCCACAGGCGATGGTCTAATGATGGACTATCAAACCTTGTGGCATGCGATGTACGGTAAAGGTTTGTTGTTTACGGGTTTCAATTATCCGTACACCGAATCGATAGCTTATGCTGGTGGGCAAGCAAGTCTCAGTTTGGTTTTATCTTGGCTCAGGCAAATTGGCATACCTGTTCAAGCTTACATCATGCCAGCGATTGCTTACTTCACAATTGCGCTTATTGTACTTGGCAGTGTTATCAATGTAAAGCTTTTACGCTTACTAGAAGTTGGCTCGTTTTGGCAAGTAGTTGGAGCTTTGCTCCTCACTTTTACAACACCAATAATTGAAAGGCTATTCGGTCATCAATGTTTAGCCTATCCATTCTTCTTTACTACATGTCTTTATCTCGCTTTAGCATATTACAAAAGAATACTAGGCAACGGTGCATTGATTTGGCTTTTTGTGTTGATGGTGTTTTTTGGCTTTAATAATGCGTACTTCAGCGCCTTTGGAGCTATTTTGTTTAGCGGCGCGATGTCGTTATTGTGGCTGTTTGATATACAAGCACGTTCACGCAATTTAGCACTCGTAAGTCTATCCAGTATGGCGCTATTAACCTTCGTGATGTTTTATGTAAATCCTATTCCAGATAGAGTGAAGCATGCATATGGCTTTTACGACTTTAGTACTCAGCCACTTGGTTTGTTTGTGCCACAGTACAGAGGTATACCTAATTTCCTAGCAAAGTTTGGCGTGCCTAAATTCTCAAATGGAGAGATAAATACATATATGGGCTTTGTTGCCTTTGTTATTGCTGTAATTGCGATATTTCGTTTTGTTAGAAGATATCGCATTGGTATGCTTAATGCATTAAAACAGAAGTATGCATTTTGGACGGCGATAGGTCTTACAACTTTTGGCTTTTATTTGTTGGCTTGCAATTTTATCTTTAGCCTCAATCAAGATTGGTTTTGCGAGCACTTTTACCTGATCTTTAAATTTAGAACCTCAGGACGCTTGGCTTGGCCGTTTGCTGCAATGTTACTGATAGCAGCTATTGTTGCTATAGATGCGTTCCGAAAGACAGCTATGGCAAATGGTCGCAACTTACGTATAGCCTACATCGCACTTGTAGTACTTTGGCTAGCTGACGCTGCTTACTTATTGGAGCATAAAATTTATAAAGTGCGCTGGCTTATTTCGGAGAACATCTTTAGTAAAAAAACGTTGGATAGTTTACCATGGCCAACTTCAACTGCTTACAAGATCCAAGATTTTCAGAGCATAACAGTTTTACCAACGCTTAATGTGTGGAGCGACAAAATGGTTTATCAGCCACTAAATCAAGATTATGTTACACAGCGTGCCATGCAATTGGCACTAAGCTCTGGCTTGCCAATGAATAGTTCTATGCTTTCACGCATTAGTCACCGATATGCTTTGCGACACGGTCAGTTAATGTCGCATAAGGCATTGCCACGCGATCAGTTTGCTGATTTGCCCAATACAAAACCATTTTTGATTGTAGCAGGCGGTGATAGTACACTACGTCCCGAAGAACGTGAGTTTTTAGCCAGCTGCGAATTAATTGGAAATTTTCAACCTTCAGTTAATTTGTATGCGTATAAGCCAGTGCACGATGTACAATACTATCGAGATTCAATGCTTACGCTAAAAGGTGCTGCGCCAATTTTGCAAGATAATTTTTCACATGAAGCTGCTCAATCTTTTGCAATTGATGGTGGAAGCATGCCAGTTGAAAAATTAGCCCAACAGCTATGGCAATTCAATGCCAATACTGATAGCGGCATAGTTAGCTTCTGGACTTATAGCAATCCACTTTGGTTTGGCAATGCCAATGTAAAGGTTCAAGTGATAGGCAAGGCTGATGGTCAATACTATGAGGTATTTTCCTGCCCTGCACAAAGCTTTGATAATTATAAGGGTTGGATAAAGAGCACACTAAAAGTACCTTTATTTGGTGCTAATACTAAAGTCAAATTAGTACCATTTGATAAACGATTTGAATTAGATCGTTTGCAAGTTCAGTCGTTGAACTCAACTAGTCGAGATACAACAACTACAGGTGTTTGGGTAGATAATATTTTTTGCAAGAAGCCTTAATACACTTTTAGTTTTTGGCTTTGCTTTTTATCGCCTGCACTAAGTTCTATCGTATAAATACCCTTTGTAAGTTTTACACTTGCGCCGTCGTGTATATCAAGCTTGTAAGTATTAAAGCCAGGTTCAGCATTGATCGTTGCGCTATGTATTATTCTTTTTCCTTGCTTAATAAGTAAAGTTGTTGCAGCGGCATTGCTATTATACCATTCAAAATCTAAACTTGGTTTTTCCGCGCCTTCTATTGCTGTTTTGGTTTTCAATGCTTCGTCGTTTATCTGCACGCTATCTATCGCAAATAAACAGAATCCAATTTTGCTAAGGCTGTCCAACTGTTGCACTTTGCTTAAAGAAGCAATATAGATACTGCGGCCATGTGTGCCAAGCACAATGTCGTTATCGCGTTCTTGTATGGCTATGTCATGGATAGCTACTCGTGGCAAAGTGTTTGTCCATGCAACATATTTACCTCCTTTGTCAAAACTTACGTATAAACCGTTGTCAGTGCCAACATAAATAATATTGGTGTCGCGTGTATCTTCTCGCACCACATTGATAGGTTCATTTGGTAGATTACTCGCAATATTAGTCCAAGTTTTGCCGCTGTCTTCGCTTCTATAAATGTAAGGTGCAAAATCGTCTTGAGTATGTCCGCTATGGCATATATACACTCTTCCTTGTTTGTATTTACTTGCTACTACACGTGTTACCCATTTGTTTTTTGCAGGTGTATTTATTTGCTCTACAGTATAACCGCCATCCGTGCTGCGCCATACATTGCCATCATCTGTACCGCAGTATAGTAAGCCAAATCGCAAAGGACTTTCACTCATTGTACTAATTGTGCCGAAGGGTACGTTGCCGCTTTGTTTTGTGCTCGTAAGATCTTTGCTCACAATTTTCATGTCAGCGCCTTTGTTGAGGCCTACCATTATTTTATTACTGCCCATGTATAAAATATCTTGCTGATGCTTGCTTAAATGTATAGGCGTTTGCCAATTGTAACGCAATGCTTCTTCTCCAATTTTATGTGTAGGATGTATATAAGCTTGTGTTCTGCCATTTCTATCGCCACGTTGATAGAAACCAAATTGATAACCTGTATACACAGTGTTATTATCTCGCGTGTCTACCATTACTTGCATGCCATCGCCGCCACCAATTTCTTTATACGGATATTCACCAGTGTATTGCCAACTGCGATCGTCGACAGTATTGCTTTTGCCCACCCATGTGCCATTGTCTTGCAGGCCGCCATATACATTGTATGGCGTAGCATTGTCTACTTGTATGCTGTAGAATTGTCCAACAGCTGGGCTATTGCAACGAATCCATGTTGCGCCTGTATCGTAACTGATATTAATACCACCATCATTACCTGCAATTAGGTGCGCGGTATTTTTTGGATTGATGTAAATTCTATGATAGTCTGGATGGCAATTTTCTTGCATTATATTCTTAAAGGTTGAGCCGCTATTAGCACTACGCAAAAGTCTAAAGCCAGCAACATATACATTTTTGTCGTTTGTAGGGTCTACTTCAACTATGCCAAAGTAATAGCCATAGGTAAAGAATAAACCATCCAATGGTTTGTCATGCGTTTTTTTCCAAGTGCGACCACCATTCTCGCTTTTATATAATTCAGCGCCAATTACACGTGTGTCAAATAAGCTATAGTTTCTATCGCTCAAAATCCACTCTGCAATTTGTGCAGGTGTAAACTTGTTTGCTTTTACATCTTTTTTCAAAGTGGCCGCTGTATATTCTTTTGGATAGTCGTTCTTGCGTAAAAACGTGTTCAACTTTTTTTCATCAAGTTTCAAAAATGCATCAGTATTCATATCACGTATTGCAAAAGCGCTTAAAACTTCTTTTTGAGATGTATCCTTGGTTGTATTTTGATTGTCAAGCAAAGCATACAGTATATCACTGTTCTGATTAGATATTGCAATGCCTATTCTGCCTACTTTATCATTATGCGGAAAGCCTTCATTGCCGCAGGTTATACAGTTCCAAGTCTTACCAGCATCTTCGCTTTTGTAAATGGCGCTACCATTGCCTTCTCCAGTAAATTGCCATGGTCTGCGGGTGCGCTGCCATGTGCATGCAAATATTGTATTTGGCTTTTTAGCATCCACACGCAAGTCAATGATGCCAGTATTATCGCTATCTACTTTTACACGTTTTGTGCTTGTGCCATCGTAAAAAAATAATCCTGCATTGCTAGCATTACTACTAAATAGGGATCCCATGCTTGCGATGTACAAACCTTTTGCATCTGTAGCAATTAGCTTGCTAATATGCTCAGTATGTTCGGTGCCTGCTATTAGCTGCCAATGCTTGCCCGTGTCTGTAGTTTTGTAAACGCCAGTGCCCGCATAACTGCTGCGGCTGCTATTACATTCGCCAGTTCCAACGTATAAAGTGCCGCTAGGCCAATGCATGCACATGTCGCCGATGGTTATGCTTGCTTCTTTATCAAAAATGGGATTAAGTGTAACGCCATTATTGCTTGTATGCCACACGCCACCACTTGCGTAGGCTACATAAAATTCATTAGGATTATTAGGGTTTACTTCTATGTCTGTCACACGGCCACTCATCACACTAGGGCCAATATTTCTAAATGCTATCGTATTAATAGGGTGGTTGGTATCTGCCCATAGTTTGTTATAGCTGCTTATGCGTTGCTTGCTATCTTGTGCATAAGTAGGTGTTAGTAATGCTATGCTGCAACAAAAAGCAAGTGCGGTCGCAATAAAATGATTCATAACTTCGTTAAAAATACAACGCAAGTATCAAACATTTTCTGTCAATATTGTTTTGTGTGCTTCTTAGCAATACGCTTCAAGCGCAAACGAAGGCAAAGCCGAATAGCGCTGCTATTAAAAAAGTTGCAGCTGCAACGCCTAAGGCACCTGCAGTAAGCACAACTGAAAAACCATGCACTACTTATGTAGCGTATAAACTTACCACAGCTGGAGATACAATTAATATTGTAGATTGTAAAAATCGCAAGCAAGGTCGCTGGGTTGAGCAAACCATAGAAGGGGATTTTGTGGAAGTGCCAAAACGTTCAGTAGGAGAGTATATCAATAATAAGCGCGTCGGCAATTGGTACTTTTATGAAGGCGAAGTGTTGCAATCCACGGCACAGTATTTAGACAGTAAGCGCGATGCAGAGGTAAATTTTTATGAGGAAGGTGTACTGGCTTGTAAAGGATACTACAGAAATATCTCTACAAGTCAAACTTTTGATACCATAGCCGTGTACAATCCACGCACTGGTATGGATACAATGGTGGCAATACGTAGTGCTACGGGCTTGCTTAAAAATGGCCTATGGACTTTTTATGATATCGGCACTGGAAAGGTCTTGTACACGAGGTTGTATTGGTTAGACGAATTAATAGAAACGAAAGAATACCAGCAAGAGTTGGTATTAAGTGAAGAAGAAAAGCAACGTCTAGAACAACGCATGCCCCATAATGGCGGTAGAGTATTTGCGCCAATGCAAAGAACTGCCCGACTGCCTAGCCCGCCTACAATAAAGCAGATGCGCCGCAATTTGTAGTGAGATTATTGTAGCAACTTGCCGATTATATTGGGTTTAATCACAATACTGATGCAACTCTTTGTGTACCTATTTTTTACAAGTAGCTATTACATTACTTTTGCGCCACATGACCATTGCGGTTAATACACGTTTTTTTCTAAAAGGTAAATTAGAAGGCATCGGCTGGTTTACACACGAAACAGTTAAACGAATGGTGCTAGCGCATCCTGAGCATCAATTTATTTTTATTTTTGATAGACCTTATGCTGAACAGTTTGTATTTGCAAGCAATGTTACGCCAGTAGTGGCTGCGCCGCCAGCTCGCCATCCTGTACTTTGGTATTGGTGGTTTGAGTTTAGCGTGCCACGTATTCTCAAGCAGTACAAGGCTGATGTTTTTCTTACCACAGATGGTTTTGCAAGTTTGCGCTGCAAGATTCCGCAGGTATTGGTGATACACGATTTAGCTTGGCGCCACAATAAACGCTATATCAGTAAACTGTTTGCATGGTACCTCAATACATTTACGCCACGTTTTGTAAAGAAGGCTGATGCAGTTGTTGGTGTTAGCACTTATACTATCAATGATATAGCCAAGGCATATGATGTGCCCCAGGAAAAATTGCATTTAGTGTATAACAGTGCCAATGATGTGTATCGTCCATTTACGTATGAAGAGCGTCAGCAAACTTTACAAGAACTTACAGGTGGCGAAGACTATTTTATTTATGCTGGCAGCTTACATCCACGCAAAAACATAGTCAATTTGCTGAAGGCTTTTGAAGTATTTAAGCGCAGTACCAATAGCGCCATGAAACTGGTGTTAGTAGGACGCCTAGCATGGAAGACGCAAGCGATAGAAGCGGCACTTACTAGCAATAAGTATAAGCAAGATATCGTTCGCCGCGAATATTTAGACGCAAGTGAGTTATGTAAAGCCATCGGCGCCGCGTACGCACTTACTTATGTAAGTGAGTTTGAAGGCTTTGGAATTCCTATCCTCGAAAGCTTACGTTGTAATGTGCCTGTGATAACAAGTAATACAAGTAGCATGCCCGAAGTAGGTGGAGAGGCTGCTTTATATGCAGATCCTTTTGACTATTTAAGCATTGCTGATGCGATGGTTAAAATCTATACCGATGAGAATGTGCGCAACCAACTGATGCAAAATGCGCCTGCACAAGCGGCTAAGTTTAGCTGGAATGTTAGTGCGGATAAGCTGTGGCAAATTGTGAAAACTGTAGCAAAATAGGCTCGTAATAATTGCTGGCTAATACTACCTTTGCTGCCGAATGAGTGCAAAAAGTACAATTACGCTAGAGGTAAGTTTAGACGAGAATAAAATGCCCGAAACCATTACATGGAGTGCTACCCAAAGCGAGGCCGATCAGGCACGTGATGCGCGCGCATTTATGTTAAGCCTTTGGGACCCGGCTGAACGCAGCGCTTTGCGCATTGATTTATGGACAAAGAAAATGATGGTTGACGAAATGAACGATTTCTTTTTTCAGACCATGATGACCATGAGCGATACTTATCAACGTGCTACCGGCAATGAAGATCTTGTAAAAGAACTCAAGACATTTGCACGCGACTTTTACAAAAAAGCGCAAGACAAACTACAAGCAGAAAGCAATAAATAATTAATACTTAAATTTATTACAACTATGAGTTTAGAAATTACAATCAACGAAGGCATTAAGAAAGCGATGTTAGCCAAGGCAGAAGTAGACTTGCGTGCATTGCGTGCAATCAAAAGTGCAATCTTACTCGCAAAAACCAGCGAGGGTAGTACGGGCGAGTTGACAGAAGATCAAGAGCTTAAGCTTCTTCAAAAGTTGGCAAAGAGTCGTAAAGAAAGTTTGGAAATATACACAACGCAAAATCGCGAAGACCTCGCTAGTAAGGAGCGCGAAGAAATAGAAGTGATTGAGCGTTTCTTACCAAAGCCACTTAGTGAAGATGAATTAGCAGCTATTATCAAAGGTGTAATTGCAGAGGTAGGCGCTGCTGGTCCACAAGATATGGGCAAGGTAATGGGAGCAGCTACTAAAGCTGTAAACGGTCGCGCGGATGGCAAAGCGATTAGTGCACTTGTAAAAACGCTTTTAGCAGGTTAGTGCCATGATTATAGATGCGATCATTGCCATTGCTTTGTTGTATGGCGTTATTAGAGGTTACGGCAAAGGCTTGGTTATGGCTGTGCTTAGTTTTGTTGGCGTGCTTATAGCCAGCATTGCTGCATTAAAACTAGGGCATGTTGTTAGCGAATATTTACAAAGCAAGGGTTACGTATCAGGCAATTTTGCATTGCTGGTCGCGTTTTTACTCTTGTTTGTCGGCATAATGCTCGTAGTTAGATTGATCATCAAGGCTATAGAAGGCGTCTTAAAAATCACAATGCTTAGCTGGGTCAACAAAATTGGCGGCGCTGTGCTTTACTTAGCGCTCAATGCTTTTGTGGCTAGTATGATCTTATGGTTGGCAAGTAGGGTAGGTGTTGCCAATGCTAACAGTTTGCAAGCCACGATGTTAGCTAAGCATTTACTTAACGCAGCACCTACAATGTTAGATGCGCTTTCTGGAGTCTTACCATTTTTGAAAGAAGTCGTAGCTAAGTTAAAAGTAGCCTAGTATTGTCTCATAATTTGTACGGCTAACCGCTATTTGCGGCCTACTAGATTGCTTTGCGGAAATTGACGAATTGTTTACATAGTAATTCTTCATTTTTTACGTTCTATATAAAACGACTTAGCAAAATGAAGCAATTGTGGGAGAATATAACCGCTTGGTTTGCAAAAATGGGGCGATCAGTGGTACAGCGGGGTAGGCATGTATATAATGCAGATAAAGATCTGTTTATTTAAGATAAGCAAGTGTTTTGGTGGTGCAAGCGTTTTACTGCAGCTGCCATTGACCTGCAACACTAAATAGGCTAGCAGCGCAAGCTAACAAATAATAGAATTTATGCTGTCTATAACACAAGTTTTACTTTTCCATTAATTTTTCATCGCGCGAAACATACATCTTTGTAACGTGTTATCACATCAACTCATATCGCCACTTGTGCCAATACTCAGCTTGAACGATACTATCGAGAAAGCAATTCAGTTGATGAATGAGTACCACTTTGTGCATTTGCCAATTGTAGAAAGCAAGCGCTTGATAGGCTTGGTAAGTGAAAACGATTTATTGGATTGGCAAAACGATGAAGCAAAGCTTTCCGAAGCGCAGGATAGCTTTATTCGTGTGGCTGTACAAGGTAGCACAAGTGCACACGAGAGTGCCAAAGCAATGACCCAGGGCAATGTAAGCATATTGCCTGTGCTCAACGAAGAGAATTATTATGCAGGTTCAATCACTTCAGAAAATATGCTTACCTATCTCGCTAATGGAGCTGAAGCCCACGAGCAAGGAGGCATTGTAGTACTTGAAGTACAGCAGCAGAACTATAGCCTCAGCGAAATAGCACGTATTTGCGAAAGTGAAAATGTGTCTATTCTAAGCACCCTAATTCATACGCAGGCTGACACTGGCTTGCTACACGTGACGATAAAAACCAATAAACTCAACCTCAGTGCCGTATTGGCAACCTTTGAGCGCATGAATTACACCGTTTTGGAAGTTCATGGCGAAAATGCCGACAGCGCTGCAATTAAGGACAACTACGATGCATTAATGCATTATTTAAGTATCTAATACGTAGCATTTGCCTCATTTTTGCCATAGCACAACGCTGTAAGTGCACAGGTCTTTTCCCCAAATTATGTGCATATTGATTTTACTGTACATAAATCAATCATTACATGCATCTATTAAGTAGCATTACCGCTACATTTGCCCACTCATAAAAAGGGTAAAATGATAGAAGTAAAAAAGGTGGCCGTAATTGGTGCCGGACAAATGGGGAATGGTATTGCGCACGTTTTTGCGCAAAGTGGTTTTCAGGTAAGTTTAATGGATGTATCTCAAGTATCTTTAGATAAGGCAATTGCTACAATTGATAAGAACTTAGATCGTCAGGTTGCAAAGCAATTACTTACAGAAGATAATAAAGCAGCAGCGCTTGCTAATATCAAAACGTACACAAGCATTAAGGATGCTGTAAAGGATACGAACTTAGTAATTGAAGCCGCTACTGAAAATGTTGATCTGAAGCTAAAAATCTTTAAGGAGATAGACGAGTTTACACCACAAGGTGCTATTCTTGCTTCCAATACAAGTAGCATTAGCATTACAAAAATTGGTACAGCAACGACTCGTCCAGAAATGGTAATTGGTATGCACTTCATGAATCCAGTACCAGTAATGAAGCTTGTAGAGATTATCAATGGCTACAATACTTTAGAAGAAGTTACAAAAACAATTACATCGCTTAGTCGTACAATTGGTAAAGTGCCTTGCGTGGTTAATGACTATCCTGGTTTTATTGCTAATCGTATTCTTATGCCGTTGATTAATGAAGCAATTGAAAGTTTTTACGAAGGTATTGCTGGTGTAAAAGAAATCGACACAATTATGAAGCTTGGCATGGCACATCCGATGGGTCCATTACAATTAGCAGACTTTATAGGATTGGATACAGTTTTAAGCATCATGCGCGTATTGCACGAAGGCTTTGGTAAAACAAAGTATGCACCGTGTCCATTACTAGTAAACATGGTCACTGCTAATAAGCTTGGCGTAAAAACAGGCGAAGGGTTTTATAAATACACTGCAGGCAGCAAAGAAGCTATTGTAAGCGAGCGCTTCTTAAAGCCGAAAGTTTGGGTAGATACCGAAGCTTAATTTTTTTTTTGAACAACGACAATTTTATCAAGTGGATGCTTTTACAAAAGGGCATCCACTTTTTTTATGATGATCCGTAAAGCTGCACCAATGTTTGAGGTAACATAATTATAATTGTGATGTTTTTATTTTTGAACTAGCAGCCAGCACCTACGGAGATACATATAACCTTTATAGCTACTTCAATAAACAGCACAGCTCCTTTATAGCGTACTTGAGGCGCAAATCAGCAATGGCACTAGTGCAATTGGCAGCACACTACAGCATGCCAATGCGAAGCCAGGACCGACCTAGAAATATGGAGCAGAAAATCAGTTCACAGCACTAGGAAGGGTTGGGCTTTGTGTCAGCAGGTGCAGCGCCCCAAATGCGAAGCCATTGATTGATGCGAAGCCTTGGCGCC
>JBJORA010000043.1:0-175667 GCA_046049675.1 Bacteroidota bacterium | reverse complement strand
GCTGTTCAAAAAATCATTAAATCCGCAAAGAAAAACAACATAAATCTTATTAGTTATGTAAGTGGAGCAACCGTATGTAAGGAAAATATTGGTATGCCATTTATAAAAGCAAAATACGATTCAGAACAATTCATTAAAGAGAGCGGTATTCCGTACATGATTTTTAGACCTACTTGGTTTATGGAATCATTGGCACTGATGATACAAGATGGAAAGGCAAATATTATGGGCAAACAACCATTGAAAATTCGATGGATTGCTTCTGAGGATTTTGGAACAAGATTAGTAAATGCTTATCAAAATTCAGACAACTTGAATAAAGAATTCAATACTTATGGGCCTGAGGAGCTTACTATGAATGAAGCACTTGAACTATATGTAAAAGCCAAGCATCCTAACATTTCAAAAGTAGCGAATGCACCATTTTGGGTTCTTAAAACAATAGCTTTTTTATCGAACAATAAACAGTTAAAAGCCTTCATTCCTATGTTTGAGTATTTTGAGAAAACAAAAGAAGCAGGTAGTCCAGAAATTGCTGATAGTTCACTTGGGAAATCAGGCATTACTTTAAAGGATTGGTTATCTAAATAAGTCAGTTTGAAAATTTTAAATTCATGAATAGATTAGATTTTTTGAAATTAATGGGAATATTGCCCTTAGCAACTTGCGGAATGAAAATAAATGATTTAAGCAAAATATCTGAAAATTTGCCAACAACGGAAAAAATGCCTGTGCTTTTTTTAGGGCATGGTAGCCCAATGAATGCCATCGAAGAGAATGAATTTGTAAAAGGGTTTAGAGAAATTGGGAAAACAATTCCCACACCTACAGCCATTTTGTGTATTTCTGCACATTGGTTTACAAGAGGCACTAAAGTGACTGCCATGGAAATGCCTCAAACCATTCACGACTTCGGTGGATTTCCACAAGCATTATTTGATGTGCAATACCCTGCAAAAGGCAGTCCTATAATAGCAAAAGAAACAAAATCATTGCTTTCGCCAATAACAGTAGAGTTAGATGACAAATGGGGCTTAGACCATGGAGCATGGAGTGTTATTAGACATTTATATCCTGATGCCAATATACCCGTAATCCAAATGAGTATTGATTATACACAAGATGCTCAGTACCACTTTGATTTAGCAAAGAAATTAAATGCCCTTCGTCAAAAAGGTATATTGATAATTGGAAGCGGAAATATTATTCATAATTTAGGAATGATAGATTTTGCAAATGCAAATAAAGATAATTACGGATATGATTGGGCGGTAGAAGTAAGAGCTACGATAAATAAACATTTATTAGATGAAAATTATAAACCATTGATAGATTATAAAAACCAGTCAAAGGCTTTTAAATTAGCGATTCCCTCACCAGACCACTATTTGCCATTCATTTATACATTAGGATTAAAAGAAAAATCTGAAACAATTCAACTCTTTAATGACAAATTATTGGCGGGCAGTTTAAGCATGACAAGTTTAAAAATTTCGTAAAGATTTGGAATGAAAACCCTAAGGGAATTAAATACTAAATTTTTCAATAAGGGCGAACAGCTAACATTTAGCAGAATAGAAGAAAGCCCAGCCTTTTGAGCTAACCAATAACGCAGAAAGCCAGCCCTAGTATGAGCTGGCTTTTTGCTATTCTGTGTTCAGCGACGCCACGCACGATGTATATTTTATGTAGGGGTAGCGGTATAAAAAAATTGCTACTTTGGGCGCAATGCTTTGCAAGTGTATGGTGTGTTGTAATTCTTACTGTGCATAGCTACCCTTACCCATAAACGCTTATAGGTTCTTGGTACTATATGGTGTGCTGTATAGAAAATATTTTGTGTATAAAGCGTACCATGTGTTTTTGTTGTAGTGATTTTTTGAATCTTCTCCGCTGCCACGACGCAGCTCTTATACCTGGTTGGTATTACAGCCTCGAACAGCATGTGTTTGGTTTTTGAAAATTAGTAATGGAAGGATTGTCTCACTATATGCATTAAAAAGCCACAATAATTTCCCTAGCAAAGCATGGTTTTGCGCAATAAATTATTATTTTTGATTATGATAACAGTGCCCGCAGCTAGTCCGCCGAGGTGGATCGTCTAACACATGATTGACACAATTGGAATGGCAACTGCGTCAATCATCTAACCGTTAGTGGCAACCCTATGACGACCGACAGAGCAACAACAAACCGACAGAAAAATGACCCGAAATGCCAACCGCACAAAATGGCACATTTGGTTTTGCCCGACACACAAGCCAACGCTTCGCAAAACCAAAAGAGCCATTTTTTTGCCAACGCACTGACATCGTTTCGACATTAAAACTTATCTTAACCGACTGAAAAAAGAATATAAAATTGTAGATGGAAGTAAAAGAATTGAAACCGAGAAAGGCACTAAACAAAGCCTTTTTAAAAGTAAAACCGAACAGGACTGAAATTGAAGGTTTCAAGACCAATCTTATTCAGCTACTCGACAGGACAAATGACACCGAAGGCGAAGAGTTTCATAAAAACCTTGTCATTGACTTTTTAAAGAAAACATATTACGACCCAAACCATTTTATAAATACCAAAGGTCGAAACGACCTTGTTATTCATAATGGAAACAACGCAAGTAGTTCAGTTGGTGTAATCATTGAAGCAAAAAAGCCGACAAACAAATCGGAAATGATAACCACTAAAAAACTGAACGCTAAAGCATTTCAGGAATTAGTGCTTTACTACTTACGAGAAAGAATAACACATAAAAATCTTGAGGTAAAACATCTTGTTGCGACCAATATAAACGAATGGTTCATATTTGACGCTACCCTATTCGACAGGCTTTTTGCTCAAAACAAAAACCTTGTAAAACAATTCAACGACTTTGAAGGCGGACGTTTGGCAGACACCAAAACCGATTTTTTCTACAAACAAATTGCAGAACCTTTTATTGCCGACATCAAAACAGAAATTGAATTTACATACTTCGATTTACAAGAATATCAAAAACCACTTCGCAACTCTGACAAGGCAGACGATAACAAACTCATTGCTTTATTCAAACTTCTTTCAGCGGAGCATCTTTTAAAACTTCCATTCACCAACGACAGCAACAGCCTTGACAAAAGGTTTTACAGCGAGTTATTACACATCATTGGTTTAACTGAAACTAAAGAAGGAAGCAAAAAACTAATTGAAAGAAACAAACAAGGTGAAAGAAATTCTGGAAGCATTCTTGAAGATGCAATTATTCAACTTGACAGCTTAGACAAAATAAACCGATTAGACCGACCGAGCCAATTTGGAAGCACTCAACAAGAACGCTTATTCAATGTAGGACTTGAATTAAGCATTACTTGGATTAACAGAATTTTGTTTCTCAAATTGCTGGAAGCCCAACTAGTCACATATCACAAGGGCGACAAATCGTATTCGTTTTTAAGTTTGGACAAAATCAAAAACTATGACGACCTAAACAGCTTGTTTTTTCAAGTGTTGGCTCGTAAGTATGACGACAGAAACCAAGATGTAAAAAAGGCATTTGAAAAAGTCCCTTACTTAAATAGTTCGCTTTTTGAGCCAACTGAAATTGAACAAGTAACTTTATTCATCAGCAATTTAAAAGATGATAAAACAATTCCAGTTATTTCATCAACCGTTCTCAAAAACGACCAAGGCAAAAAGCGGACAGGGAATTTAACAACCTTAGAATATTTATTTGACTTTCTAAATGCTTACGACTTTACAAGCGAAGGTTCAGAAGAAATTCAAGAAGATAATAAATCACTCATTAACGCTTCTGTTCTCGGTTTAATCTTCGAGAAAATAAACGGCTACAAAGACGGTTCATTTTTTACTCCAGGTTTCATCACAATGTATATGTGCCGTGAAACTATTCGCAAATCGGTAGTTCAGAAATTTAACGAAACAAAAAAATGGAATTGCTCAACCGTTGAAGAACTTTACGACAAAATTGAAGACCGAAAAGAAGCCAACGAAATTGTAAACAGCATTAAAATTTGCGACCCTGCCGTAGGTTCTGGACACTTTTTAGTTTCGGCACTCAATGAAATGATTGCAGTAAAAAACGATTTGAAAATATTGCAAGACCGCACAGGAAAGCGACTAAAAGAATATCAAGTTGAAGTTGTAAATGATGAATTAATTGTAACAGACGAAGAAGGAGAACTATTCGACTACAATCCTACAAACAAAGAAAGTCAGCGAATACAGGAAACGCTTTTCCACGAAAAGCAAACCATTATTGAAAACTGCCTTTTCGGTGTGGACATCAATTCTAATTCGGTAAAAATTTGCCGTTTGCGTTTGTGGATTGAACTTTTGAAAAACGCTTATTACAAGAACGCCACCGAACTTGAAACACTTCCCAATATTGACATCAACATAAAATGCGGAAACTCGTTGGTAAGCCGTTTTGCCATTGATGCCGACCTTAAACAAGCCTTGAAAAAAAGCAAGTGGACAATCGACAGCTACCGAATAGCCGTTGATACTTACCGAAATGCTGAAAGCAAGGAACAGAAAAGAGAAATGGAGCGACTGATTGCCGACATTAAATCAGATTTCAGAAGTGAAATATCATTGAACGACCCGAAAGTAAAGAAACTGCGAAAACTTTCAGGCGAACTTTTCCAAATGACCAACCAGCAACAACTTTTTGAAATGAGCAAAAAGGAAAAAGCTGATTGGAACAAAAAAGTGCAACAACTGACTGAAGAAACCAAAAAGATTGAAACAGAAATTGAAGAAATAAAAGCCAACAAGATTTTTGAAAATGCTTTTGAATGGCGTTTTGAATTTCCCGAAGTGCTAAATGATGATGGCGATTTTGTGGGCTTTGATGTGGTTATTGGAAATCCGCCTTATGTTGTTATTTTAAAATCAACTTTTGGAAATAGTTATTTAGATTTTTTCAATCAAAATTACACAACAGCAGAATACAATCCGAATACTTATGCTTTGTTTATCGAATTAGCGTTGAGTAAACTTTTGAAAAAAAAAGGACAATTTTCATACATCATTCCTAACTCTTGGTTAAATGGAAAATACTTTACAAAGTTGAGAGCATTTGTTCAAAATCTTAATAACACAGAGTTAATAAACTTAAAAGACAACGCTTTTGAAGTTATCGTTGAAACTGTAATTCTTATTTCCGAAAATGAAAAAACGGCTCAAAAACCCATTCTCAAAGAATTTGCAGATGGAAATAAATTCGTAGAAGTTAATAGAGAATTTGAATTTGGAGTAAATCCGTTTTTTGAATTACAGTTACCAGATTTCGTAAGCAGAATTATCAAATCCTCAGAGAATATTAAAAAGCACTGTTTCGTTTATCGTGGCGTTGAAACAAGAAGAAATGATGATTATATTTCTACCACGAAGCACGATGATTTATGGAAAGAAATCTTGCTTGGTAAAGACATTCACAGATACTCTTACAAATACAGTGGTTCTTATGTAAAGTTTGTTCCTAAAGAGCTTAAAAGCAATGCGAACATTGACTATTATTTGCGTGATAAAATTCTAATGCGAAGAACAGGAAACTCAATTATTGCTTGTGCAGACTTCAACAAATTTATTGCCTTGAAAAATCTGTATCTAATCATTCCAAACGATGCAAAACTTCTTCCGTTAATTCTTCTTCAACTTAACTCGAAATTGTTTGACTTTATCCATAAATCATTAACCACAGGCGAAAATAAGGCGTTTGCCCAATTTCCAGCACATTACGTTGAAACGCTACCTTGTAGAATTGAAAATGCATTAATTGAAAAATCAAAAATGCTTTTGCAACAAAGAGAAACCAACGAAAATGCAGAAAACCAAATAGACCAATTGGTTTACCAACTTTACGAGTTGACCGAAGAAGAAATAGAAATTGTGGAAGGAAATTAGTTTATGGCATTAACTCAAACAGGAAATTATAGAGAAGAAATTGACAAACTATTGGGTCAATACGTTGATGCTATAAAAAGGCAAACAGCCAATAATTTAAATAGCGAAGCTGTTACAGCAGAAGGCTTTTTTCGTAATTTTCTAAATTTACTTTTTGGAATAAACCTTTCAAAAGACAAAATCGGAAGTCCTACTTACGAAACGATTGACTTACACGATACGGAAAGAAAAATTTGTTTTCAAGTAACGGCAAACAATACAATCGCAAAAGTTAATAGCACATTAAAAACCTTTGTAGAAACAAAGAAATATGAAAACTATAATGAGCTACACTTTTTAATTATTGATAGAAAAAAAGATTTCAACTACGATGAAAACAAATTAAACGAACACGGTGTAAAAATTAAATTTCACGACTGCACAACAATTTTACAAGAGCTGATAAATAATTTTGATTCAGCCACAAAAATAAAACCTGTTTGGGACTTTGTTGTTTCAGAATTTGACACCGACAAACCAAAAAAGGGAACATCAGAAATTACGGCAATAACACCAGCAAGAAAGAATTCATTTATACCGAATACAGAACTTCATCTTGTTGACCGAATTTTAGAATATTTAAACCTCTTTAAAGGATTCAATTTTATCCACCCAAGAACAATTTCCAGACTTCCAATTTTTAACAGTAAAGAAAGTTTTCACGATTCATATTCGCACTTCTGCCTCAAAACAAGCAATAAAGCTATTCACGAACTTTTGCAAAAAGTAAAAGTTGAAAACACAGTTGTTACAATTAGCGATGAATCGTTAAAACCGTATGAAGAAAAATTAAAAGAAATTTGCCTCATTCTCAACAACTGTTTAATTCAATGTATTTGTTACAGAGAAAAATACACAGAAATTGAACATCATAAAATCAAAGTCAAACATTACGATAGTAACTGTAATTGCTTGTCTTGTCAATTTCACGAGTTTAGAATAAAGACGCTTATCACAGACCTAAAAGGCAAAGCGATTGCACATTCGGAAAATCTTAACGAAGCATTAGCCGAAGGATATTATTTGTGTAAACTTGGCGAACACGTAAAGGGTTGGCAAATTTTAAATAGTGTTGCTGAAAAAAGTAAAAATCAAAATAATTCTGCCATTCATTTTTTGTCGCTTTACAACATAAAACAGATTCGTAATTTTATTGATTCCCCTTGGTGGAAAAGCGAAAACAAGCAAATACTTCCGAAAATAGATGTTATTGACTTACATAATACAATCAATGATTTTTCAATTCCTGTTGAGTTACGAGACGAATTAATTAAGGTAAAAGAAAAACATTATTTGCATTGGAGTCGTGAAATTATTGATGAGCAATTTGAAAGTATTTTAAGCACAAATAAACTCTATGCAAATGGTGGGACAAGTTGGGGGACAAATGCAATCAACTTGTTGCTGGAAGAACTTCGTATTCTATATGCTTTTTATTCAGCTAATCATATTGTTACAGATGATTTTTACACGTTTAGACAAGCGATAACAAAAGGGATTGAAGGTGTTCTAATCAGTTTTACTACTGATAAAAGCTATGAATCCAGATTTAAAGAATTTGACAGGTTGCTTTTATCATTTATGTTCTTCTTTGTTGAAGAAAAGAAGTTGGAAAAACTTTTCAAAGAGTATAAAATTCAAAGTATTCCAATTATTGACAGTGAAAAGCAAAGTTTCATTAGCACAATTACAAATTTCTTTACATTTCAATATACGACAGGTATTTGGGATAGCATTAATTTTAATAATGATATTTTAAAACAAGATTGCTTTTCATCTTATCGCCAGTCGCTTCGTTTTATTTTCAATAAGATAATGCTGTTACTTTCAAAAGCAGAGCTATCAGCTGAAGAATTAAAACCGATAACAGAACCATTTGTAAATTATTTACGAGTTGCAGAAGACTTTAATCACAATAATTGGACTTATGCTATTGAGTTTTTTAAGGCAAAAATTCAAATATTTTCATCGGAGCAAATTAAAAAAATTATTGAACTGACATTTGACGATAAACACCACAATTCGGGTGATGATGTTCTTGAATCAATTAGTGATATAGCATTTAAGAAGGCTAATTTTGTTTTGACTGAAGATGACAAAGCATTTTTTGAAAAGTTGTTCAACAATGTTACAACAGTTTGTAAAAAATGTAACAGAGTTCACGACACAAAGCAAATATTTGCTGCGTGGAGTATTGCTAATGAAACAGGAAAACAAGTAATCAAACAAAAAGCCGTTGAATATTTAGAAAGTAAATTTGATGCTGACTTTTATATGAACGCAGCATTTAAAGGCGTTTTCACTAAAGACGAAAACTCAAACCTTTTAAAAAGTTTCATTGAAAGTGTGGTTGAAAGTTGTTCACCTTACGACATTAAACAAGATAACGGAAAATGGAAGTTTCAGAATTTTACAGGTTTCAATTTCATTAATTGCCTTGCTTACTTAAATGTGGGCTTTAGACAAGAAAACATTCAAGAAATTTCAAAAAAATCAGACTACTATAATTGGTTAATCAATTACGAAACATACGACTATACAGCCTTTGACTTAAAATGGCTAACTGAATTGTTTATTCCGTATCACATCAAAGAGAAACTACAACATATAGAACCGCTAAAAGAAAAAGTAATAAAAGAGCTAAAAGACAACTATGAAACTAAACTTGCAGAATTTTACACTAAAAACTTAATCAAGTAATGCCAACGCTTCACCGCCACACACATTGCCAAGTCGCACAAGCCATCACGCAAACCAAAACTTGGCAAAGAGTGTGTCTGTCCCACCGCACAACTGACAGACTATCAACACGAAAGACAGAAGGGCAGCAGCTAACAGCGGTTCCTATGTAAAGCACTTTTGCTAGAATTTTCCTAGCACCTGAGGTAATATGTTGATTGCGTTTTCGTAGTGTAAGGTTTCCAGCTTTGAAGTTGCTCTAGCTAGTATGCGTGCTTGGCATTACAGCCATCACCAGAATCTGTCAGTTTTTTGCGACTAAACGATTCTACTAGCTTAATTTTGTTTAGGCTTGGTGTGCTGCACATCGCGGAACAACTGCTCAACGTTATACTGCACATCAAAGCCCTTATTGTCGCAATAAGTCTGTCTAGAAGTATACGAGAACCAATTAAATTTTCTGATAACGATAATCCTCTAAAACAAGTTATCTGGATTTTTCTTTCAGAACAAGTTGTGTACATCAACACCAATATATAATTTTGGTATTGCTAAAGCGTCTTGTAATTACATCTTACTTTATTTTCAGCGTGAATTTTGTAGGATGCTTTTATGTAGATGCTTGCAAGAAGTAGCTGGCTTACACGCATTTTTCAACGCTTCACAGCTACGTACGGCAAGCCGCCAAACGTTTGTGGCAAGTGCAAAAGACGGCAGTAAAAACATAAAACAATGCAAGACATATTATTTGAATTTATATCAAAATATATTTCGTTAACAGAAGACGAAAAGCAGGCAATACTAACTTTAGACGTATTCCGCACTTTTAAGAAAGGAACTATTTTGCTCAAAGAGGGACAGAAATCAGACGTGCACTATTTTGTTCTAAAAGGTTGTATACGGAAATATTACATCATCAATGGTGAAGAAAAAACTACTGCCTTTTATACAGAAATGGAAGGTTTAACGCCAAATTGTGCAATAAATAATACTCCGTCAGAATATTTTGTAAACTGTATTGAGGATTGTATACTTATTGTTGCAAATAAAGATATGGGAGTTGAATTAAATTCAAAATTCCCTAAATTTCAACAAATGTGCGGAATACTATCGGAAGAACTTTTGGCTAAACAACAAATCAATTTTGATGAGTTTAAAACTTCTTCGCCCGAGCAAAGATATTTGAATTTACTCCAAAACAGGCCCGACCTTATTCAACGTGTGCCACAATATCAATTGGCGAGCTATTTAGGCATAACGCCCGTATCACTAAGCAGATTACGAGCACGAATAAGACACTAGAAATTAGTTCTCGTTTATTATCTTTAGATAACAGTTGTGCGCTACGCAGCAATCTAATTTTGCAGTATCATTTAATATTATATAAGAAAAGGTATGCAAAAGAAAATTTTATGGATTGGACTTGCTTTGGTGTTAATAAGCAGTTTACAGTTAAAAGCACAATATGCTAAAGCAGACAGTACTTACAAAAGGTGGTTTGTTGGTAGTTCTTTATTTGTTCTATTGGGTAATTTTGATAGAGTAAACCCGCCGGGTTTTGTCCTATTGAACACAGGTTATCGTATCACAAAGAAAGACGTTATTTCTCTTGAACTAAAAACCTGGAAACACGCTTGGCCTCTCGGCATTAATCCTTTTTTTAATGACGCATACAAAAAACCTGAAGAGAAATTTCCCGGTTACATCAGAGAACACGGATTTGCTGTTATCTATCAAAGATATTTGTGGAAAGGTCTTTTCTTAGCAGTAGATGCTACACCCATGTGGCAAACATATAGAAATGAAAACGATGTTAAGGTGGGCAATGGTTTTATCGTATTTAGTACGAATAAAGCCGGCTATCATGTCAAACTTTTTAAGGACAGAGTATTTTTTCAACCTGGTATCGCCATGGCTGGTCGTATTTATCAAAGTGATTTCCCTGCCGATTTCAAAGCAAAAGATGACAAGTGGCCAAAATGGACACTTGAACCTAGTCTAAATTTTGGATTTAATTTTTAATTTCTCATAGATGAAAACGACACACGATTTATTGGAAGATATTCAAATAAATGTAAAGCTGAAACTTGCCATGTTATGGATAAGCTTTATGTTGCTTTATGGCTATGTGGATTATTTTGCCTTGTATATGCCAGGAAATATTAACGGTATTCTAAAAGGCAAAATCCATTTATTTGAAATTACACAAAGCTTTATCATGGCGGCAGTTGTAGCGCTCACAATTCCAACATTAATGATTTTCATGTCGGTGGCTTTGCCAGCAAAACCAAATCGCATCATTAATATTATTGTAGCCATTATTCACATTCCTTATATGTTGTTTAACTTATCAGGAGAAGCTTGGGCGCACATGTATTTTGCAGCAGTTATAGAAGTTGTTCTTCTTTGTCTCATTATCCGTTATGCATGGAAATGGCCACGCACTGACACAAGAAGAACCTAAATAAGTCTCTTAAGCCGACAATAAAAACAAATAGTTCTCTATTCTTCAATGATAATTTTGTGCAATTTTCTAACCGCACTTTTTGTGGCTGATGCTTTATTGCCCAAAACCACTCAAGCTTATTTATTTGAATCTTAAAACAAAAAAATAATGAAATATACAATCACATTTATTGCACTTTTAATTACTCAAGTAGTTTTTGGGCAAAGTAATATAAAAACTATCGATAGTTTGCTAAACGATTTGTACGAAAAAGGTCGAATAAATGGCAATGTGCACATTGCTGAAAAGGGGGTGATAAGCTACAACAAAAGCTTTGGTTTAGCCAATGAAAGCACAAAACAAAAATTAAATCCAAATTCTATTTTCGACTTAGCTTCCATCAGTAAGCAGTTTACCGCTATAGGTATTGTATTATTAAAAGAACAAGGCAAGCTGAAATATGATGACCTTGTCGCCAAGTACATTCCCGAATTATCTTTTTATAAAGGAATTACAATTAGACATTTACTTCAACATACAGGAGGACTACCTGATTATATGGAATTACTTGAAACCTCATTCGATAAAGATGAAGTAGCCACTAATGAAGACCTTATAAAGCTTTATTCAAATAAAAAACCAAAGATAGTATTTGAGCCAGGTAAAGATTGGAGTTATAGTAACACTGGATATGTACTATTGGCAAGTATTATCGAGAAAGCATCAGGATTAAAATACGACGAATTTTTATCAGAGTTTGTATTCAAACCTTTAGAGATGAATAACACATTTGTCCAAACAAGTAAACAGCCTGCTAGTAAAATAAAAAATCTTGCACATTCCTATACGTATTCTGATAGTCTAAAAAAATTAGTATTGACCGATGAATTGGAAGAATTTAATTATGTAAAAATATTCAGCGGGGTTGTTGGTGATGGTGGAGTATTTTCAAATGTGATTGATTTATTAAAGTGGGACAGAGCTATTCAAAATAGTAATTTGATTTCTTCGGAAATGAAAAAAGAAATGTTTACACCGGTGACGCTATCTGACGGCTCTACTTTTAATTATGGGTTTGGATGGCAACTTGACAGCACTGAAATATTTGGTAAAGTAGTAACGCATACTGGCGCTTGGGCAGGTTATCTTACTTTAAATGAGCAACATATTGATACTGACAAAACGATTATTGTACTTTTTAATCAGCAAGGAGCAGAAATTGTAAACAAAACGATTCGTTATGCATTGTATAATTTACCTCTAGCAAATCCGACTGGTAAGAAAGAAATAACTTTAACTTCCGAACAGCTTAACAAAGTTGTTGGTGTTTACAGAATTCAAGAGGAAATGGAGTTTTTTATAACTTTAAGTAATGGTGAACCATACGCATCTATGACTAATCAAACGCCTTTAAGAATATACCCTTTTAGTGAAACCTCGTTTTTCTTAAAAGAATTTGATGCTAGCATCGAATTTGAAAAAGATGAAAATGGAAATATCTCCAAACTCACTTTTTCTCAAGGTGACCATAAAATGGAAGCAAAGAAAATAAAGTAACAAGATGAACTTTAGAACAAAACGGCACATTATACCTAAGCATTCGTGCTGCATGCTGTGCCTAGCATGAGGGCGCTTTGGACGGACCCGCGCAAGAGCACTTAGGTTTAATCTGGCATAACCACAGTTATACCAAATGCTACTAGACTGGGTTAGCCCGAGGGACGTTTCAAGATTTACTTCTTTTTGCGGTCAATAGTGTGGTGGTGGTCCTCGTTTATCAAAAATCACAATTGGCGCAACTGCGGTCGCAAATGTCTGATTTGGACCGTACCTTCCAACGAGATTTTCCGATGGCGAATATCGAGGATTTTATTTTCTGGATTTTTCTTTAGGAACAAGTTGCGTACATCAACACCAATATATAACTTTGGTATTGGTAAAGCGTCTTGTAATTGCATCTTACTTTATTTTTAACGTGAACTTCAAATTTATGAGATGCTTTTACATAGATGCTTTGCGATATTGGGGCAGAAGTGCTAAATTTGAGCATTGGAATTCTATTGAGCATTTGTACTGATTTGAACATTTGTGCTTTGAATTCCCCAACATCGCAAAGCCGAAAACCGTTAGCGGTAATGGCACGAGACCCCGAAACAGACAACACCCTTACAAAATAAATGGAGCAAATCAAACAAGTAATCCGACAAATGATAAATGTTTCGGAAGAAGAATTAAACGACTTCCTTAGCAAAACTGTTACTAAAAAATTTAAGCGACAAGAAATTTTAAGCCGACCAAACATTATTCCAAACGAAATTTTCTTTATCAATAAAGGAATTATTAGAGTTTCTATTACAGACAAAGAAGAAAATGAGCAGACTATACATTTTGCATTAGAAAATCAATTTATTGCCGACTACTCAAATTATATTCAAGCGAAACCTTCAATTTATAGTTTACAAGCTTTGGAAGAAACAGAAGTAATTGTTTTGCCAAGAACAGCCATAGAATGGGGTTACAAAAACTTGTCTGACGGACAAAAAATGGGACGTCTAATTGCAGAATATTATTTTATTTACCAAGACGACAGAATTAAAAATCTATATGTAAGAACACCCAAACAGCGTTATGACAGCATTACAGATGTTTTTCCCAATATTCACAACCGAGTTCCACAACATATGATTGCTTCCTATTTGGGCATTACTCCAATTCATTTGAGTAGATTAAAGAAAGCTGAAATAGAAAAACTATAAACATTTGTTTACGACTTAAAACATTTATTGTACTCACCTTTGCATTATAATTTTAAACAAATTGCTATGACAAAGTTATTCTTCATTACAGCATTTTTTGCAGTCACACTTTCAGGTTTTGCACAACATAACTCAACTGAAAAAATTAATTGGCCAACTGAATATGATCCAGCAAAAAGCAAATTCTATGTTCATAACGAAATTGAAATTAATGCCAAACCCGAAATCGTTTGGGCATATTTAATTGACGCACTAAAATGGCAATCTTGGTACAAAGGTGCAAAAAATGTAATTTTCGCAAATCAAACCGATACAGTTTTAAATGCAAATTCAATATTTAATTGGCAAACAATGGGATTGAAGTTTCAATCAACCATAAAGCAATTTGAACCTAACAGACTTTTAGCTTGGGAAAGTAAAAAAAAGAGCATACAAGGTTTTCACGTATGGTTGATTATTCCAACAGAAAAAGGTTGCAAAGTAATTACCGATGAAAGCCAAAATGGTTGGCTCACCTTTTTTGAGAAAACATTTCAAGGTAAAAAGTTGAAAAAACTACACGATGTTTGGCTTTCCGAATTGAAAATGAAATCTGAAAACCAAAGCTAATTCCAATGAAAGAATATACGTTAATAACTGGAGCAAGTAGTGGCATTGGCTATGAAATGGCAAAGCTATTAGCAGCTAAAAGTTATAATTTAATTTTAGTTGCAAGAAGTGAAGAAAGATTAAAACAATTACAATCAGAATTAACAACAACATTTAAAATTGAAGTTGATTATTTTTTATTTGATTTATCAGAGCCAAATTCAGCACTAGATTTATATAACTTTACAAAAAAGAAAGCCTATAAAATTACGGGGTTAATTAACAATGCAGGTTTTGGCGATTATGGCAATTTCGTAGAAATGCATTTAAAAAAAGATGAAGAAATGATTTCTGTAAATATTACTTCATTAGTTGGACTAACAAAATTGTTTGGAGCAGAAATGGTAAAAGAGGGCAAAGGCAAAATAATGAATGTAGCTTCGCTACTTTCATTTCTTCCATTTCCCTATTACTCTGTTTATTCGGCTACCAAAAGTTTTGTATTAGCTTTTACAGAAACTGTTTCAGCCGAACTGCAAGGAACAGGCGTAACCGTTACAGCACTTTGTCCAGGAACAGTAGAAACACCTTTTCATACAGACGCAATGCGAAAAACCAATGCAATGAGTGCCAACAAGCCTATGCCAGCAGATTTAGTCGCCAAAGCGGGTATAGAATTATTTTTGAATGGTAAAAGTAAAAAAATTGTAGGTTTTATGAATTGGTTTTTAAGTAACTTACCAAGGGTAACACCCGATTTTTTAATGATGAAAATTAAAAAGAATTTAGCAAGTATAAAAAAATGATAGACTTTATTCAACAACTCAAAACCCGAAACGAAACATTGTTTTATTATGGTTTTATTTGTCTTGTTGTATCTTTTGTTTTTTTACTTCTAACAAAATTTACAACTACACAAGTTTACAATGTAAATGCTTGGTACAAGCCATTTAAATTTGCATTTTCAACTTTTTTATTTGCTTGGGCAATGGCTTGGTATTGTCATTATCTACCCGATTTCAATATTAAATTATTCAATTGGACTGTGATTATTTTATTGGGGTTTGAAATTATTTACATTTCTTTTCAAGCAAGTAAAGGACAACTTTCACATTATAATATTTCAACACCAATGTATTCAGCATTGTATTCAATGATGGCATTAGCTGCCACCTTGGTTACTCTTTACACAGCTTATGTTGGCCTCTTATTTTTCAAAACCGACTTTCCTAATCTTCCAACTTATTACTTGTGGGCAATTCGTTTTGGAATATTAATATTTGTAATTTTTTCTTTTGAAGGTTTTGCAATGGGTTCAAGACTTAATCATAGTGTTGGAGCATTAAACGATAATTCAAATTGGTTAATCGTTGGTTGGAGCAAGACAGTTGGAGATTTAAGAGTTTCTCATTTTATTGGAATGCACGCCTTACAAGTTTTACCGATAGCATCGTTCTATTTCCTAAAAAACACTAAATTGACAATCGGACTTTCCATAATTTATGGACTTTTAGCATTGCTGACACTTATACAAGCAATACAAGGAAGACCATTAATAAAAGGATGTGACACAGACAAACAATCAGAAATAAAAATGTAAATTTGCTAACAAACAAAGCCACTACCGCTAACATGGGTGCCTATGTAAAGCACTTCTGCTTGAATTTTACTAGCACTTGAGGTGCTATGTTGATTAAGTTATTGCGGTGTGAGCTTACACCTGTTCCAATCACTAAGCGATGTACGCAAGGGGGCAACGTAATGGCTAGCCGACCAAACAGCTACGAGAATCTTTTACAAGTTCTTTAGATTATAATTGTATTTCAAATTTGTTTCGTTCGTTATACAATTTCCAAAAATGAAAGGCGATATTGTCGGGATTATGCACTGCGGAATCGGGAGAAACATAGCCATTTACTGTTAAGGTTGCCACATATATTCCTTTATCTTTCAAGGCTTGCGATAGGCTTTCCGATAAATTTCTGACCCCAGCTTTGCCTATCGAAAGCGAAGCGAAATCTGCGGAAGGATACATTGCAAAACCACCACCTGTTATTAATATGGCTCCTTTATTGGCTTCTAGTTCAGCCATGGTCAATAAAGTTACTGTTAGCAAGCCAGCTACATTTACAGAAAAGTCTTGTATAAGCGATTCGGCAGACTCACTGAGTATATTTACCATTCGCACTGCAGCAGCATTGTAATGTACAATGTCTATTCTTCCAAAGGTGTCTTTAATTTCCTTTACAACATTTTTGACAGCTGCTTCATTGCACACATCTGCCGAAAATGCTTTTGCGCGAATGTTCTCTTGAGATAATTCAGCAATAAATGCACTTAGCTTTTCGATATTCCTGCTTACTAGCGCTATTGAAAAACCCTGCTTTCCAAATGTTCTGGCTACAGATTGACTAATGCCTGCGCCAGCACCTAAAATCACAATTACTTTTGACATAAAATATTTTACAAATAAGCATCAAACGATTGCACAGCATTTTCAATATATGCCTTTCTTGTTTCGTCTGTACTTATCACTACACCGCCATTATAAATATGTTCCAAAACCTCCATTCCACAATATTCAAAAATACCACTGTTGCTAGTTTTATTGATGGCGGTATGCATATCGTATTGTGTATAAATTTCAGAAGGCGTACCCGTATTAGTTACTAAAAATACCTTTTTTCCTTTTAGCAAACCCTCTAAGCCATTTGCACCGTACTGATACGCAAAACCATAGCTATAAACCCTATCTATATAACCTTTAAGCATTGCTGGAAATTGTGTCCACCATAATTGATACACCATTACAATAATGTCTGCATTAGATATTAAGTCTTGCTCTGTCTTAATGTCAGCAGGAATACTTCCTGAGTGAAATGTTTGAAAATCACTATTGCTCAATACTGGATTAAAATTAATAGCATACAAATCCCGTATGTCAGTATGATGATTTTTTTCTTTAGCTTTATCAACTAATTCATTGATGATAGAAGCAGTAAAACTTTTTGGATTGGGGTGCGCATACACAAATAAAATATTCATTGTTTTATTTTTTTTGATTGATGTTTCAAAAGTAGTGGTGATTAGTTACTTTTGGAAACTTAGTGCGTATGTATGTAAAAATAAGTGGTTACATGAAGGTTACTAAAGCAAAATAAAAATTGGAATGAAGAAATCAAGAATTTTCGAAAACCCAACTGATTGCCCCGTTATACATACTATGAGTATTATTGGCGGCAGGTGGAAACCCATTATTTTGTATTGCTTAATGGGTGGTAAATTGCGGTTTGGGAAGTTGGCATTGTTTATCCCTACTATTTCACGAAAAATATTGACAGAACAACTAAAGGAATTGGAAAATTATGGCATAGTGAAACGTGAAGAGTTTAATGAACTACCACCAAAAGTGGAGTATAGTTTGACTGAGCTAGGCAAGAGTCTAATCCCAATCATTAACGCTATGTGTACTTGGGGTCAAAATGAAGGACGTACTATAACGGCCAAATAGAACTGCTACCAACGGCGAACATACATGAAAGCAAGTTTTCTGCACTTTATTTGCGGAGCAAGCCTTGTACATCAACAACAATGTACAACTTTGATATTGCTAGTGCGTTTTACAATTGCATCTTACTTTATTTTTAACTTGAGCTTCAAAGTTATGCGACGCTTTTACATGAGTGCTTGGCAAAAGTAGCTTGCTATCCCGCAATTTCTAATGCTTCACAGTTACCTTTGGTACGGCGCTAAACGTTGGCAGTTGTTGCAACCGTGCGCACATCAATAAAACAAAACGCCAAATTTCTGTTTGAAATGAAAGGATTAGAACAGAGAAATGCAGTGAATCAAGGAATGAAAACAAGCATAGAATAATAGACTTTAGGGGGAATTAAATTTTTAGAAAACGAGAAAGCGCCATTCATGAAGAGAATAACATACTACAGCATTAAAAATGCTACAGAGCGTGAAAAAATTGGCTGTTGGCCTCAACTAGAACCGCCAAAACGATATTGGAAAGTAGAGAACAATTACGACAAAGCATTGGATTACAGGAAATTTCCACAAGTAAAACCTAACCTTGATAATTTCTCATTAAAACGTATTGCTAAACGAACTGATGTACTAAGTGCAGAAATGCCAGGTGTTGGTGGATGTATAGGCTTGTTTGTAAGTGAAAAATTTAAAAGGCTTGTGGAAAATTACAACTTAAAGGATTTTCGGTTTTACGATTGTAAGTTAATTTCCCCCTTTGATGAAGATTTTAATAACAGAAAAGAACCTGAAGTATTTAATTTTAATTTTCTGAATTTTATCCATTCTGTCGATATTATAGATTTTAAGCGCTCTGTATTTGAAAACTTGAAAACAAATGAAATGATAACTATAGAAAATGAAGAAGAGAGGACCATGTTTTTACACCCTAGACAATTATTTCTTAAAGAGACACCTGACTTATTTTGTTCGCCTTATGGTATTAGTATTTTAGTTTCCGAACAACTAAAGACGGCCATTGAAGAAGCAGGAATTACAGGAATTTGGTTTGAAGACCGTATTGCTTGTGAGTTTTATGGAGAGGCATAAATTACACATAGCGCAAATGAAACAATACATTGTACATAATATTAATTGGACTAGGTATTTCAATTTAGATAATGTGCGTTGCTTTACGAGTGAAGTTAATAGAGACCAAAACGCTTTGTATGGCTTGGCGGTAAATTTATTGTCAATTGAAAATGAAATTATATTTCGTGCGCAAAATAAATTACTTACTAATGAAATAGAGCTATTTGATAATTTGGGCATACTAAGCTGTACGGTAAAAAAGCGCAAAATGTCATTGTACAATGAAGTAATTGCTAGAACTTTAGGTGGCGACAATGTCATATTTAAGGCAGACAAGATTTTATCTTGTAATAGTAGTATTTACATTAATAAGCAACAAATTGGATTTATAGAGCAAGTATCTAGAAATTCATTTACTGATTGCTTTGATAAAGAAGAGTATATAATTGAATTGGATGAAACAGACAAAACGTCATTGATATTTGCGATTATTGCAAATACGATTTTTAGTTACACTGAATACGATTAATCACGGTACAGAATCAAACACATTTTAAAGAAGTACTTAGACATAAATACCAATTCATTGAATATAGAAAGTGAATTACGAATAAGTAACTTCAGCTAACAAGATAAGCGACCCTAAAAATGCACTATAACTTTTTTGCAGACAAGGCAGATAAATTGCAAGTACTGGAATTCATTTTCAAGGAAACTGACCTACAAGTTTACGATGCAGCATCACCATACGGGCAAGACATTTGTGAATACAAAACGGTTGATGAAATTTCGAAAAAGTTTGACCTTGACAATGGTGACAAATTTGCAAACACTTTTCAACTATGGGCGCCAAGACACCAGGGAAAACCGATTTTCAGAAAAGTGGACCTTGACCCAAAACGTTGCAATGGACATACGTTTCGTTATTCGACAGATGGTTGGGGGCTTATTCAATTGTATTTCGGTGGGCTCAAAAATGGTGAACTTAACCAATCGCATATTGGACACTTTAGCGAAAAGGGAGCTTTAGGATGTGAAGGCGCCAACACAGCAAATGGACTTAGCAGCTTTTGGGACTGGACAGAAATACAGGTAACTTCTAGAAGACTAAAGTATCAAATTCACAACAAGCTAGCAATAAGGAAAATTGGCAGTTTGGGCGTGCTAGCAGGAGCGGACAAACTTGAAAAACAAGGCATAAAATTCAGATAGTTAGACAAAAAGAAACAAGCCGAGCCTCGAGCATCGGATAAGCAAAAGCAAGGCTTATGTTAGTTACTGCGCATGTGTACTTACAGCAGCATTTATAGTATATTTGGACTGGCACTTTTCAAACAACTACTTTAGCCAAGCAGTAAATTGTGACCTGCCATTTACGTACAACTTAGTGAAACGATGTAACAACATATTATTTTTGATTTTTCTAACAGCTGTGACCTTTTCTTGTCATTCTAAAAGAGGCATTTTTATTCAAACGGAAGACAAGTACGGCACAGTTGACAATAAACAACAGCTCGTGTCGCAGACAATTAAAACACTAAGAATCTCAGACAGTTTGCCAATTGCTATACTGACCAAAGTTTCTAACTATAATGATGATATAAGACTAAAAACATTGACTGGATTAGAGAAAGGTGATGGGCTTCAGGACTATTTGCTAGATAGCTTCTATTATGACGAATTTGGTAATGACACATTTAGGAAGTCTTTTGTGTATCTTAATAACAAATGGCAGCCAGCACAGACATTTTATAAAAAATTTAGAGATGATAAGCAAGTAAGTTATTTTATGACCGAGCGACCTTTCAAAGAAGACTATTACTCAAAGAGAGAAACGTTTTATAGTTACAGTAATGACGGAAAAATTCTGACAGAGACGGACGCTGAATGCACTGTAAGGAATGCGGGATTTTCTCGGTGTAACTGTGATTCAACATTTAAGAAGAAATATGTTTACGATGCAGCAGGTAAACTAGACTCGGTAATTTGTTTCAGTTGGAAGAATAATGAGTGGAAAGAACTTAAAAAGAAAAATGGCGGGTAAATCTAGCTTGCCTAAAGTAGATGGCAAAGCAACATTATCCAGCGCTTCACAGCTGCCTTAGAAAAGCTCCAAACGTATGCAGCAAGCTCAATAGACAAAACGTATGATACAGAATCGTAAAGAAACAGCTTGGAAGAAGAATAGAAAATTTGGCGACATTCATGGAGGCCGAACACGATTAAAATGTGCTGACGGAATTTTCAATAAACAGCACAATTTGTCACCTCCAACAGTGAATCAAAAAACGCCATTGTATATTATTGAAAATACATCAAGAGATTTTTATTTTCCTGTAACAATTGATGAAATTAAAAGTACACTTAAAAAACTACCCGAGGAACATACTAAACACTTAACACATATTTGGCTCGACAAAGTAAAAAAGGCTGACTATATGAAAGGGGAAACATTACAAGGACAATTCATTTGCGGAAGTGGAGTTTACTTAATTAAGCTATTTGCAGTTCCAATCGACAATAAAATGCTCTTCGGACAAGTAAAACCAACAACGAAACAATTGAATTTCTATAAGCAATACTGTAATAACTTACAACACAATAAAGATGGATGGTACTTACAATTTACAGCTGACAGTTATAAAAGATATTTTCTGGAAAAATTGCTATTACATGAAATCGGACATTGTGTAGATTATGTATATCAAAGACTGTGGAGCAAAGCAAATAGTAAACAAGTTGAAGATTTTGCAGACAATTATGCAGTTATCTGGGGCAACAGCATTAAGCAGATTATAGAACATAATGAGTAGTCTGACAAAAGCCAGCCACCAACAGCGGTTCCTATGTAAAGCACTTTTGCTAGAATTTAACTAGCACCTGAGATAATATGTAGATTGAGTTAATGTGGTGTAAGCTTCCCACTTTGACGGTGCTCAGGCTCCTATACGTGCTTGGTATTTCAGCTACCAGCAGCATCTGTTTGGTTTGTACGACTAAATGATTCTACATGCTATCGGAATACGCATAGAAAGGCAGTATTATTTACCTCGCAAAGCATCGTTTTGCGTAATAGTTATTATTTTTGATTATGATAGCGGTGGCCGCAGCTAGCCTGCCGATTGGGATTGTGCAACACGTGATTGACTCAATTAGTATGGCAACTGCGTAAATCATCTAACTGTTATGCCTTATTATAAAATGAAACAGTGAACCGACAAGAAGACAATATTAATATTTATTACAACAGCTTTGAATATTTTCGAAAGCTTGAAAAGTCTTTGGCTGAAAGTCTTGGATTCTCCGAGCTAAAAAGTGGAGTACATGTTATTAGAAATGACAAAGGATGGAGAGAAAATGAAAAGTCAATCGACTATATATGGGTAGTTCAAATCACCCGTTCTTTCGTTGGTTGGGGCGGCTTATTTTCAATAAAGTTTAATGAAAATAAATTTCGAGAACACACAAATAAGGAGGAGTTGATGCAAGGTGTTTTTATTTGCAATCAGAGTGGAATAGAACAAGTCCATACTAAGACTTTATCAGACGTAAAAAAAGATATAATTGAGCATTTTCAGTTTAACCTGTTTGAAGCGAATAAGGGAATAACGTTAGACGGGGTGAGTTATATGGTTAGAGTAATTGCTCCAAATGTTGACTCTTTCATACAGTTGAACAATGCAAATACAATTCAATGGAGAAATTGGGAACAGAAAATTCAGAAATTAGCCGGGGAATTAGCGAACGAATCCGACAATCAAAACTTGATAGACTTATTAAACTTGAAAAAATAACTAGGCATAACACGGGTTCCTATGTAAAGCACTTTTGGCAGAATTGAACTAGTAACTGAGGGAATATGTAGATTGAGTTATCGTGGTGTAAGTTTTATACACAAATATTTTTACCGACACGCCTTAAAGCGTGTAAGCGTACAGAAAATATTTTGTGTATAAAGCGTGCCATGTGTTTTGTTGTTGTGGTTTTTTGAATCTTCTCCGCCGCGGTGGAACTCCGGCCCCTATACGTGGTTGGCATTACTGCCACCAATAGCATCTGTTTGGTTATTGAGATTAAATGACTATACCAGTTATCGCACTATGCATTAAAAGGCAAATATTATTTGGCAGGCAAAGCATGGTTTTGCACAATAGTTATTATTTTTGAATATGACAACAGCGCCCGCAGCTATTCCACCGATAAGGATTGTGAAACACGTGATTGACATGATTGGCAGAGCTACTACGTCAATAACCTAAACCTTATATACAATGCTTTAACCGAAGCTGAAAATCAATTATTACAGATGAATGGTGTAATAGATGGTAATTTGATTGTAAGTGAAACTAACTTAGCTATTGTATGCGATTCAGAATTCGATGCACATATTTGGTATATCGGAGAGCCCTTTATTGATTATGCTGTTGATATTATTACCGACACGATTTACAATTTATATAAAAGGAAGGTTATTGATATAGATGTACAAACCAAAGAGTATAAGATATATGGTTTTGAAATTTGGAGTGAAACGAAGTATTTAGCAAAATTAGACACGAATAAATATGATTTAGCGCTAGTTGGTTGGTTTGAAGAAAGAATTATTAACTCAATTAGCGATTACGAGTGGGAAGAACTTGATAAATTAATTTCAAATGTATTAAACCAACTATTTGGAAAAAACTATGAATGTACAAACCCAGGGAAAGAATTTATTCAGTTGGGGTTAGAAAATCAGAAGTTCAAGTTCTTTACTTTTGAACGTAGTTTCAAATTTTTTAGCAGTAAGATTAAAGTTTGGCAAGATGCTGAACAAGTTAATAAATTGGGGAGAGTAAAAATAGAAAATTGGGATAATGAACGCAATGCTTGTGACGATTTTGATTTGCGCAGAATTGTCAAAAAACAGCTTGTTAAGTTTACAGGCAACGGAGGTTAATATGCTCTATCCTAAAAGTGGCTATGCCAATACTAGTAGTGCTCGTCCCTAGGCCACCCCCTACTTCGCAACCTTAAAAATATAATCCTTTCCCTTTATCTTCTTACCACGTATCGCCTTCAGCACATCTTTCCAAATCAATTTTCGAATAGCAATAAAACTTACAGTGTCTAGCACATCTATAATGCCGATATCGCCTTTCTTGAGTTGCGCTTGCTTGCTTAAGAAACCAACGATGTCTATTTTATTAAGCTTATTCTTTTTGCCAGCATTTACAGTTAGGGTTATCCAATGCGGTGCTGGTATAGCATCTTTAATATAGGGTATCGTTTTAGCACTCGCATGCTCGGCAATATACTCAGGCACAATTTCTTCGGCACTATGCAGTACATACACATTACCATTGGCACCTTGGCGTGCCGTACGGCCGTTACGGTGTGTATAGGCTTCTTCATTGTCGGGTAGGTGATAGTGGATGACGTTATTAATGCCATCGACATCAATACCGCGCGCAGCAATATCTGTGCAGATAAGTATGTTTACCGTTTCGTTCTTAAATTTTATTAATGCAACGAGGCGTTCTATTTGCGATAGACCTCCGTGATAGTAAATGCATTCTATACTATCTTTAACTAGCGTTTCGTGGATACGAATGGCAGAAGCACGGTGGTTTACAAATACAATAGAGGTTGTATCTGCTGCATAATGCAATAAGTCTACCAGTGCTGGCAACTTATCTTTTTCAGGGCAAGCCACTGCATAAATACTTGGCTTAGGCTTTATAGCATTTTTAGGTTCTACTTGATGCCATGTAAAATCGGCAACAAATTCTGGCAGCACATCTATATGTGTTGCAGAAGCTAAAACCAAAGATTGCATAGCCGTCATGCTTGCTAATAGAATTTCTAACTCAGCATAGAATTTTGGTTCTAGTGTTTTATCGAACTCATCTATTACCACAGTTGCAACATGGGTCGCATCAAAACTTGCTTTATTGATATGGTCGTTTAATCTGCCTGGCGTACCAAAAACAATTTGTGGCTGCGCGCCCAGTTCGTTGATTTCTGATTCTATTCTATGGCCGCCATAGCAAGTTACTGCTGCAATGCCCGTATTCATTTTCTTCCACACACTGCTAATTTGTAAAATCAGTTCGCGTGTAGGTGCAATTACAATCACCTGCACATGTTTGTGTTCAGGATTAATTTTTGTGATAAGTGGCAATAGAAAGGCTGCCGTTTTACCACTGCCTGTTGGCGCAATAAGTTGCACATGGGTATGGGTAGCAATGGCCTCAATGGCTTGCTCTTGCATAGCACTTAGCTTGGTAAAGCCTAAATGTTTAATGGCATGGTGTAGTGGTGCTTGCATAGTAGCGTTTTAGTTTGCTTTGGTAATGTTAGAGGATTAAAGTGTGCAGGCCAAAAGCTATTTGCCTTTGCGTTGCTTCCACATATCTCTAAAGCTGCTCTGAAAAGCTAAGCCATCACGACGCTTAGCCCAGCTATTCTTAAATACCATGTTCACAACCTTGGTTTTGATGCTAGCATTGGCAATATCAATAAAACCGCGATGCAACATGGCTTGTTTCCAAGCCTTCCATAGTAAACCTTCAGAAGTATCGTTGTGGCCAGCTTCTACAGCAAGGCTACGATTGTAGTGCAGCATGCCATGGATATTTATCTTCACAGGGCATACTTCTGTGCAATTGCCGCATAAACTGCTTGCATTGCTGAGATGCTTGAATTCTTTTAAGCCTTTGAGGTGCGGGCTTATCACGCTACCTATTGGACCACTATAAGTTGTTTCGTAGGCATGCCCGCCTACATTTTTGTAAACAGGACAAGCATTGAGGCAACTGCCGCAACGTATACAATAGGCTGCCTCGCGAATATGCACATCTTGCAATAAGTTACTGCGACCATTGTCTAGCAGTATCACATACATTTCATCCGGGCCATCAACTTCTGTGCTTGTGCGGGCACCAGTGTAGATACTATTGTACACTGTTACATTTTGCCCCGTGCCATAAGTAGCAAGTAATGGTAGCAGTAGGTTGAGGTCGTGTACGCTGGTTAGCATTTTTTCTATACCAACAATGCATATTTGCACTTTAGGAAAAGCAACGCTTAAACGCGCATTGCCTTCGTTTTCTAAAACAAGTACGCCACCGATATCAGGCAAAATAAAATTGCCGCCTGTTAATCCGACTTCGCTAGTTGTATATTTTTCGCGCAATAATCTGCGGGCAATCAATGTAAGTTCTTTTGGCGGAAGATTTGGTTCTACACCAAGTTTATCATGAAAGAGGGCTGCAACATCTTCTTTGCTCTTGTGCATTGCAGGTGTTACAATATGATAAGGCGGCTCTTCGTCAAGCTGTTGAATATATTCGCCTAGGTCGGTTTCTACACTTTCTATACCATGCTGTGCAAGAAAATCGTTGAGGTGAAGCTCCTCAGTAACCATGCTTTTACTTTTTACCAATTGCTTGGCTTCGTACTTCTTGCAAATTTCTAAAACTTGGGCTAGGGCTTCGCTACTGTCTTGTGCCCATAACACTTTGCCGCCGCGGCTACTAAAATTTTCCTCGAATTGTAGTAGATAGCGGTCTAGGTTTTCTATGGCTTTCCACTTGATATTTTTTGCGCGTTTACGGGCTGCGTCCAAATCGGTAAATTGTTGTTTACCTTTTACAACGACCTCAAGATACTTGTTGATGTTAAAAAGCAACTTGCGCTTATGCTCAAGGTCATGCGCCTTTACATCGCTCTTGGCTAGAAAGCTCTTTATCGTAGGACTAGGATTGTATTCGTAACCAGCTGACATAATCTGAATTACAAAGTTACATCATAGCCAAGATTACTAAGCTTGATTAAATGTGGTGATACAGGGCATAAAAAAAGCCACACATAAAGTGCGGCTTAAAATTTTTTACTTGAAAGTATTGCTTACTTCTTTGCAGGAGCTGGCGTTGCAGCAGCAGCAGCGGCTTGACCGTTACCTTTTTTGCAACATGCTTTACCAGCACCAGCGCTACAGCTTTTAGCAGGAGCACCAGCAGTAGCTGTAGTTGCAGGAGCAGCAGCAGCGCTAGCGCCAGCTTCTTTCTTGCAACAAGCCTTTGCAGTACCTTTCTTGCAACACTTCTTTTCTGCGAATGCAGCGCCACCAATAAGTAGAGCAGCCATTACGATTACTAACTTTTTCATTGTACTTTCTTTTGTTTTAATTTGTTTCGAAACGAATACAAATATAGAACCAAATCGCATTGCTTTTGTAAAAACGCTGTAAATGCCTCAATTTTAACGTTTTGCGGCTTGCGCAATGTCCTCAGTATCAATTGATGAACATTTGCTAGCACAAAATGTGGTGCTAGCGCTACTTTTGTACCAAAGGTATATGCCAATTTACAATCCAAAACCAATCGTGGTGCGCATCAAAGAGCAGAGCTTGCGTGCACGTATTGGCGCATGGAAATTGGGCACAAAGCGTGTGGCAATGGTGTGGGGCTATCAGATTTTACTGCACAATACAAGCCGCGAAGAATTTCTTGCTAACAAGGCATGGGTACGACATGAATTGCGGCATATATGGCAAGTGCACCAAATGGGCACGGTAAAGTTTTTGTGGCGCTACTTTGTGTTGGCCTTAAAGTTTGGCTACCACAACCATCCCTACGAGCGCGACGCTCGCCACCACGAAAACGACGATTTACTGGAACAACGTGTAGTGTTTAAGTGATTTATTGGCAGCATAAACATCTTGCTTTATAAGCCTATCTTTGCAAACTCTAAAACGTTCGTTTAATTATATATGACACTCATAAAATCAATTAGTGGAATTCGCGGCATCATTGGCGGAGCTCCTGATAATGGTTTAACACCGGAAGACATCATCAAGTATACACGCGCTTATGCCGAAGTAGTGCTTGCAGAAAGTAGCAGCAAGACAATTGTTATTGGCAGAGATGGTCGTATGAGTGGCCCTATGGTGCACAGCTTGGTCGTAGGCACTTTGCTTGCCGATGGTGTAAACGTGGTAGACCTTGGCTTAAGTACAACGCCTACGGTTGAAATGGCAGTAACCCATCACAATGCTGCAGGTGGTATTATCCTCACAGCTAGCCATAACCCAAAGCAGTGGAATGCACTTAAGCTATTGAATGCAAAAGGCGAGTTTATTAGCGCTGCTCAAGGGCAAGAAGTTTTAGACAAGGGCAAAAACCTTTTGACAAGAGCTGTTTATAACGATATCGACAATATAGGCAAGCATACGATTGATACTACCAGTACAGCGCATCATATGGATGCCATCCTCAAGCACCCGCTTGTAGATAAGGCTGCCGTTGAAGGCAAAAAGTTCAAAGTAGTGGTAGATGCGATTAATAGTACCGGCGCTATTTATGTACCCATGCTACTAAATGCACTTGGCGTACACGATGTAACGGTGCTTAATGCAGAAGTGAGTGGCGATTTTGCACATAATCCAGAGCCTTTGCCAGAGCATCTCAAGCAATTATGCGATGCTGTTGTAGCGCAAAGAGCACATCTAGGCATAGCGGTAGACCCTGATGTAGATAGACTTTGCTTTGTAAACGAAGATGGTACTTTGTTTGGCGAAGAGTACACACTTGTAGCCGTTGCTGATTATATCTTAAGTAAAACAAAAGGTAATACTGTTAGCAATATGAGTAGCACACGTGCGCTTAGAGATGTAACTGTAAAACATGGTGGCGAATATTTTGCAAGCGCAGTGGGCGAAGTAAATGTAGTTACAAAAATGAAAGAAGTAAATGCTGTTATCGGCGGCGAAGGCAACGGCGGTATTATTGACCCGCAGCTGCATTATGGTAGAGACGCCTTAGTTGGTATCGCATTATTTTTAACGCACCTCGCACATACCAATCTTAGCATGACGGCCTTGCGCGCTACTTATCCTGCTTACTTTATGAGCAAGAATAAAATTGATTTGCCTAGCAAAGATGCGGTTGCAAATATCTTTGAAAAACTAAAGCAGCAATTTGCTAACGAACAATGGAGCGATATTGATGGATTGAAGATTGACTTTGCAGATAGCTGGGCACATATTCGTACAAGTAATACCGAACCAATTATGCGCATTTATACCGAGGCGCCTACCGAAGCGCAAGCAAGCGACTTAGCACAACAAATGGTGCAGCATATTCAAAAGGCCATCTAAATTTTGTTGCACAAAGCACTCGTATATAAGAGCACAGGCAGCTGGTACGTAGCTCGCACAGAAGACGGCCGCGTATGGAGTTGTCGTACACGTGGCAAGCTTAAAATAGATACCGACATTACGAGTACCAATCCCGTTGCAGTGGGCGACAGCGTTGATTTACAAATAGAAGACGACAACAGCAACAAAGCGATAATTACTAGTATTTACGATAGACACAATTACGTTGTACGCGAAAGCAATCACAACAAGAACTTACGACAAATTATTGCGAGTAATGTTGACCAAGCGCTTTTAATTGCTACTATCGAACAACCTAAAACGAGTTTAGGTTTTATAGACCGTTTTTTAATTAGTTGCGAATCGCGCCATGTGCCTGCTATTATTTGGTTCAATAAAAGTGATATCCTTAGCGAAGAAGGCAAAGCTTATTTCAATAATGCGAAAGAAATTTACAATACTGCAGGATACGAAGTTCATCTAAGTCATCAACACGATGACGAAGCACTACAACAGCTTAAGCAAATCTTGCACAACAAGATTACACTTGTAAGCGGGCATAGTGGTGTAGGCAAAAGCACCTTGATTAACTACATTATTCCAGATGCCGATATCACCACGATGGAAGTAAGTGAGTGGAGCGGCAAAGGCATGCACACCACCACGTATGCAGAAATGTACAACTTGCCAAGCGGCGGTAAAATTATTGATACACCAGGCATACGCGAGCTTGGTGTAATAGATATTGAAAAAGAAGAATTGGCAGGCTATTTTCCTGAATTGCGAAAAGCAGCAAAAGCTTGTAAGTACAACAACTGCATTCACGTCAACGAGCCACAGTGCGCCGTACAAGCAGCAGTGCGCGAAGGTCAATTGCATGTCGAGCGTTATGAAAGCTATTTGAACATACTAGCTACCATTAGAGAAAAATGGTAGAACGTTTTTCTTAACTACGTTTGCTTGGAGAATGCCGTACTTTGTAGTAAAGACATATTTTATTTTTCTCGCGCAATACATATAACATCACTATTTTTACCACATGAAGGTGTTTAGCTATAACGTCAATGGTATACGTAGCGCAATGTCTAAAGGCTTAGTAGATTGGCTGCAAGAAGTGCAACCTGATGTTATTGGCTTTCAAGAAATAAAGGCTAATGTAGAAGATATAGACGATAGCGGTTTTAAAGCACTAGGTTACGAGTGTCACTGGTTTAGTGCACAGAAGAAAGGTTATAGCGGCACAGGATTCTTAACCAAAACCAAAGCAACTAAAGTTACTAATGGCAATGGCATGGAGCAGGGCGACTTTGAGGGCAGAACCTTGCAAGTACAAATTGGCGATGTGCTTTACATCAATACTTATTTCCCTAGTGGCAGCGCCGGCGATGAACGACAGGCCTATAAAATGGAATTTCTTGCTGAGTATTTGCAATGGTTGAATGGCCTGCGAAAAAAGCATAAACAAGTCGTTGTACTTGGCGATTATAATATCTGCCACAAGCCAATCGATATCCATGATCCTGTGAGTAATAAAAACAGTAGCGGCTTCTTACCAGAAGAACGAGCATGGATGGACGATTTTTTTGCAACTGGCATGGTTGATAGTTTTCGTACAGTAAATCCGCATCCGCATCAATACAGCTGGTGGAGTTTTAGGGCCAATGCGCGCAACAATAACAAAGGCTGGCGCATAGACTATATCAATGTTAGCCAAAACCTGCAATCAAAAATAAGCGACGCATACATTCTGCCAGAGGCTAAGCATAGCGACCATTGCCCCGTTGCCTTGCACTTAGATGTGTAACTTATTTTTCAAAACCAAAGTATATGTTTCAATACAACGTTACCATAAAGATAGAAAAAGAAATTCGCGAAGCTTGGCTAGCCTGGATGCAGAGTGAGCATTTGCAACAAGTGCTAGATACCAAGTGCTTTGATGCAGCTAGCTTACACGAACTATTAGAGCCCATTGACGATGACGGCTTTACGTTTGTGGCAACGTACACCACTAGCAGCAAGGCTCGCTACAACGAGTATATAGAGTTGTATGCACCATTGCTCCGTGAAAAAGGGTTTCAATTATTTGGCAATAAGTTTATTGCTTTTAGAAGCCTCATACAAAAGTTGCATGAGTTGTAGAACTGCACTAACCTTGAATTTGTTGTACAATATGGTTGATGCTAACATCTACACCATACTTTTCGCGTAAGTATTTACCAATTACATCAGCAGCATATACACTACGGTGCTGTCCGCCAGTGCAACCAAAGCTAATCATCAGGTTTTCAAAACCACGATTGATATAGTCTTGCACGCTAATATCTACAAGACCAATAACGTGTTCGATAAACTGCGGCATCTGCGTTTCGTTTTCCAAATAGTCGCGCACAGGCTTATCTAGGCCATTTAATTTTTTATATTGCTCAATACGACCAGGATTAAGGATGCCGCGGCAGTCAAATACAAAACCACCACCATTACCGCTATCGTCTGTAGGAATACCAACGGTTTTATAGCTAAAACTTGCTACTTTTATTTTTAATTTTTGCTCAGTGCTCATATTTCTTGTGTTCTTGATGCCAACTTTTTCTCCATGCGGCAATCAAGTTGCGGCAAATATACAAGCGCAGACCTACTAATAGCAAACATAAGTTATAGGTATCTCATATCTGTTATGAAATGTTAGCTATTTTGATTTACTTAAGTTAACTTATAGGCTATAGGTGTCAAATTTTTTTCTGCGGGCAAATCAGTGCTTACTTCGCGGCGTCTATTATCAAACTAAAATGATAAGAATAGAGATGAGAAGGTTTTGGAAATCACTAGTAGCGATTTGCACTTTATTAGTAGCAGGAAATATCGCAGCAAATGCACAAGCGTGCAATGCATGTTTTACAGCAACACCCGATACTACAAGCGCCTACGTATATAATGTAGATGCAACTTGTAGCACACCCGTTAGCTTTACAGCAAATTTTGAATGGATTGTAGATGGCGTTAGCTGGGGTATTTACCCTTACGCCATGATGCAAATACCATTTTACACCGCAGGCACACATACAATTGATTTAGTATTTTCTGTCAACGGTTGTGCTGACACTGCAAGTCAAACACTGAGTATTGCACCTATTTGCGATGCAAGCTTTAGCAGTTATGATGCAGGCAATGGTTATTATTACTTTAATGCAATTTCGTACTTTGGCACAGGTACTTACACATGGTATTTTGGTGACGGTAATACAGCTGTAGGATATTCTTTGCCGCACCAGTATGTAGCTGCGGGTACGTACAACGTACTCTGTGTTTACGAAGACACAGCCAGCGGTTGTATAGATTCTTCATTGTCTACTATTCAAGTGAGCAATGTGTCTTCGGGTGCATGTGGTTTAATACTCAATGTAAGCGCAATTCCGGGTATTGGCTTATATGCAGATGCTAGTGCAAGTAGCTATACGCCAGGTGTTAGCCAATTTGAATTTTTTGTAAACGGTGCGCTTGTGCAAACAGGCACATCTACATACTACTACAGCCCAACTGCAGTTGGTACTTATACAGTATTAGTTAATCAGCTAGATATTGCTGGTACAATTTGCGATACAGACTCTATGGTCGTTACAACTTCTGGCAGTGGCCAAGGCAGTTGCTACGCATGTTTCTATCCAACTTACTATACAACAGATAGCGTACAATTTGATGCAACATGTTCTTATATCAGCGGCGGCGGTTCTTTAGCATGGAGTGTAAATGGTGCACCAATGAGTGCGGGTCCTGCAGTATGGGGTCAAGTATTTCCGGCTGGCACGCACACAATCTCATTGTACATACTAGATAGTACTGGTGCAGTTTGCGATAGCACATACGATTATGTGCAAGTATTTCCACCACCTTGTACTGGTTGCATTAGCATTAATCCTGTCGTAGGAAGTACAAGCGATTATGTTTTTGATGCTACGTGCAGCAGTGTTAATGTTAGTGCAGTAGCTTGGTTGGTTGATGGTCAGTACATTACTTACACGCCATCGCCTACATTCACTTATTCATTCTCACAAAGTGGTACATACCAAGTTTGTGCGCAAGTGATAGATTCTTTTGGATACAGTTGCACATTGGCTTGCGATACTGTAACAGTGAACACACCACCACAAACAAGCTTTGATATTCAAGGTGCGATTTACAAGTACAATAGCAATAACTGGGGCTATTACCAACCAGTTGGCCTTGCAGAAGCAAAAGTTTACTTGATTACTTTGCAAAGTGGCGGTCAGCTAGATGCTATTGACAGTACAACGACTGATGCATTTGGCATGTATACTTTCCAAAACAAACCAGTAGACGATTATCGTATCAAGGCAGCGCTTACACCATCTAGTCCAGACTATATGATGAATGTACCAACATACTATCAAATAGATGCAATGTGGTATGGTGCTAACCTGATTACTTTGTTTACTAATCAATATGGCCGTGACGTATACTTATTGCCAGGTACAAATACAGGTGGTCCTGGTTTTATTAGCGGCAACGTTTTCCAAGGTGCTAATAAGAAGAGCCGTGGTGGCAAAGCGACAGAGGTTACAATTATGTTAGTAGATGTCAATACAAACAAACCAGTGATGTATGCTAAGCCTGCAGCCAATGGCGACTATAGCTTTACTAATGTGCCAGTAGGCGACTACAAGATAATGGGTGAGTTGCTTAACCGTAGCAGCGTATCTGAGTCATTAAGCATTAGCAATACCAACAACAGTTTTACAGGCAAGAACTTTATGTTTAACGACAATGTGGTAATGCCTACACAGCTTACACTTGCTGTTGGTGATGTTAAGCCAGTTCGTTTAGAATTAAGCATTTTACCTAATCCAGCAACGAATTCAGTAAACTTTAGTACGACAGAAAAAGATGCAAGTATTACAGTATTTGATATTGCTGGTAAACCAGTATTTACCACGCAGTTAGATGCAAATGGTGCTGTTCAAGTAGATTGCAGTCAGTGGGCTAGCGGCATGTACTTAGTAGAATTAAACACAGCTAAGGGCAAGCAAACGAGCAAGTTCAACAAGCAATAAATCGTAAACCATCGCTTCAAGTGCTATGCAAAATCGTTAGCTGTTATTTCACAGCATAGCATAAGAAGCTCAAACAGGCAAAGGGCGTTAGTTTTTACTAGCTGCCCTTTTTGCTTTTAAAGGGAAGTTTATTGTGGTAAAGACAAAGCAAAAAAAACTAGTAATTTTGAATAAGAATATCTGTTGGTATATTCATTCGCACATTAATTCTTCTTATCATGGCAAGCGTCAATTTTCTTTTCCTGTTTAGAATTTCGCTCGCTCTACTTTTTAACCCCACAATTTCTGCAAAGTCATTTTGTGAGATATCCATTTGCTCCATCCTAAACTTAATTGCTTCAACTGGATCAGGATTTTGTATAGGAAAATGCTCAGTTTCATATTTTTCAATTAGAATGCTAAGCACCTCCAGTTCATCGCCATCAGCGCTGCCTTTTTTTGCATCAAAAAGCTTTTCTAAGCGGGCAATCGCCTTATCGTAGTCCTTTTTTGTCTTGATTGGTTTGATGGTCATATTAAATTTTCTTTGCGTTTATGTTATCGTATTGCTTGTGAGTACCCACAAATCGAATCCATACAATCTGAAAGTCAAAATTAATTTTTACAATCAGTCGGTAATGATTGCCTTTTATATTAAAGACAATTCGATTGTCGGCTATTATACTTGCAGATGGGAACGATTCCTTTAACTCATTGATATTTTTCCATTCTGCGGCATTGACTTCCTTAAACCACGATTTTAATTGTTGTTCGCAATCGTCGTACTCTTCCCAAAACTCGCGCAGCGTTTTTCTAGAAATTATTCTCAAAATGCAAGTAATGCTATAGCAAAAGTAGAAGAAATTTCCCAAATTGGGAAAATATTTCATAAAAACTACCCCAACCTCATTAACCACTTTATCGAGCAACGCCTAAATGTGTGTGCCTTGCCAGCCATTTGCCTGTGGGATAACTAAATGTGGATACTACCGTTTTTAGCACAGCTTTCACAGACTAGGCAAGGCGCAGCGGCTACTTTTGTGCTCAATGCGCTTACTAACCATAAAATTTCTCTGTTTGCTTTGTGGCATTTTACTCACTTGTCAGTCTCTTTTTGCGCAAGGTGGTGCCAATAAATCTGTGCCTTTGCCGCGTAAAATAGATCCTGCGCAGGTCTGGGCAGATAGCATTTACAATTCCTTAAGCCTAGAGCAACGCATCGGCCAACTATTTATGTTGGCTGCCTATAGCGGTGGCGAAAAGTACAATAGGCCATTTATAGAAATGCAAATCCGCAACTACCATATTGGTGGTCTTATTTTTATGCAAGGCACGGCAGAAGCGCAAGCCGAGCAGACGAATGCTTACCAACGTATGAGCACGGTGCCATTAATGATGGCTATGGATGCAGAGTGGGGCTTAGGTATGCGCTTAAAAGGCGTAGACGATATGCCACGCCAGATTATGATGGGCGCTATGGCTGATAGCACGATTGTTTACGAATACGGCAAAGCTGTTGCCAACCAATGCAGAAGATTGGGCGTACATGTGAACTTTGCGCCAGTTGTAGATATCAATAATAATCCCGACAATCCCGTTATTAATTTTAGAAGCTTTGGCGAAAACAAGTACAACGTTGTAAAGTTTGCAACCCAGTATATGCGTGGCATGCAAGATAATCGTGTATTAGCATGCGCAAAGCATTTTCCTGGCCACGGTAATACTAATACCGATAGCCATAAAGACTTACCGCAGATTTACGGTAGCAAAGAAAGTTTAGAAGACTTAGAATTATATCCGTTTCGCGAACTTATTAAGCAAGGCATTGGTAGCATCATGATAGCGCACCTCAACGTACCTTCATTGGAACCAACGCCAAATTTGCCAACAACGCTAAGCAAAGCTGTTGTCACAGATTTGCTAAAGAAAAAGTACAATTACAATGCGCTCATTTTTACCGACGCGCTTAATATGCAAGGTGTAACCAAGTACTACAAACCAGGTGAAGTAGATATGCTTGCATTTGAAGCCGGCAACGATGTTTTACTTTTTAGCGAAGATGTACCAACAGGTATAAAGAAGATTAAAGAAGCCATGAAATCGGGCCGTATCAGCGAGCAACGTTTACGCGAGAGTGTGGTAAAGATTTTGCGTGCTAAATACAAGTTAGGTCTTAATAATATCACACCAATTAGTAGCACAAATATTACACGCGACCTCAATGCAGAGGTAAGCGACATGCGCACACTTGTAGCACAAAACGCCATTACACTTGCACGCGACGATAATAAAGTGCTATCTAAAATTGCATTAAAAAAAGGTAAGATTGCCTACGTTATTTTTGGCACAAGTGAAAGCAATGCCATGGCCGCATCTTTAGCTAAGGCTGGTATTACAGAAGTATACATCAATCCAGGCCGCGCTGTCGTGCAGAACCTAAGTGGACATGACGCTGTGATAGTAAGCTTGCAAGGCATGTCTGGTTATCCTGGCAAGAATTTTGGTATAGATGCAGTACAACAAAGTAGTATTAGCAGTTTAATTAAAAACGATAATGCGCTACTTGTTTTATTTGGCAATGCTTATGCGATGAAGTATTTCTGCGAAAGCAATAGCACTTTAATTTGTTACGACGAAAAGCCAGAAACGCAGAAAGTTGCAGCAGATATTATTTGTGGTAAACGCAGTGCAAAAGGAAAGTTGCCTGTAACAATTTGTACACGCTACGCGGCGGGCAATGGTATTAGCTCATTGATAGGCGCAGAAGTTGTACCTGAAGACGACGAAGTAGGTACTGCCAATATCGACGGCAAAGGTGGAAGCCCAACGGATGGTGGCGAAACGCAAGCCTTAAAGTATATTCATCAAGTAAGCGATCTTACATGCTGCATGACGCCAAGTGCAATGGGCGCTAACACAGCTTCTTTGCAAAAAATAGATGTATTGATGAACGATGCAATTGCAAAAGGCGCTTTTCCTGGTGCACGCGTATTGATTGCAAAAGGCGGTAAAATTTTTTGGGACAAAAGCTATGGCCATTTTGGCTATGACAAAAAGAAAAGGGTAGAAACGAACACGGTGTACGATGTAGCAAGTGTTACAAAAGTGGCTGCAACTACGCTTGCGGTAATGAAATTGTACGAAGAGGGTAAAATCAATCTAGATAATACTTTAGGTTTTTATTTGCCAGCAGTAAGAAGTACGGATAAAGCTAATCTAAAGATTAAAGACATCTTACTACACCAAGCAGGTCTGGTTAGCTGGATACCTTTTTATAAAGAAACACTTGATAGCAATAAGCAACGCCGCAAAGACATCTATGCTAGCAAAGCACAAGGCGTGTACAATATTAAGGTGGCGCCCGATGTGTACATGAACAAGCAATGGATAGATACCATGTGGCAGCGCATTTACGACAGCAAGCTTAGTGCTAAGCGCTATGAATACAGCGATTTAGATTTTATCTTCTTACAAAAAGTAGTAGAACGTGTAAGTGGCGAAAGTTTAGATAAATATGTGGCTAAACATTTTTATACGCCGCTTGGTCTAAAAAGTACAGGCTACAATCCCGCAGCAAAGGGCGTTGCAAATATTACCCCAAGTGAATACGATACCTATTTCCGTTATCAAACAATACAAGGTTATGTGCACGATATGGGCGCGGCGATGTTTGGCGGCGTAAGTGGTCACGCAGGTTTGTTTAGTACGGCAGAAGATCTTGCCATCATCATGCAAATGCTCAACAACGGCGGCACTTATAATGGCAAACGCTATCTAAAGCAAACTACTGTTGATTTGTTTACAGGCTATCGCAGCAATACACGTCGTGGCTATGGCTTTGATAAGCGCGAACCAGTTAAAGGCAAAAGCAATCCTACAGCAGATAATTGCAGCAAGAAAACTTTTGGTCATACTGGCTTTACAGGTACTTGTGTATGGGCCGATCCAGAGCACGACATGGTTTTTATTTTTCTAAGCAACCGTACTTATCCGAGTGCAGAAAATAAACTTATTACCAAGATGGATGTTCGCACAAAAGTGCAACAGTATGCCTATGAGGCCTTTGGTATTTGGTAAGTTGTGTAAACAAAGTGACCTTATATGAGTTATTTATCAAAGCAAGTCCTAGTTTTTTTGCTCTTGATATTTACATATCAAGGTCTACGAGGCCAACAGATTTTGATATGTGTTTCACTGGCAGACTGTGCAAACTGTAACAGTGTGATTTATTCGATCTCAAAAACTTATCCAAGCGATACAATATCTCTTTGCTTTAGGTCACAAGATTCAATTAAAGCAGATTTAATTGACGAGCGCTTTGCATTTTCAACTTTTGCAAACATCAAACTGATTTTCAACTCTAATCTATTTGAAAAGTATAGTGTTGCATCTAGAAGTACTTGTAATATAATTCGTACAAGTTCGCAAGAACTGTTTTATCAATGCTTGTTGTCGAAAGTTACAGCCAGTAATTTTTCAGCGGCTTATAATCTTGCGGCGAATAGGCAGCAAAATACTATAGCCGACTCCGTAGCAGCTGAATACAATGCAATGCTGAAAAAGCGAGTATGTGGCAAACTCCGCAGTGGTCTAAGTTATACAGCGTATACTTCTGGAAGCACAATATTTTTTAGAGACTACGAGTTTAATAAGTTCTTTATTATGCCATCAAATGACACTATGCATCAAGTACTAATAGATTCTATCGCGCTGCTAGATATTTATAAGTGCGTATATGGTGTCTGCAATGATAGTATTATAAGCGACAGGAAGGACTTTTATCTAAGTTTTCCTCATTTACGTCCTTATGCAGAATGTGGTGGGCCTTCCCGCTTAAATAATACTTCAATAATTGTGGTTAAGTACCCAAAATCGCATTTTAATGCAGATGGATCTTTAGAGGTTAAGCAGCATAGCCTATTGGGATTTTATAATTACAAGCTCCATAGGTTCACGAGCTTTTTAGCCGACTCTAATAGTAACTTAACTCGTTATTATCAGCATTCTACTTTTTTAGTTATGGATTCAATGTTATTCCGTCATGTCAGTAGTTCCGGATCAAGAAAAGATAGCACAATGTTCCTAGCACCAGTTTTACTCGGACGTAAATCTTATACTGTTGACACGACAAGCGGTTTTCGGTATTTAGAACCTTATGACTCAACAATAATCGCTAATAGAATAGTCGGATCTATTGTTCAGGCAAATAATTATTGTACTGAATCTTACATTACATCAGTTTATTGCCTAAATAATAATAACGTTGTGCAAATTCCCTTTCCTAAGTGGCAAAACTCTGACCGCGCTACGCTGGGCAAAGCGCTTGTAGGTGGAACATCTGACAAAATTTCGGTTACTATGAATGTTCGAATGCGTGATGTTGGAGATGGTACAATAAAACTTCTATACTTATATAAGGGCAATTACTACATGCTTCATTTTACTACTGCCGGAGCATTTATTTCGATGCGAAGGTTTTTCTTTGATGTAGACAAATACACCGCCGTGCATCTAAATGGCAACTTGTTGACGGCAAAAAAGCTTTACTCGGAAGATTTTGAATTTATGCTTTTTGAGTAAACTAATCGTCTTAGGTACTTGGTAATATTAAAATACTACTTCTTTACGCTAGCAGAGAGTCTTTTGATTTAGATTGCGAAGCCAACGATATGATAATAAGGTATTTGGTAAGTTTAAGGCTTATCGCAGGGCATAATTGTATTGCAAGCCGTAACTAGCAAATCTTACACTGCCACTAGCAAGACTGTGAAAATTAGTCTCTTCCTCATTAATTCGAATATTGGTATAAGAACTAGTTACAGGCAGGTACACTGCAACTGGGTTGTATTGTAGCCTAAGAAGAAATTCGCTCTTTCTGAATTTCAAACAAGACAATGTGTACACAAGATATGGGCGCCACGTAAGTAAGCGTATATCGTGATCTGTAAGTATTGTGCTTGACATCATATTGATGGTGTCATTAGTGCCGCTTATTTGTGTGAACATACCAGTGCTATGCGATGTTTTCTGTAGCTCAGCGCCACTAAGCCCTGCATAAAGTGTATGACGCTTACCGAGCTTGTAGCCGCAAAACAAACTATACCACATATTGGCGTAGTAGTTTCTTTCTGTTATACGTACAGTTACGTTATTGTATGCGGCAATCTGTCCAAAGCCAATTTTTTGATCAAGATGTACGCTTTGCCAACCGAGGCCTATCAGTATTTTTTCACTCGCTTTGTAATTAATACTTGCACCAAACATAGGACTAAGGCGCAACAATGGCGAGTAAACTTCAGAACCAGCAGCGCCGATAAGCGAAGCCCTTATAGTTGCCATTGGCCCAGCATTAGCACTAATTACTACTCTATTTGCTCTTTGGCTAAATGCAGAAAAGCTTGTTAAAATAATTGTGGACGCTAGAAATATTCTCTTCACGATAAGTAACCTTTAAATATAGAAACGTAAAAATAAGACCTTTATTATTTCCTTCTTCGCAAAATAACATAACAGCGTTCGCCGTACTCGTTCTCGGCATGGCAACGATATTCATTTGCTACGTCGCGAACAGTAACGGTTGCACTATTGGGGTAATAATAGCCTTCGTTGTTGGCAATTACTTTAATGCTATCAACACCGCTAGCACTGCCACGTATGCTCATATCCAATTTTATAGTTTTACTCGAACCATCAAGCACGCAATGGTGTATTAGTGTATCGTTGTTAAGCATCACGGTAATATCGTCGCCATCAAGTTTATCGTAATCGTCTATTGTTATCGTTAATTGATCGCCTTCGTAGTCAACAAACTTTAGTTTTTTAGGATCAATAAAAGGCGGCTTTGGCTCTTCCTTTACAACGGTATCTGGTGCTGGCTCTAATTTAGGTTCGGGCGCCACAATAGCAGGCGGTTCCTCTTTCTTTACTTTAGGTGCTGTGGGTTTTGTTTTTGGCTTGGGTTTTGGCGTAGGATGAGTTTGTTTAACTATTGGCTTCGGCTTTGGTGGAGGTGGCGCAACTGGTTTTTTAACAACAGGTTTTGGCTTGGTTTTCTGTACCTCTTTGATGTACTGCTTGTGCAACTCTTCAACATTTTTTGTGCCTACAAGTTTTATGGTGCCACCACTGCACTTGTTACCTCTGGGACCTTTACTCGTAAACGTGCCAACTATTTGAGTTTGATTGCCACTTGTTGTAAACGTGGCTGTAATCGTAAAGAAGCAATAGTCGTCTTGACTTTTGCCTGCTGGTAAGTTTTTGATTTTTAACTCTTGGAAGTAAATCATTTTCTTAGCGTAATCAATACGACCACGCACTGGCCCAACTAGTCGTTCGCCCGTTGGTAAAATGCTAATGTTTTCTCCCGTAAAATTGCCACTGCCATCGTCGGTAATATCAAGCTTGTAAACTTGGCTCGTACCATCGTAGTAAGCGCGACCTTGCATCACATACTTATGCTTTGTTTGCGACCACGCACTCGTCAACATGCCGCATAGTAAAATACATATGGTTATTACTTGTTTCAATTATTGTGCTTACCCTACAAAAGTATTGCCTATGCTAGTAAAAGTAGTCATAAAAAAATGTTTAAGCAACTTATTGCTATCAGCTTACTAAGCTGTAGTTTTGAGTAGTGAAAAGGATTGTAGCAGCATTGATTTTATTGGTAAGTTCCTATGCCTGCATGGCAACAAATATACCTGTGCAAGTATATACCGACTCTACCATTGTACGCGCTGCAAAACCCGGCGAGTACCCAGAAATCTCAAAGACTGTGTATATCATCGGGTCACTTTTTGTGCCATACCTAGTGGTGGGCATCATGACGGATTGGAAGGGAGAAGATTGGATTGCTTGCCTTGCACTAGCCATGATTACATTTGGCGTTGGCGGTGTAGTATATGCTTTAACGCGTATGGAAAAGTATTATGAGCCGTATAAGTGATGGTAAATCATCAAATTTTTTACCTAAAATAATTTGAGAATAAGCGCCATGGAAAACAGCACGAAAATTGTGATGCAAATTCCCTTGACAAAGCTCTGGAATGATAGTGGCGATGTAATTGCAGACCGCGTGCGACACTTGACCACTGATGAAATTCAAGGTATATTAAAAAGCCATACTGTACAATTTGTTGTTGCTGACGTAGGCGCAGCACTTAAGTGGATTGATATACACAACACATTTGAATTTTGGAAAGCTGAAATAAAGCCACATTTAGCTGACGATTACAACAAAGTCAAGCTAGAAAATTTTATCGGCAATTATGCTTTTGTCGCTAGCGAGTGGGCTGGCGATATTGAAGTGCCAATCATACTTTTAGAAAAACATCACTAGTGTGCGCTTTGTACTTCTACCCAATAAAAAAAGAATTAGGCCTTAGCAAAAGCAGCGAAGCCCTTCAAACACTTATCTTCCGCTGCGCGCATAGCCGCTTTATCTGCCTTGCTTTTATCTTTGTAGCCACATAAATGTAAAGCACCATGAAAAATTACACGCAATAATTCATCGTGATAGGGCACTTCAAATTTTGCAGCATTCTCGCGAACGCGGTCAACGCTAATATAAATCTCACCATCAATATGCACAGAGCTATTGCTCAAATCAAAAGTGATAATATCAGTCAATGTATCGTGTTGCAGGTATTGCTGATTAAGCGCCAATAAAAAATCGTCGCTTACAAAAATATAATGAAGTGAACTCGTTTTTTTGCAAGCCTTACGCACCATCGCATCCAAATAGGCGCTTAGTTTACGTTTGCCCTTGAGCTGACTTTTAACTTCGTTATCTATAAAGCTCGCACTCATATGCTAGTAAGATGCAATTCTAGAAACACCACCTTGCACTACATCACCAATCTTACAATCGATTTTTGTACCAAGCGGCAAAAATAAATCTACACGACTACCAAACTTAATAAAACCCATTTCACCGTTTTGCTCAGCAGCATCACCTTCGCGGCTATAGGTTACAATACGACGAGCAACTGCGCCTGCAATTTGACGCATTAATAAAGTAACCCTGTTATTGCTTACAACCACTGTGCTGCGCTCGTTTTCTGTACTACTCTTAGGATGCCAAGCTACAAGGTATTTGCCGGCATGATAGCGGTAGTAATCTACCTTACCTTTAATTGGATATAAATTGACGTGCACATTTAATGGACTCATAAAAATGCTTACCTGTATGCGCTTGTCTTTGTAAAACTCACCTTCTTCTGTTTCTTCAATCACAACAACTTTCCCATCGCAAGGACTAGTAATAATACCGTCGCCTACCGTAAACGTGCGTGTAGGTATTCTAAAAAACCAAAACACCCAAAACCACAGCGCCACAAAAGGTAAACTTAGCAAGTAGAAAGCCCAACCTATGCCGCCTGTTAGCTGCGACAAGGCTACTAGTATTACAAAGAAAATAACAGTTGCTGCTATGCAATGCCAATACCCTTCACGATGTAACGTCATGTCGCAAAGGTAGGTACTAGTATGTGTTATACTTGCAGATGTGCGTCAGGTTGTATGTGTTAGCCATGCACGCATTATCTTTACCACTGTGCCGCAATTTTTTACAGCCGATTTTGTACACAATGGCCATGTATATCTGCCAAAGGGCACCGCTGTTGGTATAGATGAGCAAGGCAAAATTATTGCTATTGGCAATGCTGTGCAGGAAAAAGTACAGCATCTTAGCGGCCTCCTATGCCCGGGCTTTGTAAACGCGCACTGCCATTTAGAGCTAAGTGATATGCTTGGCAAAATACCAATGCATACGGGTTTAGTAGCTTTCTTACAACAAGTAAATGCATTTTACAAACACCGCAACGATAGCGATGCAATAGCGGCAGCACAAGCGCAAGATGCCGTCATGTATCAACGCGGCATCGCAGCAGTAGGCGATATTTGTAATACCAGTTTTAGCATGCGTGCAAAAAACAATTCTCGCATTGCTTACAGAAATTTTATTGAAGTATTTGGCGCAGTACCGCAGGCTGCACCACAACGCATGCAAGCTGCAAAAGCACTTCTACAGCAATTTCTAGATAGTGGCTTTAGTAATACGAGTATTACGCCGCACGCAGTATATAGTATTAGCAACGCGCTGTGGCAGGTAATAGATGCTCATCTTCAAAACGAAACACTCGTTAGCATACATAACCAAGAAAGTGCAGCAGAAGATGCTTTAATCAAGGCGGCAAGCGGCGAGTTTATCAATTTTCTAGCGCAAATAAGTACAGATATTCCTGTTGCAATGGCGCATCACGTATCTGCTTTGCAATATCATGCACAGCAACTTAGCAATTGCCAGCACGTATTGCTTGTACACAATACTTTTTCGTCGGAAGAAGACATTGCATTTGCACAGCAGCGTTACAAGTCGCGTACCTGGTGTGTTTGCCCCATGGCCAATCATTATATAGAAAAACATATTAATCCGCTCTATGCTCATCTGCACGCAATTAATGAAAACGTGTGCATAGGTACCGATAGCCTAGCAAGCAATACACAATTGTGTATGCTGACAGAAATGCAAATGTTTCAGCAATATTATCCGCATATTTCGGCAGAAATTCTACTAAAATGGGCTACTTCAAATGGTGCAAAAGCCTTAAGGTTTAAGCATCTAGGCGAAATAGCTATTGGCACCACGCCGGGCCTAGTACATATAGACACATGGCAAGAAAGCCATATACCAGCAACTGCTACAATTAACAGAATAGCATAATTACACGCTGTTTTTTTAGTACATTTGCCCCGCAATGCACACTAACACTGTACTCGCACAAATGCAGCAATTACGCCATACGCAGCGTAAAGGTTTTGCCGTGCTAGTAGACCCCGACAGTGTAAGTGCTACACAAAGTGCTACAATAGCACAATTGTGCAACGATTCAGCCGTAGATTTTATCTTTTTTGGCGGTAGCCTTATGGTTAGCAATCATGTAGATGAGTGTATTCAAGCCATAAAGGCAGAAACAATCATACCAGTTGTACTTTTTCCGGGTAGTCCCAACCAAGTAAGCAGATATGCCGATGCATTGCTTTACCTAAGCCTAGTTAGCGGCCGCAACCCCGATTTGTTGATTGGTCAGCATGTGGTAAGTGCGCCAATAGTGCGTGCTAGCGGTTTAGAAGTGATGAGTACTGGTTATATGGTGGTAGACGGTGGCGCTCCCACTACGGTAAGCTATATGAGTGGCTCTTTGCCAATACCACACGACAAAAACGATATTGCAGTTTGTACGGCTATGGCCGCCGAAATGCAGGGCAAGCAGTTGATTTACATGGACGCTGGCAGTGGTGCTAAGCGCCCAATTAGTGTAGAAATGATAGCCAAAGTGCGCGCGAACATTGCCACGCCTATTATCGTGGGTGGTGGTATCACCGATGCAGAAAAGGCTTATCAAAACTGTAAGCACGGCGCCGATATCATCGTGGTGGGCAATGCCATTGAAAAAGACCCAAATTTCATCAAAGAAGTAAGTAGTGCGGTACATAGCGCTATGGTAAAGGCCTAAGCGCCAATATTGCGGGTATTGCAACAGCACTTTAACCCTCATTCTCAACAATTTGCCATAATTTCGCAGTAATTAAACATTTGAAGCGATGAAGTTTTTGAAAGTATTAGTAGCGGTATTATTTACACAAATAGCTTGCGCGCAAGCACAAACTTGTTATGGCGATTGCGAGATTGTAAAAAACAGCACAGCGATGAGCAGCGAGCGCCTTAGCGAAAGTTGCAAAGCCATTCAGCAAAACAATACAACTGTTTTAGAAAACATCACTATTACAGGTACTGTAGAAGGTGTATGTCAAGCAAAAGGTTGTTGGGCTACCGTAAAATTACCTAATGGCGAAACAATGACCATTAAGTTCAAAGACTATGCTTTCTTTTTACCAAAAGACTGCGCTTCTCAAAAAATTACTTGCCATGGCAAAATGTTTATGAAAACAACAACTGTGGCAGAGCTTAAGCACCTTGCAGAAGATGCTGGCAAAAGCAAAAGAGAAATTAAGAAAATCAAGCAACCAAAGCAAGAGTTTCGCTTTGAAGCAGACGGCGTTTTGTTAGGCTAAAATTTCTCTCCCTTCAAGTTTATACATGAGTATACAAAATAACTACGTAGCCATTATGGCTGGTGGTATTGGTAGTCGTTTTTGGCCAGAAAGCCGCAACAATCACCCAAAGCAGTTCCTAGATATTTTAGGCACTGGCAAAAGTTTGATTCAATGGACTTATTTGCGATTTCAAAACGTATGTCCTAAAGAGAATATTTACATCATTACAAGTGATGCATACATTACTACGCTAAAGCAGCAAATACCAGACCTGCCAGACGAGAATATTCTTGCAGAGCCAAGTCGCAAAAACACCGCGCCATGTGCAGCATATATTGCTTACAAATTGCGCAGTAAAAATCCAAAGGCTAATATTATTATGAGCCCTGCCGACCACTTGATTTTACAAGAGCAAATGTTTGAAAAAACACTCTTAAAGGCTTGTGACTTTGCAGGAAAAAATAATGCGCTGCTTACCTTAGGTATAAAGCCAACACGTCCTGATACTGGCTATGGTTATATTCAATACGACGATAGTTTAGAAGACGAAGAGGCATATCCAGTGCGCACGTTTACAGAAAAGCCAAGTGTAGAATTAGCAGAAACATTTTTGCGTAGCGGCGACTTCTTATGGAATGCTGGCATCTTTGTGTGGAATGCCAATACTGTTGTAGATGCTATTGCGCACTACTTACCAGAAATGCACGAATTATTTAGCGGTGTTACTACTTATAACACACCAGAAGAGCAAGCTAGTGTTGCGGCTATTTATCCGCAATGCCAGAACGTAAGCATTGACTACGGCTTTATGGAAAAGGCTAAAAATGTATTTGTGATACCAAGTTATTTTGGTTGGTGCGATTTAGGCACATGGAATAGCGCTTACGACAATCACGACAAAGATTATTTGGGTAATGCTGTTATCGGTAAGAATGTGATGGTGATGGATGCTACAGATTGCATGGTAAAAGCACCTGATGGCAAACTCGTTTTATTGCAAGGCCTCAAAAATATGATTGTGGTAGATACGCAAGATGTACTCTTGATTTGCGAACGCAATCGTGAGCAACAAATTAAAGAATACGTCAACGAAGTAAAACGCAGTAAGCGCGATAAGTATTTGTAGTTGTATGTTAGCCGACTTTTTTCTCGGCCATTATTTTTCAGTTGCAGCAAGCCAATCTGGCTTAAGTAAGGAGTAACAATCGGAATCTGTATTAATACCATTGACAACATAGTCTTCGCGTGTTCTGCCTTCGTACACAAAGCCATAGTGTTGAAGTAGTTTTAGCGATGCGATATTATCGGGGTCTATTAGTCCTGCTATTCTATGCAAGTTCAATGCTGTAAAACCAAAATGGAGTACTGCGCCAAGGGCTTCTTTCATATAACCTTGTTGTTTATACGCATCGCTGTACATATTGTAAAAAATTTCAGCTCGTCTATGTGAGGCATTCCATGTGTGAAAACCACAATCGCCAATAAATTTATTATCCGCCTTATGGTGCAGTACAAAATGCAATTGAGAAATTCTGAATGTACTCATACCACCTGTGTACATGCAAACATAGTGTGCCATTTGTTGCACATTGATTTGCAGATAGTCTTGTATTTCGCCATGTGTGTAGTGCTCAAACAGGTAAGCTACATGTTCGGTGTTTATTTCGTGCAGCACAAGGCGCGCTGTATCTATTAGGCGTTGGTTTGGTAGTGTGATAGGCATGTGGCTTAGTGCAATAGTAGCAAATATTATTGGCTATGTGTTAGATGTCGGTGTCCAATGCTTTAATAATAAGCTCACTAACTTGTTCTGCATTGCAAAACACCATTAAGTGCCCACACTGTTCAATACAAAAATTTATTCGATGCAATGGCTGCGGCAATAAACGGTCTTTGGTACCGTGAATTGCCATATACGGAAGTGGGGCTTGTTGGCGCCATGTCACAATAGCATTCATGCTCCATTGTAAAAGAATAGTATCTGCTTCTTTCATAGTGGCTGCTAATAATTGCTTAGCATCTTTTGTTGTAGCACCAAATATCCGATACATCAAGAAGTTTGTATTGTGCAAGAAATACGAGGGCACAAGTTTATGCAACTGCAACTTGCCCGCAATTCGTATCCACCATGGTAAATGCGCATAACAAGCAGCACTGCTCAATAGAATTAATTTCTTTACTTCAACAATCCGCGCCATTTCCATAGCAATCATTCCACCAAAACTTAGGCCGACCAAAGCAAATTCTTTGTGCTGTATTTTTTGACACATACGTATTGCATAAGATTGCATAGTTTCTTGTGGCAAAGGTTTAAGCCATGGCAAAAATGTATATGAACCAGCAGCTAGCTTTAACTTACTAAACATGCGCTCATCCGCGCCAATGCCGCTTATGAAGTAAATATGCATTACTAAAACAACTCTGCTTGTATACTTGCGCCTTCTAATGCAAGCAATTGCTTTTTTACATTAGTACCACCTGCGTAGCCCACCATAGACCCATCGCTGCCAATAATACGATGGCATGGCACAATAATGCTAATTGCATTTGCACCGTTAGCCGTTGCTACTGCTCTGATAGCTTTGGCATCACCAAGAACATTGGCTTGTTGCATATAGGTACTTGTTTTGCCATAGGGCACTTGCAACAATGCTTGCCATACTTTTTGCTGAAAGGGGCTGCCAGCAAGTAGCAGCGGCAAATCAAATACTGTAAGTTGCTTAGTGATGTATGCCTCTAGCTGCGCAATTGTTTCTGTATGCAATGCAGTAGCATGTTCTTGATAAGTACTATTACAAAATTTCTGTACGCGCGCATCAATGGCTTGTCGCATTCTACGATAGCGCCAATCGCACAATACAAGTTGCTCTTCAAAACAGCCAATGATTAATTCGCCGTACTTGCATTTGAAATATTGTATGGCTATCGTATTTACCATTCGTGCGTTGCAGATGTGGGATAAGTAGTTTGGAATCTTCCAATACCTTCTGCTACTTTGCCATTAGAAATAGCTGGTTTGTAGCCATCTAGTTCCACTAATATTTTTTGAAATAGCGGCTTAAACTTTTCTGGTTCACAATAAAAATAGGCTAAGGTTTTAGTTCCTGTAAAAGGGTCGTGCTTCAAGTCGTAGCTCAATACAAAAGAATCTAATTCGATGCCCTGCTTTTTTAGCACAGCGGCAAAATCCTTTTGCAGTTGCTCCTCGCCACCATTATAAATAACTTCTCGGTCTAATAAACCTACCTCTTGCAAACTATCGCACAATTTATTTGCCATGCGCCAAAATTTGCAATTGTATTTGCTGTTTAAAAAAGAATCTACGATTTGATTGTAACAAAATGCATCACTTTCTGCAGTGCAATAGGCATGGTCTAATGTAAATGAAAAACGATTTGCTATGTAGTGCATGCGTTTGCTACCAATCACACTTGCTTTGCCTATAACATAGTACGTTACATTACCAGAATCCAAACTTGCTCTCGCAGCATTGAGGCCGCTTATACACAAACTATCTTGTTCAGCACCTCGATATCCTGCATGTTGCGTCCGATGTATAGCAAGTTGAAGCGCATTAGCATCTTGTATTTGTGCTAGGCTTTCTAGGCCGCTGCAAATGATACACAATATGAAAACAAAATGCCTCAAGGCATAAAGGTAATTAAAGGCCTGCAAAAAATGCGCTGCCTATGTCTCGCTAAGTAAAAGCTCTATGTGTAGCAACGTATTCGCTAATATACTTTGCAATATCTGCTGTAGGTGTGCCAGGGCTAAATAGTTCGCCTACACCCATATCGCGCAGCGCTTGCATATCATCAGCAGGAATAATACCGCCACCAGTTAATAGCACATCATTAAGGCCATTATCCTTCATCAATTTAATAACCTTAGGAAAAACCGTCATATGTGCTCCGCTTAAAATACTAATGCCAATGGCGTCAGCATCTTCTTGCAAGGCAGTTTGTACAACCATCTCAGGCGTTTGCCTTAGGCCGGTATATATTACCTCCATGCCAGCATCTTTAAGTGCTGCGGCAATTACTTTAGCACCACGGTCGTGGCCATCTAAACCCACTTTGGCTACAAGCACCCGTATCGGTCTATTCATTGATGCAAATATAGTACAGAAGCCTTAGTAACGTTGCATCTACAGCAGCTGCCACTTATGATAAGCGTGCAGTTTTGTTTGCGCCAAAATCCGTAAACGCCTTTTTAGCTTTATCTTCGCCGCAAAGCATTACCAATCTTGGCCGACATCATTAATCTTCTGCCCGATAATATTGCCAACCAAATTGCAGCTGGTGAGGTAATTCAACGCCCAGCAAGCGCTGTAAAAGAGCTTTTGGAGAATGCAGTTGATGCTGGTGCCAAAAATATTCATCTCGTAGTACGCGATGCAGGCAAAGAACTAATGCTATGTATTGATGATGGCAAAGGCATGACAGCCACAGATGCACGTATGTGTTTTGAGCGCCACGCTACAAGCAAAATTCAAAACATCAACGACCTTTTTAGCATTCGTACCATGGGTTTTCGTGGCGAAGCGCTTGCGAGTATAGCCGCTGTTGCACAAGTAGAGCTAAAGACACGCACAGCAGATGCCGAGATGGGCACTTTGATTCATATAGCCAATAGTACAGTAGAACTGCAAGAACCTATTGCTACTAAGGCGGGCACTAGTATTGCCATTAAAAATTTGTTTCATAATGTGCCTGCACGTCGCCAATTTCTAAAGAGCAATACAACGGAACTACGTCATATCGTTGACGAGTTTACAAGAGTTGCTATGGCTTTTCCGGAAGTAGCGTTTAGATTTACCAATGGCGATACCGATGTTTTTAATTTAGATAGTGGTAATCTCAAGCAACGTATTGTTGGTTTGCTTGGCAATAGCTACAATAGCAAACTAGTGCCTGTTGCAGAGCCAACGGATTATCTAGAAATTTCTGGCTTTATTGGCACACCAGATGCTGCTACAAAAACTCGTGGTGCGCAGTACTTCTTTGTCAATAACAGATATATTAGAAGTGCGTATCTCAATCATGCTGTTACAAAAGCCTATACACAGCTCATCGGCAACGACGAGTTTCCTGCATTTTTCTTATTCCTGAATTTAGACCCTGCAAAAATTGATGCCAATGTACATCCAACAAAGCAAGAGATAAAGTTTGAAGACGAACGCTTGATATACGCCTTTGTAAATTCTGCAGTAAAGGCTGCTTTAAGTAAAAACAGTATTGCACCAAGCTTAGACTTTGACTTAGATGCTGGCATTGTGCATTTGCCAAGTATAACACAACCTTATAGCAGCGAAACAAAAGAACGTGTGCAAGGCGATTATTTGTACAACAGCTTTACACAAAAAGGGCAAGCTCATTTGCTTGAACGCAGTGGAAGTGTAAAAAATTGGCGCGAGTTGTACAAAGGTGCAGACAGTTTGCAACCCAGCACACAGCAAGACCTTCCTTTAACAGGCGATGCTGTAAATGAAGTATTACAACAGGCGAGCAGCGAGTTAAGTCTGCAGCAGGATATTAGTTTGTTGCAAGTATTGGGCAAGTACATTGTATATCCTAAAAGCAATGGTGTATTGCTTATCAATGCAAGACGCGCTAAGCAACGCATATACTATGATAGGTTTATGCAGGGTATAGCTGCTACAAACGAAGCTACGAGTCAAGCCTTGTTGCATCCGCAGACCATTGAGTTTAATACTGCCGATAGTCTTATCATTGCAGATGTTTTGCAAGACTTAAATGCATTGGGCTATGTGCTAGAACCCTTTGGCAACAATACTTTTATTGTGCAAGCCTTGCCAGCTGACGAGCCTAATGGCGATATCATAAAGACCATACAGAGCATTATTGAGCAGTATAAGTACAGTACACATTTAGCCAAGGCTAGCACACGCGAACGACTATTGCAAAGCATGGCTTACAACAAAAGTCTACAAGGGCCAGATACGATGAGCACCAGTGCGATGCAAGAGCTATGTACGCAATTGTTTGTTAGCACGCAACCGGAGTTTACACCGGGCGGCGATAAAATTTTTACTGTATTAACGCGCGAAGAATTAGAGGCAAGGTTTAAGTAGCACTTGCATTTTGCTTTTCGTAAATATGTTGTTGTGAAACGTTTTTATTCTTGTTCCGTAAGTTTGCCGTTTGGGTTAATTATTTTCATTGTTGTACCATCAACTAAAAAAGTGAAGTAAGTTACAGAGTTTGTTCCGTTGTCTTCTGATACATTCACCACATAAATATTTTTCAAAGTATCGTCTAATCTCGGAATTAGCGAAATACGCCTTTTGCCATGTGATAAACTGTCAATCAGTTTTATTTGGTCTTTTACAATTTTATAAGATCCAACAACGTTGCTTACCTTGTTTAAGGTTGAGTCTGTTTTGATTTGGCTCACGATGCTGCTATCAACTTGTGATTTAAAGGTTTCCCAAAAATTGCTTCCATGTTTCCTTGTCAAATAACTTCTTACTCTTTTGTTGTAAAATTTTCTCCCATTTAGCAACTCTATTGTCGCGTTGCAACCTACATACGTATAGTTGAATCCATAATTTTTCGCAAGACGGTTATGCACTTGTGGGTAATATGGAAAACCAACTACAATTATTTGAACTTTATTTTTTGCAATATCTCGCTCAGCTGTAAAGAAGTTATAAGGTGTAAATAACCCAAATAACAACCGAAGCCCAATATAGAAAAGTCCAATTAAGAAAATTGTCAAAAGTCCATATTTATGTTTTCTAGCCAACTGCATACTTGTAAACAATGCGGGTTAAGCGAGTTACTATTGGTAAGCTGTTATCTGCTGCCTTTTTCATTTATTAGTTTTCTTTTTTGATGCCTGTCCAAAAGCCATACTATGGTCCAATATAATGCTAAAAGTAGAGGATAGAATAATATTGCTAAAGATATGTAGCCATGATATCTTCCTGCTTCTTCGCCAATTACATTGTCAATGAAGTCATAGGAATAAATATAGCTCAATAAAATCAAAAACGGAATTAGCAGACTACCTATAATTACCACAGGGGAATATTTTTTATTTACAAATTGTCTTCGATACCGGAAAGAAAGAAATAGATGCAACACGAACAATAGTACACCTGCAATTATAGAAAGTCCAAATGGTTGAATAGCTATTAGCGCTTTTGTAAGATTGTCTGCTTTTGGTGCGTAAGAAAATTCAATATACTCGTCAGGCAGTTTAGTAAATTTCCAGCTATTCTTGGCTTGAAATGTTTTTTCAATTGGTTCCCCAATATTTGTTGAAAGTTGCCTAATTGTGCCTTCTTGTTCAAGAGCAACAGTTAAATTTCCAAAAGATTTCCAAAATTTGGCTGGTGTCAGCGAGTAACGAAAACTATATTTTTTTATCCAGTCTGAAATGTCAGTCCAAACATTTGCAACATATTCTACTCTCACCGTATGAACACCTTTGGCGATGTCGGTTTCAAAATACTTAAGGTCATGTAACTTATATGTAAATCCAGGATTTTTAGACCAGTAAATTGTCACTTCATCTGTTAAACCACTAAATCCAGAAAAAGTCGAGTTGTCGTAGTGAGAATACTTTTTAGGTATTTCTTGAATAGTTACTCTATTATTGTCAACCCAAACGAAAAAACTGTCTTTGTAATCTTTCGCACAAAACAACAACGGGATTTGTCTACCTGTTAGGGGGCTTTGAATGGTGTACTCAACTGTAAATTTTGCAGTTTTGTAATCTTTGCCTATTTTGATGAGAATAAACTCAGAAAGAATATCTATGTTCTTGCTGGTAAAGGCTGAACCTGTCATTGTTCCTTCCCAAATTGGCGATGACATATTCGCTTGGGCAACTTGTACAAATAGTAAAAATAAAAGTATAAGTTGAGTTTTTAATTTCATTGTGTAGGGCTGTCTGCAAGGTTGCAGTTAAGGTTTGGCAACTTATCGAACAACTACCGCCGTGCCGCTAGCATTCACCATTAGCATACTACCTTTTGCACCAACTGTTTCGTAATCGAGGTCTATACCAATGATAGCATTTGCACCTAAACTTTGCGCTTGCTGAATCATTTCGTTCATAGCCTTGGTACGTGCTTCCGCTAGTACGCCTTCGTAAGTACCGCTGCGGCCACCAATAAAGTCGCGTACACCGGCAAAAATATCTTTAAAGAAGTTGGCACCTATAATTACCTCGCCAGTAACTAGGCCTTTATAACTTTCTATTGTACGTCCCTCAATATTGCTTGTTGTAGTTAGAACCATGTTTTATTTGCTTTGATGCGAATGTAGTAATTGCAGGGGATGCTAACAATAACTCTAGAGATTGTTTTTGAATTTGGAGCTAGTTTGGTTTGCTTAGCACAGATGTGTTTATGTAAGATGAGGACCTTCGAATACATTTAGTTTGATGCCGAATTCGTTTATCGATAAGTTTTGGCGGAGCGTAAGACGATTTAAAAAGAAAAGAGCCAGTGCAAAACACCAGCCCAGTTCTTTACTAACCCATAAAATTCACTACGAAGGTACAGAGGCGCCTACAACCTGCAAAATTATTTGCAAAGTATTAAATATGTTAAATAAATAGATGATAAACAAGTAAATACAGATAAAATAAAATGCTATATAAATGTGTCAAAATAGTCAAAATTGACGTGTCAAATTGTCAAAATCAGGCTGTGTAAGGGTTTGGTTTGAAATTTGCGTATCATTGCAAAAAAACATTTGGCGTTATGAATGGATACTTTTTAATAGGAGGCGTTATGGCCTTGGTTGGCATGCTCGTACAGGGTCGTTTGCGAAGCAAATTTGCACAGTATGCTCAAATGCGATTGAGTGCAGGATTGTCTGGGAAAGAAATTGCAGAAAAAATGCTGCGCGACAACGGCATTTACGATGTGCAGGTAATTAGCACACCTGGCTTCTTGAGCGACCACTACAATCCATCGAACAAAACGGTTAACCTAAGTCCTGATGTGTACAATGGCGTAACCGTTAGTGCTGCAGCAGTTGCAGCCCACGAATGCGGTCATGCTGTGCAACACGCAACACAATACAGCATGTTGCAAATGCGTAGCAAGATGGTGCCTGTTGTGCAAATAGGGTCTAACCTAAGCCAATGGGTATTGATGGCAGGTATGGGCTTGATGGCAGTAGGTTCTTTAGGTAAAACAGTTTTTCTTGCCGGCATTGTACTCTTTGCTTTAAGTACGCTGTTTAGCATCATCACTTTACCAGTTGAATACGATGCAAGTAATCGTGCATTGCTATGGCTGAATACGGCTAATATTACAAACAGTAGTGAGCACAACGGCGCTCAAGATGCCTTGAAGTGGGCAGCGCGTACTTATGTGGTAGCAGCGGTAAGCAGTATTGCTACTTTGGTTTATTACATCATGATGTTTATGAGTCGTAGTAGTAATCGCGAATAACATAGATATTTCAAAAAATACAAAGGAGCATAGCAATGGTTATGCTCTTTTTTTTTGCTTGTCAAATTTTTGTCAAAACCTGCAACAGCTTTATTCACGCGGCATTGGCAAGGGTTTACTACCATTATTTCGTCTTATCTTTAACCTCACAACAAGTAGTATGAAAGGTATAATAATTTTACTAAGCGCAATGCTGTGTATGAGCCTTGGCTCACAGGCACAAGTACGCGTTTTAGCTAATACAAGTACATATACAGAATTGGAAATTCAATTGCCTCAAGTACAAAAAAGCAAGCTTGTACAAAATGGCAAAACATACTTGAGCCTAAGCGCAGCGAATGCAACACCATGGTTATACGCACAGCATCCAGATGTATTGAAGTACATGTTGCGCGTAGCTTTGCCTGCCAATAAAAATGCAAGTGTTGTTATGCTTGCAGAAACACATACTGACGAAGTATTGCCTTTTGACGTAATACCTAGCACGGGTCATCGTATTCGAAATGCCAATGCTACGCCAATCATTGCAGAAGAAGGCAGTATCTACGCCAGCGATGCATTTTTTCCGTCGCAAGTTATAAACCCAGGTGCTACTTATGCTATTCGTAGCCAGCGCGGACAAAATTTCGCATTAGCATTTACCCAATACAATGCCGCTCAAAAAACCTTGCGCACTTACACAAGCATGCGTATTCGCGTAAACTATGATAAGCCTGTTGATGGTAATGCCATACCTGCTTTTGTGCCAAAGCAAGAAAGCGAGCAAATGCTAGCTGTGCTCAAAAATAAATTCGACAATTTTGAACCAAGTGAATACACCGCGTTATCGCAATATGGCGAAATGCTTGTGGTATGTGCACCGCAGTATTTGAATAATATAGCACCATATGTTGCTTGGAAGAATCAAAAAGGCATAAAGACAGCGCTAGTTAGTACAGCAGCTATTTCTAGTGCATCAGGCGCACTCAACAAAGACTCTTTATACAATTATATCAAATCTTATTACGCAAGCCATCCTAACTTGTTATACTTACAACTCGTAGGCAGTCAAAACGATATCGAAACACAACGACTGGCCTATGCAAGCACACCAAACTACGATTACTATGGCGATAATCGCTATGGCTATTTGGTAGGCAACGACAACTATGCAGAAGTTTTAGTAGGTAGATTTTATTGCCTAAGCGAGCAAGACTTGGACTTACAAATCAAAAAAACTTTGCGTTACGAGCAGCAACCAAATATGGGCGCGTGGCTTAGAAACTATACTGCTATTGGCAGCAACGATGCAACACCCGCAGACGATAATCAATACGATTGGCAGCATATGCGCGATATAGCCGACAGTATGAAAAGCCACGGCAATTATCTCTATGTGTGGGAGCTTTACGACGGCGACAAAGGCGGCGCAGATGCAGTGGGCGCACCAACGCCAACAATGCTTACGAACTGTTTGGACAGTGGCACAAGTTTTATCAACTACACCGGACATGGCAATGTAAACTCTATTAGTACATGTGCATTTACAAGTGTAGATGCAGATTATACAAACAATACAGATGGTCAGTGGCCAGCTATGCTTACTGTAGGTTGTAATACTGGTATGTTTGAGGCCGCAATACCTGGTAAATGTTTTGGCTATGCCATGGCATCGGCAAGCAAAACTGTAGGCACTGAAGTGCTACCATTAGGTACAATTGCAAATGCTATGAGCAGCGAAGAGCAGTGGTGGGAAGCGCCTCCACAATGTCAGGATGAAGCAATGGCCGTATTGCGCGGAGCAAGACCCGGCAATGTAAAAAATGCATTTGGTAGCATTATGCAATGTGGCTGGGCTAGTATGATGGACCAGTATAGCGCAGCAGCAGGTTGGCAATATCCCGACGATGGCAATCAAATGACGGATGCATGGCAAGTATTTGGCGATATTAGCGTAGTGCTTTTCAATAAGAACGAAGGCACATTAGCCTGCACACATCCTGGCACAATTCATAGTGCACATACAACCTTTACTGTTAATTGTTCGCAAGATGATGCAGATGTATGTTTGAGCTATCAGAATAAAGTGCTTGCAACGGCTAAAAGCTCAGGTGGTACAGCGCAATTTAGCTTTGCTTCAGGTTTACTTGCGTTTGGCGATTCTATCATTGTAACAGCTACCAAATTTAACCACACGCCTTATCAAGGTAAAGTTTATATTAATGGCTGGGCAACTGGTTTGAGTACTCAAGCATTAGATATTAGCATTGTGCCTAATCCTGCTACCAATACAATTGCAATCAACACCAGCGCAAATATTGAAAACGTTGCAATTACAGACATTACTGGCAAACTTGTTTTAAGTAGCAACAATAAACAAATTGACATTCAGTTGTTGCAAGCCGGCTTATATAACGTCGTTGTAAACACTAATGCAGGCAGTATTACCAAGAAATTATTGAAGCAATAAAGTGCTGTGCATAGGTACTTACAAATAGGGTAAGTGCTACATTTGCTGCAATGCAAAACGCCAATAGCAAATACGCTGATGCCGTCATTATTGGAGGCGGTATCATGAGTGCTACACTCAGCGTACTCTTAAAAGAATTAGAGCCAAGTTGGTGTATACATGTGTATGAGCGACTTGATGCAGTAGCACAAGAAAGCAGCGACGCCTGGAACAATGCAGGTACTGGCCATAGTGCCTTTTGCGAACTCAACTATACGCCACAAAAAGCAGACGGCAGTGTAGATATTAGCAAAGCCATCAAGATTTGCGAGCAGTTTATGCTAAGCAGAGAACTATGGGCTTATCTGGTAAAAAGTGGCGCTATTACAAAGCAATTTGTGCAACAAGTGCCACACTGCAGTTTTGTAGAAGGCGAGAAAGATGTTGAATTTTTGCGACAGCGTTTTGACCTACTAAAGGCGCATCACTTATTTAATCATTTGCAATGGAGTACGGATGCTAAGCAACTACAAGCGTGGTTTCCTTTGGTAATGGCAGGCCGCGACAATGCGCAAACAGTTGCAGCTACTTTTACGCCACATGGTACCGATGTAAATTTTGGCGAGCTTACCAAGCAATTGATGCAATACATGAATACGCAGCCAGAAACCGAAGTACATGTAGCACATCACGTGCGCGATATAGACCCATTGCCTGATGGCACATGGCAAGTAGAAGTAAAAAATGTAACGACTGGCCAAACGCATGTGGTACATACACCTTTTGTGTTTGTAGGTGCAGGCGGTGGTGCATTGAAGTTGCTCAATAAAGCAGAAATACCAGAAGTAGATGGCTATGGTGGTTTTCCAGTAGGCGGCAAATGGTTGCGTTGTACAAACGAAGCAGTGATAGCTGAACACCATGCCAAAGTATACGGCAAAGCCAAACTAGGCGCTCCGCCCATGAGTGTGCCACATTTAGATAGTAGGCTTATTGATGGCAAGCGCGAACTTTTATTTGGTCCATATGCTGGTTTTAGCACAAAATTTCTTAAGCATGGCAGTTACTGGGATTTGATTGGCAGCATGGATATCGATAATATTCTGCCAATGTTAGATTCAGGTTTGCATAATATGCCGTTGACTAAATATTTAATTGACCAAGTGCGCATGAGCTTTGATGAAAAATTTGAAGCACTACTAGAATACTATCCTACAGCGCGCAAAGAAGACTGGGAATTGATAGAAGCTGGGCAACGTGTACAAATTATCAAGAAGAATAAAGCTGGCGAAGGGGTAATAGAATTCGGCACAGAAATTATTTGTAACGCGCAGGGAAGCATAGCCGGCTTGCTTGGTGCTTCGCCAGGTGCAAGTACTGCAGTAGCCATTATGTTGGATGTGCTACGCAAATGCTTTAGTGTACGACTGTGCAGCCAAGAGTGGCAAAGCAAATTAGATAAGCTAATGCCTAGTTGGAATAAAAAATTACACGAAGATGTGGCTTCTGCAGAGGCGAGTAATAAGATGACAAGAGAATTGTTAGGGGTGTAGTAGTATGTTATCAGACTGCAATTTTTGGTGCACAATCATAGACTAGCTTGCTGTACCGCTAACTTTACATGAGGTTTGTACTCGCATGGTCAGCACAGCATTAAAATATCTTATTGGCTTAATATTGTTAGCGGCCGTGCATCCCAATAAATCTAAAAGGTCGCTAGCGCAACAGTATGCCGTTGGTAGTCAAGATACCACTTGTATGCGTATTACGTGCGTCACTAAGCGTAGTCAAAAAATTAGTGCAAGCCAACGCCAAATCAGCACTAGGTTTTTAGTAGAAAGTACTCGCGATACTTTTTCAATTGATAGAATAATGTGTGCTTGCGGTTGCGAGTATCCTACTTGGAAAAGCGGCGTACTAATTTATCCAGGACATGGAGATACTATAACCATTACTTCTGATGTATCACATCGTAGCGGTTATTGGTATAAATCGTCGACGGTGCAAACAAGCAATGGCTGTATATCAACACTATATACTGGGCCTTGGGAAATTGTAGAATAGCATTTTTAAAAAAGCTGCCATAACTCGATAAAAATGGCACTTATGGCAGGATTTTGTTTGGTCTTTATGACTCATTTCTAAAGCTCAATTTGAAATCATCTATACGAGAGTCTTGGTATAACACGTTACTAGGCTTAAGTAAGTTCCAAATCCTTATCAAACAAGGCCTCTTGGGTAAGTACTTTGTCTACAAGTACAGCATGCTTATTATCCGCTACGCCATTAGCAGCAATTAGTGTTAAAAACAGTTGCTTTCGTGTTTTACTGAGGCTTCTAAACTTAGCCAAACGTTGTTGCCAATGTTCTATATCTTGCGCTGTAATGGTATATGCTTCTGTTGTGTACTTTATCTCACATACATTAATGGCATTATCTGCACGGTCAATAAGTAAATCAATTTGAAAACCACTCTCACTAGACTTTGCTACTTGTGTGAAGCTGCATTGCTGACTATAAATACCATGGATACCAAGGCTTCGTTTAATGCCATCTACATGTTTAGTACACAGCGTTTCAAAGGCATAACCTTTCCAAGCATTAACACTAGGCGTATTGTATTTTGTAAGCCAATAATCTTTTTTCGTTTTGTTATTCTCTACAAATCGTAGATAAAACAAGGAGAATTCATCGGTTAAGCGATACATGCTGTCTCTTTGCTTTTTTCCAAATGGGACATAGGATTGAATAAAATCGCTCATTTCTAAATCTTGCAGAATGGCCGTTAGTGCACCGCCACTATTTAGACCTGTAATGTCAATTATTTCATAGCGCGATAGACCCTTCCACTTCTTAGCTAATGCCCTAACCACTGCAAGGTGCTTATTATGATTCTTGAATAACGCTTTGTAGAGATTGTCAAATTCGCGATGCAGGGCGGCACTTTTGCCAAAGCAAATTTTATTAATGGCTGTCACATGAGTTTGGCCCCGCGTAAGTTCCTTTAGGTAATAGGGTACGCCACCAAATGCCATATATAATTCGATAATACTTTTGCGAGGCAGATTTATGCTTCTGCTAGTAAAAAACTGCTCTGTTTCAAATAGCGTAAAAGGCTTAAGGTGTATGGTTTTAGTGACGCGATTGTGGAGACCACCAGTGTCATTGATAACGTTATTTATAATCCATGAGGCAGCTGACCCGCAGATAACAACGAGAACATTGTGGTCCACAGCCCATGTATTCCAAAAGTTATCGAACACGCTCAAAAATTCGGAGCTGCCATTTGCAAGCCATGGAAATTCATCAAAGAAGATAACGGCCTTTTTCTTTCTAGGCTTACCATAGAGTTTTTTAAGTTGCTCAAATGCCTGCATCCAGTTTTTTGGCGATGGCAGATTTTTGGCTTGCTTAAAGAAGCTGTCGCGTTGACTCATAAAGTTGTCAAGTTGCGCACGCTTAGTAGCTTTTTGCAGGCCAGTTAATTGAAATACAATATCGTGTTGATACACTTGTTTAATCAAGAAAGTCTTACCAACTCTTCTTCTTCCAAACATTGCAAGCAATTCACTTTCTTTGCTGCGGAGTAGTTGCTGCATTTCAGCAATTTCTGCTACTCTGCCAACGAGAGGCGCTTTTGTATTTACTGTTATCGCCATAATATCCAGACAAACAAAGCTACAAAAATTCCGCCATAACTATGTTTTTTTGCCACTTATGGCAGCTTTTTTTACTATCTGATTTTCCGATATTGCTTGTATTACGCTACCACTAGAACGCAAGCCTTGTTTGCTAGTAGTAGATTATAGTAGACGGTGAAATTAAAAAAGCTGCCATAACTCGATAAAAATAGCACTTATGGCAGGATTTTTATTGGTACAAATTGCTATACCTAAGCCTCATCTTTCAAGAAGCTAGCATACCATTTGCCGCTTTGCTTTACCGTGCGTTGCTGTGTATCAAAATCAACATGCACCAAGCCAAAGCGAGGTTTATAGCCTTCTGCCCATTCGAAGTTATCGATAAACGACCAAACAAAATAGCCATTTACTGGCATCCCCTCATCCTTGGCTAGTTGTACTTTAGCGAGGTATTGCTTAATAAATTTTTCGCGAAGTTTATCGTGTACTTTGCCTTGGATGATATTGTCTGGAAAGGCTGCACCATTCTCGGTAATAACGATACTTTGCACACCTTTGTAAGCACTAAACTGCTTTAGCATCTCGTAAATGGCGGGCGGGTATACTTCCCAATTCATCTCGGTAGTTTGCACGGCGCGGAATTTCGCTTCTACAATTTTTGCATTGATATAGGGCACCCACATCGAGTGACGCACTATTTCGCGCGTATAGTTTTGTATACCTATGAAGTGCGGCTTAGCTTGCATGAGTTTATCATCGCCAGGCAAGATGTATTTTTTTAGTTTGCGGTCTAATACACGATTAATAGAAGGATAACCTAAACCTAGCAGCGGCTCAACGAAAAGTCGATTAATGAGTTTGTCAATCCTATCTGCAGCTGCTATATCTTTTGTACTGTTGCTATTTGCCTCTACAAGCGAGCAAGAAAATGAAGTGCCAACATGCGCTTCAGGAAGTTGCTGTTGAATCAGAGAAATACCTTGTGCTTGGCACAGTACTGTATGGTGAACTGCGGGTAAAAAATGCTTTAGGCCTTTTTTGCCAGGGGCATGCACACCTAAAAAGTAGCCAGCACCTGTAAAAACCATTGGTTCATTGAGTACAATCCAATGCTTTATATAGTCTGCAAAATTTGTTATACAGCATTGCACAAATTCTAAAAACCATTGTACAATGTCGCGGTTACACCAGCCTCCTTTAGCTTGCAAACATTGTGGCAGGTCCCAATGGTAGAGCGTCACCCATGGTTGTATGCCATGTGCTTTGCAGCATTCAAGAACATCGCGATAGTAGTCGATGCCGGCTTGGTTGACCTTGCCAGTTCCCTGTGGTAAAATTCGTGCCCATGAAATTGAGAAGCGAAAATGCTTGATGTTCATTTGCTTTAGCAGTGCAATGTCTTGTCTGTAATTTTCATAAAAATTACAGCTCACTTCTGCATTTGCATGATTAAGGGCTTTCTTATTCTTTTTGCAAAACTCATCCCAGATAGAAGCTGATTTGCCTTCTGCGAATGCGCCGCCTTCTATTTGATATGCAGATGTAGATACACCCCACGCAAAATTATCGCCAAAGGCAGACTTATGTAGTGCCTTTTCATCGTGTGTATTCTTCATGTCAGATGCTGTAAATGTACCGCGTAAAAAAAGTCTAGCTTCTAAGTGTTTTCGCCAATAATTTTTTCAACGATTTGCTGCGCATTGTCTGTATAGTTGACTTCAACTCTAGCATCACTATTAAGCCAGTGTAGTACTTTGTCGTAGTGCTTCTCTTTCACACTTTTTACTACGGCAACACCCATGCTTTGCAAGACCGCAGCATTACAATGTTGTTCGTATTGTGTTTTCATAGGAATTGTAAGCAACTTCTTTTGAAGATATAGTGCTTCGCTTGTTGTGCCAAATCCTGCATTGCATAAAACACCTTGGCTGCTAGCTATACTTTGTAAGAAAGCAGTAGGATGAATAGGTTGTATCGTTATATTTTCTTTCTGCTTTGGCTTTTTGCATTCTTTGCTAAATACTTGCCACTCAACATCTTTATAAAGCTTAAGGAAATTGATGACGCGTTGGTCGCTGTAGGAAGGTAGGTACACGGTATAGTGAGACCCATTGGTAACATCAATTTCCCTGACCTCCTGCCTGATGATAGGCGTAAAGGTGTTTTCATCATAGGCAATATAGTGGAGGCCATAGTTCTTGGAGGTAGGAGCATAATGTTCAAGTACAAGTTGACCAATCATATCTGTATGATTTGGTTTTGGTGCCAGAGGATGCAATGTAGCTACTTGATTGCTTAGGCCTATACAAGGTAAATTTTTGCGAGAACAAGCCCAACTTGTGGTAGGTTCAAAGTCGCTAATGACCAAGTCGTATTTCTCTACTGGAAGCGCTTTAATTTCTTTGAGCAAGCGAAAAGAGTTTAGCTTTAAGTAAGTCTTCCACACGTTAACGCCACCTTGCTTGCCAAAAACAAAAGAAAGGCCTTTGAGGTTGTACTTCACTTTAAATGGCAATTGCAAATCGTAACTGCTGCCACTTACAAGAATATCTACCTTAGCAAGCTTTTGTAAGTGTGGTATTATTTCAATGGCTCTACTAATATGGCCATTGCCCGTGCCTTGCACAGCATATAATATCTTCATCTAAGTCGTATGAGGTTCTAGGAGTACTTCTGTTTTTTTACTAGCGCTCGTAATATTAAATTCCTCTAATAGCTGATTAAACAATTCACCATTTTTCAAATGCACATTGTCTATTTCGTCACTATTGTCAAAGCCTTGGGCTAGTTCATCATCTTTATACTTGTACATGGTCCATTGGCCAGCGTGGTATTCTAAAGCGCTAAGATTTTCGACCCAGTCACCAGAATTAAGGTATAATACTTCGCCCTGCTGGTTGGCAATTGTCCTTATTTCTGGTTGATGTATATGGCCACATACAACATAATCGTATTCTTCTCTAATGGCAATTTCAGCACAGAGGTCTTCAAACTTGTTGATATATTTAACAGCACTCTTTACACTGTTTTTGATACGTTTTGAGATGGATATTTTTTCACGGCCAAGCTTACGCAAAATGAAATTCACAAAACTATTGAGCAGGATAAGCGAATCGTAACCTATTGCGCCTAGCTTGGTTAGCCACTTGGCATGTTGCATTGTTACGTCAAAAACATCGCCGTGAAAAATCCAAGCTTTACGGTCTGCTAATTCGAGAATAAGTTTATTTTCTATTCTAAGTCCGCCTAATTTGAAGCCAACAAACTTGCGTAACATTTCGTCGTGATTGCCAGTAATATAGTGCACCTTGACACCCTTTGCCAGCATACTAGCAATTTGCTTTATGACCATCATGTGTGACTTTGGCCAATAGCGTTTGCTAAATTGCCAGATATCAATGATGTCGCCATTTAGTATAAGTTGACCAGGCTTGATGCTTTTGAGATAGTTGACGAGTTCTTTGGCGTGACAGCCATAAGTACCCAGATGCACATCTGAGATAACTACAATATCTACCTTTCTTTTTTTAGCTTGCTTATTTGCCATCAGCGAACAGTTGTGATGTAATTACTTACGACACCTAAATGCTGATGATAGATTGAAAGTACTAGCAACAAAAAGCTTGTAGAGTACAAATTGGAAAAAATCGAAAACCATAAAATAAATTACTTTACTATGGAATGTAAAATTAATGTAGTAGTAATATCAAACTGTTACGTTAGTATTACCAAATTATTGCCTGCTTGAGTAGTATGGGCAAGCGCCGCGACAATTGTGCTCGAGCGAGGACTTATTTTTGTAAGCTTGCCCAAAAACTTCCAGCAAATTTTTCTAAGCCTGGGTCACGAGCGCCCATCAATAGTACAACCGTATCCTCTGTAAAATGGCTTTGCATGTGTGCGTGCAAATCGTTTCTATCGTTTACAAAGAAAGCCTTAACGCCTTGTGCTGTTAAATCGCTGATGAGGTCTTGTGCACTTATATCTTTTACAGCAGTACCACCCGCATAGTAAATTTCGCTCATCCACATTTCGTCTTGGGGACGCAGTGCGGCTACTATTTCTTCTACGAGTTCTTTTCTAATAAAGCGTGTTGGGCCATAACCATGCGGTTGAAACCAAGCGATAAGCTTATTAGCCACAGGTTGGCAAGCTTTGATGCTAGCGGCAATTTTGGCAGGATTGTGCGCATAATCGTCTATAAGTGTAATGCCTGCATGCTTGCCTAATAGTTGATGCCTGCGATAAATGCCAGGATAAGTTGCTAGTGCCGTGGCGCATTGTTGCACTGTACAACCAAACAATTTTGCTACAGCAATACAAGCAAGTGCGTTCTCCATATTGTGTGCACCAATACACGGCATATTAATAGTGATGCCTTCTACTTCAAAACTTATACTAAAACCACTCTGCTGAAAATTGCTGCTGTGTGTACCACTGTTTGCGCCAAAATCGTGTTGTGTATTATTGCTGTAAGGGGCGCATAAAGCATGGCCAGCGTTGACGATAAACTCGTTTTTGGTATTGCTTTTAAAGGTGCTAAAGATGTCGTGCAATTCGCTGAGTTCCTTATGGTCTTTATCGATGCTAAGCAGTACGCCAATGCTTGCTTTGTAGTTTACCAAACTACCGTCGCTTTCGTCGGCTTCGATGATAAGAATATCGCTATCGCCTACGGCACAGTTGCCGATTTTGCCTTGTTGAATAAGGTCTACTAGCCCTGCGCCCGTGATGAGGCTAGGCGCCAAACCATTAACATGTAGCACATGATACAACATAGCAGCTGTCGTGCTTTTGCCACTTGTGCCTGCGATGGCGATGGTTTTTTTATGGTCGCAGATTTGCGCTAGCAGTTGCGCGCGTGTAACGATTGGAATATTTAGCTCGCGTGCTTTTGCAACTTCTATATTGGTTTCTTCAATGGCTGTGCTTACAACAAGTACATCGTGAGAGCTATTGAGATGTGCCTCTAATTGGTTGTAGCAAACAATACCGTCTTTCTCGAGGATAGTTTTTGTAGCGTCGTTGTCGCTCGTATTAAATAAACGATCTGTGCCGCTTACTTGCTTACCAACACCAACAAGGTATTGTGCAATGGCGCTCATGCCTGCGCCAGCTACTCCAGCAAAATAAAAATGATTGGCGGTTGCGAAAAAATCTTGCATTATTGACACACTGCTATTTTGTGCAGCGTGCGACAAAGATAAGTGCAACTGTAAATTAGTACTGCAAGACTTTTGGACCACTTTTGATAAGCACATGGCAGCAGTCGTGTGTGATGATGTAGTCCTGTTCTGCTTGAACAGTGCCACTTACAAGTACACGTACTTTATAAGTTTTTTCTTCCTCGAACTTGATATCGTCAACGTCGCTGGCAATTGCAAACTCGCCATTAGCATCTGCCTGAACAGTCTTAAAGTTAAGTTCGCCAGGTTTTTTGAGTTCAATGCTTGGTGTCTCTACGGGAAGGTTCATAGCTTGTACTTTGATGCGAATTACTTCTATATGTTCTGTGCACATGATGTTTTTGCATTGCGCAGGCATTGTGTTGCATTTTTTGCAGGCAGTGAAACTAAAAAGTACAGTGCAAAAAGCTATGGCTGTAAAAAATACTTTGTGATTCATATGTATTAGACGAGGCTTAGGTAAAAGTGCTTTGTGCTGTAAGATGTTTTTTGATTTTATTAAGAAAAGGTTTCTTCGGCCTGTTCGAATGTAGCATAGTGTGCATCTACAATTATTTTGATATCAGCGCTGTAGCCCCCACCCATTGCGCAGGCTACTGGAATATTTCTTTGCTTCAGTTGCTGAAAAACAAATGCGTCGCGTTGTGCACAGCCTTGAGGCGTAACGGCAAGTTTGCCAAATTTGTCGGTGTTGAGTATGTCTACGCCGCATAGGTAAAATGCAAATTGAGGCTGGAAGGTGTCTAGTACTGCAGGCAAGTGCGAAGCTAGTAACTCCAGGTACTGCGTTGTGGTTGTGCCATCTTGTAGAGGAATGTCTAAGTGGCTTATTTCTTTATGAAAAGGATAATTGTGCGCACCGTGCATACTCATTGTAAAAACGTTTTTACTATTGCTAAAGATGCTAGCTGTACCATTGCCCTGATGTACGTCTAAGTCGATGATGAGTATGCGTTGTACAATACCCTGCTGCAATAGATAGTTTGCGGCAACAGCCATATCGTTACAAATACAAAAACCTTCACCTCTGTCTGCAAAGGCATGGTGCGTGCCGCCAGCAATATTCAGGGCGCAGCTTTTGTGTTGCCATGCGTACAGCGCACAATCTATTGTGCCTTGCATGATGCGATATTCTCGTTCTATCATCTCGGCTGTTTGAGGAAAACCGATAGCACGCTGTTCTTTTGCTGACAGTTGCAGTTGGTTGAGTTTATCTAGGTAGCTTGAGCTGTGCGTGAGGGCTAGCACTTCTTGCGGGCATATTTGTGGACTAAGGATTTGTGAAGCGGTAATTAGACCTCTGTGGAGTAATTGTTCCATAAGCAATTCGTACTTTAACATAGGGAAACGATGATCGGCGGGCAGCGATAATCTGTACGAGTTGTGATAGCTTATGGCAATCATGAGGAAGCAAATAAACAACAATGCGTGATGGCTGCCAAAGCAAGCTTTAAAATTATAAAAGCCACCCAGGGGAGGGGCGGCTTTTACACTCTAATCAGGGGAACGCAACTGCTAGACCGAAGTCTATCTTACAGTATATTAGACGCAGTGAAGTGATGCTTTGTCTAACCGCTTTTGTTAATTATGTGTTATGTGTTGCAAGTGCTGTCTCTGCTTGTAGTAGCGTTGAGCAATATTGCGCTTTGCAATAGCTAAATATTAGCGTAGAAGAAGATGCGTTGATGACTCGCAAGCCCCAAAATAGCAGTATTTAGCGATTATTTTTGGAAAAGTCGCCGAAACTATTACCTTTGCAGTCCTTTAGCGGGCGTGGTGAAATTGGTAGACACGCTAGACTTAGGATCTAGTGCCTCGCGGTATGGGGGTTCGAGTCCCTCCGCCCGCACCAAAGTAGAAAGAGAATGAGTAAATCGTTCTCTTTTTTTATTTTACAGTTATTCTAAAATAATTATTTCTGAGAGAGTGTGTTATGCCAAAAGTACCAGACGTTGTAAAAGACGCCATTAAGCAACTAAGTAAAGCAGAATTAGAGAAGCTTGTGCTAAAAGCAGCAGTAAAGCACAAATCCTTCAACGACTTTTTGCTCGTAAACTATGCGCCAGAAGGTATGGGCGAAGAAGACTTGTACGAGCAAGCCGTAGAAAAAATCGACATGTGCTATAGCAAAAACTATCTTGGGCGTAGTTACGAGAAAAAGCAAAACCGCCGATTGATGGCACAGGTTGCCATAATTGCAGCTTTTGACAAGCATTGCAAACAAAAGCACTATACTTTGTTGCTGTTATTGAGCTTGGTAAAAACACAACTGGGCGACAAGGCAATTACATTTGGCACATGGTATCAGGCATATGACAATAAAATTGCTAGCTTGATAAAGCGGATAAATTTAATTGCTACTAAAAAGCTTCATCCTGATTTATTGCGCGATTATAAAGCAGATATTAACTGGTGCATTTCGGAACTAAAGCAACGAGCGCCAAGGGTTAGTGGAGACTTAGAAGAGATTAGGTAGGTCAATTTTTTCGTGGTATTGCGCAATGCTAAATATACATCTCTAAACGGGCAGTTTTTTGCTTTTAGAGACAAAGAATGATGTAAAAATGGTCATTTTTCACAAGTTTTAATTCCTCTAGAATCCTTTTTCGCGTTGACTTTGAAGAGATTTTTGAGATTTTTTTGTTTACAGTAAACTGTTTACTGTAAACAAGCTACTGTAAACTACTTTGCAATGAGCTAATTACTTGTATTTTTATAGATATCTATTAAGCATGCAAGGATTGCTCGACCAACATCACAACGCACAACTTATCCAAGATTTGTCGGGTTTAAATTTGACCGACTTCAACGAAGCGATCATATTAGTTGTCGCTCAATGGAGCGGGCCATCGATTTCAAACTGTAAAGGAATATTAGATGTGTTGACCTCAGTTTGCTACGGAGGTCACATATTATTGGTAGATAACGATAGCCTTACACCTCAATTTCAAGAAGAGTTCTTCGGAACGCTTTGCCATGGTTGGGGCGAATGCTTTGTTGTTAAGCAAGGTAAAATATGTGGCGCTTTTGTAAGTAAAGAAGGAGGCGCTAACTTTACCGAAAGCTTCAAGGCATTTATTCTACAACAACACGATGAGTGCTAAGTTGTACACCGTGTCTGACACTTACTATATATAAGCCTTTTGTCCAAGTACTACAATTAACTTGTATACTCTTATTGGCATTTTGTTCAAACACTTTTTTACCTAAGCCATCAAGCACAATAACTTGATATTGTTCTGTGCTTAATGGCACTTGTATTTCAAACTGTGAGCTTGTACTTGTTGGTATAACAGCTATAGCAGGTTTTGTACTTGACTCGGCAATACCGAGCGGCATACAATTTTGTGTACCAATAAGTGCCGACAAACTATCGCACAAGAAATGGTAGTTTGCAATATCTAAATTGCTAAGGTTGTTTGTGTTGAGCAATAGATTGGTGTTTTGATTAGAGTCTAACAACATATTATACAATGCGCGAGTGCCATCATCGTAGTGCATTAATTGATATCCAAAATTGCGAATTGTTTTGCCATCTACCGGGGCACTTGGATTGCTAAACATTTCAGAAAAAGTCCAGTCTCTTTGGCTTGGGTTTATGTAATTGATATATGGCATTAGTGACTTACTATCTATTTTTGTACCAGCAGGTACAGCGCTTTGCCAATTGCTATAACCACAAAGTTCTGCAATGGTTGCATAGATATCTACAACACTTACAACTTCAGTATTGATGCGGTTAGGAAATTTTACGGCAGGGCCAGCTACTACCATTGGTACATGTACACCGTAGTGATAAATGGTGCCTTTTGCATTATTTGGATTTGCGTTTTGTGCTACTTGTGATGCGTTGCCATTGTCGCCAATAAAAATAATGTTTGTACTATCGCTAAGGCCTTGTGCGTTGAGGTAGTTGAAAAGGCGTCCTATTTCTGAATCCATTGCCTGAATAGATGCTTTAAAGTACTTTGCAGGATTGGCACTAATATCGGCAGCTGTGCCACTAAGACCAGTTGTGTTGCATAAGGTAGCAGGTGGCAAATGATAGGGGCTATGCGGTGCATTGAATGCTAACCACAGGAAAAATGGTTTAGTATTGTCTACGGTATCTAACCAAGTGATGGCATCATCTATAGTTTGTGTGGTAGCATATGTTGTAACGGTATCTAGCAAGCCATTGCGTACAATTACGTAATTGTAATAGTCGGTAATAGCGCCATTGAAATTGCCTGCATAATAGTCGAAGCCAAGCGCTTGTGGGTAGAGGCGTTTAGAGGGTTGGTTGTTGTGCAAGTGCCATTTACCAATACAAGCGGTATTATATTTAGTTGGGGCATACCATTTAAGCAATTTTGCAATACCCATTTCTGCAGTATCGAGTTGTGCAGAGCTAGCACTTGTAATAACGCTGCCTACGCCATGTCTAAACGGAAAGCGACCACTCATAATGCTTGCTCGTGTAGGAGAGCATACTGGCATTGCCCATACTTTGGTAAAGCATACACCACGCATGGCTAGGCTTCGCAAATTTGGTGTGACGGCCGTGTCAGTATTTGGGCTGAAGAAGCCGAGATAGTCTGCGCCTAAATCGTCGGCAATAATGAGGATTGTATTCTGCTGCGCATGTGCAAGGCAAGAAGCCAAGCATAAACAACAGGCTAAAATGTAAGACTTCATACTGTAAAGTTAGACCGAAAAAGACAGACTTAGTTTAGTTTGCCTTGAAATTATGGGAGTCTGTATTACTGCCTCTTCATCAATCCTTCTAACAATAATTGAAACGATTCAGCGCTAATACTGAACTCTCCTCTAAACGGATTGTCCATCGCTGCTATCAAAAATATGAGTGCACCAAGCAAACTGCCACTCAATGTATTAATAAGGATATCAAGCTTTTTGTTCTTGATTACCAATAGCCATGTTAGAATAATATTGATGAATGCGCCTAAGAATAGAATTAACCAAATGGTATTTGGCAAACTTGTGCTAACAGCACTTAATCGTAATCGCCTTTTTTCTATCAGTGAATTGTACTGGCTTAGCATCTCTGCGTAAACTTTTTTGTCTATATCGCTTTCAGGTAAATATTGGCTCAGCAATGTCTGGAATGTATCCATCAATGCAGTGCCTCCCGTTGGCACAATGCCTTTTTGTTGGAGAGGCCAAGCCGTATTCACGACATAATCGGTATAGCGATACAAGGTATTGGTAAGTGTTGCTTTCTCGGGTTTTTCTAGCATCGTTACATCTCTGTATAGTGCTGCTAAAGCACTACTTTCATTCACAACTTTTTCTTGGGTGGAATTAAAATTTTCAAACGTGCCAACAGCAATCAAGCCTAAGGTAATGCCATAGAATACACCACTCAACCCTAAAAATGTAGATACAATTGAATTGTGTTCTGAAGTTAGGCCTAGCCATTTTTCTAGCTTACTGTTAAACAAAAATGCACCGAGCAAGGAAATGCCAATGAAGAACGCAATAACGATTAAGAAGAACAGCCAATTCGGCAAATGATAAACCCAATGGAAATTCATCAATTAATAGTAATAAAAAAAGTATTAAACACACTGTTGATTAAATGAAGTTCCGATTAAATTGCGCAAGCTTGTAAACGCAAAGTGATTTTTCGGTGCTAGTATGGCTGCGAAATAGCCATTAGATAGGCGCATCACAACTGACAATGCCGATATAATATTGTTAAACATGCTGTAGAACTAGTAAAAAAGTGTATGTTAGTGCTGTACTATTACTTGCAATGCCTACTCTTATATATCATATTAAGCACTTGTTACGCGGTATATCTATGCTATGGGTACTCCTGTATGCATTTGTTGCACCAGCCACAGCGCAGCGTTCAACGAAATTGTGCGAAGCCATTTTGCCATTTACCGATAGCGCCGTGCCGGATATTAGAGATGTTTTTCAATTTACCTTTTTGCACTATCCACCACAAAATCGTTTTGATACTTTAGTATATCAGCTAAATTATCCCAACTATGTTTTAGACAGTAGCTATTTTGCATGGCCTGCCAAAGAAAAAAAAGTACTTAGCACGATTGATATTTTTAATTGCCCAAAGCTATTGAGGGATATTGCCAAGTATAAAAATGCTGAGGCATTTACGATACTTTATCTGCCTTTTATTTTCAAAACCAATAGCAATTTGCGCGAGTTGCACGTAGCCGATGACCTATCGCCTTTTAACCATATGATTGCGGCGGTAGAATATTTTGATGCAACGAAACTGCTTAATGAATTTTTCTTAGAAAATGCTTTTGATGCAAGATTACCGCGAACAAAATTTGATGGGCGAGTATTAGCATCTTGCGAGAAGCTAAGGCCAGAGCTACTTAAAGACCTTCAATATTGCAAGCCATTAAAAGGTGATGCATACAATTTAGCGGCAATGCAACAAATTGATGCAAGTGCTTGTGACAGCGCTATTTTGCCAATTATCAGGTCGCATCTCAATAAATACCCATCGCAAAAATCCTTGTACCGATTGGACTCTATTATGCTAGATATTTTTCAATTGCCGCTTGTACACGATGCGCAAGATGATGCATGCACGCGTGATACTGCAAGAAAGCAAGGCGCCGACACAACAAGCATAGGCGTGATTTACGACGCGGGTAAAGAATTTATGACCGAACAAAAGTTGTTTGTGTTGCGTGTATATACAATTATAAACGACAGTGTTAATGGGCAAAGGATTGCCGCTGTTGACTATAGTAATAATTTTATCAGCAAAACAAGGCAGGATTGTGAAGAGAAAGAGTAGCGTTGTAATATTTGTACTATTGCTTTTAATAAGCAATGCATATGCACAAGAAAAAATACAACATGTAACAGCAGTAATACCACTTGTGGATAGTACAGTACATCGCTTTACTAACATCTATACTTTTTTGCCATTGCAAATACAAGATGATGTATTGCGTGGCTATGTAAAGAAGATTCTTGCAACGGATAGTTATAATCAGCAGCAGTTTTACTTAAATAAAATCTTAAACATGCGCAATGAGCGTGCTATTTGCTTGCTTGCTTTTGACCACTACTTTAAGAACAAGCCTCCTGTAGTTGGTACTAATGTAGAGAGGTTCTATAAAATCATTTGTGCTCACGATATGTATGCACAGATTAACGAAGCCTACTTGTTTGATGTGGCTGCCTGTCCTGCCTTTAAGGATAGCGTGCGCGCTAAAATAGGTTGGCGCTTTGGCAACGGTGCTTTCTATTATACATCGCCTGAGGATAGTGCTTATATGCATAAAATGACTCGACTAAATCCTGCAAAAATTGATGCACAAGTTGAGCCAATTATTGAAAAGTATGTTGCGCAACAGGGCAAGATGTTTAGGTACGATGCGCAAGCCATTGTGAAAGAAATTTTAGCAATACCTGGCGTTGTAAATGCCATGTACGATGGTTGTATAATAAAAACGATGCAGCTGCCTAATTGGGATAATTTTTATGTGGTATATGTACAAGGCAAAGACACCATTGAAAGGCAATACACTGTAGAATATACTACTGGCACAGTCGCAACACATCGCTTGCTTCGTCTAATAAAAATACCTAGCCAGTATTATAACTGGGATTACATCTATTACAAAGAGGCCAAATTTGTACTACATGGTTATGCGCGCACAAAGTTGCAATGCGATATCAATGCTGCTGAACAAGAAAGAACGCGACGCGAATATGAAGAGTATATGAAGCAAAAGAAATAAGTTACACTAAGTTCCACTTGTAATTAATTGCATAGATGATTATACAAACCAAAGAACGCGCGAAGGTCAACGCTTGCTATTGACATTGCCAAATAATTTCTGGCTTATTGGGCTTACGTAGTAACTTGTTGTCAATGCTCGCTAGATGTAGCTGCTGCATTTGCTTGATAAGAATAACGAATAAGATACGATGCAATTAATTGTCGTATAACCGTTAAACCCAGATTACGCATTAGGCTTTGTTACGAAATAAAATTATACAAAATAGCTATGAGGCACGGAATTTTTATCCCGCAGTTGTAGTTTTCCTACAACGAGGACATAAAAATGAGTACCGAAATAGGTATGAGGTAGAATTTTATTGCAGTAAATTCCTAATGCGTATTCTGGGTTAAACTTATGTGTTCTTTATTTGGAACTCGTTTAGCGTATTTTGGATGCACCAACCATTTTTTTGAAAAACTCGTCTTATATGAAAGAAAACAATTATTTAAAGAGACAATAATGCTTAAGAATATAATTAAAGTAATTACGTTGCTGCTCGTATTGTGCATAAAGCAACTCAATGCACAAACTGGCTATCATCAAATACCCAGCTGGCTATACTACGAACAACTGCTGCCTGCGCCAAACGGCAAAACAACAGCACTAGTACAAGATACTGCAGGCACAAAAATGAACTTTGCTAAGTTTAATGCCAACTTATCTGTTCAATTTGCTGTACAATGCAGTGGCACGACAAATGCTGGCAGTACCGAAATTTCTAACTGTGCGCAAGGCGGGCACTATCTTGGTGGTACAGGCAAGTATCAAAATGTATCTGCTCCGTGGATTGCTAGGTTTGATGACAATGGCACTTTGCTTTGGCAAAAGTATTACCGAGATAGTGTAAGTGGCTCTCCCGTTACGCAAACGCGCGTGTGCAACAGCACTAGTGCGGATAAGTCGCTTTTATTTGCAGCACTCAATTACAATACGACCGTGCTAACAAAAATTGACTCAAATGGTACAATCATATGGCAAAAATTTCTTTCTAGCAGTGCGCTTAGCAATACGGGTGTGCGCGGCATCGTTCAACTAGGCAATAACTATATACTTTCTCTTAGCGGACTTGCCAATAGAAATGGCCTCGCTAAAATTGATGCTAACGGTGTTGTGGTAGCCTCCGAAGCGTTTGAATACAGTACAGATAGTACTGCAATTGCTGGCAAAATTTGCCACCTGCCTGCATCTGGCAATTATGCGATGCTAATTAATAATAATAGCACTTTGGCTAAGACTAAATCAGTCGCTTTTCTTGATAGTAATTTAAAGATTATTAGTGTAGTAAAATTAAGCACTACACTCGACCAATACGCAATTCAGGATATTGCTGCAAGCGAAGATGGCAGCAATCTTTTGGTTTTTGGCGATTTATATCAACCTGGCACTGGTGTTTATGCGGACTTTCATCTTAGCATAGCAAAACTTTCGCCAACTGGTATGTTATGGCATACCGAGGCGCAGTCGGTTAACCTATGGAATACTAGTTATAGTACACTTGGTGCTCAAACGGGTTTTGAGCGCGGCGGCCTAATATATTATGGTACAGCTGGCAGTATGGATAACGCTTGTATAGGTACAACGGATAATTTAGGGAGTGGTTATTGCTTTCCAGTAAGTAAAAACCTTACATCATCATTAAGATTTCCTAGTCAATTAACTACTACTACAAGTATGACACCTTTCCAATTACTTGCTGCAGTGCCAGCAACAGAAACCGTTGTAACGACAACGCCAAACATGAATACACTTTGCGGTGCCGTGCCTACTAGTGTAGAAAGTACCTCATTGTATAATTCAGGGCTTGTCATAAGTCCAAATCCCGCGCATGAGTACTTGCAATTTTCAAACACAACTGCTGCGCTAGAGCATATAAAGGTTTATAATATCAATGGCGCCTTAGTTTTAGATAGATTAATACTAAATAATAGACTGCAAATAACTTCGCTAAATGCGGGAGTTTATTTCTATGAAGCTACAGATGTTAATGAGCACGTGTATCGCGGTAAATTTCTTGTACAATAAGAATTAGAGCGGACTTCAAGGTGCTACTCGAATTGTACTTATGAGTTGTTACCTACTTTGCTAAAACTTTATCAAAAGCAAGTAATTGAGATAAGGCTAGTTTTTTTTGTTAGCTTATCTAGTTACAAATTTTCCAACCGATATCGTAAACAAAGCTGCCATTAACTGAGTTTAATGGCACTTGATTTAAGACGCCATAAACTTCTTTTTTGCTAGAAGTACTTAGTAACTTGATGTATGCTACAGCTGGATTAGTAAATTCTACATTGGCCGGAGAAGTATAGCGAATCATATTGGGTAACGCTTTGGTAAATCTATTACCTGCACCATCAGTACTATCTAAATCAGTGAGAGCATAGGTGATCATAAACTTTGTAAACGCCGTTGCATCAAATGAAGATGCCGTGATGCTTATTTTGCCGCTCGTTTCTTTCCAACTCCCTGCTTTTGCCCAAATAGGTGCGCCACCAGTGCCATTATACACAAAATGTTGTCCATCGCCAGTTGTTGTTTCAGCAAAGGATTCACACTTTTTTGTACATGAGTTAATCGACATTGCAAGCATTGCAAATACTAGGGTTACATATTGTTTTTTCATTTGGTAAAGGTAGTCTAATATCAAGTGCCCTTATGAATTAATGCAGAGTGGTGTACATCTTGGCGCTACAAGTGATAATTATATAAACATCGCATGCTGTAAGCTTTTGAAGGCGCTATTGCTATTGCCAAGCGTCTAAAAAATGCAAGTCGGTTGCGTTAGAATTGCTACACAAACTAAAACACCACTTACACAAACTGCTTTAATAGCACAACAACCCGCATGCTAGTTTTGCTCAATAAAATTATTTTATCATGAAAAGAATTCAACAATTGATTCTCTTACTACTGCTATCCGTAGTAAGCGCAAAGGCCCAAGACCGCATCTATAGCTTTACGGGCAACGTAGACAATGATCTTGCTACAGGTAACGATGGTACTATATCTGGTACCGTCACTTATATTGCCGATAGGTTTGGTGCGCCAAATGCGGCAGTTAGTATTGGTGGGGCTAATAGCAGCATCAATTTTGGCGTTATGGATTCCCTCAATGGCGTCAACAACTTTACGATTGCAGCATGGTTTCAAAGAGCACCTGCTGGTTATCAGCGTGCCATGTATAGCAATGGTACCAAGCTTTTTGCTTATTTAGATGTTGGTGGCAATACCACTAATGTATACCATACCTGCACGCAACCTTTAGCAACTGGCTACCTTACTGTGCCAGGAAGTACAACTGTGTTTTCGAGCATTCCCGTAGGGCAGTGGTTTCATTTTGCTTTAGTACTGCGCAATGGTTGGTTATACTCGTATATCAACGGATCGCTTTACAGTACCGCAGCTTTTAACGGCGCTACTTGCGCGGCCAATGGCGATTTTATTCTTGGCGAAGCGGTACCTAATATTGCTGCAGCTAATAACTGGTTGGGCGGTGTAGACGATTTATTTATTTTATCTGAAGGATTAACGAGTACACAAGTAGATAGTATCAAAAATTTACCAAATCCTTGCAGTGCATATATTCCAATTACCACGCAACCAAGTAATGTAACTGTAACTACCAATAGCACTGTGCAGTTTAGTACAGCATCTACCGGCTTTGGCTTAAGCTACCAATGGCAGTCTAGCATAGATGACGGCCTTACTTATACTAATCTTGTTGCTAATAGCACCTACAGCAATGTAAATACTGCTACTTTAAGTGTTGCAGCGCAAGACTCTTTGAATGGTCGTTTGTTTAGAGCTGAAATTACAGATGGTTTTTGTACTGTGTTTACAAACCCTGCGCGCTTAAGCTATCCTATAAAAGTAGATTGGTTGTTTACTGGCAGTACAAACAGCACAACTGGTACAAATCCTTTTGTTTCTATGGTACCAAGTGGCACTATAGCGCCTACTTATGTTGCTGATAGATTTGGCAATCCTAGCAGTGCATATAGTATTACACGTTTTCTTACTTACGAAAATGTTACAACAAGCAATTTAAATTTCTTAGCCAACACCCGTGAGTTTTCTTTTAGCGCTTGGTATCTTGTAGCTAATAATGCTACATTGATGTATTGCCCTGGCGGTCCTAATGCAATATTTAGAGCATCGGTAAATGGTGCTTTGGCACAACAGCCGATTTTTGAATTCAATACAGGCAGTAATATCTCTAGCGTAATTAATAGCAATGGCAATAACACGGCAACACAGTGGCGTCATTTTGTGGTTACATTTAAGCAAGGTGTTGCCAAAATGTATGTGAACGGCTTATTGGTAAGTCAATCTATCTGCTCGCAAAAGAAAATGCCATCCTCATTTTCGTCGTTTGCAATAACAAATACTTATGTAAGCACAAACTACTTCTTAAATGGTTCTTTTGATGATGTAACAGTTTGTAATTGGGTAATGACACAAAGCGAAATTGATAGTTTGTACAACGCGCCTAACCCTTGCCAAAGTGTTATCCCAATTACTGCGCAGCCGAGCGATGTTTATTTAGATGCTGCTGCAACAACAACATTTAGCGTAGCAACAAGTGCGAGCGGCGTTACTTATCAGTGGTATCGTAGCACAGACAATGGCGCTAACTACAGCATAGTTACAGATGGGGGCGCATTTAGTGGCGCTACTACTGCTACTTTAACTGTGGTAGCAGACACAAGCTTTGCCCAAAATAGATTTAGATGTCATTTAAGTAACGGCGCTAGCTGTACTGGCTTGCAGTCTTATGCTGCAAGGCTGCATGTAAGTAAGCCTATTAAAGAAGTACTTTATCCGCTTGATGCTGGTAGTGCCAACGAAGTGCTTGGCAGTGGTATGAATGGTTCAATTTTTGGCACCGTTAATGCTGTAGCTGACAGATTTGGCACAAGCAATGGTGCAATGCGCATGAACAATGGTTCTTATGTATCTATCGGTAATCCTGCTTTTGTAAATGCCAGCAATGAGTTGACCTTTAATGGTTGGTTTAGAAAAGAAGAAAACAATACAAAGTTTTTTATGAGCAAAACCAATACCTTCCTTGTAAGACAAGACCTTGCCGCGACGTTTAATGGTACTGCAAGTCCTAGTTTATCGGCAAGTGGTTTAGCTGTATGGCAAAATATACCTGATTCTGCTTGGTATATGCAAACGCTTGTTTTCAAAAATGGAACAATGAACAGCTATGTCAATGGCGTACTCGTTGCAAGTGCAAGTAGTACAAATTTTGTAACGGAGACTTCTGCAGATAATCTTGTATTTGGTGGTAAAATTGGTCAGATAGCACCTAGTCCAAATCCTACATTTGGTATTGACGATATTTACTTAGGCAATAGGGCATGGACAAGCACAAAAGTAGATAGTGTATACCAAGCAACTAGAGCTTGTAACGTGCAATGGGCAACACAACCGACTACTGCACAACTATACTATAACGATACCATTACACTTACTGCTACGCCGAGCCTTGTAGGAACGCTTGTTTGGCAAGTAAGTACCGACAACGGTGCCACCTATAGCAATCTTAGCAATGCGGCACCTTACAGCAATGTAAATACGGGCACGCTAACTATTGCAGCTACACCAAATATAGATGGTAATTTGTATCGTTTACTTCTAACTACGCCAAATTGTAGCGCTGCAAGTAATAGCGCAGCAGTAAAGCTTACAAAAGATGTTGCTTATAATTTCAATAATCAAACACCTCAAAATATTTTAGGTACTAACAATCAGGGCACTTTGTCGCCAGGTGTAACATATAGTACCGATAGATTTAACAATGACAGCGCTGCTATAAGTGTAGACGCTGCTAGCAACTACATGTTGATTGGTAACCTAGCTTGGCTCAACGAAGCATCGCAGTTTAGCTATGTAGGCTGGTACAAAAAGCCAACTTCACCTACAGCAACGGGCGAATTGTTTAGTGTAAAAGCACGCAATAATTGGACTGCTAACCAGGAACCAAATGAATATCTACGTGCATACCTCAGCAATAATGTAATTTTTGCTAGAGCGAGCAACGCAACAGCAGGTATTGTAGATCCTCTACCGTATACGAATGTCAATCCAAATGAGTGGTTTCAATTTGCATATATTGTTGATTATCCATCATTTAAAATTTATATCAATGGCAAGTTGTATGCACAACAAACGCTTACAAAACCATTGATGAATATAACTTCGGGAATGGACATTGTGCCTGATGGCGCACTAATTGGTGCCTATCACAATACAGCACAGCCGAGTTGGAGCTCAGATATTGATGACATCTACATATCATCTAAAGCATTAACAGTAGCACAATTAGATAGTATGCGTGCCTTGCCAAATCCTTGTCCAGCAAGTACAAGCAATACAACAACGCCAGCTAATATGCTGATATGCAACGGCGCAACTGCCGAGCTATCTGTGCGCAATACTGGCGTAAACTACAATTGGTACGATGCACCTGTAAGTGGCAACTTGCTTGGTAGCGGTATAAATTATACAACAGCTAGTTTAGTAAGTGATACAACATTTTATGTAGAAGCAATTATGCCTGGCTGTAGCACCGTAAATGCTCGCACACCTATAATGGTAGATGTAAAGCCAATTGTAAACAATGCTACAGATGCAACGCCAACGGCTAACCTAACACTATGTCCGGGACAAACAACTACGCTTACAGCAACTGCAGATTCAGGCAGTGTAGTTTTTTGGTGGGATGCGCCAACGGCAGGCAATGTATTGGCAGCTAGCAATAGCTTTGTGACACCTGCTGTTAATAGTACACAGAGTTTTTATGCAGCTGTTACAAACGGCACTTGCGCAAGTAGTAACAGAACACAAGTAGAAGTGTTTGTTGATAGCAATAAAACTGCAGCATTATCTATTTTACCATTTAGCTGTCCAACTAATATTTCAGGTGCATTATATCGTTTTCCGTTGAAGGCGGTTAGTCCGGGTATTGTAAGCATTGGTACACTTACAAGAGAAGCTGTTATGGGCGATACCACTACAATACTCGTGGTGCCAAATACGACGTACACTGTTACAGCCAACGACAATGGTTGTTTGGCAAGTACTGTGGTTACTTCTCCTGCTTTTACACCAGATTTTATAGCGGTTGCTAATAGCGTTTGCCAAAGCTGTGCGATACGCAACAACAAAACATATACACTCTTTGATATTGCAAGTTCTCAAAAACTACTAACGGTAAATGATGTTAACAACGGCGTCAACTTAGGTCACTTAGATGCTTGCGTAAATGTAGATACTGCATTTGTGTATGGTACTAATACTTTTCTTGGTCGCAACTTTCACATTACACCAGATACAAGCAGTACGGCTGTATTAAGATTATTCTTCACACCGGCTGAGGTAGCAGCATTGCAAGCGATTAATCCGAGTGCAAACACTTCGTCGCTGTATGTTACTGCCTTTGATGGCCAAGCCGAAACGCCACTACAATACGACAGCTTTACCGTATATGGACCCTTTGCAGCACTTACGGAGGTAGTTGGTAATTATTATATAGATGTGCCTATCAATGGTTTTAGCGGTTTTTATATAAGCGCGCAATCGTTTTCAGCACCGCTTGCCGTGTCTGCAATAGATATATCAGTAACTAATGGTACTGATTACCCTGTGGTACATTGGAGCAATGCGCAAGAGGACAATACTGCAAGTTATGTTGTAGAACATAGTACTAATGCTAGCCAGTTTGCAGCCATAGCAAACCAAACAGCAACTGGCGAAACTAAGTATCAGTTGACACATACAACTGCTACAGAAGGTGTAAACTTCTACAGGATAAAAAGTATTGGTAAAAATGGCGATGTACAATACAGTAATATTGTATCTACTATCCTTGCTTTAACAGAGCAAGTACAAGTTTATCCAAACCCTGCAACAGGCAAAATTACCGTAAGCGCAAAAGACTTTGTGCAATGCGATGTAATAAGCATGCAAGGCAAGGTAATAATGACAAGTACGAGTAAAACTCTAGATATTGCAACACTAGACAATGGCGTTTACTTTATAAAGGTAAAAGGCCGCACAAGTTCTGCTACAGTAAAGATTGTGAAACAATAAACTGCAAAGCTGGCAGTTAGGGAAAGTCCGTAGTGCTTCATTGCGCTGCGGGCTTTTTTTTGTTGCTCGCAGACATCTCTAAGCAGTTTACAATAAGCACAAATTCACTTCAATCTAGAATTCAAGTATAGGTTAATGCCCTCTTTTGTTTTGCAATTAGATACTAATCCGACTTACATTAAGTAACATCACATTTACTGTGCCAAACCAAATACTATGCCACTGCTTTCTACAAGTGTTGTACACTTTACATAGCAATTATATCATTTCGTCCGTAAGTTGCTGCGTATAGTTACACGTGTGTGCAGGAATGCGTTAAATTTGAAGCACACATTTGGTTTATTGTTTTGAACAATATGAGATTATTAATACAAACTATTTTGGCATGCCTGCTAATTTCACCACATTGCAGCGCACAAACTTTATTATTTGCCAACGATATTAAAGGCAGCAGCACTAGTGTAACCTTGGGCACTGCTTGCGACTTGTGGGGCAATACTTATGCAACAGGTTGGTACAATGGTACTGTAGATTTTGATCCCGGTGCTGCAACCTATAATTTGACTACAATTGGTAGTCGAGATATTTTTGTAGTGAAATATGATTCTAGTGGCGCGCTTAAGTGGGCTAAGTCTTATGGTAGTAATTGTACAACATGCTCCGACGAAGGGGTAGGTGTGGCAGTAAGCAGCACAGGCAAGGTTTATGTAACTGGCCTTTTTCTCACTACCTGCGATTTTGATTTAAGTTCTAGCGCAGGTACTTTGACTTCTGCGGGCGACTTTGATATTTTTATACTGCAACTTGATACTGCAGGTGCATTCGGCTGGGTAGGCCAAATGGGAGGCTCAAGCAATGATGTGCCTATGGATATTGCACTAGATGCACAGGATAATATTTATTTAGCTGGCCAATTATCGCATACGGTAGATATTGATCCAAGCTCAACAGTGCAAACTTTGGTAGCAAGTTCTTTTGATGGCTTTGTTGCAAAAATTCTGCCTAGCGGGCAATTAGACTGGGGACATCTGATAGGCAGCACAGGCATGGAACAATCGCGCGCCATTACTGTATATAACGATAAGGTTTATGTATGTGGTAGCTATAATTTGACGGTAGATTTTGATCCAGGCTCAGGTGTACAAAACAGAACATCTAGCGGCTCGCTAGATTTTTATATTTTGTGTTTGGACAACACTGGCGTGTATAAATGGGTATATACCAATGGTTCCGCAAGCTTAGATTTAATAGAAGACATTGCACGAGATAATTCGGGCAACGTATTTGCTACAGGTTATTTTCAAAACACAATTGATTTTGACGCCGGTACTGGCGTGCAAAATAAAACAGCTGTAGGAGTAACAGATGCCTATATACTAAAATTAGATAGCACAGGAATTTTCAATTGGGTAAAAACACTTGGGCTCGCCAATAACACTTTTGCAGGCTTTAGAATAGCTGCCGATCATGCAGGCAATGTGCTGACTTGTGGGCAATTTGAATATACGATGGATTTTGATCCAGGCGCTGGCGTTGCTAATGCTAGTACAAATGGCTTTTTTGATATCTATATGTTGAAACTTAATAGTGCCGGCAATTTTGTATCGAACACAACTTACGGCGGCAGCGACGACGATAAACTTTGGGCAATAAATTTTACTCACAACAATCGAATGATTATTGGAGGTTCTTACGATGGCACTTGCGATTTTGATCCTGGCACTAGCGTTGTAAATTTAGTATCGAGTGGTACAGATGCTTTTGTATGCAAATATGCGCCAAACTGCGCGATAGATACGAGTGCAACAAATCTTAGTGCTTGTGACTTTGTAACGTTTAATAATATTGACTACGCGCAAAGCGGAACTTATTATGTGCAATTAACAGGTTCTGATGGCTGTGATAGCGTGGTAAAGTTGAACGTGCAAATTAATCCTGTGACGGCAACAATTAGCCTTACAAATAATACATTTACAGCAAGTCCATCAACCGCATCCTATCAATGGTTGAATTGCGAAACTAATAGTATTGTGCCAGGTATGAGTAGCCAAACCTTTAGCCCAAGCTCTGGCGGCACTTATGCTGCAATTGTATCGCAAGGCGCTTGTATTGACACAAGCAATTGCCTTAGCTTTTCGCCAGCAGCTGTTAGTCAACTTGAGCCTTCAGATTTAGTTATTGTGAGCATTGTAGAAAATGCAATTAATTTTTACAATACCTCACTTATTGCCAAGACATTTATTATATATGATTCACATGGCGCGATTGTGACAAAAGGTACAATTCAAGCACTGGAAAAAAATTCTGTAGATACACAGCTTTTTCCGACAGGCATTTATTTTGTTAGAACTAATAATAGCGTGACAAAATTTGTGAAGTGCGGTAAATAGTAGTGAATAGCCTGATGTTGTGCAACACCACATTGTTTTCATCAGTAGCGCAAATTTATTAGCTTTACGCTGTGTTAAAGCAGATATTCTTTTTAGTGATTTTATGTGTAGGCTATTTATCGACGAGTGCGCAAAAGCCAATGCCACATTTTACCATGCAAGAACTTATCGGTCTTGTAGATAGCAACTACGAGCGTGCAGACAATATCGTCAAAAAAAAAGGCTTTGAATTTGGCTACGTTGATACCGCTGAGGATGGATGTGAAGTGACATATTATTTTTTTGAGGCAATCCCAGAAAAAAAGCTATACGTACAGATGATTGGTTTATTTGAATGTGATGGAAAAACAACGATGAGTTGGTCAGGTATAAGTAGCAAGTCATACTTACAAGCTCGTGCTTATATAAAGGCAAACAACTTTACGCTTTGGAAAAAGGAAGTTACTGGGGCAGAGGGTTTGTATTTTTATGTAAAAAATGACCTCAGAATTGGCCTTTCTACTAGAAAAGAGAAAACCTCCACAGGTAAAATGATGTTAGTATATACTATCTATACAACAAAGGCACAGTAGTTAGTGACACAGCTAATACAAGCAATAATGCACATTAAGGTAATAATGATAAATTATCTATAGCCAGTTAGATAATGGTGGAGCACAACAGGCTTGTCAGATTATTTTATTCATACTCAAGCACCACTTCACACTCAACGAAATGTTTGCTACCGAGCAAAATGCTCAAACGAACTTCTCTTTCTGTACGATTGTTGCCAACATAGCCACTGATATATACTATAATACTAGTAAGAATGAAATTACTGTATTTATGGCTGTAATACCAAGGTAAATGGCGCTCCTGTTGAAGCCATAGGCGCGTTAAAATCGTAGTGCACAATACCAGCTGTAAAATAGCCTGCCTGTGTGTACAATGTAGACTTGCCGTTTTCATCAATTGTGGCCTTATAAATCACATCGATATTACTTGTACCCTTTGCTTTGTATAGCATATACCAATTTCCTTTAGACATAGCAAAAGTGCCATCAAATTCACCAGTTCCAGCCATATCATTGGCTACTATGCTACCATCAGCCTTGAAAGTAATTTTAGATTGCACAGGGTTTAGTCCGCTTGTATTACCAGTTAAAGCGCATGACCAAGTTTTTGAATTGCCGCCAGTTAGATACTCTTTGCTCGCAGCAATAGCATGGTTTTCTGGAAACAAGTCAAAATCGGTACCATTTGGAGATGGTGTATAAGAAAACTGTTTGTCTTTATTAGCAACAGTACGTTCGCCTAAGTAATCCCATCTAAGCGCCTTAGAACCATTTTTGGTTTCAACTAAAGCAAACACTGCGTAAGGTGCACCTGCCGCAAGCATCGCATCGCTTTGCATAATAGCCAAGTCGCCTTCAGGACTGCCTTCTTCAAGCCACCACTGACCAGTTTCTTTAAGGCCAGTAAAAAAGTAATCGCTTGAATATGTTTTGTTGCTTGCAAACACAATCTTCTGTGCCTTGCCTGGGCTAGCGCCAATAATTTCAAATGTGCCGCCTCCATTAAGAAGTAATTTGAGTGGTGTTTTTTTATTGCAGCCACTTATAAGTAGGCACACAAAGAAGCAAATAAAGCTAAGCGCTGCTAAAGGTGTTTTTAGCAATCTAGTTTGTTTTTTCATGGTCATCATCAAATGTAGGTACTTGCAAACAACCATACAAATATGCCAACACTTCTTTTTCAAAGTGGCTTACTACTGCATATGAGTGGCATTTATTGAGCTACTCCTTGTAGCTTGATGCAATGTTGTTGTACGTGAAGCAATGAGTTGCTTAGTTTGGACTGCGAGAAATATTAAACATGATTGCTGAATACAGAATGATAAAATTTGTATTTTCTCCCATCAATTAGCCTTTACAAATTTACTAACAAACTCTTGCTTATTATGCTGCACACGCAGGTAGTATACACCAGCTGCTAAGAGGCTTACATTAAGCTGTAGCTGCCTGTATGCATTAGGTTTGTGTACGCCGTAATACACTTGTTGCCCAAGGGTATTGTGCACTTGTATATGTACTATGCCAATTGTGGTATCTGGCACATCTATATACAAGTCGCCTTGTGTGGGGTTGGGGTACAGTGCCCACGCTTGGGGCGGTGGTATATGCTGTAGCGCTTTATACAAGCTATCGCAGGGGCTGCCTACCAAGCGGCCAAGGCTATAGTTGGGCAGGTTGGGAGGCTCGCTGGTATTGCTTAACAACTTTGCATATCGGAGCTTGAAATTGCAGTTAATGCCGTGGTCATTTGGAGCAAGAATTGCATTTACAAAAGGTGAAATGCCACTCCAATTGCCAACCCAGATATGGCCTGATGGAGTTAAAGTCAAATTGCTATACTCAGGAAAATTTGCGCTAGTATCCTCGGGGCTTATATCTAAAAAAGCAAGTTGGTCGTTTGGCTCGTCTAAATCAAACTGATAAATATGGTAGCTATCGGCCAGGTACAAAAATCTATTGTTGGGGCTAAAACATACCCCCACCCAGTCGGGCACTGTGTAGTGCTTGTGGCTGCGGTATTGGCTAGGCTCTATAATGCGCTTAAGGCTAAACTCGCCAGTGCATCTATCAAAATTGTAAAGGGTAATTTTGGTGCCAAAACTGCACTCGGCATACAAAGTGCCATCTTGGCTAAAGGTACTTTGGCTTGCTCCTTCAAACGCAATATCATTGACCAAAATATCATGTGCAATATACTGTTCACCTACGTAAGCTATACTATCTGCCGTTACCAAAAATTTATATTTGTACTCGCGATTTTGGCTGCTAGGCTTAATGTACCACCAATCTCGGCCATTGCCATGGCGCACTGCACTATTGCAGCTGCTTGTTAACCAAGGGTATTTGCCACGTTTATGAAATAGCTTGTTTTTAGCAGCTATAGCACCTTTGCTATTGTTAGCATTCATATCTACAATTGTATATCGAATTTCATCAAAGTGAAAGGTGTCGGGTGTAGATTGCACAAAATACCTATTGCAGGCCGTATCGCTCATTGCGCTAGCAATAATGTAGTACTGCATATTACCTTTTGGCAACACTATAGTAGTTTGCGCTCCAAAACTTTTATTGTCGTAGAAGCTAGCATAGCAGCTATTGCCAATGGCAGCGCCACCATTTGAAATAGTATCGCCTTTAGCGTCAAACACCATATAACCGTCTGTTACAAATTGCAAATTGCCTCGCTTATCGCATATAGATGCAATACCCTTGTATAGCAAAGACCAGGTGGCAGGCTGCCCAATAAGGCTGGCACTAATAGTGTCAGCTACAAAACTAACTTGTTGCTTATAGCCACCCACAACCCATTGACTGCCTTGACTACTAGTATCTTGTGCCGCCAAGCTACAATTGTAAAGCAAGCTCAAACCTAAGAGGCTACTCTTCAACCAATAGTTTCCATGTCCACACTTGCCCTGCATTCGTAACAAATTTAACGAAATATACGCCACTAACCATGCCATTTGGTAATTTTGTGCGTTGCATACCATCTTGTAAAGCAGCTCTGTGCACAAGTCTGCCACTTACATGTCGTATTTCTACTATTGCATTATTATAAGACTCAGTACAAGTAATATCTAGGTACTGTCCACTATGTGCAGGATTTGGGCTAAGCCAACAATTACTAGGCGTACCCACTACAATTGTGCTATCTGTATTTTCTAGCACAGCATCATCTTGCTTTATTAAATTAATTTGATTTTTGCTTTGCGCCAAATAGTCGCTGCACACTGCAAGGTCGTTGTATTGCAAGCCGGGCTTGTACTGCGCCACTATAGCACGCGCTTTGTACACACAGGCACCCATAGCGGCAGGGCAACTACTTGCTAATACTTCTAGCTGCATAAGCTCCGCCGCTGTTAGCTGCTCGTTGTACTGCAGTTGGCGCCTATCTAAACTACTTACCCATCTATCGCACTGCTCATAAATGGCACTGCTGCTAAAGCTTGCTTCCAATGCATAAGCGGCGGCAGCAATAGAATCGTACACCGCGCTATCACTAAGTACTACACTATCGCGTAGCAATGCGGTATATGCTTCAAGCAAATGCAATTTACGTAGGTTAGAGTTTTGTTGGGCGGTATAAAAGTCCTCTAGCTCTACATCGCTCTCGCGCCAAGCCTCGTCGTTTACTAGTAGGCCGTAGAGGTAGCGCTTGTCTGAAAAGTCGCCCACAGGGTCAAACAAAGGATAGTCTAAGCCCTCTTTGCTAGCAATTTCTTCAGCCTCATCCGTACTAATAGCACGCTCGCCTTCTGTTGGCGGTTCTGGTGGTAAAGGTGCAATGCAATTATTACTTAAATAGCCGTAGTTATTAAGTAATTGCGCATTGTACTTGCCGGCCGCACCACTTATATTGCTCTTACACTGCGGCTGTTGCAGGCGTATTGCATTATTGGCATCGTCTTTTATGTATATTTTTCTAAATGCAACATCATTGGTCAGCGTCAATACTTTTGTGGGATGCCCAGTACTATACATATCGTGGTAGTTGCCGCTCCAGATGTTTGCATTATCCTCAGCGCCTGGCAGGCTACTGCCTATAGCTAGGCCAAAGCCACCTGCATTGCCCGTAAAGCTGCGAAACAGCCAGCCAGTGCGGTGGTCTTGCATGCTATTGCCAGCAACGGATTGTTGCAGCGTTTTGCAGTCGCCTACTACATACATGCCGTATTGCATGCGTGCTATTGTGTTGCATTGTATAGTTAATTCTTTACTATCCTGCAGGTGCATACCTACCGTAAAGCGGCGCGCAAAGGCTGTAGCCGTGCCAGCACCACCGTAAGTATTGGTGCTTATAAGTTTATTGCCTTGTATAGTTGTTTGATAGCAGTTGCTAGCGTATAAGGCATAGGTGCGCCCACAATCGTCTATAGTTGGATTACTATGTATTAAGATAGTACTACATGCTAGATTATTGGCATTAGTATAGCGCACTAGGTTATTAAGTACTGTTGTACCACTACCACAATTAGTAAGCCTTATGCCCGTACCACCAAGGCCGGGTATGGTAATATGGTTGGCAAAGTTTTGCGCACTATTAGGGTCTGGCAGGGTGGTAATGCTGCTGCCAATGGTAGCTTGCCCGTTGATTAATGAGGTGCTCTGTTGCGCATCTATACCCATAGGCCAAAACATAGTAGGCCATGGTGTATAGCTAATACTACCAGAGTTAGGCCCCCAAGTACCCATAAGTACGTTTACCCAGTATGAGTTTGGCGATAGCGTAATGGTATTTTGCTCCAGACGTACTGGTTTGTAGAGTAGGTCTAGTAATTGTTTAAACATACCATCAATTAGCCTTTACAAATTTACTAACAAACTCTTGCTTATTATGCTGCACACGCAGGTAGTACACACCAGCTGCTAGGTAGCTTACATTAAGCTGTAGCTGCCTGTATGCATTAGGTTTGTGTACGTCGTAATACACTTGTTGCCCAAGGGTATTGTGCACCTGTATATGTACTACGCCAAGCGTGGTATCGGGCACATCTATATACAAGTCGCCTTGTGTGGGGTTGGGGTACAGTGCCCAAGCTTGGGGTGGAGGTATATGCTGTGGCTCTTTATACAAGCTATCGCAGGGGCTGCCTACCAAGCGGCCAAGGCTATAGTTGGGTAGGTTAGGAGGCTCGTTGGTATTACTTAACAGCTTTGCATATTGCCATTTAAAGTTGCAGGCCAAGCCGTAGTTATTTGGTTGCATAATAGCATGTATTACTTTGCTAGAACCACTCCAATGTCCAATCCAAATTTGGCCTCCAGGTGTAAGTGCAAGGTTGCTATATTGTGGAAAATTTGCGCTAGTATCTTCGGGACTTATATCTAAAAAAGCCAATTGGTCGTTTGGCTCTTCTAAATCAAACTGATAAATATGGTAGCTATCGGCTAGGTACAAAAATCTATTGTTGGGGCTAAAACATACCCCTACCCAGTCGGGCACTTTGTAGTGCTTGTGGCTACGGTATTGGCTAGGCTCTATAATGCGCTTAAGGCTAAACTCGCCACTACATCTATCAAAATTGTAAATGGTAATTTTAGTGCCAAAACTGCACTCGGCATACAAGGTGCCGTCTTGGCTAAATGTGCTTTGACCAGCACTTTCAAATGCTATTGGGTTTACTAGAATATTGTGGTCAAAGTACTGCTCGCTATAGTAGCTAACGCTATCGGGCGTAACTAGAAATTTATACTTGTATTTTCTATCTTGCCCACTTGGCTTAATAAACCACCAATCCCTGCCGTTAGCATGCCGCACAGCACTTGTGCTGCTAATACTTGTCCAAGGATACATCCGTTTATAAAATACCAACTTATTTCTAGCACTTATTTTTCCCTTGCCGTCGTTTGCTGCCATGTCAACAGTAGTGAAGCGCACTTCGTCGTAGTGAAAAGTGTCGTTGGTTGTTTGCACCAACACGCGCTTGCAAGCAGTATCGCTCATTGCACTCACAATTATATAGTACTCGTGAATATTTTTAGGCAAAACTATCGTTGTTTGTGCTCCAAAACTTTTATTATCGTAAGCCCAACTATAGCAGGCATTGCCGATTGCGCTACCGTTAAGTAGGGTATCACCATGGCGGTCAAATGCCATATAACCATCCGTTATAAACTGAAATTGGCCGCGCTTATCACTAGCAGAGCTAATGCCACTATACAAATTATTAATCGCTAGTGTTGTATCGCCAAGTAAGGCAGCACTAGCTGTATCAGCGCCAAAAGTAACCACTTGTCTATAAGCTCCTATGCCCCAAGTACTGCGTTGCTTGGCACTATCTTGCGCTAGGCAAGGTAAGCATAAAGCTAGTAGCAATATACTAGTCCAAAATTTGCAGTTTCCACGTATAAACACTACCACCATCAGTTTTTAATTTTACAAAATATAAGCCAGGTGCTATTGAACTTGGCACTTGCAATGTACCGGTTGCTACATCGGTTGGCACATGCAGTAATACCGCACCATGCACATTAATGAGCTGTAGTTGTGCTTGTGTACCCGGTAAAAGCTGCTCGCATGTAATTGTAACCATATCTCCTGCTTTAATAGGGTTAGGCGCTAAATTACAAGTTGTATTTAATGCAAGGCTGCGCTCAGTATCATCACTTTGTAAATCTATGTCATCTGCCCGTATTAAGTTTTGTACATTTTTGTTTTGAGCAAGGTATTCGCTACAGCTAGCAAGGTCGTTATATTGTTGACTAGGGTTAAACTGACTTAATATTGCTCTAGCTCGATAAACGCAAGCACCCATAGCGGCAGGGCAGCTGCTTGCCAAAACACCAAGTTGTATCTGCTCAGCAGCTGAAAGTGCTGCGCTACCATTATGCAAACGCCTATCAATACTACTTATCCATTTATCGCACTGCTCATAATGCGCATTGCTTGCAAAAGTCTGTTCTAGCATATTAGCAGCATTAGCAATAGAATCATGTACAAGGCTATCTGCTAACACTACGCTATCGCGCAATAATGCCATATAATTTTCAAGTAAGTGCAGCGTTCGTAAATTTGTATTTTGTTGCGCGATGTAAAAGTCCTCCAACGCTTGCTCGCTTTCGCGCCAATTTTCGTCTGTAACTAGTAGGCCATAAAGATAGCGTTTGTCTCTATAATCGCTTGTGGGGTCAAAAAGCATGTAATCAAGCCCTTGGTCTTCTGTTATATCTTCTGCTTCATCAAGGGTAAGCGCTCGGTCGCCTTCTGCAGGTGGTGCAGGAGGCAAAGGAGCTGTACAATTATTAGTCAAATGGCCATAGTTTGAGAGTAATTGTGCCCTATACATGCCCGAGGCACCTCCAACATTACTTTTACATTGAGGAATTTGCAAGCGGATACTGTTTGAGTTATCGTCCTTTATATAAATCTTGCGCTGGTTTACATCATTAGTAAGCGTCAAAACTTTTGTGGGATGCCCAGTATTATACATATCGTGGTAGTTGCCGCTCCAGATGTTTGCATTATCCTCTGCGCCTGGCAGGCTACTGCCTATAGCTAGGCCAAAGCCACCTGCATTGCCCGTAAAGCTGCGAAACAACCAGCCAGTGCGGTGGTCTTGCATGCTATTGCCAGCAACGGATTGTTGCAGCGTTTTGCAGTCGCCTACTACATACATGCCGTATTGCATGCGCGCTATAGTGTTGCATTGTATAGTTAATTCTTTACTATCCTGTAGGTGCATACCCACCGTAAAGCGGCGGGCAAAGGCTGTTGCTGTGCCAGCACCACCGTAGGTATTGGTGCTTATAAGTTTATTGCCTTGTATAGTTGTTTGGTAGCAGTTGCTAGCATATAACGCATAGGTGCGCCCGCAATCGTCTATAGGTGGATTACTATGTATTAAGATAGTACTACATGCTAGATTATTGGCATTGGTATAGCGCACCAAATTATTAAGCACCCTGGTGCCACTGCCACAGTTAGTAAGCCTTATGCCCGTACCACCAAGGCCGGGTATGGTAATATGGTTGGCAAAGTTTTGCGCACTGTTAGGGTCTGGCAGGGTGGTAATACTGCTGCCAATGGTAGCTTGCCCGTTAATTAATGAGGTGCTCTGCTGCGCATCTATACCCATAGGCCAAAACATGGTAGGCCATGGTGTATAGCTAATACTACCGGAGTTAGGCCCCCACGTACCCATAAGTACGTTTACCCAGTATGGGTTTGGTGATAGTGTAATGGTATTTTGCTCCACACGTACTGGTTTGTAGAGTAGGTCTAGTAATTGTATACCTATACTACAGTCGTTAATAGTATTGCCTTGTATACGCAGTTCTCCAGGATAACTGTGCATAAGTGCATACCATACTGTATTACAAGTATTGTTTATCTCTTCGCCGCTGCATACATTAAGCACATTGCCGCGGTAGCTGTTGTTGTAGGTATTTGTGCTACATTTCAAGTATGTGTAAGTACTAAAATTAATTACATTATTAGGAGGCCTTGCCACAAATACACATGCGCCTTCTGGCTTTTGATATTCTGTGCTTACTGGGTTAGGCATATTAGATGTAACTACCATTATATTGCTAAAATTATTATTATTTACCTCCAAGGCATAAGCTTGTGCAGCTATGCCAGGGGTGGCATGCACGCCAGTAATTACAGCATCAAAGTTGTTGTAGCTTATATTAACAGGGTGGCTAGCTTCTGTAACTATGCCATTGGTAATATTAGTAAAGTTGTTGGCCAATGCCGCACTACCACCTAACGTAAGCATAGGCACTAGGCTGCCTACCACACTCGTATTGGTAAGGCCGTTAATGCGTATACCCGTAAGGCTTATGGTATTGGGGTAGTTGCCCATTGCCAAAGTAGGTATTGTTTGCGTAAAGGTATTGTTGGTAATGGTATAGCTACCAGCGCTAGCGCTTGTGTTGGCGTGGTTGCGTAGGTATATACTCTCGTAGCCATTATTAAAAAAGGTATTGCCCATGGCGCTAAAGGTGGCTTTATTAGCAAGCTCGCAGCCATGCAGGGCATCTTGCAGCTTGCTGTTTTTTACGATTAGCGTTTCGTTGCTAGCATCGGCCCGCACACCATAATACATATTGCTGTGGCAGGCTTGTAGGTGGGCTTTATCGAGGGTAAAGGTGCGTATGCCACCAATAGCACTAAGGTCTATTGCAGCATTAGCTACAAGATACGTTGGCGTAAATGCACCAGGTATGGCATTAGTAATAGTAAAGTTTTTATTGACATTAAAGTTGCCTAGCATTACCAAGGCTTGGGTGGCTTGCCATTGGTTTGTATACGCAAATTCTGCACTGGCATTGGTATTTGGTGGCAACCAACGTGCACTGCTTGGCGCATGTGGGCAGTCTTCGCAATTCGCAATAAATACCGTGGTATTACTAATGCAGCCTGCGCCATTGCTTGCAGTAATAGTATATACAGTATTAGGGCTATTAAATTTAATGGTATCGCCACTTATGCCTGCTTGCTGTGGCACACAGGTATAGGTGCCGTAGCCCGGCGTCATTACCACACTAGCTATAGGATTGGCAATGTCTACACAGCCAATAAGTGTTGTATAAGTAGGTACCAAGCTAGTAGCAGGTGGCGTGTGCGTAGCAGAGGCGGTGCAGCCGCTGCTATTGGTAACGGTAACAGTATAAGTGGTATTGGTACCAATGGCAATTGTATTGGTAGTTGCCACTTGTGGCGCCCAACTATAGCTGCTATAGCCTGCGCTAGCAGTTAGTATAGTACCCACTACATAGCCACATGGTGCGCTGCTAGCTATGCTAGGGGTATTTGGCACAGCGGCGGGGCTTAAAGTAATAGCTGCACTATCGGCTTGTACGCCGTTACTAGCCACCACCATATAAGAGCTTAGTGTAGTATCTGCTATTACATACATGCTATCAGTGGTACCTATTACAACATTGCTATCTTTCCAGGTATAAGTAATAGGTACATTGGTGCATGTGCTAGCATTGGCCACAAGCAATACACTATCGCCAGGGCAGTACGTGCTAGGGTATACACTTATGCCTGTAAGTAGTGGTAATGGGTGTACCTGTGTATCGCTTGCATTTACACAGCCGCCACTTGTAATGCGTACACTTACGCAATTAGGTATTTGCAATACTGCATTTAGCGTGGCGGTGCTAGCGGTGCTTGGGGTACCGCCACTAATGCTCCATGCATAGCTGCTGTAGCTTTGACTTGTGCCTAGTTGCACCGTATCGCCACCAGCGCATATGCTATCGGCACTTAGGGTAATAGTAGGTGGCGCTGGTGGTGCTTGCGTAATGTTTACCACATGGCTTACTGGCGCATTACCATCAACCGTAAGTGTAACGGTATAAGTGCCCGTGGCTTGATAAATATGGTAAGGGTACTCGTAGTTGCCGTATGTTCTGCCATGGTGCACACAAGGTGGTATTGTGCCAAATGCACCTGTTATTGGTGTGGTGCCATCGCCAAAGTCCCAAGTAAAATTTATACCTGCCTTAATAGGGGTAAATGTTACGAGGCCACATGCACAGTTATTAAATCGAAAATCGTTGGCGGTGGCGCCGTAGTGGCCCGTGATGATGTTGGGGAGGGAGCTTTGATGCTTGCTGTTCAAAGACACTGCGCGAAATGCAAATTGTATATTATTTTGACCAGTAAGCGCTTGAGAATCTGGTCTGCATATAGCTGACAAAAATTGCTTGTTACCAGCTATTGAGTTGCCATGTGTAAGGTAAATCCTATTGTCTGGCCCTATCTGAAAGTAACTAAATCCTGTATTAATAAGCATATCTGCAGCAGTAGCTGGTACTGTATTTGCACAAACGCTTTGTGTTTGCATATCTAGTTGCCAGATATGACTGCTATTAGTCATACCGGTGTAGTAGTAATTGCTGTTAGGGCTAAAGCAGCCGTTTCGATGTGCAGAAAATTGCCCTGCAAATGCTGGTGCGCACTTGCCCGTTTTGCTATCAAAATTGGCAAAACGCAAAGCATTACCATGCACTGCTAAGTAGCGCTTGTTGGGTGCTACTACAATCGTGGGAAACGCTAAGGGTCCGCCATTTACCACGTCGGTTGTACCTATAGTGGTTAATACTGGCGTATCTGCAAGGCCTGCTGGCGTAATTAAATAAGCAGCCATATTGCCTAGCGGCGTTAAGGTTTGCACATTACTACTTTGGCCAGGCAAAGTGTCTACAGGCAATACAAGTGCCCAATAGTGGAAATTATCTTCATGTGGAACGATGGCAATGGGAGCGGCAGTTCGATAATTAATGGCAGGATGATGCGGTCCACTAATAACAAGAGGTACAGTACCTGCCGTACTCACAAAATAAAAGGACACGCCATTTTGAATAGGTCCCCAACCACTACAAGTAATAACCACAAAGGTGTCAGCCTTACCAGGGACTGGGCACATTGCTACTGCATTGCTACCTCTGCGATATAATAGATCGTTGGGATTAGCATTAAATACACTTGCAGCCACCATAGTATCTATACCACCCTGTCTGCGCCATAGATGCCTACCTTCTGTATACAAATACTTTGCGTTAGCAGTGTCATAGCACCATTGTGCTGCGGCAAAATCCGTAGACATGGCATTGTTATTTTCTACACTGGCAATGCCAGTCTTAAAGCCAACTGTGTTGTTTTGCCCAAAAAACCATCTTTCATTAACATCGCTAAGCGTGCTGCAATCAACTGCTATAAACTCTAGCTCACTTGTACGGGTGGTGGTATCTGTACCTACAATTTTTGTAACGGTAAGTGTAATGGTATATATGCCTGCAGCTGGCAACTGTACACCACTTGCCATAATTGTGTTGCTAATATTACCTGCATATGCAGGTGCAATTTGCCACGTGTAGGTAAATGCCGAATCAATGTAAGTTGGGATTAGCGTTAGGCTGTCAGTAACGCAGCCATAGGATGTAGCTGCTGTACCGCTAGCGGAAGTTTGTACTGTGAAGTAACTACTTACAAGGCCATTAGCACAACCACTAGGTGCAAGCAAGCCACTAGCTATAAGATTAGATATGGACACAAGCTTTGGCCTATAGAACTGGGCTGCATTGGTCATGCGATTGCACTGTTCTACGGTAAAGGTGTTTTTGCAGTTATTTGCGCTGTAGTCCATGTAATTTTCAATTTGATCAGGCAAGCCGCCATTATAAGTTTCGCTACAACTATTTGGTAGTGGCATATTATTTGCGCAATCATAACCCAAATTACCTACATCGTTGTTACTAGCAACTGGTGGCGTATCGCAACAGCGGTCGCCGCTGTTATCACAGGTAGCCAAAGTGGCACTAGCACACCCGTCTTGAAAGGTGTGGTATAGTGCAAAATAATGCCCAGCCTCATGCGCTAGAATGTCGGATTGTGTGTCAGAGATTGCGGTAGTTACTATTGCAAATTGTTCATATGGTGGAAATGTTGCATAGCCACCGACTTCCGCTAAGTATTGTCCATAAAGTAGACTGCCAGGCTGGGTATGAGTCTTACCAATGCGTGTAACAACAAAAACATCCAGCACGCTATCTCTCCCTAAATTTGCAAGAGGCCTCAAGCTATTATAGCCAAAATATGTTGGTGGCGTTGTCAGATACGGGCCACTTGGCTCATCAACGGTTCCATAATTTGCAATGGTATCTAGATGTATTTGCGAGCCATTTACTAATACAGTTTGTGTACCACTGTACCTGATAATGCCATTATTAGCTAGTGAAAGCACCCCTAAATTACTTGGCGCTGGGTGGTTTTGAGCTAGGCAAAACGTAAAGTGAGCATTATCTCTCACGCTAACAGTACTGCCAGCTTGGTCGTTGAAATCATTATTCAATTTTGCCAAAGCTGCCAGTACTTGTCCATCACTAAGCGCACTTGCTTCGTCGCCAATTAAATGAAACACAACTGGCACATAAATTTGGCCTCCTGGGCTTGTAACCAACTTAGCCCCTGCATTGCTTTGCTGTTTATTGGCCTGCATAAAGCTCTCAAGGGCATCGTACTCTGCCTCATTACTATCAATATATGCTTGTAGCAAATGGTCAAAACCGCATTGGTTTGTTTGCGCACTAGCTTGTCGCCATGCAATGCTGAGTAGTGTTACTACAATGGTTACTAAAGTGGTACGTCTGTTGGTAATTAAATGCATCATACAATGTAGAGATGTTTGTAATTGTTTAGAAGTTAAATTGGTTTACGTTGGTATACTCAAACACAAATTTGCAGCATAATTTTGATTGTAAATGTTAACGCTGCTTGCCTACATCAACAAGCTCATTGAGTTAAATTGTTGGAGCACTGCCTTTTACAATGCTCCATACACAGTACATCCCAAAAACACAAAACCCGCAACTTTCGTTGCGGGCTCTGTGCTCTTTTATGAAACTTATCCCTCTAGCTGTGTTTGTGTGCAAAGCCTTGCGTTTTGTGCCGAGTAATGCATGCTGCGTTTACTTTTTGCCTTTGCAATACAAATATACTTACCTGTAATTAAAAATGCAAATATTTATTTTTGATTAAGCAATTAGCGTCTTATCACCTTAACAATACTAGCTACTCCATCTCGCGCAAGTCCTCCAGAAACTCATTGCCACTTATATCTATGTGATACCTACTAAACAAATCATTTGGCAAACACTTAAAGGCCTTGCATAGCCGCGTAAGTGTAATGGCACTCACATTACCAATTTTACGCTTCATTAAATAGTGCGCTTGATTGGCACTAAGTCCAGCTTTTCTTAAAAATTTATTGCCGTGTTCTATACCTCGCTCTGCTAAAAGCGGTAGTACATCTATCACTATAGTGTTTTTTGTAATTGCTTTTGTAAACACGCCATTCTTACCCTTCCGTTCCATCTTTGATACTACTTTTTTTATTTGTATTTGTTGGCTAATAAGCTATGCTTATTGAAACGAAATAAACTTGCCGAGCTTGATATGTTTTGCGTTAAATATTTGTCATAAAATATTTAATTGGCAAACACTAGCATTCGCTTGCTAAGCACTTATACAGGCTTTTTATATACACGTATTTATTTACGAATGCCCAGTGTTTATCTATCAATGCTGTATACTTACAATACGCAGCTGCATCTTTATTTTTGCGTGCAAAATGTTTATTTAACGAAGCGCGTGTCTCGTTTAGCCAATACTGCGTCTTATTTGGCTAAAGTGCGGTTTTGTTTAGCCAAAACTTTGTCTCGTTTTGGCAACATTGCGTCTTTTTTAGATGATGGCGCGTCTTGTTTGGGAGATAATTTGTGTCGTTTAAATGACGGCATGTCTTGTTTAGATGATGTGTTGTCTTGTTTAGCAAATGGCTAAAAAGCTTGTAAAAAAAATATCTTGTTTTTGCCAATCAAGACATACCGTTTGCTAATCAAGACAAGCTGTTTGCTAAAGCAGACAAACCGTTTATTAAACAAGACAAAACGTTCACAAAATAAGACATACGGTTTGCCAAGCAAGACAAAATGTTTGCTAATTAGGACAGGATGTTGACTAATCAAGTCAGCTTGATTGCCAAGCAAGACGCAGGGCGCGATAAATGAATATTGTGCTTGTATAAATGCAGAAACTTGACACCTAGATAACTACAATGCATGCGCAAATGGCATTGCAATCGTTAAAGGCAAACACAGGGCTAGCGTATACGCAGAGCAAGCAATATTTTTCTTAGATTAGTTAACGCTATACAATATTGTGGATGCAAATACGCGCCTTGTGCAAAGCTTCTTCAAGCACAGCTAATACATTGTGCAAGAATTTCTTAAATTGCGCAATACATGATCCTAAGTTGGAACGAAATAAAGGATAGAGCCCTACTATTTAGCAAAGAATGGGCAGATGCTACAAACGAAGAAGCAGAAGCAAAACCATTTCTTGAAGCTTTCTTTAATGTATTTGGTATTGCACGCCGCAAAGTTGCCACCTTTGAAGAGCGCGTAAAAAAGCTCAACGACAAAGACGGCTATATTGATTTGCTTTGGAAAGCAACCATATTGGTGGAGATGAAAAGCAAGGGCAAAGATTTAGACAAAGCCATTGTGCAAGCCAAAGCATATACTGAAAGTTTGCCGCAGCACCAGTTGCCAAAGTATATACTTGTATGCGACTTTGAGCATTTTAGGTTGTTAGATTTAGAAGAAAACACCGAGCACCATTTTGTACTACAAGACCTCGTAAAAAATGTACAGCATTTTGGCTACTTGCTAGGTTACCAAAAAAAGACTTACAAAGAGCAAGACCCTGCTAATATTAAAGCAGCAGAGCTCATGGGTAAGCTGCACGATAGGCTGGAAGATATTGGCTACAAAGGCCACGATTTAGAAGTGTATTTGGTACGCATATTGTTTTGCTTGTTTGCCGAAGACACTACTATTTTTAATAAGCAACAATTCCAGGATTATATAGAGCTACGTACACAAGCAGACGGCAGCGATCTTGCTCCACGCTTGCAAGAGCTCTTCCAAGTATTAAATACGCCACCGCAAGAGCGCTTTAGCAATTTAGATGAGCAGCTAGCAGAGTTCCCTTATGTAAACGGTAAGCTCTTTGAAGAAAACCTGCGCACGGCTAGTTTTGACACAAAAATGCGACAGGCTTTACTAAACTGTTGCTATCTCGACTGGAGCAAAATTAGCCCTGCCATATTTGGCTCTATGTTTCAAAGTGTAATGAACCCAACTGAAAGAAGAAATCTAGGGGCGCACTATACTAGCGAGAAGAATATACTTAAACTTATAAAACCCTTGTTTTTAGACGAGCTATGGGCAGAGTTTGAAAAAGTAAAGGGCAACGACAACCAACTCAGAAAGTTCCATAGTAAAATTAGCCAATTGCGCTTTTTAGACCCTGCTTGTGGTTGTGGCAACTTTTTAATTATTGCCTACCGCGAGTTGCGTTTGTTAGAAATAGAAATTGTAAAACTGTTGCTTAAGGGTAATACGGTGCTTAATATTAGCGACTACTTGCAGCTAGATGTAGATAAATTTTATGGTATAGAATACGAAGAATTTCCTGCACAAATTGCGCAAGTAGCCATGTGGTTGATAGACCACCAAATGAACCTGGTAGCTAGTGAAACTTTTGGTACTTATCATATTCGTTTACCATTGAAGAAAAGTGCAACGATAGCGCATGCAAATGCTTTGCGGATGGATTGGGGAAGTTTGTTGAACCAAAAAATATATATTGACGCAGATGAAGCAACCTTGATTGTAAATGAAGCTGAAGGAGAATATAATATAAATGTTTCAGCTAAAAAGCTCACTATTATTGACAAAAGAAGTGAAAAAGCAGAAAAAATAGAATATGATTTGCAGTATGATTATATAATGGGGAATCCGCCGTTTATTGGCAAACAAATGCAGACTAAGCAACAAAAAATGGATATTGAATATGTTGCATCTTCTATTAAAAACCATTCAGATTTGGATTATGTTACTGGTTGGTATCTTAAAGCAGCAAATTATATTCAGGATTCGAAAATTAAAGTAGCCTTTGTGTCAACTAATTCTATTGTACAAGGCGAACAAACTTCTATACTTTGGAATGCTATGAATAACATATATAAGGTTAAGATCCATTTTGCGCATAGAACTTTTAGTTGGAGTAATGAGGCAAAAAATAATGCTGCTGTTTTTTGTGTAATTATAGGATTTGCAAGCTATGATTCAAACAAGAAATTGATATTTGACTATCAACACAGTAAAGCTGAGCCCTTAGAAATTACTGCAAATAACATAAATGCTTATTTGGTTGATGCGAAAGATTTGATAATTGACAAGCGGAATACACCAATTTGTAACGTACCAAAGATGGTATATGGAAATAAACCAACAGACGATGGAAATTTTTTGTTCACAAATGAAGAAAAGAATATTTTTTTGCAAGCTGAACCTTCAGCTAGCAAATTCTTCAAAAAGTTTATGGGCTCTTTTGAGTTTATAAATAATAGAGAAAGATGGTGTTTATGGTTAAAGGACGCTAAGCCAAATGAATTAAAGTCGTTGCCAAAGGTATTAGAAAGAATTTTAAGAGTTAAGAAATTTAGAGAGAGCAGCACAGCTAAGCCAACTGTTAAGGCGGCACAAACTCCGCAGAATTTTTTCTATATGTCACAGCCTCTTACTGATTATCTATTAATACCAGAAACTTCTTCACAAAATAGAACCTACATACCAATTGGTTATGTATCAGCTGAAATCATTGCAAGTAACGCCACATACTTAATTCCAAGTGCTAGTTTATATATCTTTGGTAATTTATGCAGTTTAATGCATATGGCCTGGGTTAAATCTATTTGTGGAAGGCTAAAGTTTGATTTTAGATATACTGGATCATTGGTCTATAATAACTATCCTTGGCCAGAAAACCCTAGCGAAAAACAAAAACAACTTATTGAAGGTAAAGCGCAAAAAGTGTTAGACACACGCGCCAAGTATCCAGACAGTAGCTTAGCAGATTTATACGACCCACTAAGCATGCCACCCGATTTAGTAAAAGCACATAACGAGTTAGATAAAGCTGTAGATGCCGCTTACCGTAGCCAGCCATTTACAAGTGAAGCTAAGCGCATGGAGTTTTTGTTTGAGTTGTATGAGAAGTATACTGCGGGCTTATTTGCGGCGGAAGGGAAGAAGAAGGGCCACAATAGGTCTAAGAAGCAATGATACTAAAATGAAGTTTACAGGGATTAGGTGACAAAATACACATTGAAGGGAGTAAAGAGGCACTCTGCATGAAACTACTTATGTTATGTAAACTTATTTTTCGATAATTGTGAACAACAAAATATATACAGTGCTAGTTTTTCGAAATATTTGACTACATTTATTTAATGAGAATACTACATTTATCAGATTTTCACTATAGCAGTAATAAGAATGAATTTCAACAAAGAAACATAGTAACGCTATTAATAGCGGCTCTTAAGAAATCCGGCAAAATTGATCTAGTAATATTTAGCGGCGACCTAGTCTTCAGCGGAGAGCGAGCACAAGATTTTGCGGAAGCACATTCTTTGTTAATTGACGCAATTCAAACAGCTCTTGCTATTGATTATAATAATATAGTAATTTGCCAAGGCAATCACGATATTGCAAGAGGCGAGTGTCTTTCTTCGCTGGCTGAATATTCTAAAACAAAGCTTCGTACGAATGAGGAAATAGAAAATTTTATTCGCAAAGGTGGCAAGGATTATTCACAATCCATAACACCTTCAAAAAACTATCTACGATACCTAAAAGAAAAATTTGGACATTTTCAAAATGTAGAAAATGGTCTAATTTATTCTCATCATTGTAATGTGGATGGCAAATCAATTGGCATAATAGCAATTAATACAGCTTGGTTTTCCAGCCAGTTTTCCGATGATAACAAAAACTTGATTTTTCCATTGTCAATACTTGAAGCTGAGTATACGAAAATAGCGAATACTGACTTACAGGTTTTTATATCACACCACCCACTAAGTTTCCTCAAAGAAGATAATTACAGACAAATCGAAGATTTTGTGCATGGTAACTTTCTGCTTAATTTTTGCGGTCACGAGCATAAAGAAAGAATAAGTTCTAATTATAAAGCTGGCAATGGTATTTTCTGTAACAGTGCGCAAGCCTCTTTAGCTTTTGAATACGATGCAGAAATCGGGTACGCAATAGTAAATTACGATTTAGCTGCACCTAGCGAAGTTAAACTTGAACGATATCATTATATCAAGATAGAGAATACTTTTTGCCATTTGGAACCAATTCATATTCATTTGCCTGTAGGCGAAGAAAAGGATAAGGAAAATAGATTGCGAAAGAAAGTAATCTCAAAGTTCCAGAAAGAGCTTGAATTGGCTAACAAGCTTTTGGTAGATTACAATGAAGAATTGGCATATAATTTCTTAGAAAACTTTACAGCACCTAATTTAAGTAAGTCATCAGAGTCAGGCCACTTAGAGATTTCTTTGGAAGATAAAGTGACACTAAATGATTTATTTGAATCTAAAGATAGCTACATCATCTATGGAAAAGATAAGTCTGGCAAGACTACTCTTCTTAAAAAACTTCTATTGCACTATTTGAATAACTATTCAATTGACAACGTTATTCCATTTTATCTCGATTACAAAGAAGAAGAAGACACAGATGATGAAATATTAACTATGTTCAGGAAATACTATGAGATAAATAGTAGCGACGCCACAAACATCTTTAATGGTAAAAACGTTGTGCTGTTGATTGATAACTTGAATCCTAGTTCAGGCTTTCATGCTAGAATAGTAGCTTGTCTAGAGCAGTATAAGTCTTTGAGGTTCATAATTACCTCTGACGAAACTATTGCATTGCAATTCTTAGAAAATGTAAATCAGCTTGATCATCTAAAGATTTATTTAAAGAATATCACTAGAAAAGAAATACGACTCTATACGGAAAAAAACAAAAGCGTTAAGGGTGGCGATATCGAGAATGTCTTAGATAAATTAACACACTTGTGCACGCAGCTTCAATTACCTGTTAACTATTGGACGATTTCTCTACTGCTATTTGTTTACAAGAAATCCAACGACGACTATCAAAAGAATCTCTTTAATGTGCTTGACATTATGGTTGACGAACTCCTACAAAAGAAGAAGTCTCTGTATACTAAAAGCAAATTAAACTTTAGTCAATACAAGCAGCTCTGCAGTGAACTTGCCTACTACCTGTATACAGAACATAGTAAATCAATCTACTCTGCAAGTTTTGACGATCTAATTGAGTTCTTAGGTAAATACATTAAGAGTAGACCAAGAATTCCAAGTAATTCGAAAGATATTTTTGATAATTTGCTGGCTTCCGGGTTAATAACGCAAAAGGGGGTTAGGTATACATTTCGCTTAATGGGTATTTTTGAATACTTTCTTGCATTTTACATCAGTGAGAATCCAACGTTTCGATCACAGATATTAAGCGACGAGGCAAGGTATTTGTCATTTAAGAATGAGCTAGAATTATACAGCGGATTTCAAAGAAATGACAAGGATTTTGTAGCAGTGATCTACAATAAAACAAAGTATTTATTTAAACCTATAATTGAGCAATATGGCATTGAAGACTCATTAGATAAAGCTCTAATTAGTAATATTGATTACAGTTACAAATTTGCAAGTGCTGTTAGCAGATTAAAGGCTAATCCAATACAATTTCAAGAGCAAGATAAAATAAAGGATGTTATTGCACCTTTAAATACTGAATCTGAAGTTCACCTGAAAGAGGTATTTGTGCATGAAAAGAATAGTTTTGAAAGTTTAGAGAAACATATAAATATACTAGCACGTGTCTTAAAAAATTCTGATGAACTTGAGAATATTAATACAGTAAATGAAATTTTCGATTTTGTAATTAATGCGTACTGCGCACTAGGTTTTTATCTAATTAACGAATTAGAGGATACCGTTAATAATGTAAGGGTAGAGACTATTGAAGAGGGCAGTGTATTTGAAATGTTGAATATTATTGCAAAAATTATCCCACTTGTCGTGCAAAATATGCTCCATGATGGGCTAGGTCATAAAAACTTTGAGACAATCATAACAGATAAAATTAATTTACTTAAGAAAGATGTTCAAAATAACCAATACAAATTATTCTTGCTTTACTATTTGCTGATTGATTCTGACATTTCAAAAAAGGATGTAATTGAAGACTTATTTGCTGACATCAAATTGCCCGCGCTTAAATTTTCGACAATTCTTAAACTTAAGATGTATATGTCATTCAAGGCATATGGTGATAGGAAATTAGAACAATTTCTTGACTCGAAGATTCAACGAGCTCAACAGCTTTTCGATTCACAATCTAATATGGCGAGTGTCCAAAAGGCGTTAACAGCAAATAAAAGAGCGAATAGTGTTCGCAAAAGGAGTCAAAGATGAACCTTGCTTTTCACAATCTACGTTATTTTCCTGTGTCAGTAGTATTAGTTTAATTTCACAGTTGAGGTATGGAGCTAACTATATCTAACCGGCAGCACAATGCACTTCCTTAAAATGTATAACAAATTAGCTAAAGATTTTCTTTTTGATTAGCCGCACAGCCAATAGACAAAGCTGCTTTAGAGTTTGCATTATTTTTGGCAACCAAATTACCCGCCCCCTACACCTGCAAAAATTCCTTCATCCTTATCGCGTACTTAAGCAAAGCATTTTTCTCGCCATCAAGTTTTAATTTTTTATTGAGATTGCTTCTATGATTGTCTACGGTATTGGGGCTTACAAAAAGCATACTGGCAATTTCTGCAGTGGTTTTGCCTTCGCTGATGAGCTTTAGAATTACTTTTTCTGTGGCAGTAAGCAATAGGTTTATTTTGTGCCACTCGCTAGAGTATTGTTTAGATTCGTGTTCTATCAAGTAAGATTCAATATCGGGACTCGCATATTTTTTGCCGTCAGATACAGCCGTAATGCATTTTACGAGATCGTTCACCGCATTGTCTTTTAGTAAGTAGCCGCTAACACCGCAGTTCATTGCTTCGTCAAAGTAATGGCGCTCTTTGTGCATGGTGAGTATAATAAACTTTGTATAGTTTTTTTCGCTCAATACTTTTTTGCAGACATCTAAGCCAGTAAGCAGTGGCATTTCTAAGTCTATAATGGCAATATCTGGCACTTCGCTAATAATTAGTTGGTAGGCCTGCATGCCGTCTGCCGCTTCGCCTACAAGTTGTATGTCCGCAAGTCCTTCTATTATGCTTTTGATGCCGCTTCTAAAAATAGGATGGTCGTCGGCAATAATTATTTTATGCTTCATGTTTATATAGGTATTGTAAATGTACTTTTTGTGCCCTTACCAATATCGCTTTTAATATCTACTTTGCCCTTTAGCATCTTTATACGTTCCTCCATATTGAGCAAACCAAAACTTTTCTGCGCTTTGCTTTGCAAAGATGCAATATCAAAGCCCTTGCCATTGTCTTGCACTACGAGCACAATTTCTTTCTCTGTTTGATTGGCTGTAATACGTATGCTGCTCGCTTGGGCATGTTTCACCGAATTATTGACAAATTCTTGTATAATTCTATAGAAATTTATTTTAACGTTTTTGTTAAGCACTTCATCTATGCCTTGTATATCGCTGCTTACAAATATGCCTGTACTCTGATTTACTTGTTCGCTCAATGCTTGTACAGCACTAGCTAGTCCGTATTTTTCTAGTTGATTTGGATACAAGTCTTTAGAAATATTGCGCACCTCTTCAATAGCAGCATCAATAGATTTCATTAGGCTTTCTTCATTTCTTTGTGGGTTAGCTAATTGGTTCTTGATAAAGAGTATGTTTTGCCCTAAACTGTCGTGCAAGTCTTTAGCAATACGCTGCCGTTCTTCTTCCTGCGAGCTAAGGAGTTGCTTTGCAAATTGTTCCTTTAGCAACTTATCATTTTTGTTTTTACGATAGAGCAGGTACACAAAGCTCAATAGAGATAGCAAAGCCAGTATGACTATCAGTAGCGTCAGTCGTTGAATTTTAGACGAAGCAATGGCTTTGTCTTTGGCTAGGTTGTTGATTTTGTTTTGCTTTTGCGTCAGTTCATAGTAGTTGTGCAAGGCGCTCATTTTATTGGCATAGTCGGTTTGATATACAGAGTCCTTACTTGCAAGGTACAGCTGGTGATAGTGCAAGGCATTTTTGTAGTCGCCTTTGGCTTCGTAAATCGCCGCCTGATTTTTGTAGCAATCAAATAGCCAAAAGTGCGAATGCATTTGCAAGCCGTATTTAATAGCCTCCGTCACATACTTTTGGGCTTTATCGTATTCCCCCGCTTCTATGTATAATTCTGCGAGGTGTTGATTGACACCTGTTTCACCTTCGATATTATCGGTAATGTATTTGTAATCGAACAACTGTAGCTGATATTGTATGGCTATGGCGGTACTGTCTAGGTTGTAATAACTATTTGATAAGTTGTCTATAGCAATTGCAGTTTCCTTATCTAGCCCTTGCGCTTTAAGTGTGGCAATACTTTGCTTTTGCATGGCAATGCCTTTGTCGCTCTGGCCGTCTATCACGAGTAGCAAGCCTAGTTCGCTATTGATACTAGCGGTATCCTTGTATTGTTTATTGAGAATACAAGCTTCTTTTGCTTCTCGATAGTATTGTGCACTCTTTGCCATGTCCGACATGTTGAAGTACGTAGCTCCCATTTTGTTTTTTACTTCAATAATTTGCGCTAACTTATTTTTATCTGTTGCTTTTTTTAAGAGCTCGTATAAGATACTTATGCAGTCGTCGTAGATAGCCATTTGTCCTAGGGTAGCTGCTTTGTTGAGGCTCGCACTAAAATGCATACTATCGTTTTGTAACGCCGTTGCAATTTGCATTTGCTCATTGCTCATCGCCATGGCTTGGTCGGGATGATTGCTCAAGGTTTTTTCTATCATGGAATCTAGTTGCACAAATCTTTTGATTTGCCGCTGTCTATCCTGGGCATTGCTGCTTTGCATAGCAAGCACGAGTAGTATAAGTATATACCTACTTTTCATGTATTTACAGTTGGCTTACAAAGTTGCTACAATGTTTTTATATTACATATAGTGGGTAAACACTAGCACCGTTTTGCAAGGCTTTTATAACGATTAGTGGTTAGCCACTATTGTAGCACGTGCTTCTGCTTAATACTTTTGCACAGAATTTATAATACCAAATACCATCATGAGAAAGACAATTACTTCACTTGCCGCTGCACTCCTTGCCTTAAACACGAGCGCCCAAGTCACCATTAATGCCAGCGATGTGCCTGTGCCACCTGCTACCATTAATATTATGCAGTATTTACCGCCTAGTAATTTACCCAGTGGTTCCAACCAAAACTGGAATGTAAGTAGCAACACGCAAATGGGTCCAACTACTTTGCAGTATAGCCCAGAAACCGTGCCTTATTGGTTGAGCTTAGGTGCAGATGTCTATAGAGCTACCACCAAGAAAATCGCAACGTCATTTATCTACGACATCTTTACAGAGTTCGACAAAGCAAGTACAAGTTTTAATGAAATAGGCTTCAATGTGCCGGCTCAAGATTATAGTTTAGGTAGTTTTACAGGCAATAACAATGATAGCATATTTTTCCCTGAACAAGATATTGTTTACAGCACACCTAAGACTTTGCTGTCATTTCCAATGACTAGCACATCCAATTACTCGTCTTCTGGACGCCGTGTGGTATCGTTTACGCTTAATGCGCCTGCACTTGGATTGAACTATACACCATGTACACATGTATTGAACGAAATAAGAAAAGACTCTGTAATGGGCTGGGGAACAATGCGCGTGTATATGAACGGTGGTGCAACTAGCCAAGCTTACGATGTATTAATGTGTAGAACCACTTCATATTCTTTAGACAGTTTTTATTTAGCGGGCTCGCCAGCACCAGCAGCCTTGCTTACTGCCTTTGGTGTTACGCAAGGTCAGAAGGTTAATGCCGCTAATTCTATCAATTTTTATCGCAAAGGCCATTTTACTTATTTGTATCGACAGTTTTATGGCGACGACAACACATTTTCAAATATGGTGGATGCATATTCGCATTTAGACGATTTGAATTTTGCCACTGGCATGTCGCAGCATGATATGGTTAAATTATCTACCATTGTATATCCGATGCCTGCAAGTAGCGCTGATGTGCATATTCAAATTATTGGCGCAAATGCAGCGGACTATCAAACATGCACTATCCTTAGCAACACAGGCGCATTACTTTATGAGGGTAGTACTACTGTCCGTGGCAACGACATCGTATTACCAACTAGCACATTTGCGGCTGGCAATTACTTTGTAACACTTAAGAGCACAAGATCTGGAGCAACTATAACCGAACAAGTCATAATAAAATAGATACCCGTATTTAATTAGCAAAGGCAAGCTGCAGATGTGTAGCTTGCCTTTTGTCGTTTAGTAACGATATGTGATTGCGTTAGTGCAAGAACGTATGGTGCTTAGTGATACTTGAATTAAACTAGCTCAGTATGTTATTGCTTAGCTTATTGCTTTTACTACCAATACCGCCAACTTAAAAGTCTACCTTGCCGCCCTAAACATCAAACTATGACGAGATTTGTACTTTTAGTATGCACAGCATTGCTGTGTAGCACCAATGCTTTTGCCGTTGCAAGATGGGTAAACAACCAAGGCGCTACGCGTCCTGCCACAGTGCAGTTGGGTTGCGCTACTTATGTTACGGCCACCACAACTTATACCAATGTACAATCTGCTATTAATGCTGCCGTCTCTGGCGACATTGTATATATTACAGATGGTGTATACAATAATCCATTTGAATACACTTCTACGAATTGTTCGTACGCTGGCACTGCACAAGACGCTAATTTATTGTTTGACCTCAATTTTAAATCTAATATTATTATTACTTCTTCCACTGGTAGCTATTGTAATTCCAATGCTGTACTGCGTGGCAAAGGTTTTAACTTTAGAAGTTGCAATAATGTTACTGTGCAAGGTTTGCGCTTAGATAGTATAAGAGTAAATGCCTTTTACAATTCCAATTGTTGCGGCTGGGGTCCATCTAGCAATATCACAATTAAAGATAATAGCATCACCAACGTGCGTGGCCATGGCATCAAGACTGACGATGGCGGACCTACAGGTGTTTCTATCAATAGAGGTACATGGAATATTACGGGTAACTTGTTTCAAAATATTGGTTTCTATACTGCCAATGGTTTGTGCAGTCAAGCGAGCACTACTGCAATTTGGTTAGCTGAGGCTGGTGCTACTTTCAATATCAATAACAATACGATTATCAATACAAATTGGGCTGGCATATTGTGCATGGGCTGGGGTGGCGATAATGGTTCTTATACAGGTATGCTTACAGTATCTGGCAATAGAATTGATTCTACTTTAGATGCAGGTATACAATTAGGTTTTCCATTGGGTGTATTTTACTATCCTAATGGTGCTAATATCAACAACAACAAGATTACACATGCCAACTACAGCAATAAAATAGGTATTGGCGCGCTTACGATGTTGGCTAATAATGTGTACGGCGTTACTATGACCAATAACGACATTTCTGAAAGCTTTAACGGCTTAGCAATTGAAATGGCTGGCTGGCAGAATTCTTTTGATGTAAAAAACATCACCTACAATAATTTTTACAATCTTACCTCAGGTAGTTACGCGGTTACGCACATTGCAGGCATTTCGCCAAATGGCTTATTTGGCACTGGCGATTCGCTTACTAAATACAATTTAGCGAACAACTATTTTGGTAGCGCTACTGGCCCAACATATGCATTGAATCCGGGTGGTACAGGCACAGGTTTAAAGAAAGATGCGAATGTACTAGGCGGCGGAACTTATTCTTTAGGCGAATTTCAATTTACACCTTTTGCAACTGCGCCTAATACCTTTGTTAATCCTGTAAGTCCATGTTTTAGTATACCAGTAGCTGTAAATGATAATGGCGCCACGCTAGCATATAATGGTGCTAATGGTGTCGTAAATATTTTAACGAACGACCGCGATAGCAATGCCAATCCTACTGCGCCTGTTAATGGTGCGGGTCAGTTTACACTAGATTTAGATATTGCTACTATTGGACTACAAACAAGTTTTACTAATGCACAAGGTGTGTGGACATTGAATGCCACCACTGCAGAAGTAACATTTGATCCTGCGCTTAACTACTCTGGTACAGCAGTATTGCCTTACACATTGTGCGATCCAAGTCCTACTTGTAATTGCGTAAACGCCAATATCCAGTTTATTGTAAACCCTTGCCTTACAACCATGTCTACTACAGATTCGGCAGTATGTGCAGCAGCGCTGCCATTTGCTTGGAATGGTATTACGATATCTACACCTGGCTTAGATACTGCTATCTTAGTTAATGCTGGTGGCTGCGATAGTTTGGCCATTATTGACCTTGCAATTAATCCTACTTCAGCCACGACAATCAACGATACAATTTGCCAAGGTGCTACTTATACATTTAATGGTATTGCAGAAACAATGGCTGGTACTTATTTAGATACCATGATGAATGCCAATGGCTGCGATAGTTTTGTTACTTTGAATCTTGTTGTTAATCCTACATCTGCTACAGTAATCAACGATACGATTTGCCAAGGTGCTACTTATACATTTAATGGCATTGCAGAAACAATGGCTGGTACTTATTTAGATACGATGATGAATGCCAATGGCTGCGATAGTTTTATTACTTTGAATTTATTTGTTAAGCCAACTTCTGCTACAACTATCAACGATACGATTTGCCAAGGCGCTAATTATACATTTAATGGTATTACAGAAACAATGGCTGGTACTTATTTAGATACCATGATGAATGCCAACGGTTGTGATAGTTTTATTACGTTGAATCTTGTTGTTAATCCAACTTCAGCTACAACGATTAACGATACGATTTGCCAAGGTGGTACTTATACATTTAATGGCATTGCAGAAACAATGGCTGGTACGTATTTAGATACGATGATGAATGCCAACGGCTGCGATAGTTTTATTACTTTGAATCTTGTTGTTAATCCAACTTCAGCTACAACGATCAACGATACGATTTGCCTAGGAGGTACTTATACATTTAATGGTATTGCAGAAACAATGGCTGGTATTTATTTAGATACCATGATGAATGCGAACGGTTGCGATAGTTTTATTACTTTGAATTTATTCATTAAGCCAACTTCTTCTGCTATAATCAACGATACGATTTGCCAAGGTGACGGATATATATTTAATGGTATCACACAAACAATGCCAGGCAGCTACTACGATACCTTAATGAGTGCAAATGGCTGCGATAGCTTGATTACTTTAGACCTATATGTAAGTGCTTTGCCAATAGTAATTGCAAATGTGAATGATGCTACAATATGCCTAGGCGACACCTTGCTATTAAGTGGTAGCGGTGCTGCAACATATACTTGGATTAGCCCATCAGAAACACCTACAGATAATGTAGCCTATGTGCCAACGATGTCTTTTTCAAATAGTATATATACAGTTACAGGCACTTCAAGTGCTGGGTGCCAAAGTACAAGTACAATTTCTATAACAGTGTCTGCATTGCCTAACTTTACAATCATACCAAATATTACACCTTGTAGTTTTGGAAGTGGAGGCTCCGCTTCTATTTCATTTACAAGTGGTTTGTCAACGCCGTATACATTTAGTCCTTCAGATGGCATAACGATAAGCGCATCCGACATAGATGGTATTATAGGTAGTACAAATTATACCATTACTGCCACTAATGCCAATAGTTGCATAGCAACAAGTTTGCTCAATATCGCCGACTTCGGTAATGGCAATTTGGCTAATGCTACAGCAACTAATGCAACAAGCACAGTAGGAAATACATGTGCTAGCAGCAATCAAATTGACGGTAGCTTTATCAGTTACTACGGTGCATCGTGCGACGATCTTATCGCATCTGTGAGCGATTCTACAGGCGGCAATGTGCTTGGCACAGTAAGTACTTGTGTTACCATCAATGCTACTGCAATTCAATTTGCGCTAGAACCTTATAGTGCAAGATGGTTCGATATTTCACCATCTAGTCAAGGACCGGCTCTTATTACCTTATATTTTACCCAAGCCGATTTTGATGGTTACAACCTAGTAGCGCCAGCATTAAGTAGGCCATTATTGCCTACTGGGCCAAGCGATATTGTAGCGTTTGCCAATATGCGTGTACTTAAGCTTAGCGGCGGTGGTCTTGGTGTAGGTACATTGCCAATTGAACACGTACCAGGTGTTACATGGAATGTTCTCAACAACTATTGGGAAGTTACTATTGCCATTGATAGCTTTAGTACCTTCTACTTACATACCCTTACGCCGCCAATACCCTTGGCTATTGATATGCAGTTAAGTGGCAGCACTACAACTACTACCGACGAACTAAGTTGGAGCATTGCAAATGCTAAAGATATTGTGAACTATGATGTACAAATATTGCAAAACGGCGAGTTCAAAGCATTGGCTACTGTAGCACATACAGCGCAACAGCGCGAGTACAGCTACCGCAATAATGCTCTAGCAACAAACACTTACAGGATTGCTGCAAATACAAGCAATGGCCTACAGAAGTATAGCAATACAATTACTTTGCAACGTAGTAATACAAATAGCCTTGCAGTGTATCCTAATCCCGCAACAAATATTGTGACGATAGATGTGCATGCAATGAGTGGCAGCAATGCAACAATACATGTATATGATATTGCAGGCAAACTTGTACTAACGAACTACTTTACATTATTGCAGGGTGGCAATACGCACACGATAGATTTGTCTGCACTTGCAAACGGTACTTATACAATTAAGGTAAGTGATGCAAAAGCTTGGCATGCACAAACCTTGCTGCAGAAGCACTAGATTACAGTTAGAATATTTACCGTCTTAGCAACGATCTGCTATAGTGTTGCTAGCAGTATACACGCAGTTGTAAATTGCGTAATGAAGCGAACAAGAGACACTTGCGCCTATGCAGAAAACTATGGTATAGTGCCTTCGTGTAACCAGAAAGTATTGGATTAAATTTCTAGCACAATAGCGGAATTGCAGCACTTGACACTACAAAATGCTGTGGCGTCGCAGGGGTAAAATACATAGACTTTTTGTGTTTAGTATCGTTTACCCTTACGCTGTGGCAATATCCAAGTAAGTAGTCTTTGGTGCAAGAATCTTTGTTAATTTTTTGGCAGCTTAAGAGAAATGTGTTAATCTTTGTATTATTAAATTTTCCTAATCATGCAAATTACAAACTTCCAACCACCAGCGGCCAAGTGCCAAATTCAAACATTTAACATCCAAAAGCTAGCACATTGGCGAAAAGTAAGGTATACCTTGCTTGCCTTCCTGTTGTTTATTTTAGCCTCACAGCGCGCCATTGCCCAATGCTACGGGAACATGGTCGGCCCCGGTGTCGGCTCTTATTTTCTAAACCCAACGACTACCGATCTATTGAACCACTATGGCATACCTCTCGGCCCTAACCCAACGCTAACGACTACTGAGAATATCGTAATTGAAGGCACATTGCGTGTAGATTGCAACATTACATTTGAGCAACTGCATAAGATGTATTTTATTACTAATGCTTCAATGATACAGCTAGAACCTTCGATGGCATTAACAGTAAAAATCAAGAACTGTGAACTACAAGGCTTATGTGAGCAAATGTGGGAAGGGATACATGCCACTAATACGCTACACACCTTAATAGTACAAGATTCTTATTTGGGCGACATGCTTGGTGGCGTGTACGTTAAGAATACCACTAACTTCTCAATTCATGGCAATGTTTTTAATAATAATCAACGCGCTATTTTTTGTGAGGAAAATGCAAATGTTGCTACATCTTTGCCATGGGGTGAAGATAGAATTTATGATAACATCTTTACCATAGACGGTAATCCCATGTTGAACCCTTGCCTTACAAATCCTTGTAAGACAGTAGCTATTGAATTGAAGAATAATTATAAGCCTATCTATATTTATAGTAATCAATTCAGTGGTATGAATGCTGGTGTTTATGTACTTAAAGATCTGCCAACACCAAATACCAATGTACCAGCGCATATAGTACTAAATACATTTACTGAAATACACGACGCAAATTTCCCGAAAATGAATTATAACAGTGGCAATGGAAATTTCTGGCAATTTGTAAAACCAGGCGCAGCTATTTCTGCAGAAGACATTACTGGATTGCAAAATGCTACTACGCAACTAGACTTACATGCAACAGATAATGAGATTATTGAATGTGATAGAGCGATAATGGTTAATGCATCAAGCGTTGATTTTCAGCGCAATTCAATATTCAACTGCCACAGTGGAATTGTTGTTACACATCAACTGTATAATAACGCCACAATAGTACGCAATTTAATCCGGAACTGCATTTGGGGGATACAAGTATGGGGAGGTACGTACTTGAGCACCTACAACGTTTCAAATAATGATGTGACAATGCCTGATTACTTAGTACCTGATGAGGCAAACCCTAATGATTTCTATGTTGGTGTTTATGGAATATACCTAGTACATAGCCCCAACTGGAATGGTAACAATTTTGCTACAATCATTCGTAATAATAGGGTGGAAAACCCAGAGCGCAACGGCGAATGTTATCGATTTGTGCGACTAGCGGGGCCTGATTTGTATATCAGGAACAATATTGCAGAAATGAATACAACTGACCTAACTGCTCTGCCATATAATAATGCGGCAGCCAGGCGATTGTATGGTTTTAATCTAATTGCTTGCTCAGAGGCAAACGTAATTAAGAACATCGCAACTGGCACGCCAGAAGTAAGGTCTATTACTGGCACTGCTGGCATTAAACTAGAATCATTACTTAAGAGCCTATTACATTGCAACAAGACGTGGCAAGTTAATAGAGGCTGGCATGTGCAGGGCAACTGTAGCAATTTGGCTAATACCTACTTTGTGGATGGAAATTCATTTAATTGGCAGCAGTATGGCATCTACTTTGATGCCGCTGGCACTTTTGGTAATGTAGGCACAGGACCTGGTAGCACTTTTGGGGTAGGTAATTTTTTTAATAATACTACTAGTCTTGGACCATTGCACTTAATGAGTATATCTAACAATAGTCCGAATTTTTACAAAAACCATACTGGTGTTATGCAAGCTAATTCAGGGGTACTCTTAACCGCCTATCAGGTGACAAGTGTAACAAACTCGCCGCCTGGCGGCCCCTTGTGCGCTGGTGCATATTACCAACACAAAATGCAGCTTATTCAACAATGGATTGCAGACAGCAGTAGCAGCGAAGACTCCCTTGGTACTGACGGAGCGCTAGATAGTACTAGAGCTCGTCAAATCATCGAGGACGAGCTTGATTACCCCTACTACCAAGCTGAAAGCGAGGAGAATGCTGACTATAGACTGTACAAAGATGTTAGCGACGATTTAGCAACGGTGTCAAATAGTGATGTGCTTACTTTTTGCAGCGATTATGCTAATTCTGATGCTGAACTCCTACGTAATTACAATAGTACAGTTCAAACTAGAGCGGAAAGTGGCTTGAGCGCATTAGCTTATGATATATACATCAATACTAAACTTAGTGCATTGGCAAATATGGATGCAACTACTACCATGGAGCAAGCCACAAAATTTATGCAGGGCATTTTGCTCAAGCGCTTGAAATCTGAAGGATTAAGCACTGTGGATATGACTAGTCTAGTGAGTCTAGCTAACCAATGCCCACTGAGCCATGGCGAATCGGTATATGATGCGCAAGCTTTGCTTGTCGGACTCAGACCAGGCATTGTGTTTAATACCTTGCCTGCTTGTATTGCCAATGCGGGACAAAACAAAAACGGAGAAAACCCTATGCTTAAAGAGCTTGAGCTTGCAAGCCAATTTGAAGAACAACAGCAAAAGGCAGCAGCACAGTTTTTGATGTATCCTAATCCAAGTACTGCTGACAACATTACCATAGATGTGTCAACAACGAGTAGGCAAATTAGTGCTATTGAAATTACTAATACCTACGGCCAGGTACTATTGTCAAAGCAATTCTATGCAGGCAATATTACTGCGAACCTCAATATTGAGAACTTGCCACAAGGTACTTATTTTGTAATCGTCAATTACACTAATAATGATAAAGCTGCCCAAGTACTTATTCGTAACTAGCATATTTATTTTGCTTTCCAGCTTTGGGATATCAGCCCAAGAAGCTAAGCGCGGCTATCGCACACCTTTAGGCAATATTGTAAACGGACGTTATGAATTGCGTTTTGATGGCAGTACTAACTTGCCTCAGATTTTTGCGACGCCTAGTAATAATACCAATTCTAACTTGTGGTCCGGCACCTTACAATGGGCATGCGATACCAACGGCACCTTACAGTTTTTATCCAACGAAATAGCACTGTACGACAGTAATTATAATTTTATAGCAGACGGTGATACCACTTGCAATCTGCTGCGCATTCGAAGTGCACTGGGTGTGCCAGGTTATGCCATGGCATTGTTACCAGTTAGTGATACAAAGTACTATTTGCTGCAAGTATATATGAGCGACTCTATGATGGCAAAACTTGCGGCACAGGTACCTATGCCTATGCCTATGGAGCATTTTGACGATATTTTGTACGCAACTATAGAACGGATTGGGGGTGTATGGCAGCTTACAAGCAAGCGTAATGTATTATACAATTTACCAAGTGGCTTGATGGTAAACCAAAATGCAACGGCTATTAGACATGCCAATGGTAAAGATTGGTGGTGTACCTTCAGGCCATGGGGCGAATGTAAATTGCTAAACTACAGAATTAGCGCTAGCGGCATAGAAGGCCCTTATGAACATGTATTAGGTAGTTGCAACTGGGATTATTGGCTGTCAAATGCTGCTAGTATGACATATAGTTTTGACGGTAGCAAGATTGCCATAGTGGGCCACCAAAAAAGAGGAGAAGTAATGCTTGCAGATTTTAATCGTTGCACAGGCATGTACAGCAATACGAGGCTTATTACCATACCTCCAGATAGCTTTTATGTAGGTGCAAATGTCTTTCAAGATAGTTTTTTAGCAAGTGCAGCATTTAGTACAGATAATAGGTATTTATACGTATCGCGACTGGGTAGTATTTTGCAAGTAGATCTATCTGTGCCTGGCCAATATCCGCCATTTACAGAAATGCTTAATTGGGCCAATGCCTATAATAACTTATTACCAATACTTATGTATTACGGTTACGATCGCAGAATATATTTAAATACCGCACAACAGGTACCCTTTGTATACTACATAGATAGTAACGAGTATGCTGCACCGCTTGCAAAATTGAAAAAAATTAATACACCAAATGGCGAACTAATTTCCCGCACCTACGGTACAAATTATTTTATACTAGGTGCAGATAGCAGCCTTTGCTATCCTACAGCAGTAAAGCCAACAACGCTATCAACTAAGTCAGCAATCAGCCTTGCGCCCAACCCTGCACATACAGCCGTACATGTGCAAAGCAATGGTAAATTAATACAAGGTCTGCATGTGTATAATGTGCAGGGCGCGGCAGTGTATGCAAAGCACAGTATAGGTGTAAGTACATATACCATACCCTTGCAAGACCTATCGCCTGATGTGTATTTTGTAGAAGTTACGCTTAGTGGTGGTGAAAGATTGGTGGAGAGGTTGGTGGTGGAGTAGAAGAGGCTCTGCAAAAAGCATTAAAAATGTTATAGTATACGTTACAAAGAGAATTTTGTAATCGTAAATTACACCAATAATGATAAAGTTGCCCAAATCCTCATTCGTAACTAGCATATTTATTTTGCTTGCCAGCTTTGGGTTATCAGCCCAAGAAGCCAAGCGCGGCTATCGTACACCTTTAGGTAATGACGATAATGCCCGTTACGAATTGCGTTTTGACGGCAGCTCAAATTTGCCTCAGATTTTCGCAACGCCCAGCACTAATACAGATCCTAACTTATGGGCGCGCGGTGTACAATGGGCTTGCGATACTAATGGTACTATTCAGTTTCTATCAAACGAAATTGCGGTGTACGATAGTAATTATTATTTTATTGCCAATGGTGATACTACTTGCAACCTGCTACGTATTCGCAGCGCACTTAATGTTCCTGGCTATTCAATGGCCTTATTGCCTGTAAGTGATACAAAGTACTATTTGCTACAGATTCACATGAGCGACTCTATGATGGCTAAGCTTACAGCACAGGTGCCTATGCCTATGCCTTTGGAGCATTTTGACGATATTTTGTACGCAACCATCGAACGTATTGGGGGTGTATGGCAGCTTACAAGCAAGCGTAAAGTTTTATATAATTTGCCAAGTGGTTTGATGTTTCACCATAATGCAACTGCTATTAGACATGCTAATGGGAAAGATTGGTGGTGTACTTTTCGGCCTTGGGGCGAATGTAAATTACTAAACTACAGAATTAGCGCAAGCGGCATAGAGGGACCCTACGAACACGTATTAGGTAGTTGCAACTGGGACTACTGGCTATCAGGAGGTGCTGCTATGACGTATAGTATTGATGGTACTAAAATTGCAATAGTAGGCCATCAAAAACGAGGAGAAATAATGCTTGCCGATTTTAATCGTTGCACAGGCATGTATAGCAATACGAGGCTTATTGCCATACCACCAGATAGCTTTTATGTAGGTACGAATGTTTTTCAAGACAGCTTCTTAATAGGCGCCGCCTTTAGCACAGATAATAAGTACTTGTATGTAACGCGCAAGGGCAGCTTTGGGCAAGTGGATTTATCTGTACCAGGCCAATACCCACCTTTTACAGAAATGCTTAATTGGACCAATGCATATAATAATATAATGCCTGCATTTATGTATTATGGCTATGATAGCAGAATTTATTTGAATGTTACACAACAGATGCCCTTTGTGTATTATATTGATAGTAATGAGTATGCTGCACCACTTGCAAAATTGAAAAAAATTAATACACCAAATGGCGAACTAATTACACGCACCTACGGCACCAATTACTTTATACTAGGTGCAGATAGCAGCCTTTGCGACCCCACAGCAGTAAAGCCAACAATGCTATCAAGTAAGTCAGCAATCAGCCTAGCGCCCAACCCTGCATATACAGAGGTACATGTGCAAAGCAGCGGTAAATTAATACAAGGGTTGCGTGTGTATAATGTACAAGGCGCTACGGTAATTGCAAAGCAAACCTTAAGTGTAAGTACATATACCATACGCTTGCAAGACTTGTCGCCAGATGTTTATTTTGTGGAAGTTACGCTTCGTGGTGGTGAAAGAATGGTTGAGAAGTTGGTGGTGGAGTAGAGAGACTTCGTAGATTATTTTTTACAATCTCAAGTAGCATTTTGTACTTAAAGGCTAGTTTCTTAGTCTGCAATACAGTGCTTCCAAATTCTGTTTTATTTTTCGTTACTCCTTTTATTGCTCCATATTTCAAGGTCAGTCCACGCTGCGGCACCGGCATAGTGTTTTGTGCTGCCAATTGCAATCGTGATCATGCCAGTTTGTGTCTAAAGGACGCTCCAGAGGAGCCGTGCTGTTTGTAGAAATAGGCATAAAGATTATATGTAGCTCCGTAGGTGCTGGCTAGTAGTTCAAAAAGAAGATTATGATGATCATTAGCGCGCTATCTCTTAGAGGTTACTACTGCTTTGCGGATCTTCATGTGAATTTGCATGTACCTAGAAGATACAATTCAAAACTAGCGTAGCTAAGCTGGCCTTATTCACTAGTTGAATCTAGTATTGCAACATAAATTGCAATAGCAACTACGGAAATTTCGTCAACTCTGTCCGCGACAGCATCATGCCTTTTGCATCGGCAACGCCTGCGCCAAACGGAATGCTAATACCTTCTTGCCTAGTTCTACCATCGTCGTAGCTAAGTGTGATGCTATAGTTTTTTATAGCATACCAGCCAGTGCCTGGCGCAACAGAATTGCCAGACTGTAAAAACTCGTAGGTATTAAAAATACCTTCGTCGTAGAAACTGCCGTCGCTGTAAAATGTTATCACGGGTCTTTGTCCGATAGGTAGTGCTTGCAATGCAGGATCTTGTGGGTCAAAATAAGTAGTGTAAGCACCATCAAACTTTACACCATCAAGGTTGACACATTTGCTGTAGTATTTACCATTGATGGTCATTTTGTTAGTGCCTGTCTTTACAAGCTCATCAGGTGTAGTACTTGTTTCTGTTAGATAGTACTGCCCATTAGTGCCCGAAAAAGTGTACTTGCCAATGTTTAAAGCAAGTGGATTATTTCTAGTATCGTCGTAATACTTATTTGCAGCAAGTTTGTCAAAGCCGCCACTAGGCATATTGTCTAGTGCTTTACCGTCTTTGAAAAACACAACAAAATGCCAATCCATGGGTGCGCCAATGTATCCAGGGCCATAGTAGGTCCATACACCAGCAATAAAACTGTTGTCAAATAGACTCGAGCTTGTATTGTTGTTATTATTTGGCTCTGTTTTGGTGCAGCTTAATAGCATCAGTATTGTGCAGAGATAAATTGCTGTCTTTTTCATGCGAAATTGTATTTACGATGCAAAATTATCGCTATGCCACCTTGCTTTTACTAGGACGTTTGTTATAGGTGGTATGCATGCCAATACTAGTAACCTGTAGCACTAGCAATACTTCTAGCTGCTACCAATAGGCCAATGCAGTTTACACAAACTCATTCGGCACTTTCATAAAGTGAGGGCCAAAGCACACAACACCCAGGACTAGCTTTGCACCATAACAAATTAAAAAACAAAGGACATGAAAAAGATTTACGCAGCCCTCGCAGCTTTAAGCATAGCGCTAGGAGCAAATGCACAAACCACTTACAAATTAGACAGCACTTATAATGCTGACGGTATTTTTAGCACTAACGGCCCGGCTGGCAATAATGCAGAAGCTTATGCCACCGGTTCTATCCTCAACAACGACGGCACTGTATGGCTTTCTGGGGGTGTAACCGGCATAGGCAATAGCAGCAGAGCATTTTACATTGCGCGCCAAAAGGCAAATGGCACACCAGACTCTGCATTTTGTACAAGTGGTTCCTATGGCTACCAATATACTAGTTGGAATACCCTTGGCTATTTACTTGATTTACATGCATTGAAAAATGGTGGTGTTTATGCATCACACACTGGCTATGGCGGCTACTATGCAGCTTCTGCTACAGCAGCTACTGTATCCAAAGAAGTGTACGACGATTACGATCCTGCTACAATTTATGCTTCTGCTGCAATCAATGATTCTGTAATTGTACAGTTGGGCGGCGCATATGGCTTGTATACTTATATTGGCAATGGTAGCAACTTCTACCAAGGAGCAAATTGGTTTAACGGTGGCGGTACATATTTTGGTTACATTCCAATCTTTACTTATATCAATGCACCAGTAGTAAAGCTACGTGGCATTACAACACAAAGCAACCAACAAATTCTAGTATACGGCTGGCAAGATAGCAGCAATTACTACAAGCCATTTATTATGCGCCTTAAAAAGCATTCTTTCTCTGAGCTAGATAGCAGCTTTGGTGTAAACGGCATCAGCTATGCGCCAGGTACTGTTTTCGGTAATACCGAAATCACTACACATTTTGTACAAAGCGACAATAAAATTATCTTGCATAACGGCGAATACTTTATGCGCATCAATGCCGATGGTACTTACGATGCGAGCTTTGGCTATATCCGCTTTTTCCATCCCGATAATGGTGCTCCAATAAACGCTCGAAAGTTTATTACCAATAGTACCAACACCGAAATCTATGGCATTTGCCAGAATAGCAGCACTGATAATTTTGTTTTTGCAGGTTATACCAATGGTCAACCACTAAACTCGTTCCACAATGGTAAAAACTATTTCAGAAAGGCAGATGCAGATATCAACTATACTTCTTTGGATTTATACAACATCTCTATCAATAACAGTGGCGATTTGCTTGTAGCAGGCACAGCACGTAAAGCTGCTGGCTCAGTATTTGAAATTTTTGCCATGAAGCTGAAGGCAGGCGTGTGCGTACCAGTAACGGTTAGTGTGCAACAAACTAGCAATACCGACGCAACTGTTACAGTAGGTGGTACATCGGCTGCGCCATACGAAGTTTACTATTTAGTAGAAGATCCAGGCATTACAATTACAAATGGCAATACAGGTGTACTTAATATAGTACCTGGTATAAGTTACACGGTTACGGTGGTAGATGCTAATGGCTGTGTAGGTAGTACAGTATTTACTGCTGGCGCTACAGCTTTAAGTTATAATGCTCAAGCTACTTTGTCCGTATATCCTAATCCTGCAAAGAGTGCATTGAGTTTTAGTTTGCCAAATTTAAGCAAGGACGCGCAATACAGCATTGTAGGTATCGACGGCAAGCTAGTGCAAGCCAATGCATTAACAAGCAATACTATAGATATCGCAACACTAAAGCCAGGCATTTACTTCTTACAAATCAAAGATGCACAGCAACAGTTTGCTACTAGGTTTATCAAAGAATAAAATACAGCATAGGTCTACTGGAGATACTATAACCCAACTAATGTTTTTCTCTTATTGATTTTTCATAAACCTAAGGCAAGGGCTATTCTTTAACAGGAATAGCTTTTGTCGTTCTAGGAAGGGCGGCAGAAACCGCAAGCCTGTAATTTCTATCCTTCTTATTTCTTAGTAAACTTAATAATTGCCCTCACAAACTAAAAGCCACAATTCACAAACTTATTGTCTGTAACGACAATTATTACTACAAATTTGTATATTAGCAACACGAACCATAATGAAAAAATGTATTATAATAGATGATGAAAACAAAGCTCGCCAGCTTTTGTGCAATATGCTGGCAGACTTATGTCCAGAAATAGAGGTGCTTGCCACTTGCGACGATTTACCAAGCGGTGTAAAAGCCATCAAAAAACTACAGCCAGACCTTGTATTTTTAGATATAGAAATGCCAGGCCATAGCGGCTTAGAAATATTAGACTACTTTGAGGACGAAGAAATAAACTTTGAAATCATTTTTTGCACAGGTTACAGCGAATACGCTATTCAAGCATTTAAGCTAAGTGCCACAGATTACTTGCTGAAGCCGCTTGATCCAACTTTGTTACAAGATGCAGTGCAACGTTTCTTAAAGAAAAGCAATGAAGACAAGATTGTAGAATACAGAGCCCTACAAGAAAATATTGGTAAAAATGCAGATGCTGGCGACAAATGTATTGTTGTAAACCTAAGCGGAAGCACAAAGTTTATCAAAGTAAAAGATATTGTGATGCTTGCCGCAGAAGGCTCGTATTGCCAAATCTTTCTCAACAATGGCGAGAAGCTTTTAACAAGCAAAAACCTGAAACACTTTGAAGATAGGCTAGCGCATATCCCATTCTTCTTTAGAAGTCATAAGAGTTATATGATCAACCTAAAGAAGGTTTTAGAGTACAATAAAAGTGAGAATAACGTAGTATTGCAAGATAAAATTTATGGCATGGTAAGTACAGACAAAGCAGATTTATTTTTAAGCAAAATGGAAGAGTTAGTATAGTGTCGGCACTACGCGTAGCCTATAGCATTTGGTTTTGTTGCATATTACTGTGTTGCACAATAAAGCTATGCTATGCGCAAACGCAACCTGCTATTACTATCATTGATAAAACGCGCGGACTGCAAAGCAATACAATCTACAATATCCATACTGCCAAAAATGGACTATTGTACCTAGCCCATACTAAAGGCATTAGTAGTTTTGATGGCAGTGTTGTAAAGCATTATTACAACAAAGAATATCCTTATACTGAGCTAACCAACATTATGGAATCTAGCGATGGTACAATTTTTGCAAAAGCATTTAATGGCGCCGTGTATCAAATAGTTGGCGATTCTACGCGGCATATGAAGCAACATAAGCCCGCATCCACATTCTCGAGTAGTGCGATTTATGATGGCGAACTTTTTAGCTTGATTGACGACTATGTTCAAGTCGTAGATATCAAAAGCAATCAAGTTAAAACATATAATATTAGCGACTTGCCAATAGGTACTAGCTACAGCTCGCTAGTTTTTTGTGCAATGTACTTCGGTGGCAATCAGCCTTGTTTAATCTGTGTTGATAAGCAACGTAAAATTTATAAGGTTGCAATGCCAGCCGACAAAGCAGGCAAATTTCATTTTAGTAATGGTCAAGCTTTTTCAGTTGTAGATAGAGCCTTAGAAAAATTTCATTATCTCAATAGGGGCATTAAGTTGCCAATTAAATCGCAGCAGGGTGGGGTTGCAGTAAACTATGTTAGTGTAGTAGATAGCACTATCTGGATTTGCACTACAAATGGCATATACTACTACAAAGAAGCAGCTGGACCTAGCGCAATGCAGCATATTTTGCCAGGCTATAATACAACAGACATTGATAAAACCTTTGAAGAAAACTATGTAGTAAGTACGCTCGATAAGGGCTTGTTGTTGATTCCAAGTTTTAAGGTAACGTATCTAGAAAACGTACCTCAAAATATCACATCGATAGCTGCATCTGCAAACGGCATTTTAGTGGGTACAGCTAATGGTGCTATTGTAAACTATGCAGGCACAACGCTACAGCACGTAAAACAAGATGCGAATTTGCAGCCAATCAAGTATTTATTACAAGATGCTAATTCTAGAAATATCGTGTATTCAAATGATAAAGGCTTTTTTTATGGCAATATGTACCAGCCTAAAATAATTAAAGACCATACCTATGTAGACGGCGATTTATTGATTGGCACAAGTGGTGGCATGGAATTACTTTTTACAGGCAAGCCAAAGTCGTGGTTAAAAAACTTTGTGGATGTAAGTAACTCGAACAATTCTTCCAACTTGTTTACACTTACAATTGGCAAAGGAGAAGTAGTGTCTACCATTAAGTGCGATGCTAAGCACGATAAAATCTACTACAATACTTATGCAGGTATTTTTGAAATGGCAAATGGCGATGCACAGCCTAAGAAGTTGCCTGAGCCCGGCTGTGTACTAAAAGATATGGCTTGCTGCGACGGCTACTTGTATTTAGCCTCTAAGGATCAAGGCATCCTAGTGTGGAACGGTACAAGCTATAAGCCAATTGCAAAGAATAATCCTAGCAGCGATGTCTTGCTAAAATTTGAAGTGTATAAAGATGAATTGTGGGTACTAGGCGAGCATGCTATTTATTGCAAAAAAGGCGATAGCATATTGGTTTACGATATACGCCACGGTGTAAATGTAGAAGATGCGCTTAACTTTTGTGTAAAAGAAAACGAAGTGTTTGTAAATAATGGCGCAAACGTCCTAGTGTTTCCAAAGAGTATTGCTTATGCTGCAATTGCAAAGCCTAAGTTCTCTATTACAGACATTAGAAATGAAGCAAGCAATACAATTATAAAGCAGCGTGCACAGTTGTCGCATACTGATAATAATGTGCTAATCAACTATTCGCTTATCGCTTTTGCTAATAGTAAGGGCACACATGTAGCGTACACAATTAATGATGGCAAATTATACCAGCTAGAGAATAACGTACGGTCATTAGAGCTAAAAAACCTAAGTCCAGATGACTATACAATTAAATTCTTTCTAGTAGAGAATGGTGCTGTAGCAGCCAATGCACTTGGCCTTGTAGAGTTTAGCATAAAACCTCCTTTTTATAAAACAATTGTATTTACGCTTGCCATGGTGGCACTTGCTGTTTTGCTGACGTGGCTTGTAGCACGTTATATTGTAAATAATATCAGAAAAGAAGCTCAGCAAAAGCAAGCACAAATGCTGCTTGAGAAAGAACTAGATAAATCTATGCTTGCTAGTATCAAGGCACAAATGAATCCACACTTTTTGTTTAATGCACTCAATACAATTCAGAGTTATATCTACAGCAACGATAAGGTAAATGCAAGCAAATATATCAGTAAGTTTAGTAGCCTTACACGTAGTATTTTAGAAATGAGCAATAAAGAAACCATAACACTTGCCGAAGAGATAGAGTCGCTAAAACTTTACCTTGAGTTGGAAAAAATGCGTTTCGAAGATTCGCTTACCTACGAATTTATTGTTGACGACATTCTCCGAAAGGATTTGATAACACTACCAAGCATGCTATTGCAACCTTATGTTGAGAATGCATTAAAGCACGGCTTGCTGCATAAAAAAACGAATAGACAGTTGACGATACGCTTTAGTCAAGTCAATAATATGTTAGAAGTAGAAATAGACGACAACGGTGTTGGCCGTAAGCGCAGTGCAGAGCTTAATGCCATTAAAAATAGAAGTCACAGGAGTTTTGCATTAGATGCTAACCAAAAGCGTTTAGAAATTTTGCGTCAGCATTACAAGGATATCAATTTAGAAATCATTGATAAGCATAGCGACCTAGGCGAGGCCACCGGTACAAAGGTTATTGTGCGATTGGGTTTGCAAGTATTGGCGTAGTGCTGCGTACAAGTTGCTATTACTAGTCGTGAAATAGTCAAAAAATTACAATTTGCCCCAAGTTCTTTGAGGCTGCTAGACATTTACGAATTAATTCCATTAATTTAGCAAACAAGCCATCGTAATAACTATAACCGCTAGCAAAATTATTGTAACATGAAAAATCTATGTTGGCTTTTGCTACTTAGCATTATTACGTTGACGAATATTTGTAACTGGCGAGCCTGGTAAAATAAATATTTCTGAGACCACCTACAATTTAGTTAAAGACAATTTTAACTGCAGCTACTGAGGAAAAATTGAAGCCAAGAACAAGGGGCAGGTGAGTATGTATTTCCTTGAGGGTGTGAAGGCGAAAGGTTAGTTGCTCTCCTTATTCACACTCATTCTCATTCTGTTTCTCATTCTCATCTATGATCCACTGTATAGAAAGTAGTGCCCGAAACACGCGTATGCGAAAAAAATCACAGTTTAATGCCTAGTCATCGCAATACTTGTTTGAGATCCTTCGCTAGCAATTTCTACGCAAACAAAAAAAGAGAAAGAAAGAGAGAAAGGTACGTTTAGCCTTATGGCCTTAGCAAAACTTTCAGAATGAGTAGGAGTAGGAGAATGAAAATGAGTGTATTAAAAAAAAAGAGAATGAAACCTCAGAATTCTTTCTCATTCTGTTTCTCATTCTCTTTCTACTCTGTGATCCCGCTGGGACTCGAACCCAGGGCCCATACATTAAAAGTGTATTGCTCTACCAACTGAGCTACGGAATCAGTCCTTAAAAATACATTTTAAGGCTGCAAAGGTATTGTTTTTTGACAATACAACAAACTACTTTTAGCTTTGCTTCTACAATTTTTATCAATTTACTATGAGCAAGACACTGCATATCGTAATTACAGGCGCAAGCAGTGGCATTGGCCTTAGTCTTACACAACAATATCTGCAACATGGCCACAAACTAAGTGTTTGTGCACGAAACACCACAGCTTTAGATGCCCTAGCGCAAGCAAATTTATTTGTGGCGAGCGCAGATGTTAGCCAAGAAAGCGCTTGCAATGCCTTTATAGAGGCGGCAATTCAGGCACACGGGCCAATAGATGTTTTGATTAATAATGCCGGTATTAGTATGCGGGCACTAGTACAGGATGTAGATATTAGCGTCTTGCAGCAAGTATTGGCAATCAATTTTTGGGGTGCGGTGTACTGCACAAAAGCAGCTTTGCCTAGCATCATGAGCCAAAATGGTGTAGTGTGTAGCATTAGTAGCATCGCTGGCTATAGAGGATTGCCAGCCCGCAGCGGCTATAGTGCTAGCAAATTTGCCTTACAAGGCTTTATGGAGAGCCTGCGTACAGAGTTATTGCATTCTGGTACGCATGTTATGTGGGTTAGCCCAGGCTTTACAAGCAGTAATATTAGAAATGTAGCCCTTGCTGCTAGTGGGCAGGCTCAAGGTGAGTCGCCATTGGCAGAAGACAAGTTGATGAGTGCGCAAGAATGTGCATCCCGCATCATTGCTGCCATAGCCCAGCGCAAACGGCATGTTGTTATGACCTCACAAGGCAAATTGACGGTATGGCTCAATAAATTATTCCCGAGCTTGGCGGATAAGCTCGTTTTTAAGCATTTCGCAAAGGAGGCAGACTCTCCGTTAAAGAAATAGTTATTCCTTTTTGTCGGCAGCGTTTTTCTCGCTTTCTGTTTGGGCATCTTCTTTTTTCTCAGCTGCTTCTTTGGCCTTTTTTTCTTTGTAGGCTTGCTTCTTTTCAGCTTGCAGCATCATGTACTCGTCATACTGAAATGGCGTTAAAATAGCTTTCATAGCCGCGTCGCGATTTTTGTAAATTTTGCTTGCCGCTGGTTTGTAGTCCTCACTCGATAAATTCAAGGCCTTTAGGCTATCAAACTGTTTTGTAACCACAAGGTTTACTTCATAAATTTTTTTGGCTGTGGCAGAATCGCAGCGTGTTAGATAGTTTACAATTTCTTTTGTAAAGTACTCACTTCGGCTTTCAGCACTTCGTTGCTTTTTACTTGTCTGCGCAAAAGATGTAGACACAGTTATCAATGTAAAAGCAAGCAGGATTAACTTCTTTTTCATTAAAATAAAATTACAACATTTTCGCTATCAAACCTTGTGCCAACACAAAAAAGTCTGCATAAACTCAATTTTAGAGCATTGCTGAAACCTAATCATCTACCTTTGTTTTTGTTTGTTGTCGCCTTTGAAATATGCAAGAGAAGAGCCATGGCGCTTTGTATGCCTTGCAGCATTTAGCGCTGTTGCACTGCTTATCATGTGGCCGCAATATTTTGCAACCGGCGACGGTGCTTGCCATGTTTACAATGCTAAGCTGTGGCAAAGGTTGCTACTAGATAGGCACAGTAACTATGCCAATTATTTCTCCCTCAACAAGCAAGTATTGCCAAATTACACAAGCCATGTATTACTACTTGGGCTTACACAGTTTTGCAGTGTTGCACTTGCCAATAAGTTGTGTGCACTATTGTCGATTGTTTGTGTATTTGCTGGCTTTGTAAAGCTATTGGCTTGCAGGCAAGGCCATAAGCTAAATGCTAGTATACTTTTATTGTTGCCACTCTTACTCAACGAGTTTCTGTTTAGAGGATTTTACAATTTTTTGTTTGGTATAGGCTTCTACTTTTTTGCATTTTCTTTTGCAATTGATTTTTTACATAACAAAAAACGAAACAGGCTACTGCTTTTTGCAGTATGTACAACAGCTTGTTATCTAAGTCATGCAATGGCATTGATTTGCCTCTTGTTGAGTATTGCTGTTTATGGCGGCATTGCAGTGTTAAATCGCGCGATGGCATTTAAGCGTTTAGCCATATTGCTACTTGTATGTTTACCTTTTTGTACACTACTGTGGCATTTTGCGAGCCAACAAGCGCACACCGAGCTTTTTCCTAAAATGGATATCACTTTTTGGTGGCGAGAATTGCAAAACTTTGCATGCTTAGCTACTACCTCTGCGAACGACGAACCTCTTGCTGCTGTGTATGCAGCGCTTTTGTATGTCGCGCTGTTTGCTGCTGCGATTTCCTACTTAAAATACAAGGGCATCAACATGCTATGGGCAAGTGCAGTTCTGTTGCTCATTATGTTTTCAGTGCTTAGCGTATTAATTAGCGATGCTGCAATTGGCGGCGGTTATGTAAAGGCGCGTTTACAATGGTTAAGTGGTTTTATGGCTGTTTATCTTATTGCAAAAAGCCAATTACCAAAATTACTACACACTGTTGTGGGGCTGACGGGTTTGGTTTTATTCGCAACACTTGCTTATCATAAATGGCAGCCAACGCAAATCGCAAACAGTCATATTCAGCAACTTCTACAAACTTGCAACACCATCAAGCCCAATAGCTTTGTACTGCCGCTTAGTTTTCATCACAACGGCGTCTTTGAAGGTAAGCAAATATCTCATCGTGTGCCAATTGTGCCCAATCACGCAGCTATGTATTTGGCAGAAAAGCAAGGTTTAATATTTGCGAATAACTACGAAGCAGCCACTAACTATTTTCCACTAGTATGGCAGCAGTATTGGAATCCGTATATTCATCTGCCTGGCCTCGAGCAGGAGCCGCCAGACATTGATCTTACACAGTATTTAGCGCTCAAAGGGCGAATTGACTATGTTTTGTTGTTTAATGTAATGCCACAAGACAAGCAATCATGGCAGTATAATAATCTAATGCAACAGCTGCAGCCTTACACATTTATTAGCATAAGTGCCGATAGCAGTGTGTACTTGTATGGTTTAAACCTAAAATAGCGGAGCTAATTTTAAATACTCGCTTGTGAGTATAGTAACCGCATGTATGCCAAGCTAAATTTGTACAACTACAACCGCAATAGCCAAATATTCAAAAACCACCAAACGATTGCTAGCTAATGGCATAAAGCTATTGCTACATGATTACATCAAAGCGGCGAGAGTAGTTTGTAATAAAAAAAGGGCAATAGGTTTTTTACCTAAAGCCCTTTTTTGCTTTAATAATTTAGCCAAGTAATTATCTAAAAAATTGGAAATCTGTAAATAGGATCTATTGGGTCGTTTGGCGACATCTCTGCGAGCTCGTTAATGATACCGTCTTTCAAATCGTAAACCCACCCATGAAGCATTGGCGCTTTTTTATTTTGCCAAGCCTTTTGAATAATACTTGTTTTGGTAAGATTAAATAGTTGTTCTTTAATATTAAGTTCAATTAGCAATCGCAATCGCAAATCCTCATCCGCTATTACATTTAACTCTTCGCGATGCAAACGATATACGTCCTTGATATTAATGAGCCACTTATTGGTAAGTCCAACGTTTACATTTTTCATAGCAGCCTTTACACCACCACAGCCATAGTGGCCGCATACAATAACATGTTCTACTTCTAGCACATTTACAGCATACTCAAGTACGCTTAGCATATTCAAATCTGTATCCACCACCATATTAGCAATATTGCGATGGATAAAAATTTCACCAGGCTTGGTGCCAGTAATTTTGTCTGGTGGCACACGGCTATCTGCACAACCTATCCAAAGGTATTTAGGATGCTGTGTATTTAATAGGCGGTCAAAAAAATGCGGATCGTCCTGTACTACGCCCAAAGCCCAAGCCTTGTTTTGCAGTAATAATTCTTTGTGTTGGTCCATAATGTGTTGCTTTGTTTTTATTTAATGTCTATGTCTTCGTGTGTATGTATATCGCTTCTGCGTAATTCTACGTTGATGTTGCGGCTTTTTGCGGTATGGTTAAACTCTTCTAGCGAGTCTTTGATATCGCGATCAATATAAGGCGCTTGTGAAATATCTACAATTAGCGTAGCATTATCAGGTAGGTTGGCAAGAATATTTTTAAGTAGTGGCTTACTAAAAAAGAAAGTATCTTTTCTAAGTTTTATAAGATGGTTTTCGCCATCGTGCACATACGTAATACTATCTCTAAAGTTTGTGCGCACCACATAAATTAAACCTAAGCCAATACCCAGCATCACGCCTTTAAGTAGTCCTAAGGGACTTACCACAGCCAGCGTTGTAACGATAAACGGAATAAATTGATTCCAGCCAAGATTCCAGTAATGTTTAATGACACTTGGTTTGATAAGTTTATAGCCAGTAAAAATAAGTATACCTGCAAGCGCAGCTTTTGGAATGAGGTTCAAAAGATTAGGAATTGCAATTACAGCAATTAATAATAGCAAACCGTGAAAAATTGTACTGAGTTTACTAGTCGCGCCAGCATTAACGTTTGCACTGCTGCGTACAATTACACTAGTGATAGGTAAGCCGCCAACTAAACCACTTATAATATTGCCAGCGCCTTGCGCAATTAGTTCTTTGTTGGTAGGTGTGCTTCTATTAAGCGGATCAAGTTTATCTACAGCTTCAATACCTAGCAATGTTTCCAAACTTGCCACGAGCGCAACGGTAATTGCCGTTACCCATACCTCGCCATTTGTAATACTGCTAAAATCGGGTGTTGTAAAAAAACTAAAAAACTCTGCTCTTGTTTGTGCAATTGGTATTTGTACAAAATGCTCTGGGTCTAAATCTATTTTACTAAATCTATCACCAATGAGTTGCTCCAGAAGCACGCCTACAAGTACTGCCACAAGGGGGCCACTTAAAATGCTCGACCACTTTTGCTTTTTAATCATAGGCATTTCAAAAAAGATAAGAATGGCTAGAGATACTACGCCAACAAGCGTAGCCAACAAACTGATTCCATTTAACGAGCTTGCTATTTCGCTAAAAATGCCATCGCCGCTTACAGAAAAAATAGTCTCATCTGCTTCCGGTGTTTTATCGTAACCAATAAGGTGCGAAAATTGTTTGAGGATTAATGTTAAACCAATACCTGCTAGCATACCTTTAATAACACTATTGGGAACGTAATCGCCTATAACGCCAAGCTTACAAATGCCAAGTAAAATCTGAATTACACCTGCGATGACAACAGCCAAAAGAAAAGCTTCAAAAGTGGGCACCTTCATTAATGATGCGGCCACAAGGCTGCTCAAGCCGGCTGCGGGTCCACTAACACTAAGTGGAGAACCGCTTAAAAGGCCTACTACAATGCCACCAACTACGCCAGCAATTAGCCCGCTAAACTCAGGCGCTTTGCTTGCAAGTGCAATACCTAAGCATAAAGGTAGTGCCACCAGAAAAACGATTAAAGAAGCGGATAAATCCTTAACGATATTTGTTGACTTTGATAAAAGCATTTCTGTGACATCAAAGTAAATCATTAAGATGCAGATAACCAAAGTTAAAAAACAACTATAGCCATAAAAGACCAGTTTTCTTTCTTTAAAATTTTGTGCTGTAACTTCACAACTTCGCATGGAGGTAGCACTTTATTTTGGTAGCTTTAATCCTATACATATAGGACACTTGATAATTGCTAATTATGTACTACACCATACCACGAGCAAACAGTTGTGGTTTGTAGTAAGTCCGCATAATCCATTAAAAGAAACAAGCAGCCTACTCAACGAGCAGCATCGCCTACATTTATTAAGGCTTGCTATAGAAGAAGAGCCAAACTTTAAGGCAAGCAATATTGAGTTTAGCCTGCCGCGTCCAAGCTATACAATTGATACCCTTACTTATTTGCAAGAAAAGTACCCGAACTACAAGTTTAGCATTGTAATGGGTAGCGATAGTTTGCAGAACATAACAAAATGGAAGAACTACGAGCAAATTTTGGCAAACTATAAGCTTTATGTCTATCAAAGGCCCAATACCAACGACAGCGCTATCCAACATGCAAATATTGTGCGTTTAGAAGCGCCAATGCTTGATATATCGGCTACATTTATTAGGCAAAGCGTAAAGCAGGGCAAAAGCATTAAATTTTTGGTGCCTGCCATGGTAGAGGAGCAAATTCTGGCCAACAACTACTACAAGTAGCGTTTTCATAAGCTGTGCTCAGGCTTTTGAGCCAATATGACCTTAGTTTTACCTTTTTTTGAAGAAATAATTATCTCAATACAACGAATGCGATGTATTTTTCGTCTATTGAAGCATACACATGCGTAATTTCTTAAATATCCTTTGTTTGCTATGCCTTGGCTTTAGTGCTTTTGGGCAGAATTACAATTGGGCTATTCGCTTTGGCAATACTAAAAGCGATAAGGCAACAGCAGTAAAAACAGATGCATTTGGCAATGTGTATGTGTCTGGCTATTTTAGTAATACAATTACCCTAGGCACCAATAACCTTGCGCTTAATTTCACAGCAAATGCATCTAGCAAAGAAGTTTTTATAGCAAAATTTGATTCGCTTGGAGTTTGCCTATGGGCGCATAGTGGTGGCGAAGGCTTTGACGATCGTGCACTTGGCATGGATGTAGACAGCGCTGGCTACGCAACAATTACTGGCACTTTTTGGGAAACAGGCGGTATTAACTTTAGCGGTAATAATGTTTCTGGCATGGGCTTCGGTGGTGGCGATCAGGGCTTTGTGGTAACCTACGACCCTGCTGGCAATTATGTATGGGGCGCATTTGTATGCAGCGATGGTGGCGACGATCAAGGTTTAGATGTAGCTATTGATAAGGCAGGAAATAGATACGTGGTAGGCTTTATGAGCGGAGATACGCTATTTGTAAATGGCAATACAGTTAAGGCTGGCAATGCAAATATTCCCCTTAATATTCAAGGCTGGTACAATAGTAATTGCTTTTGGCTAGCGAAGTTCAATAAAGCAGGCACGCCGCAGTGGGCACGCACTTTTGGCCGTCAACCGCGCGACCCCAATACTGGTAAATATGTAGAGCGCGATATTGCAGTTTGTGTAGATGATAGTGGTGGTGGCGTTTACATCGGAGGTGGCTTTGAGAAAACCACCATCTTTAATAATGTCATAGATAGCAGCATGGGCGGCTACGATATTTTTGCCATCAAATACGATAGTTCTGGCAATCATCAATGGACGCAACTAGGCGGCAGTGATAAAGACGATTGGGTGAATGGTATTACATACGATGAGATGGGACATATCTATCTTGCAGGCGAACATCGTGATTCTTTATTTTATGATTCCCTAATCATTCGCAATTACAATCGCCGCGATGCATTTGTAATGAAAGTAAATGCTAGTAATGGCGCAGGTTTATGGGGCAAACGCATGGGCGGTCCACTTGGCAGCGAACGTGCCAATGATGTGTATGCCGACGCTAACTGCAATGTGTATGTATGCGGCGATATACAAGCCGGTGGTAAGTTCAACGACGAAATATTTGTACCAAACAACAACAGTTTGCAGGCTTTTGTTGCGCGGATGAATCCTAATGGTAAATTTTTGTGGGCTGCCACAGGCGGCGGTCCCGATAGCAACGACAGATGTAATTCTGTAATTAAAGGACTTAATGGCAGGGTATATGCATGCGGATTTTTTAGAACACCTGCTACCTTTGGCACTAATCTTTTAACCAGTTCTGGCAGTAGCGATGCTTATGTCATTTGCATTAACGATAGCATGGTTAATGCAAGTAATAGTTTACAGTTTACACCACCAAGCGATAGTATAGTTTGCCCTGGCGGTACGGTGTTTTTAGCCTTACCAAAAACCGACTATATGACCATCAGCCCGCAAACAGCTGTTGTGTTTAATGCAGATTCTACAGTATTAAGTATTTCTCCAAATGCTACAACTACTTATACAATAACAGGCATTCTAGGCGACAATTGCCCAAGCTACGATACCCTAATATTTAGTGCAATTATAGCGCCATTGCCTCAAGCGATTATTGAAGTCAATCCAAGCAGTGCCGTATTGGTAGATAGTATTCAAGTTGTAGCAACAAGCAATTCTATTGGTGCTACAACCTTTCAGTGGTATTACAATGGTTTAGCAGATGGCAATGGTACTAGTACAAGTCATTGGTACTACTTTAATAACGACGACTTTAATACCTTCTGTTATACACTTGTGGCTACCAGTGGAGAAGGCTGCAAGGATACCACCGAAGCATGCACTACATTATTGCGTCCAGAGCGCACAGAAATGCCGAATGCATTTACACCAAATGGCGATTTGACCAACGACGAATTTAGGCCAGTGTTTATCTATACCGACCTTAGCAAGATTAGGTCATATAGTCTTCAGATTTTTGATCGCTATGGCACAGAAGTATTTGAAAGTGTAGATCCACTGCGCGGCTGGAATGGCACCTATGGTGGAAGGGCAGCTGAGGTTGGTACATACATGTATACGCTACGCTATGTAGACGTACAAGGCAAAAGCCAATCATTCAAAGGAGATATAAGCCTTATTCGCTAAGCTTAATTACCGCCTAGGAATTAGCACCAATCAATTTACCATTAAAATATTTTACAAGCACATTGTGCGCATCTATTTTACAGCAATACTGCATATCCTCTTGTAAGCCATATGCACTTAGTCGCTTGTAATGTGATGTATGTTGTATGTAATCGCTAAGAATTGGTTTTGCACCAAGCCATAATTGCAATGCGGCACTTGCGCTATCGCAGTTCATATCAAAACTGCCAATCAATTGCTCTACAACTGCACCTGCAAATAAAGTGTCTTCTATATTAAACTTATCTTTCCAACTAGCACAAGCTAGCAGCACATCATTACCTTGATCTTTTAAGTACTGCACAGTTGCAGATAAATTAAGGAAGCTGCCACTTAGTATTTGCTTGCTGCCTTTGCACATGTGTAGCAAACGTGTACCATTTGTTGTTGTGAGCACAAGTGTTTTGCCAGCAATAAACTCACGAGGATACTCGCTCGGACTATTGCCATACTGCAAGCCTTCAGCAACTTTGCCATCGCGCTCGCCAGCTGTTACACTATTGGTTATTTGATCGCCAAGGCTAATGCACTCTTGCACACTATCTACAGGCACTACACTTGCGGCACCATTGTGAATAGCAGCGGCAATAGTACTTGTTGCACGAAAGATATCAATGACCACCACATTACTTTCCTCGATATTATACAAGTTCAGCAAGGCAGGGCTGAGGCATACTTCTACTTTAGCCATATCTTATTGTGTAGAGTAAAAAGGTATTTTTACAATCTTAGCTTTTAGTTGTTTGTCACGTACCGCAATATATACTTCTGTATCTAATGCATTCTGACCACTAGCAATATAAGCCATGCCTATGGCTTTGCCCATACTAGGACTTTGCGTACCGCTTGTAACCACGCCAATATTATCACCGGTGGCATTGTGCACTGTATAGCCATGGCGAGGAATGCCCTTGTCTATCATTTCTATCCCAACAAGCTTGCGCTTAAGCCCTTCGGCTTTTTGTGCTGCAAGTGCCTCGCTATTCGTAAATGGTTTTGTGAATTTAGTAATCCATCCAAGGCCAGCTTCTAGTGGGCTTGTTGTATCGTCTATATCATTGCCATACAAGCAAAAACCCATTTCTAAGCGCAAAGTATCGCGGCATCCTAAACCTGTTGGTTTAATACCATGTTCTTCGCCAGCTTGCATGATGGCGTTCCACATATTGTCTGCACTTTCTTTAGTAGTACACTCCCAATAGATTTCTACGCCGCCACTACCCGTATAGCCAGTTGTACTAACTAGTACGTTTTGCTCGCCAGCAAACTCGCCTTTTACAAAGCTGTAATAAGGCAAGCTTACTAAGTCCATGCTTGTAAGCTTCTGTGCGATTTTAATTGCATTTGGTCCTTGCAATGCAAGCAAGGCAGTTTTGCCACTTATGTCGTGCATTTCTACCTTAGCTGTATTATGCTGTTGTATCCAATTCCAATCTTTCTCAATATTGCTCGCATTAACTACAAGCATATAAACATTGTTTGGCTCAACACAGTAAACTAGTAAATCGTCTACGATGCCACCAGTTGCATTCGGTAGGCAGCTATATTGCGCCTTGCCTGTTGTAAGTTTACTGGCATCATTGCTCGTTACGCGTTGAATTAGATCCAAAGCATCGGGGCCTTTTAAAATAAATTCGCCCATATGGCTTACATCGAATAAACCTGCTTTGGTGCGCACCGCAGCATGCTCGTCGTTGATGCCTGTATAAGAGATTGGCATATTATAGCCGGCGAACTCCGCCATTTTTGCACCGAGGGCAACATGAATGTGTTCAAAAGGTGTAGACTTTACCATTTGTAGTAGTACTAAATTGTGATGGGCAAAGATAGCGGCTGCATCCTCAATTGTATTATGATAGGCATTACCGCCAAACACGTATTTTTTTGATACAATTACCGCTATTTACAAAAGGCCATAGCAATTTGGCACAGTCGATAAGCACATCCCATAAGCACTTATGCACATGCATCTATTTTGTGATAATTTTATTTGCGTATATGTTTTCGACATTCTACTTTAGCAGTATAGAAATAATTTTACTTAGTTAAAAATATTTGGTCGCGCAGAAAGGGGTTACTCAAACTGCGCTAACAGAACAGAGAATAGCTTCTCAAAAATGTGTTTCTGCCTGCTGTGCGACCAAACCTAATTTTCTTTTTTTGAAAACCTTGTAACTCACATGATTTTGGCTAAAGCAATTTTCCATTGCTGCCGACCAGAAAATAGTTATTCAAGTTTTGTTGCGGATTAAGACCGCACATGCTTCCATCTTCTATGGCTCCACAGCCAATTTTCGGGCTGCTCGCGAATGCATTTTTCTAGATAGCGTACATACATTGTTGTGATTTCGCCATCGCTAGTTTGCTTGGCATCGTCAAAAACTTTAGTTAGCTCAATATGGTAATAACCCCGTTTTACTTTTTTGATACAACCAAATATTACTACATTGCCGTAGCGACGGGCAATTAATTCTGCTCCTTTAAAGAACGCGGTTTCTCTACCTAAAAAATCTAGCCAAGCACTTCTACGTGGTTCGCTAGGATTTTGATCGGCAATAAAGCCCCATAATGTTTCTTTACTTTGATAATGCCCCATTACAAGGTTAATTTCGTTCATGTCCACAAATTCAGTACCGCTGCGACTACGAATCTTACACAGAATTTCATCCATGGCTTTACTACTAGGCTTGTTGTAAGGTCCAACAAATTGAAAGCGTGTATTCCAATTGCAAACTACTGTACCCCATTCCCAATTAAATAAATGTGACAAATGCCCTTGCACAACTTTGCCTTTACCATATTCGTTTTCAATGACATCCCAATTTGCAGTCATGCGTTTATTAAGCTCTGCTTTACTGATGCTTAGTAGTTTAATAGTTTCTACAATACTGTCGCATAAGTTGCGATAAAAGGCTTTCTCTATGCATAGCAATGCTTCGGCACTCTTTTCAGGAAACGACAATTGTAAGTTTTGGCGTACAACAGTAACGCGATACTTCAGTATTTTATATAAAATAAAGCGCAAGGCATCACTTAACAAATACAGTAGCTTAAATGGCAACCACGATAAAGGATACAGAAGTGCTAGATAAATATAATACACTGCTTATTCCTTAGTAATACGTCCTCTTTTGTCTAATACTTTAACGGCGTTTAGTCGCAATTGCGCACCAATATTAATAAACTGCAAGCGACCATAGCCTACCTCGGCGTATAATCCAAAGCGTTTGGTAAAATTGTATTTGCCACCCAAAACTATGTTGTAGAACAGCGCAGGAAGTGGCTTTGGCTCAAGCATTTGAACTCGAGATCCCCCTTCGTTGCTGAGAACATACGTATTATTATTAATGCCAAACATGGCGCTACCATAGGTGGCAAATTTTTCGTTGTAATACAAATATCTCGTTGCGCCAGCGTAAACACTGGTGTTGCCAAACTTAAAACCTTGATTGTATAGCAATGCCTGCCCTGTGCTATCTGGCACGCTTTTTATCCAATTGTATTCACCGCCAACTCTACTAGCACCAATAACCACGCCCCAGCCTTTGTCGAAGGTACGCTCTAGCTTTAAGGTATATGGTAAGCTTTGACGGCTCTTAAATGTTGCTAAGTCTTCAAAGTCGCGCCATTGGCTTCGCAAATTATTAGGTGCGCCAGTGCTTGCCATGATGTACCAGCTACGCGGCTGATAGACAAGCTTTGGGTTTTTAACAGCTTTGCGCTTCTTCTTTTGCATCTGCAAATCGTCGGCAGGTACCGTAGACGAAGCGTCTACTTGTGCAAACAGTGTTGCATTACATAACATCAATAGTAGTGCGAGTAATATTCTCATCATCTAAAAAAAATTATAGTATCAGCTCAGTTAGTCCTGCTCCTTCCCGCGTAATCACGGCAGGAACCGAAGTGCAATCTACAACAGTACTAGCAATATAACTACCAATTCCACCGTCAATTATCAGGTCTACCTCGTTTTCGAAGTACTCAGCAAATACTTCTGGGTCTGTATAGTCTTCAATATTAGCGCGCTCTGGCAAACTGGTGCTTATAATCGGTACACCCAGTTTTTCTACAATGGCGCTGCAGATTTTGTTGTTGGGTATGCGAATACCAACCGTATTGCGCTTGGTTTTGAGCAACTTAGGTAATTCGCGGCTGCCTTCAAGAATAAATGTATATGGCCCAGGCAAATTTTTTTTCAGCATCTTAAACGTAGCAGTATCCAAACTGCGGATATACATGCTTAGCTCGCTAATGCTATTGCAAATAATACTAAGCTTAGCTGTTTTAGCATTAAGGTGCTTAATTCTATATATGCGCTCTGTAGCTTTTGTGCTAAAAATACTTGCGCCAATTCCGTACACGGTATCGGTTGGATAGATTATAACGCCATCATTTTTTAGACATTCTACTATACTCGCAATCTTGCGCGGCTCTGGGTCTTGTGGATGAACTCTAATATACATAGATGGCTATGGTAAAATTAGTACTTTTGTTGCATACATGTTTGCCCAGCACAACATTAAAACCTTGCTTACACGTGCAAACATTGCATTCTTCTTGTGTTGTGCTATAGCGTGTATTGTATGTTGGCACAAGCAATGGAGCAGTATTCCTATTACCATACTAATCGTAGCATTTCTTTTGGACATAGCTCTAATAGATAAGCTAAAGAATGCACTGGGTAATAAACTCATTTGGCCTAGTCTAGCATTATTTGCGATGTATGCGATTGGCTTGCTATATACAAATAGCCTTTCTTTAGGCGGTGCGACACTAGAACGCAAGCTAAGCTTCATCATTTTTCCAATTGTATTTGCAGGAGGATTAGCACCAAGGGGCAAACGAGTTCAATACATTATGGATGCCTTTTGCATAAGTTGTGCATTGGCTATACTATTCTGCTTAGGCAATGCTTTGTATGCATATAATTATGTGTCCTCAGCAACAACAGTTTGGTTTTTTTACGAAGATCTTGCAAGACCATTGATGCATCCTGGTTATTTAAGTAACTTTTACCTTATTGCGATAGCTTGGCTAGGAAATAGTTTTTTAGGCAGTACAAATTTGCAATCTAGCTTTAATAAAAAATGGCAAATTGTACTGATAGTACTATTTGTACTTTTTATTGCTTTGCTTACAAGTAAAACTGCATTTCTCGCTTTATGTGCGACGGCAGTTATAGCAAGTGTACATGCGTTGCAAACCCTTACAGATACAAAAACCAAGCTGCGCATTATTGTAGCTTGTGTTGCGGCTGTAGCAATTGTGGTAGTACTTGTTCGAATTTTTAGATGGCAGCGTTTTAATGCAATTGGCGAATTAAAAGATCTTGCTAGTAATGCCACTTTTGCCAATAGCGCCGGTAGTCGCGCCAATGCTTGGCTTGCTTGTTTGGAGCTTATTAAGCAAAAGCCCTTGTTTGGCTACGGCACAGGCATGGCCAACGATGTTTTGCTGGAGGCACTAAAGCAAAAGCAACTGCATAATCTTGTAATTAACCGTATGCACACGCACAATCAACTATTGCACACCGCCTTAGATATTGGCCTTATTGGTTTATCGCTACTAGGCTTATGGTTTTGGCAAGCGTGGCGCTTTTTTGCTCGGCACAAAATATTCTTCGGTAAAGCTATGGTAGCCATTGCTTTTATTAACTGCTGCACCGACGATATGCTAGATATACAAGCTGGTGTAGTACCCTTTGTTTTTTTTGTGAGTTTGTTTTTGTTTGGTGGCATTCAGCTGCTTGAGAACAAAGAAAAATAATGGCATAAAAGCTGCTTTCGCCTAAAAAAGCTCAGAAAATGAGGCTGATGTTTTACTTGTTGTAAATTTACTTGTAAACCCTTTTAGTCGTATGCAAATTTGTTCTGCGAAGCATGTATTATTCATCGTTGCGATACTTTTTCTATTCTTTAGCTCCTCTGCACAAGTGCGCGATGCTGTTGCAGATACAAGCGCCTTCTCATATCACCGAGCAATAATTCAAGCAGAAAAACTCGTGCTACAAAATAGGCATCAAGCGGCATTGCAGTTGTATGACAGTGTGTTTAATTGTACGCGCATAAAGTTTGCACGAGACCTTTTTAATTGTTTTCAAGTAGCATGCCTTACCGATAACAAAGCACTCCAAAAGAAATACTTTTTGGCGAGTGTAACCTACGGCATCAACAACCGAACATTCAAAGCGAGCAGAGTTGCAGCAGATTGGGTGCTGAAGAATAGTGCATATGTGAAGCAACATTACGACACAGCGCGTTTGCAACATTGGCAATCGCTTAATTTGCCTATACGTTCTATGTTTAGTGGTATGAGGTTTAGCGATAACCTTGCACACGTAAGGGGCCGCGAAATTGCAAATAGCAAGTCGGATCAATCTGCTATAGTGATAAGCATAAAAAAACACGACACCATGTATGCCGCGATGGTAGATGCTTTTGCCTATAGCATTGAGTACTATGTCAATACCTACGGATTTCCGTCTGAGCAATCCTTGGGCTTACTCGACCACGATGCCGATGCTTACGAGGTTGAATACTATAAAATGAAATCTTTAAATACCAATCAGCAATCGCTACTATTGTTTCCATTCTTTCATCAGCAATACATGTTTCATAAACTGTACAAGCCTATGGTAGCGGCTGTTGGCAACGGCGCTTTGCATCCACGCGACTTTGCTGCCATTGCAGATTATTCATGTAATTCCACGAGCAATCACTCGCCAGAAGCAGATAGGCGTGTTGTCAGACTACTACGCCACAAAACAACTGATACTGTAAAATGGCAAAACTATAATATGCATTTTAGTCCAGACACTTACTCTACAGATATCTGTGAAGTAAATGCTCGCCGAGCCCTGATAGCCCTACCAACGGTAGAACACGATACTGCTATCGAAGCCTATGCAAAAGAATATGGGATGGTGTTGCGCTTAAACTTTTTTGAGCAATAGTAAATTTTGCTAAGCCTGTGCTAACTCGTATAAAATACCACCACTGCCATTACTCCATTTTTTTCACTAATTTAGCTTTAGGCAGCGAGTATAGAAAAAAAGGCAAAAAGGATTATGAAAAGAAAAAGTTTTGACAGTTTTCAGCCAATAGCAAAAGGACAGCTATATGCTATTTACATGGGACTAGCAGTTAATACGGAGCATGCTAAACCCAGCAATTAATGGCATTTTTGAGAATAAAAAATATTATAACGAGTTTTATTCAGTAATGGGTCAGTACATATTTCTTTTCACTTGTGTTTTCTTTCTGTCCTATACTACCTATGGGCAACCTAAAGTAGGAATTGTATATCAACGTAATGTCGTTATGGCAGAGAACGCAATAAAGCGAGGCGACACTATTCTTGCTGATAAGCTATACTCGAATGCTCTTGCAGACAGTTTGGAAATTATAAACTATTACGGACCTTTATTATGCAAATTGTACTTAGGCAGATTTAATGAAGCAGCAGTTTTGGCGATAAAGTATTTTGAGAAAGGGCATTCACGTGAAGAGCTTTTTGGATGGCTACGAAGTGACCTAGATTCTGCACGTACTTCTCAATTTATGGAGTTACTGGCAAGGCGACCGTACGGACAGATAACTGAGAAAGCGATTACTAAAGGCAAATCTCTGATTCGAAGTCAAATCAGCAGTTACTATGCGATTGAAATCCAGCGACTATTTGCCATTGACCAGTTTTGCCGTGCAAGCGCGGCGTTCGATACTTTACTTACAGTTGAACAAAGAGCGAAATTGATTGATGCTATTGACGCCGAAGTGTTTACCCAACTAGAATCACATATCCATAAACTTGGCATGCCACTAGTTGAAGTAGTTGGAGATGATATGTGGGCATACTTTAGTGTTATGCTTGCACATGCGGTTACGAATTCAGATTCAGCTATTGTTGCCCGAGTAGAGAAAGTGTTAGAGTCTTATTTTGTAATGATTGAACAAGGTCTATATGATAATCAAATGTATATTAATTTGCGAGATAGACAGTACAGTGGGAATTTTAATTTGACGTACTATAATGTCACGCTGAATAAAGGACTAGAAGTTTTTGATCCTCAAAACTTAAAGGCACGTCGTGAAGCCATTGGTTTAGAGTAATAATTATTAAAGTGTAATCGTCTCAGTTTTAAGCGAAATCGGAAACATCATAACCACCGAAGTTATTAGATGGTTGCGGTATTAGGGTGAGAAGTGGGTACGCATTAACTTAGATGAACCAAGCTAGTTACGTTCATATACTAGGTAAAATGCCAAGCCTATGCTAACTCGTGTACAATACCACCACTGCCATTACTCCATTTTTTTCACTACCTTAGCCCTTCACAATTTTACGCAATGAATATATTAAGAAAGGCAAGTATGCTGGGAGCGCTAAGCTTAGCTTTAATGAGTAATTTAAACGCACAAAATACCACCAACCCTTTATTGCAACGCAGTACTTTGCAATATCAGGCGCCACGCTTCGACTTAATTAAAGACGAGCACTTTAGAGAAGCTTTTGATATTGCACTAAAGCAACACGATGCAGAAATAGATGCCATTGCAAATAATACAGCAAAACCAACTTTCAAGAATACTATTGTTGCACTAGAAACAAGCGGTCAGGATTTAACGCGTGCAACGATTATTTTTGGCAACCTTACTGGCGCTAATACTAATCCTACACTGCAAAAAATAGAAGAAGAGTACGCACCAATTTTTAGTGCACACAACGATAAAATTTATCTGAACGAAAAAATTTACAAACGTATCAAAGCGCTTAATCAAAAGAAACTGAAAGGCGAAGAGTTGCGTTTGGTGCAATACTATATTCAGCAATTTGAACTTGCAGGCGCAAACCTTAGCCCCGCAGATAAAGAAAAAATGAAGCGCTACAATGAAGAGATTGCAACACTGCAAACTGCATATGGTAGCAAATTATTGGAAGCACGCAAAAAAGGCGCGCTATTAATTAGCGATGTAAAAGAGCTTGACGGTCTAAGTGCGGAAGAAATTGCTGCTGCACAAGAACGCGCTAATGCTGCTGGGCATACAGGCAAGTATTTGCTAAGCCTACTCAATACGACGCAACAACCTTTGTTAAGTAGCCTAAAAAATAGAAACACGCGCGAGCGTCTTTTCAAAGCAAGTTGGATGCGTGCAGAAAAAGGTGACGAAGCAGATACACGCGAAATTATTGAACGCCTAGCGCGCCTGCGTCTGCAAAAAGCGCAATTGATGGGTAAGAAAAGTTTTGCTGAATGGCGTTTACAAGACCAAATGGCTGTGCAACCAAAACGCGCCATGGATATGTTAGCCCAAATTGCTGGCCCTGCAGTAGCTAAAGCCAAGCAAGAAGCAGCAGACATACAAGCCATGATAGATGAGCAAGGCGGCGGCTTTAAGCTAGAGCCTTGGGATTGGACCTTTTACGCCGAGCAAGTACGCAAAGCCAAATACGATTTAGACGAAAGCGAAATCAAACCATATTTTGAAGTACGCACAGTTTTAGAAAAGGGTGTGTTCTATGCCGCACAAGTGATGTATGGCGTTACGTTTAAGGAAAGAAAAGATTTGCCAGTATACCACCCCGATGTTGTGGCATACGAAGTATTTGATAGGGATGGCAGTAGCATTGCTATTTACTACTTAGATTTCTACACGCGCGATAGTAAAAGCGGTGGTGCATGGATGAATAATTTTGTAACGCAAAGTCACTACCTCAAGCAAAAGCCAGTTATTACAAACGTATTCAACTTTGCAAAACCAGCAGAAGGCAAGCCATCTTTGATAAGCTGGGACGATGTAACAACCATGTTCCATGAGTTTGGTCATAGCATACATGGCTTATTTGCCAATCAAAAATTCCCGATGCTAAGTGGTACTAGCACACCGCGCGATTTTGTAGAATTTCCTTCACAAATTAATGAGCATTGTGCCATAGACCCAGTAATTCTAAAGAACTATGCAGTGCACTATAAAACGGGCCAGCCAATTCCGCAAGCGTTATTAGATAAATTACTAAAAGCTTCTACATTTAATACTGGTTATGATGTAACCGAATTACTTGCTGCAGCAACTTTGGATATGGCTTGGCACAGCGTAGAAAACGAACGCGATATAAAGCCGGTATTAGAATTCGAGAAAGAAGCATTAAGCAAATATGGTTTGCTAATGAAAGAAGTGCCAACGCGTTACCATACACCATACTTTGCACATATATGGGGCGGTGGCTACAGCGCTGGTTACTATGCATACACATGGAGCAAAGTGCTAGACTACAATGCCTACGATTGGTTTAAGGCTAATGGCGGCATGACGCGCGCTAATGGCGATCGCTTTAGACAATACATATTAAGTGTAGGCAACAGCGTAGACCTCAACAAGGCCTTCAGAGATTTTTGTGGCCACGATTTACAAATAGAGCCATACCTTATTAATGCAGGTTTGAAGTAGTTTTTAGATATTAAGAATAAGGGACCTTTAGGCCCGATATCTTGGTAGATAAAAGAGGTCATAATTTTTATTTCACACAAGGGCCTTTAGGCCTGTTGTCTTACTAGTAAAAAGATAGTCACAGCGTATTACGCGAGTGCCTTTAGGCCTGATGTCTTAATAACATCCCCAATATCCAACCCTACGCCAAATGCGTTTCTATACGCTTGAACGCATCGGCTGCATTTTGTTGCTGCCATAATATTTGGTACAGCTCTTGCAAAATTGGCGCCTTGGCTTTGATGCTGCTATTAATTTCATAAATGCACTTTGTAGCATAATACCCTTCTGCTACCATATTTAATGCTTGCTTGGATTCTTCTACCGTAGCGCCTTGCCCAATCATATGCCCAAATGCTCTGTTGCGGCTATGCTTACTATAACTCGTTACTAGCAAATCGCCCATATAGGCGCTTGTAATATAATGGTGTGGCGAATTTAGATGTTTATTAACCGTGGCGTAGGTGGTCATAAACTCGTGCATCTCTGCAAAACAATTGGTATTGTAAACGCTCAAAAAATTATCGCCATAATTGAGGCCAAGCGCAATACCCGCACCTAAAGCATAAATATTTTTTAGGATGGCTGCGTACTGCACACCATAAACATCGGTACCAACAACGGTACGTAAAAAATGCGTAGCAAAATGGCTAGCTACATCAGTAGCCAATGCTTCGCTTTCGCTGGCAAAGGTGAGGTAGCTTAATTTTTCGTCGCTAATTTCTTCGGCATGGCATGGACCGGTAATGCAGCAATACTGTGCATCATCGATATGCAAAACCAGCTCTAAATATTCGTTGAGCACAATATTATAGCCAGGCACTATGCCCTTGATGGCGCTTACGAACTTTTTGCTTTGCAATTGCGCTACATCTACTGTGCTTAGTACATTAAGCACAAATGCACTTGGCACCGCTATAAGAATATAATCGCTAGCCTGAATGGCTTCGTTGATATCGCTGCAAAGATGCAAGGGATAATTGCCAAAGTCTACCTTGCTTAAATAATTGGGATTGTGTTTATGCTCGGCGATGTGTTGCCTAGCGCTTTCGCTGCGCATCCACCAATGTATGCTATGGCCATTGTGCGATAAAATTTTGCACAAAGCTGTTGCAAAGCTGCCATTGCCAAGTATTGCATAACGCGCCATAAGTGCATAAAGGTAATGCGCGCTGACTAAATTGAATTGCTTGAATAATATCGTAAATGCTTAATGAAATAACAAGTTGCATAAAAAGACACTATCAACCAATAAAGCAAATAGCTTAGCAAAAATATATTTTATTGGCATGAACCTCCGCAGGGGGAGAAATGACTGCAAACCCCTGAAAGGGGTGACACGCTTATAACTTCCCAGCGGGAGTGAAATAACTATAACACCTACTAAAAGTATCACTTCAAACCCCTGAAAGGGGTGACACGCTTATAACATCCCAGCGGGAGTGAAATAACTATAACATCTACTAAAAGTATCACTGCAAACCCCTGAAAGGGGTGACACGATTATAACATCCTGAAAGGGGTGGCACAACTATCACATCCCAAAGGGGTGGCACAACTATCACATCCCAACGGGGTGGCACAACTATCACATCCCAGCGGGGTGACACGCTTACAACATCCCAGGAGGGAGTGGCACGACTATAACATCAGCTCAATCCCTACCTACGCTTGCCCTTAAACGAGCCACGGCCACCGCGTGGTGGTGCACTTACAGCCTTTGAGGGGTCGTATACAGGCGCCTCGCCTAGATGCGATGGCACTTTGCCCTTTGGCACTTCGCGTTCTATAAGTTGCTCTATTTGATGAAACTTACGCTGATCGGCAGGTGTAATAAGTGTAATGGCTACACCAGTTGTGTTGGCACGAGCGGTACGACCTACACGGTGTACATAATCTTCGGCATCGCCAGGTAAATCGTAATTGATGACGAGGTTGATATTATCGATATCGATACCGCGGCTTAAAATATCTGTTGCAACAAGTACGGGTACTTTGCGCGCACGAAACTGCATCAGCACTTGCTCGCGTTCGGCTTGTACGAGGTCGCTATGTATAGCATTGCTTGCTATGCCAGAACGTTGTAGTTCTATATTGAGCTCGGCAGCAGCTTTTTTGGTACTTGTAAAAATGAGAATTAGTTGATCGTTGCGACCCATGAGTATGGCCTTAACCATACTCATTTTTTGTGAGGCATAGACACTGTATGCTTTTTGCTCTACACCTGCTGCGGGCTTGCTGATGGCAATACTAATTTCGTGAGGATTAGTAAGTAAGCGCTGCGCCAAAGTACGAATAGCTTGTGGCATGGTAGCGCTAAATAGTAATGTTTGCTTTTTCTTCGGAAGAAAATTGGAGATAAGATTGATATCGTCTACAAAGCCCATATCCAACATCTTATCGGCTTCGTCGAGAATAAAGTGCTGCACACTATCGAACTTCACATAGCCCATATTGAGATGCGCCTTAAGGCGGCCAGGTGTAGCAACAATAATATTGGCACCTTCTGTAAGCGCAACTTTTTCTGTAGCGAAAGCAATGCCATCGTTGCCGCCATAAATGGCAATAGAGCTTACACCGCTAAAATAAGAGAAGCCTTGTATGGCTTGGTCTATTTGCAAAGCCAACTCGCGTGTTGGTACAATGATAAGTGTATTGGTGGTTTGCACATCGCCTACAGCAAGTTTGTGTAGAATGGGCAATAGGAATGCGGCCGTTTTGCCAGTGCCTGTTTGTGCGCACGCCAACAAATCTTGCCCTTGAAGTATTACTGGAATGGCCTGCTCCTGAATAGGGGTAGGTTGGGTAAAGTTCATGGCATCTAACCCTTCTTGTAGCGAGGGATGAAAACTATATTCTGTAAACAGCACTGCGTGTAAAGCTATACGATAAGTAGGGCTATAGGATATGGTATTGGTCATAGTAATAATGCCGCCGCTTGTAGGATGTGCGGCCACGATAGCAGCGGAAACCCCACAGCACAGCCTCTTAAAAGGCTGGGCGAGGCGTTGAAGCGAATAGCGTGATAAGCCGCCCAAATTGTGCAAAAATTAATGACACTATTTATATCACTATTACTTATATTTGCAGATACAAAATGTATCAATGCCATGCAAAGTATAGACATCTTATCGAGTAACCTGCGCTACTTTAGAGTACAGCGCGATGTGAGTCAGCAAGTGGTAGCACAGGACTTAAACATTACCCGTGTGCGACTTGCCAAATACGAAGAAGGTAAAAGTGAACCACCGCTAGACTTGTTGAAGGAGCTTGCAAAATATTTTCATGTAACGGTGGATGTGCTGATAAGTGTAGACTGCCGCAAGGTGCCGCATAGCGAATTGATGAAGCTAGATAGCAACCGTTTGCTGATGCCCATTACGATGGATAGCAAGGGGCGCGATAATATAGAGTTGGTGCCGGTGAAAGCAAAGGCGGGTTATACGCGCGGCTATACTGACCCTGATTTTATAGAAAGTTTGCCGCAGTTTAGATTGCCGTTGCCTGCTAATGGAAAGTATCGTGCTTTTCCGATAGAGGGCGATAGTATGCCACCGCATAAAGATGGTTCGTTTATTGTGGGCAAGTACGTAGATAATTACCGCGATATTAAAGATGGCACTACATACATAATCATTACAAAAGATGATGGCATTGTGTACAAGCGCGTGTATAGAAAAACAAAAAATATTTTGATGCTGCAAAGCGATAATAAGATTTACGATACTTACGAAGTAAATATTGCAGACATCTTGGAGATTTGGGCATTTGCGGCTAGCTATTGTACCAAAGAATACGAGCCCGAAGACTTGCACTACGATAGCTTGGTAGACATGTTTCATACCCTGCGAAAAGATATTCGCTCATTGGGTAATTAGAGGCTTTGGTAGATACCGATGCTCATTCCCTAATTATTCGCCGCCATATAATACAAGGTATTGCTATTATTAGCAGCAAACACACGATGCGCATGGGCCATTAAACTTTCGCAAGTAACAGCATTGTACAAATCGCCTTCGCGGTTAATTAGAGATGCATCGCCAAGCAACTCATAGAAAGCCAAGTTGTTGGCGCGATTAATAAGGCCAAGATCTTCAAATGCAAGAATGCTTTCTGTTTTGTTTTTTACTTTGGTAAGCTCTTGCTCAGTTACACCTTCGGCTAGAAACTGTTGTATTACTTGATCAATGGCTTGGTTGACCTGCTTGATGTCCACACCTTCAGCAATTTTTGCATCTATAATGATAAGGCCAGGCTCTACTGTGCCAAGATGATAGCAACTAATATTGCTGCAAAGTTTTTGTTCTTTAACGAGTGCTTGGTAAAGCCTTGCACTTTTGCCACCGCTTAGTACTTCTGTTATGAGGTCGCACTCGTGGTAGCCCGCTTGCATACGTGCAGGTATATGATAGGCTTTGAACAATGCGCTCACTGGCACTTGTGCTTGTATGGTTTTTTCACGAGGCGCGTCTTGCGCTGGTTCGCTAGCAATATTGCGATGGTATTTTTGGCCGGCAGGTATATTGCCAAACCACTTTTGCACCAAGTCTTTTGCTTCTTGCTCGCTAAGGTCGCCCGCAATACAAAGAATAGCATTGCTAGGATTGTAGTGCTTGGCAAAAAAATCTTTTACGTCTTGCAGTTGCGCATTTTCGATATGGCTTAGCTCTTTGCCAATGGTCATCCATTTGTAAGGATGCACTTTATATGTCAACTCACGCAGGTGATGCCACACATCGCCATAAGGTTTGTTGAGATAGTTTTCTTTAAACTCTTCGCATACCACTTTGCTTTGTACATCTAAACTTTTTTCGCTGAAGGCGAGGTTAAGCATACGATCGCTTTCTAACCATAGTGCCGTTTCGATATTCTTTTTAGGTAATTGAATATAGTAGTTGGTAAGATCGTTGGTGGTATAAGCATTGTTTTCGCCACCTGCTACTTGCAAGGGTTCGTCGTACTCGGGTATGTTTACACTGCCGCCAAACATAAGGTGTTCAAATAGGTGCGCAAAGCCCGTTTTATCTTCTTGCTCATCCTTAGCGCCTACATCGTACAAAACATTTACTGCTACCATTGGTGTGGTATTGTCGGTATGTACGAGTACGCGCAAACCATTGTCCAGTGTAAACTTGCTATATGTAATCATGCGAATGAAGTATTATTTGTGCGGCAAAAGTCGTGAATAATTGCGAACTCTTGTAATAAATCGTAGATGCCAATCGTCTGCCGAAATTGCTTAGCCTTGCGTTGCCAATAAATCCAAAAATTGCTGCTCGCTTAAGATGGTAATAGTGCCTAGCTTTTTAGCTTTTTCTAGTTTGCTGCCAGCATCTTCGCCAACGACAAGATAATTGAGCTTTGCACTTACACTACCCAGTATATTGCCGCCTTGCTGCTCTACCATTTGCTCGGCAGCTGCGCGTTTAAATTGGCTTAGGGTACCTGTAAACAAAAATGTTTTGCCAGCTAGGCCGCCACTTGCTACAGCTGCATTTTGCTCGTTGGCCATGCTTAAGCCTAGATCTTGCAACTCGCTGATAAGAGCCTTGTTGTTGTCATCAGCAAAGAAGTCAACAATGCTTTGCGCTACTTTTTCGCCAACATCTTCTAATTGTAATAGTGCAGTTTTATCTAGCGCATACAGTTCTGTAATATGCTGCACGTGGCGCGCCAAAGTTTTGCTTGTTGTTTCGCCAACATAACGAATGCCAAGGCCGTAAATGACACGGGCTAAATTTTGTTGCTTGCTTGCGTCTATGGCTTCTTGCAATTTGACTATGCTTTTTTCGCCAAGCCCTGCACGTTGCATGAGTTGTGCATACGGCAATTTATAAATATCTGCAATATTGCGTAAAATGCCTTCGTTGTAAAATGTGCGAATATTAGCATCGCCAAGACCACGTATATCCATGGCATCCTTGCTAGCAAAATGGATAATGCGCTCTACCATTTGCGCGGCGCAGTTGTAATTGCTACAACGCCATACCGCTTCTTTTTCGGGCTTAATGAGTGCGCTGTTGCACACAGGACAAGTGGTAGGAAACTGAATAATTTGCTCGCTACCGTTACGCAATTCTGCAAAGCTCTTTACAATATAAGGGATAACGTCGCCTGCGCGTTCTGCAAGAATAGTATCGCCAATTCGAATGTCTTTCTCGAGAATCATATCGTGGTTGTGTAAGCTTACACTGCTTACCATAACGCCACCAATATTGACGGGTTCTATTTTTGCAACAGGGGTAATACTGCCTGTGCGCCCAACCTGAAATTCTACACCTAGCAATTTGCTTGTAGCTTGTCTTGCTTTAAACTTGTATGCAATAGCCCAGCGTGGATGGTGGCTTGTTTGACCGATTTGATCTTGTAAAGCAAAACTATTGACTTTAATGACCATGCCATCTATTTCGTAGGGTAGATTGTCGCGCTCTGCTTCAAAGTGCTGCACATGCTCTATCACTTCTTGAATCGTATTGCAAAGTTTGGCTTGCGGCAAACTACTTTTAATGCCAAGCTGCTGTAACATATTAAGCGCCTCGTGATGCGTATTTATATTCTGCTTGTCACCGCTAAGTGTATAATGGCTAAGGTGATACATAAATCCTTCTAAGCCCCGCGCCGCAACTTCTGCAGGATCTTTTAGGCGCAGACTGCCACTTGTTGCATTGCGTGCATTGGCAAGCGGTGCAAGGCCTTTCGCAATTTGTTGAGCATTATATGCATCAAATGCTTTTTTATTGATGAGTATTTCGCCGCGCACTTCCACTTGTGCAAAGCCGTATTCACTAAAATTGGCAGCCAGCGGAATGCTTTTGATTTGCTTAGCATTTACAGTAATATCGTCGCCTTGTACACCATCGCCGCGTGTTGCAGCGCGTGTAAGTTTGTCGTTGTCGTAGATGAGGCTAATACTTGCGCCATCGTATTTGGGTTCAACGCAGTATTCTATTTGTTCTTTGTTACTCAACTCGCGACACTTACGGTCCCAGTCTAGTAAATCGTTGGCATCGTAACTGTTTTCTAAACTAAGCATGGGTACCATATGAGGCACATTGGCAAAGCTTGCACTTAGGCCATGTGCAACACGCTGCGTAGGACTTGTACTTGTAATAATTTCGGGATACTGCGCCTCAAGTTGCTTAAGCGCTTTAAATAGAGCGTCGTATTCGGCATCGGCAAGCAAAGGATTGTCGTTGACATAGTACGATTTGTCGGCTTCGTTGATGGTAGCACGTAACGCCTCAGCATCTAGTGGCGATAAGGTGCTATTTTGTGCGGCCTCTATAAGTTGCTTTGCTGTAGAAACATAGTTAAGCGACATGATGTGCAAGGTAAGAAGAAATGATATGAGGCCGAGTTTGAGAATTAATATTTGTATGATGTTCCGCACGGATGCACAAATTTCTTAGAGATATTTCGATAATGACTGTCATAGTCTTTTGTTTGTACTACCAGCCAGCACCTACGGAGCTATATATAACCTTTATACCTTTTTCTACAAACAGTACGGCTCCTCTGGAGCGTACTTTAGACATCTATCAGCAATGTTACTATTACAATTGGCAGCGCACAACTGCATGTTTAGGACAGCCTGGACCGACCTAGAAATATGGAGCAGAAAATCAGTTCACAGCACTAGGAAGGGTGGGGCTTTGTGACAGCAGGTGCAGCGCCCCAAATGCGAAGCCAATGATTGATCCTGAATTATGCATTAGAGATATTAGTATTTGTGTAAACGGTTGATTTTATTAGCTTTGCTTTATACTAGCTATATCACCAAAATGGTTGACCTAAATATTGAGTATAGTGACAAGAAGGTGACGCCATTTGGCGGAATGGTTTTGATGAAGAAGTTTATTGACAAGATTGGCATTGTCGACAAGCTTTCAGAATTGGACTTGCCGATTAGTGGTTCCAATCGCGGATATAATGCTAGCACAGTAGTGCAGAGTTTTTGGCTAAGTATTTGGACAGGTGCATCCCGATATATTCATTGTGACTGGTTGCGGTATGACACTGTGCTACAGAAGATTTTCAAGTTTTCTGCAATGCCATCGCAGAGTACCTACAGTAGGTTTTTCAAGAAGTTTAACTTGGCAAGAAATACGAGGGTATTTACAGAACTTCAACAATGGACCTTTGATCAAATAAATGTAAACAACCTCACCATAGATTTTGATAGTACAGTAATTACGCATTACGGCAATCAAGAAGGTTCGGTGAGAGGGTATAATCCGAACAAGCGTGGGCGTAATTCTCACCATCCTTTAATGGCATTTGTAAGCGAAACAAAGATGGTTGCTAATGCATGGCTAAGACCTGGTAATACTGCAGCAAGTACTAGTTGTGTGGAATTTATGCAAGAAACCTTTAGCCATTGTTTACAAGGCAAGAAGATAGGTTTAGTGCGCGCAGATAGCGGGTTTTATACAAATGACATCCTTAGATATTTAGAGCAAAGCAGCATCAATTATGTAATAGCCGTAAGAATGTATCCTAATATAAAAAGTGCTATTTACTGTCAAGAATCTTGGATACCGTTAGCGCGTGGAATAGACTTATGTGACATGTACTTTGAGCATGACAATGGCGTCAGGAGAAGATATCTGCTAGTTCGTAAACAAACAAGCGAAAGGCCGCTAGCAAAAGGTCGGTTACTATTTGAAGAGCTGCCAGATTATAGATACAGTTGCTATGTCACTAACATAGATTTACCCATAGAACAAATATGGAACATCTACAATTCACGAGCAGACTGCGAAAACAGAATCAAAGAACTAAAGGCGGATTTTGGCTTAGACAACTTTTGCCTAAATGACTTCTGGGCCACTGAAGCATCGTTTAGATTAATCATGGTGGCATACAACCTTATTGCAATGTTCAAGATTGCAGCGCTACAAAGCCACAAAACCTCGACGCTTAAAACACTGAAACTCTATTGCTTTGCATTAGGATCTTGGGTAAGCACACATGCCAACAAAAGCACGCTAAAAATTAGCTTGCCTCAAAAACGACGGCAATGGATGGACGGAATCTTTGCAACAATCAGCGGATTGAACACTCCGTTTGAACATTCTAATGCATAATTTGGGTAGAATTGCTTTTCCGCGATTTTACCATCGGCAGCATAGATCGTGCGTGCAATAAGAGGCTGCTCTTGATCATAATTATAGACTACTTCCTCTACTAAATTAGTATCGATATCATAAATTTTCTTATGTATTAGGACTGAGTCAGATTTTCCTTGGTCGGATAACGTTATTAGATAGCCGCTCATCGCAAAGGTGCTTTGCTGTGCATTTACGGTATAAATACTACTAAGCAGAACAATGAAACAGATAGGAATCAACCTAAACGATTGCTTAAACATACATTGTACGACTGTAATTTGCAAAAGATAAACGATGCTGAAATTGGGGATACAAAACTGTAACTAGGGTCACGATTAAATCTACTCCACCATTCCCTGCTTGCGTCTGCGGCTCTCCTTAATAAACTTATAAATCACTGGACCTGTTGTTACCACTATGATACCTAGCGCAATAATTTCAATATGTTTAGTCAGATCAATGCCGTACTTCTCTAGAAAAAACTTGTGTAGAAATTTACCTGCAAGCATCATACTAAAAACCCAAGCCACGGCACCAACAATGCTATCAAAAACAAATTTACGAAATGGCATTTTTACGATACCTGCGACAATTGGTGCAAAAGTGCGAACGAAAGGTAAAAATCTACCTAAAATAATTGCCATGCTTCCCTTCTTCTCAAAGAAGTCTCTCGCAGTTTCTAAGTGTTTTTTCTTAAAGAAGAAGGTGTCTTTTCTTTCATACAAAAAAGGACCACTCTTGTAACCAAACCAGTAACCAACAAGATTACCGATGATTGCTGCGGCAGCCACCGCAAGCATAGCCACTAGATAATGTGCTCCAAAAAAACTAGCCCCTAAGTCGTTAGCATAAATACCCGCGACAAAAAGTAGTGAATCTCCTGGCAGAAAAAAACCAGCAAACAAACCAGTTTCAGCAAAAATAATGAACAGCAAAACAAACAAACCACCATGCGCAATGCAGAATTTGATGAGTTCGTTTGGATCGCGTAAAAGATGCAGTAGCTCGTTCATGTGGACGCAAAAGTAAGCTTATACAGCTCCTAAGCAAAACATAAAATTGTAAACGGTAAAATATTGCTACTATTTGGCACTATAACCTGCGTTATACCAATCTGTAAACTTAGAAAGTTCCGCCTGACTAAGACCTGCAGGTGGCATCGTTTTCTTTACATAGACAGCATCATAGATACGAGCGATATGCGTTTTAATGCTAGCATCATAGTCAGCTGGGTCGTATAACCACTTAGCTGCAGAGCTAGCACCAGTTGCATGACAACCTGCGCAATAGGTATCAAACCATGGTTTCATGCCAGGGTTTGTAAATGCGACTTTAGCTTTCTCGCATGAAGTTGAAGCAACCACTACAAGTACAAATGAAAATAAAACTGGCAGTAAAAAACGCTTATTCATATATCAAAGTTAAGCGAAAAATGAATACGAAATACAAAGCTAGCAACATTTCTGTACTCTCAAACGTTGGACCTTTAGAGCCTACTTTTGAGCTCTTTCATGGCATTAAGGCGCTCTTTAGCCATATTCATTGCACTTTCTTGCGCCGTGATACCGTCGGCATCTGCCCTATTGATGCAAGCCAACAATCTATCGTATATGCGCTCAACCTCACCTAGCACTAGGTCCTTATTGTATCCAGTAATTTCAGCACTTACGTTAATCAGACCACCAGCATTAATTAAGAAGTCCGGTGCGTAGATAATACCTTTCTTGATTAACATGTTGCCATGTTCTATTTCTTTCTCTAGTTGGTTATTGGCTGCACCTGCAATAATGCTGCATTTCATTTTACCAATGCTAGCGGTGTTTACTGTTGCGCCAAGTGCGCAAGGGGCGTAGATGTCCATATCCACATCCCACATCTTATCAAGCGCTACAATTTCACAATTATATTTAGCGGCAGTGTCATTGAGTTTATGCTCGCTAATATCAGCAATATAAACCTTTGCACCCGCTTCTACCAAATGAGCTACAAGGTATTGACCAACATGACCAACACCTTGCACAAGTATTTTCTTTCCTTCTAAACTATCGCTACCCCAACGTTTATTAGCACAAGCCTTTATGCCTACAAAGGTACCATATGCCGTAAATGGACTAGGATCTCCACTGCCACCCTTGTATTCTGGCTTACCAGTTACATGCTTAGTTTCTAAGCTAATAAAATCCATGTCGGCGGTGCTTGTATTTACATCCTCTGCCGTAATGTATTTGCCACCTAAACTATTTACAAATTTGCCATATCGACGCCAGTACATTTCGTTTTTCTGCTCAGGCTTGCCAATGATTACCGCTTTACCACCGCCAAGATTCAAACCACTGATGGCTGCCTTGTAGGTCATTCCGCGGCTTAAACGCAAAGCATCAGTTACTGCCTCGTCCATATTATTGTAGTGCCACATGCGTGTTCCACCTAGCGCTGGTCCAAGTGTGGTATCGTGCACCGCAATTATTGCATTAAGGCCAGTAGCAGCATCATGGCAATAAACCACCTGCTCGTGTCCCAGTTCGTGAATCTGATCAAAAGTGTAGGTACTCATCGCTGCGAAGGTAGGGACTTAACAGTAAAAACAAAACGCGCTGACAATTGACACGTCAACCATAGCTTCGCCTTGGTATGCACGCTAATTGCGCCTGCTTAGCAGTGAAATTAAATTATGCTAGCTTCTCTTTGCGTAACGCTAGAAACAGCAAGCCAAGAACAACAGCAATAACGAGAAAACTGCTGATGCTGGAAACTTTATGCAAAGCTGTTTGTCCTGGAGGTTCAACCACAAACTTAATTTTATGGTCCCCAGCTGTTAATGGCAAGCCACGCAAAACATAGTTGGTACGAACTATTGGTGTTTCCTTTCCATCAACAAAAGCCTTGACACCATCTTTATAATAGATGTCGCTGAATACCGCAAAACCTGCATTCTTGTTTGAACTGCTATACTCTAACTCATTTAGTGCATATTTAGTAAGAACAAGTTTTGCAGATGAGTCAGTAGTAAAGCTTGTAGTGTTACCGAAAAAACTCTTTTGATCTTCGCGCACGATAGCCACTGCCTTTGCTACAAAATCTCCTTTCATAGTACTATCACTTAAGCTAGGTGCTGCAAGTGCATCAATCTCTGCTTGTGCATCTGGCACTAGTTTTACTTGAGGCACAAACCAAGCATTGCCGCATGCTTCCTTATCGCGAGGGATAGCACGCTCTTGGCCAGGATTGCCAAGTATAATGTATTTGCAATTAAGCATATTAAGTACTTCTGCATTATTCTTACTCAAATGATAGGTTATCATATCCTGATAGGTCTGCATTTTCGCAGGGCTATAACCTCCTATCAAATTGTGGAACATTGCAGGCTTTGCATCGTTAAAAGGATCGGTACTTAAATCGTGTACACGATAAAATAAAGCAGGATCTTTTTTGATTTGTAAATCAACACCTCTAGGAGCAAATTCGCCTTCCATCGTTGCAGATTCTACATAGTAAACATCGTCTGGCACAATTTTCTTTGCCTGTATCCATAAATCTGCTGTACATAACAATGCAAGCGCACCCATCATTGGAATCCGCAGGGCTTTATTCTTGATGGCAAACCACACCAAACCAATTGCCAGTAAAACTACCACAAGAGAAAATGTTGCATCGCTTTGCACGTATGCAGCTCGATCGGCTTTAATGCCGCTGTACAACTTTGAAACCGCTTGCGCTTGACCACCAAAAGCTTTAGTAAGTTGTTCCTTTGCTTCAATATCGTTTGCGCCTTCCAAGCCAGCCATACCTAAGAAGCCAAGGCCGACAATTAGTGCTACGGTAATGCCACCACTAATAAAGAGCTTTTTAATTAGTGTGTTTGCATCTTCTTCCGAATCGAAAATTTTCTGCAAACCAAGCGCAGCTAAGAGAGGAAAGAAAATTTGCGGAAGACTCAAAGCCATACTTGGTGTACGAAATTTATTATACCCTGGTAAGTGATCAAACAAAAAGAAATTTAATCCAAAGTGTTTACCCCAAGCCAATATGACCATTACAATGGTACAAGCTAGTATCCACCATCGGTTAGAATCTTTAACGACAAGCATACCCAAAATAAATAGGAAGAATACCGCTGCACCAAAGTAAACAGGTCCACTTAAAAATGGTTGTGGACCCCAATACCTTGGAAGTTGCGACAGTTGGCGCAAAAGTTGCTCAGTCTGCTGCGGCGGTAATCCTAATTCAGCTACAGCCTCTGCAGTTTTACCTTCACCATAGACATTAACTGATGGAGACATAGGCCCGTACAAACCAGCAATCAAAGTACTAAATGTTTCGCCAATACCATTACTCCACCTAAAGGCATATTCAACATCAAGACCGCTGCGCTTTGCCTCCTGTTTGCCATCGGCTGTTTTAGATCGCAAGTCACCGTTGCCGCCTCGCATGGTATACTTGGTGTAATTTTGGGTACCCATCACACTTTTAGCTGTTGGTAAAAGGCTAAGTAAGCCGCAGACTAGCATTAAAAGCGCGGCCTTTATTAACCTGCCTATACCACCTTCTTGTTTGCGCGCGTGCAAAATTTCTACTACAACTATAAATGGCAAACACAAAACAAAATAATAGACAATTTGGTAGTGTCCACTTGTAATAAACAAAGTAGAAAACAATGTAAATAATGATAAACCTAAATACAAGTTCCGGCGAGTGGTAATAAATATTGATCCAATTAACCCTGCACACATAGAAATAGCAATGTGTTTTGTGTCGTGTCCAGCAGCTGCCAATATAGGATTGTAGCTTGTAAAAACAAACGCAAGCGTAGACAAGATACGAAGTACCCAATGCATTCTAAAACCTAGCGTCAATGTAAAAAAGCCCAACACTGCTAATATGAACATAACCACAGGGCGAGGCCAGCTGTTGTTAGCGCCAAACATTTTGTCGGCAAAGAAATTGCCGCTATCTCCTCCATAAAAGGTTACGCTTGGCATGCCGCTAAACATACTATTTGTCCAATAGATACTACCGCCATGTTCTTTATGATAGTCCTCTAATGGCTTTGCCATGTATTTCCAGCTATTATAGTCGTGGCTATTAAGCACTTTGTCTTGAAAAGCGGGTGCGCAATAAGCAAGTGCAATAATTAAACATACAGCCAACGCAATGAGGTTGGTGCTTATAGATTTTTTACTAAACATATGCAAGCTGTAAATATAGTAATGTTTGTTACAAGATACTTTATTTTGGTACAGATAGATTTTATTAAGTACTCAGATTTATTCGCATAAATTGCCAATACTAAGAAGATTTGCCACTTAAGATTAACTCTTTTTCTCATCCTATTTTTTTGCTAACTAGTCCTTTTCTTATACTTTTACAATATGAAGGTTATTTATCTTGCGATACTTGCACTGCTGTCGTTTACAAATACTTATGGACAAAACTTAGCGTTACATCTAAATTTTGACAATAATATTGTAGATCAAACTGGTAATAATGGTTTTATAAACAGTTATGGCACTTTTAGTTACGATACAGGTTATGCTGGCTTGCCAAATACAGCATTGAAGTTTGATGGTGTATCAAATTATCTAAGCATTCCAGATGCTGCAGTACTAGATATGACAAACGGATTTACTATCAGAGCACTTTTTAAGCCACAAGACTTCTACACAGGAACATGCCACGCCAATTACATCGTCGCTAAAGGATTTATACAAGGCGGCGGTGAGTATGGTCTCTACTATAGCGATGACCCTTACATAAGAACCTTAAACGCTAATGCAAATGGCTGCAACACACAATTATATGAGGACCATGAGACATTTGTGGTCACTAAGAATGGTGTTGGGCAAACTAATGGCCTTACAAATGTACCTGTAACACCTACAAATACAAGTGATGCTACCACTATACTGAATGACTATCTTGCCGCAGCTGACTATATTGAACTTAATCGTTGGTACTGTGTAAATTTTACCTACGATAAAGCAGCCAACGTTGGTAAGTTATATGTAGACGGCAACCTGGTAGGAATTAACACCACAGCAGACCCGTTTGTGTCAAATAACCCTCATCCTCTCACAATTGGAAGAATGCTTTCGCCCAATTTTCCAACTTATGCGTATTGGTTTACTGGATTGTTAGACGACTTAAAAATCTACAACTATGTAGACTCCCAAATTGTTTGTCAATTTCCAGCAGAAATTGACAATGCTGCCACGCCAAGCACTTTTTACGTTTCATGCGAAACTACAGGAAGTGCTCATATTTTCTATATTTACAATGACAAGCAGAGTGCGGAAATTGCTGAGTATATGATTGTTGATTTACAGGGCAATGTAGTAGATAAAGGAAGTTTTTCAAGCGGCACTCGTAAATTCACCGTTTCTCACAGAAAGCTAGCCGTTGGTATGTACATCTGCAAAGTAATTGACAATGCAGGGAAAGCAGCTACAGTTAAGTTCACTGTGAAATAAATTACAAGTCAGCACTTACTAAATCAAAGCTGCGCCCATGTCTTGCCTAGTCCAAAAGTTTTGGCTAATGGCATGTTTATACTCAACTCGTTGTAATTGCCGCTTACATGGTAAATACTGCGCGCAAAGTAGAGATCGAATTTTTTGAGATGCATAGATAGACCGTAGCTAAAGCCACTCATGCCTTTTTTTTGCGACAAAGCAAGCTCGCTGCGACGTTGGTGACTATAGCCTACGGTAAAATTGAGCGTTTTACCCAAAATTATATCTGCACTAAAGTTGAAGTGTCTAAACAGTTTATCAGCAAAATAGCTTTTTGTTGTGGCGTTGCTGTCGTTAGTAAGAAATACATTGTCTATTCTATCTGCAGGATTGTCGTAACGAATATCCCATTGATACAGATGGTGCACAAGCACATTTAGACGAACTGGCGCTTTTAAGAATTTTTTAGATATACCCATTTGCATATCAAAAGGAAGAGGCTCGCTAGCTTGGTTTGCAGAAAATGTCTTGAGTGGCACACCAATATTTTTTGCCACCATGCCAAAATACAATTGGTTTGCTGTATCGCTATAATGCAAGCCAGCATCCCCTAAAATTGCACTTGCCGCTACCCCAGCCATGCGTTGTTGTGCAAACTGCAAAGTGGCGCCATATTGCCATTTGGTTTTGTATTGGCGGCTTGCAGTAATTGCTATTGCAGCATCTTGAGCCTTTGCGTTACCTAAAACATTGCCAGAGGCATCTGTTAAACTCTGATTACCATAGTTAACCATCCGCGCACTTGCCATGAAGGTGGTCTTTAGTTTTGGCTTGTATAAGGCATAAGCAGCAGTATTAATATTTGTACCTGCAATGTAGAAATTGTTTGAAAGCGACAGATTGTTATGCATCGTTGGTTTGAGCAAAGCTGGGCTACTTATGGCAAACATTAAATCTTGCTCGGGATTACTAACGCACATACCGCCCATAGCACTTACGTGAGCATTAGGGCTCAATCGCAAAAACTGTAAAATGCTCTCCCCTCCTGTTACTTGTGCATCACTTATAGAAGCTTGGAACAGGCAACATAAAATCAGTAATTTCCTCACTGTCAATTTAACGTAGTTTTGGCGAAGTTATTGCTTAATTGCCAAGCTACTACACTTGCTTTGCCAACTCGCCAAAAAATGAATAAAGCGCTTGCTAAAATTGCCTTCCTATGTTTAGGTGCTTACATCTTGTACCAAGTAGTTAATCGCTTTATTGTGCACAAGAATATGAAGCATTATGCAAATTTTGGCATCACCATTCCTGCGGGCTACGAGGTGCATGGTATTGATGTCAGTAAGTATCAAAAAGATATCAATTGGCCGCTTGTTGCAAAAATGCGAGATAAAGGCAAGCGAATTGAATTTGCTATTATCAAATGTACTGAAGGTGTCAATCTTATTGACCGTTTCCACAAAGACAATTATAGCGATGCAAAGGAGGCTGGACTAGTAGTTGGGCAATACCTTTATTTTAGAGCCACTCATAATGGAGAGGCACAAGCCCGCTACTTTATGAAACATAGTAGACTAAAGTCAGGCGATTTAGCACCTGTGATAGATATTGAGGAAATGGACAATACTGATACTGCTACCATGCTAAAAAATTTACGGTCATGTATTGAAACACTTCGGCAGCATTACAAATGTGATCCTATAATTTATAGCAATGCAAAATTTTACGATACTTATCTTGCGAATGTTTGTAAAGACTTACCCCTTTGGGTTGCACATTATTATGTGCACGAGCCAAGTGTAGGTCGCACTTATCAATTGTGGCAACATAATGATGCTGGAACAGTAGATGGTATAGATGCGCCTGTAGATTTCAATGTTGTAAACGGCAGTATCACAGATTTACTGCAATTGACAATAAGGTAAGATAGTGTAATAGACTAGTCTACTATTCTTCCGTCGGCCATTTTAATAATCCTATCGCTGCTGGCAGCAAGTTCTGTATTGTGGGTTACAATCAAAAACGCATGACCATATTCGTCACGCAAACGTTTTATGAGTGCAAATACTTCCTCGCTGTTTTTAGAATCAAGGTTGCCAGTTGGTTCGTCAGCTAGAACCAAAGCAGGTTTATTAATTAAGGCACGTGCAATCGCAACGCGTTGTTGTTCACCACCACTCAATTCACTTGGCTTGTGGTGTATACGATCGGCCAAACCAACCTTTTTGAGCAAAGTCTCTGCATGTTGCTGTGCATCTTTTTTACTTGTACCAGCAAGCCAAGCAGGGATACATACATTTTCCAAAGCAGAAAATTCTGGCAATAAATGATGAAATTGGAAAATGAAGCCAAGATTTTGGTTGCGCAAGGTGCTCAATTTCTTGCTAGAAAGCCCTTTTATAGAATTGCCATTAATAATCACCTCGCCGCTGTCGGCTTGGTCTAAAGTGCCAATAATATGTAGTAAAGTACTCTTACCAGCACCGCTACTGCCTATAATGCTGACTATTTCGCCTTTTTCAAGTGAGCAACTTACACCTTTGAGTACTTCTAAGGTGCCATATTTCTTTGTAATGTTAGTTGCTATAAGCATGTGCAAAACGCAATTTGGTGAAAATAAAAATAATTATACATTTGCGCAAAATTAAAAACGAATAAAAGTACGGGAATAAGATATGTTTTGGACCTTAGAATTAGCTAACTACCTAGATGAAGCGCCTTGGCCAGCTACCAAAGAAGAATTAATCGACTATGCTATTCGTAGCGGTGCTCCAGTAGAAGTTGTTGAGAATTTGCAAGAACTAGAAGATGAAGGAGAGCCATACGAAGGTATTGAGGACATTTGGCCTGACTATCCGACACAAGACGACTTCTTCTTTAATGAAGATGAGTATTAAGATACTCGCTTAAAAGTAAAAACGAAAGCACTCTAAAAAAATGGAGTGCTTTTTTTATGCCTACTACCTTTTACCTATATTTACAAACTACAATAAACAAAATACAGCACAAGCAATATGCAAAAGATTAAAGTAGCCAACCCAGTTGTTGAATTGGACGGCGATGAAATGACCAGAATAATTTGGAAGTTTATTAAAGACAAACTTATCCTTCCGTACTTAGATGTAGATATTAAGTACTATGACCTTGGCATGGAAAGTCGTGACGCCACTGACGATCAAATTACTGTAGATGCTGCTAATGCCATCAAGCAATATGGCGTTGGTATTAAATGCGCAACAATTACACCAGACGAAGCGCGCGTAAAGGAATTTAATCTAAAGCAAATGTGGAAGAGCCCTAATGGTACTATCCGCAATATTTTAGATGGTACAGTTTTTCGTGAACCAATTGTTTGTAGCAATGTACCTCGTTTAGTGCCAAATTGGACAGCACCTATTTGTATTGGCCGTCATGCTTTTGGCGATCAGTACAGAGCAACAGATACACTTATTAAAGGCAAAGGCAAATTGACAATGACCTTTACACCTGAAGATGGTGGCGAAGCGCAAACTTTTGAAGTATTTAATTTCAAAAGCGATGGCGTAGCACTTACGATGTACAATACCGACGAAAGCATTTATGGTTTTGCACGTAGCTGCTTTAATATGGCTTTAAGTAAAAAGTGGCCTTTATATCTAAGCACAAAAAATACCATTCTAAAAAAATACGATGGCCGTTTCAAAGATATTTTTGAAGAAGTATATCAAAATGAATTCAAAGCACAATTCGATGCTGCTGGCATTACCTACGAACATCGCTTAATCGACGACATGGTTGCAAGTGCATTAAAATGGAATGGCAATTTTGTTTGGGCTTGTAAAAACTATGACGGCGATGTGCAAAGCGATACTGTTGCACAAGGCTTTGGTTCACTGGGTTTGATGACAAGTACACTTGTAACGCCGGATGGCAAAGTAATGGAAGCAGAAGCTGCGCATGGCACTGTTACTAGGCACTTCCGCGACCATCAAGCTGGAAAACCGACGAGCACTAATCCTATTGCTTCAATTTTTGCTTGGACACAAGGCCTTTCATTTAGAGGGAAATTAGACGGCAATGACGAGCTAATGCGTTTCTGCGATACGCTTGAAAAAGTTTGCGTAGATGTTGTACAAAGCGGCAAAATGACCAAAGACTTAGCAGTATGTATTCACGGCAATAAAGTTAATCATGGTGAACACTATTTGTATACACAAGAATTTTTAGATGCTTTAGACGAAGAATTGCAAAAGCGTTTAGCATAAAAAATTAATGCAGCATACAAAAGCCAGAGTTAATTACTCTGGCTTTTTTTATACAAATAAAATAAATGAGTGCCTGCTCGAAGTCGCAATCGAGGTATAGCTAACTAGGCTGTTTTAACTTCCCAATCTTTTGTAGCTTTATTGATATCACCCTGCAATTGCAACTTGCCGTCGGAGACAAGAGTCTTTAGGCGGTATATCATAAAGGCATCGCTTACAGTATCTGGTAGCTTAGGCATAGCTTGTGTAATAACTTTACTAGCCTTTACAAATTCAGTGCTAAATTGCAGTTGATTTACTAATACTTGATCATAGAAATTATCATTTTTGCTTTCTAATCTTTTGTTGCCGGCTAATGTACGTACTTGTGCATTTTCGCCTTGCAGTCTCGCCCACTCTTCGCCATCTACCTCAAAATCTGCTGCACTAAGTTGCAATGCTAATCGCTTGCACTTTATAATTTCTTTTGGCAAGACCTCGCTAAAATTACGCGGCGTAAACAAAATACCTTTCTCATTAAAGAACGGTAGGCCAGCGATATTAACCAGATGTAATAAGCCTGGTTTAGAAGCAAATAAAGGCAACAACCAATAGTAAGCTGCTACATCGCTTACGCATGGCGCCATCCAAAACCACACTTGGTCGTCTTCGCTTGCATTCGTAACCAAGCTCTCTATTCTTGCTGTATCGTCAACAGCAATAGTTTCGTCGCCAAGGATATTTTGCCAAAATTGAGAGCGAACCTCGTCACTACTTTTATCGTGCGCTACCAAGGTGCCGATGCCCAAAGTATCCTTTAAAACAAGAACCTCTCCTGAAAACTCTTCAACAAATTGTTCTTTTGCTGCTTCTAGATTTTTGGCAGCCTCATTGCCTACAACGATGTGTGTTAGTGTCATGCGGGCGCAAAAGTATGCTGCAAGGGCTTGTAGCAGGTTAAGGTTTTAAGCAATTTATACACATAGGTATGTGGATTCTGTTGGCATTATGTGCAATGCACCTAATGTTCAATAAAGACGCGCATTGGGCGCTATACACATCTTAGTGCTAGTAGATAGTTTATTACATATTAAACATAATAATATTTATTAAAATTCAGAAAATTCCAAGCGCTAAGCTTGTTTGCACTAAGCAAGCGAAGATTTGCTCAGCGAAGTATCTCAGCCAAATAAAGTGAAAATTTTCTTAAATTACGCCTTGCATTTGCCTGTACAATAGGTAAAAGCATGCATTATAGTATGAGAAAATTTCTATTTGCCTTCTTGATGATGGTGATGGCAGCGTTACCCGAGCGCGCGCAAGCATCGCATGCAGCTGGCGCAGAATTAACCTATGTATGGTTAAGTGATAGCACATATCGATTTTACGCTAAGTTTTATCGCGATTGCTCTGGCATTAGCGAGCCGTCATCGATATCAATGTGTATTAACAATACTTGTACTGGGTTTTCTACATCGATAACCCTTACAAAGATGACGACTATACCTGGAGGTGGCAGCAATGGCACATCTGTGAGCACAGGTTGCCCCGGCAATCCAACGAGTTGTAATGGCGGTAGTGTAACTGGCTTTAGAGAGTGGTGGTACAGCGGTACTTATACGCTGCCGTCACGATGCAGCGAATGGAAATTCAGCTTTTACGAGTGTTGTCGTAACTCTGCTATCACAAATCTTACTAATCCAAGTAACTACGAAATTTACATTGAGGCAACGCTTAACAATACCAATGGCCAAACCAATACTTCTCCTAGTTTTACCAATAAACCAACGCCGTATGTTTGCACAAATCAACCATTCTCATACAACAATGGTACAGTTGAGATAAATGGCGATTCACTTTACTTTGAGAGTATTCAGCCTCGTTTTCCTACAACACTAGGTTGCCCGTATGGCGTCGGAAACATTCCGTATAGCAGCATTTTGTATAATGCTACAAATAATCCCTTTAATACCAATAATACATTTTCTTGCGACCCCGCAACTGGTACTGTTAGTTTTACTGCGCCTACGCAGCAAGTGCCAATGGTAACAATTCGTTGTAAAGAATACCGAAATGGTGTTTTGATCGGTTCTGTAATGCGCGATGTACAGATGGTAATTGCCAATTGCAACACTGCAATACCTGTACAGACTTTGTTAACCAATACAATCACTAACGCAACTTTTGACACACTTACAGGTTTTGTAACACAAGGATGCTTTAATCCTACACCAATAACTTTTTGCTATAGCATTTCAAGCGCGAATGCCAATGCAGTGCTTATACCAACTGACAATCACATTGTGGCTTTACCAGGTAGCACCGTGACGTATACAGGTCTTGGTACAGATAGCGTGGTAGGCTGTGTATCATGGACACCTACCCTAGCTGATACAGGTTTGAGTTTACTTGTTATCAATGTTAAAGATTCAACCTGCACTGTAGGTAGTCCTTTCATTGTCACTAACTCAATAACCATCCCGATATACATTGGCAATTTTGTTGGACTTAATGGTATTAATGTTACAAACGTAATTAATTGCCTAATCCCCAATACAGGCGGCATTTTTACCAATGTTAGCAGTAATGTTCCTAACCTTACATACACCTTAGCACCAGGCGGCATTACAAATACTACAGGCTTATTTACTAGCTTACCTGTAGGCATCTATACCTTGAGTGTTTCAGATGGTAGTATTTGTACTTTGACAACGCTCGTAAATATTATTTCTCCTAACGCGCCAACTTTTAATAATCCTACTACAACACCCGAAACCTGCAATTTGAATAATGGCAGCATCAATGCGCCCGCTACTGCGCCTAATGGCGGTGTAGTTACATATAACCTTATGCCAGGAAGTATCACCAATACAAGTGGCATTTTCACTGGTTTGAGTGGCGGAACATACACTGTAACTGCAAGTGATGCATTTCTGTGTTCTAACAGTACGATACTTACAGTGGTAGATATTGTACCACCAAGTATTACAGCAGCGCTAAATTCAACTGCCTGCCCTGGCGGAGCTGCAAGCTTAGTCGTATCTCAAATAGCAGGTGCAAGTACACCATTTATGTACAACCTCAATGGCGGTACATATCAAACTGGCACCACCTTTGCTGGCATTACGAATGGAACTTATACGGTTGGTGTAAAGGATTCCAATAACTGCACCAATACTTTTGTTATCAATGTTGCATTACCAGCACCGCTAACTTTTACAACCTTTACCACAAGCAATCCATGGTGTGTTCCAGACAATAATGGTAGTATTAATGCTGTAGCAACTGGCGGCACAGGCTTACTACTCTACAGTAATAGCGGTGGCGTATACGGCGTAAATGGAAACTTTAATAATCTTATTGCAGGCACGTACACAATTTTTGTAAAAGATGCTAATAATTGTACTGCGACTAGTGTGGCAACGCTAAATGTACCTTCTAGTCCAAGTATTGATAGTATTAAAACCACACCAGCTAACTGTGGTGGTGCAGTTGGCACAGCAACACTTTATTCTACTGGCGGTTTTGGCGCTATGACTTACGCATTAAGCGCACCACTTCAACTTAACGGTAGCGGCGTGTTTACAGGACTACAAGCTGGCATTTATAACGTTGCGGCCACAGATGCAAAAGGTTGCGCAGCAATGTCAACAGTGCAGATAGTTGGTACGCCTAATCCCTTAGTTAACGGCATTACCAAAACACCGCTTACATGTGGTAATAGCAATGGTAGTATCATCATTTCGGCAAGCGGAGGAACACCGGGCTATACGTATAGCAATGGTGGAGGTTTTTTAGTGAGTAACACATTTACCAGTTTAGGAAGTACGATATATACAGTTACCGTAAAAGACAATGCGGGCTGCACCAATACAAGTGTAGTAACATTAGCAGTAGCGCCAAGTCCATCAATTAGCTTAAGCGCACCACCTATTGCATGTGCCAGCGGCAATACTACACTAACTGTAAATATTAATTCTGGCAATAGTACACCATTTCAGTATAGCGTAAATAATAGTGCCTATCAATTTGGCAATACCTTTAGCGTAGGTAGCGGCAACTACACTGTCACTGTTAAGGATAGCAATAATTGCACCGCCACTGCCACTATTTCACTCGCCAATCCAAGTGGTTTAGTCATTAATAGTATCGCGCAAACTGTTGCAAGTTGTAATCCTGGCAACGATGCAACATTTAGTATTGCAGCTAGTGGCGGCAGCGGCTTACTTCAGTATAGTTTAAACAGTGGCCCTTTGCAAAGCGCCAATGCATTTAATAGTTTAGGCCTTGGCTCATATACTGCCACAGTTGCGGATGCTAATGGTTGCACTGCCTCAACAATCTTCACGATACAGCAATCGCCACCTGTAAACATAAGTTTTAATAATGCTACGCCTAACTACTGTTTAAAGAGCAATGGTACTGCGAGCGTCATTGCTTCTGCTGGCACACCAGGATACACGTACTCATTAAATGGTACAAATCTTGGTAATAATGGCGGAAATTTTAGTGGCCTATCTACTGCGACATATACACTAGCTGTTACAGATAGTAAAGGTTGTAGTGCTACTACTACTGTTGCAATTGCCGCGGTTCAAGGACCTACATTTAGCAATATCGCGATAGTGCCTAATAGCTGCAACTTAAATAACGGCAGTCTTACACTTTCTGCAACTTCGCCTGCGTCTATTACCAACTATTCGATTGGAAGCCAAAATAATAGCACCGGCATCTTCAATAGCTTAGCAGGAGGGCTTTATACAATTACAGTACAGGATGCTAATAATTGTTCAACTTCGGCTATAACTAATTTGCCGAATGCACCTAGTCCTGTTATTAATTTAACGGCTACACCAATTGCTTGCCATAATGGAACAACAACAATTAACGTAAATCTCGTAAGTGGCAATAGTACACCAATTAGTTACACGTTGAATAATGGCACATCGCAATTAAGCACAAGTTTTCTGAGCCTAGCGAGTGGCAGCTATACAGTAGTTGCAACTGATAGCAATGGTTGTACAAATAGTAGCACTTTACTCATAAGTAATCCGCCATTGCTAGAGATTGCTTCACTTACGCACATCAGCCCAACTTGTAACCCCAACTTTGATGGTGTACTAAGTGCAACAGCCATTGGTGGTACTGGCGCTATACAATTCCAACTTAATGGTGGCACTGCACAATCTAGTGGCAATTTCTCAGGACTTACCTCTGGTACTTATACAATAGTAGCAACAGATAGTAAAGGCTGCAGTACAAGCGGTACTCATATAGTTACACCTTCGCCTTCAGTTAGTCTTTCTGTAGCAAGCACAAGCCCAGACTATTGTTCAAAAACAAATGGCACAATTAATGTTACTACAACAGCTGGCACATCGCCATTTACTTATGCTTTAGATGGCACAAGCTACGGCAGCAATGGTGGTAGTTTTAATAGTTTAGCTTCTGCGATTTATAGTATTGTTGTTACAGATGCAAATGGCTGTACATCGCAAACCACAGCCAATGTTGGCGCTGTAGCTGGACCAACCATCACTAGCGTACTAACCGTAAACAATACATGTAATCTTGTAAACGGACAAGTAAATATTGCTGCTACCACGCCAGGACTTCTAACAAACTTTAATCTTGGAAGTAGCAATAACCTTAGTGGCCAATTTGGTGGCTTAGTTGGTGGTACGTACACTGTAACCGTAACGGACAATAACAACTGTACAGCTACAGCAACCGCCAGCTTACAAAATGCGCCAAGTCCGGTTATTGCATTGCAAGCCAATCCAATTCTTTGCAATAATGGTGTAACAACCTTAAATGTAAATTTACAAAGTGGCAATAGCACACCGATTACATATTCGCTTAACAATGGTGCTGCACAAGTGCAAGCTCAGTTTACAAGTGTATCAAGTGGTTCATATACTGTGATCGCTAATGACAGCAATAATTGTAAAGACACATCTGTTATTACTTTAGCCAATCCGTCGCCTGTAGTTGTGACTGGCACAAACCATATTATTCCTACATGCACTCCTGGCAGTGATGGTATCTTAACCGTAAATGCGACTGGCGGTGTAGGTGCTATTCAATACCAAATTAATAATGGCGGGTATCAAAGTACAAATGTTTTCAACGGACTTGTAGCCAACCTATACAACGTGATGGTGCAAGATGCCAATGGTTGCACAGCCACCGCAAGTGTTACTATCAATAATCCTACCCCACCAGTCATGGGTAATATTGTTACTACATTAGAAACTTGCACACCAGGTTCTGATGCTACAGCTTGGGCAATTGCAACTGGCGGTACAGGTTTGATCAATTATAGCACAAACAATGGCGGTAATTGGCAAGCTAATCAACAGTTTACTTCGTTAACAAGCGGCACGTATACAATGACAGCGCAGGATGCTAAATTCTGCACTACCACTGTGGCATTCACTATCAACAATTTTGCAGCGGTTACCATTAATGTAGATACTGTAAATCATATTCAATGCGAAAGCTTCAATAATGGTAGAATTGTTGTAAGCAGTAGTGGCGGCACTGGTAATAAAACCTACGTGCGACAACCAGGCAATATTAGTAACACAACAGGTATCTTTAACAATCTTGCACCGACTACTTATACAATAGTTGTAACGGATAGCGCTGGATGTAGCAATACGAGCGTAGTAACAATTACTGAACCAACTGCATTGTCAATTGACAGTACAATTGCCAATCATATTGCTTGTAATGGCAATCCAAATGGTAGTATTGTTATTGGCGCTTCGGGCGGCACGGGTAATCTGCTATATACTTTACAACCAAACAATCTCAGTCAATTTGGAGGAACTTTTGGGTCGCTTGTCGCTAGCAATTATACTTTGCAGGTAACTGATGCAAATGGATGTACTTTAAGCGTCGCTACTGCAATTACGCAGCCAGTGATTCAAACAATTACAAATGTAACGAGTATACCTGCCTTGTGCAATGCCACAGCTACAGGTACCATAAGTGCTTCTGCTGTGGGAGGCTCTTTACCATACATGTTCTACATAGGAAGTGATACAAGTAGTACTGGTGTATTCAATAATATGGCTGCAGGAATTTATACTGTGCTATGTGTAGATGCACAAAACTGTGCGACCACTTCTATAACAGCGGTACAACAGCCAAGCGTAGTACAATTTCTAAATGCATATAAAACAGATGCAATTTGCTACAACGACAATTCTGGCACAATCACATGCACAGCAAACGGCGGTGTGGGTGCCAAGACCTTTACCCTACTACCAACAGGCGCTACAAACACTACAGGCAACTTTACAAATGTGGGTGCGGGCTTCTACACCATTGTTGCCACAGATGCAAATGGATGCACTAGCCTTACTAATATTTCGGTT
>JBJORA010000042.1:0-6151 GCA_046049675.1 Bacteroidota bacterium | reverse complement strand
ATAGGATTGATGCTTGATGGTATCCCAACCATGATCACTCGTTAACTGCGTTCCCGCATCGGGTACTAGCGTAACTTGTGTAGGTTTTGTTTGTAATACTAGTTGCACGAATTTATCTTCTGTGCAATTACCTTCAATATTAAATTCTACTTTAATCTTTTCAGCAATTTGATGCACATCGTTGTAGAGTATATGGCGCTCATCGGGTCTCGGGTGTACAGTAATGCCATCTGCTCCCATTTGTTCAATATCTAATGCTGCTTGCAGTACATTGGGGTTGTTTGCACCACGCGCATTACGTAGCGTTGCAAATTTGTTGATGTTTACACTCAGCTTGCACGACATAGCAACAAATGTAAATACAATAATTGCAATTTTCCATTCTCCATTATCAATTCCCCATTATCCATTATCCATTCTGCACTATCCACTATCCACTATCCATTATCCATTATCAACTAGCATGTTGTAACACAATCTCAATATTCGCATAAGTATTACTTAAGCAATCTTTAAGCAATATTGGGTCTCTCCATTCTGCTAGTGTAATATCTTCTTCTACTTGTGGAATCAAAGCAATTTTTTTGGCAGTCATATGGTACCACGATGTGTGCTTGATAATCCACTGATTGCGGTGCTTGTAAGCATGATAAGTTTCGGTGATGTGCGCCCCAAGTGTAAGCGCAGCAACGCCTGTTTCTTCTTCTACTTCGCGCAAGGCACATGCTTCAATCGTTTCGCCAGGGTCCAATTTGCCCTTAGGTAGATCCCAGCGTCCACGTCTAAAAATCACTAGGTATTCGCCTAACTCGTTTTTTACCAAGCCGCCACCAGCCCGCTGTACTTCTAAGTCTGCCAAGAAAAGCGCAAGGCTCTCATGAATGTCGCTACATAAATAATGAACATCTTTTTGTACATCTTGTATGCGCTGCAAAACTTCGGTAGCGTTAATACTTTGACTAAGCAACTGGATAGATTGGCTATCAGTAGCTGGCTTTGTGCTAAACACAATACGGTAATCATCTACAAATATTTGAACCTCACTGTGCATTTATCTTACCTTTGTCGCCAATGACAACAGAAATGGCTGTAGCCGAAAAGCTGCTGCAAGTTAAAGCAATACAACTAAACGTACAAACGCCTTATACTTGGGCAAGTGGTTGGAAAAGTCCAATTTATTGTGATAATCGCAAGACACTAAGTTATCCTCATGTGCGTGAGTTTATTAAAAGCGAATTGAGCAATGCTGTATTTCAGAATTTTGCTGATGCAGACGCCATTGCAGGTGTTGTTACGGCTGGCGTGCCTTGGGGTGCTATGGTTGCCGACCAAATTAAACTGCCATTTGTGTATGTACGCAGTGCACCAAAAGCACATGGCTTGGGCAATCAGATTGAAGGAGAACTTGCACCAGGCAGTAAAGTGGTAGTGATGGAAGATTTAATTAGTACGGGCAAAAGTAGTATGGAAGCTATAGATGCCTTGCGTGCAGCCGGTGCAGAAGTCGTTGGCCTTGCTGCTATTTTTACATATGGCTTTCAGAAAAGTGTCGATTTATTTGCTGCGCAAAACATACCGCTGCAAATTTTAAGTAATTACGATGCCTTGTGCGAACTATCTAAGCAAAAAGCAATGTTTAGCGAGCAAGAATTAGAAGCTTTGGCACAATGGCGTATTGCACCGGCAGAATGGGGTGTTTAAAATAATATACTAAGCTGGCACAATCTTAAGCAAGTCAAGCACTTTGTCTGCGCGTTGTTTTAATTCTTCTGTGGTACCAGCCATAATCGTAGCATGGCCTAATTTGCGCATAGGTTTGCTCACAGCCTTGTTATACATATGAATATACACGCCTGGTACGCGCAGTATTTCAACTTCATTGGCAATTTTGTAAGCACCTTCAAAGCCTTCTCCTCCAAGTATGTTTATCATAGCACTTGGTTGAATAACACCCGTATCGCCAAGTGGCTTATTTGTAAGCACACGTAGCAATTGCTCGTATTGACTTGTATAGCAAGCTTCAATGGTATGATGACCGCTATTATGAGGACGAGGTGCCATTTCGTTTACAAGAATATGACCGTCTTTTGTTACAAACATTTCAATGGCAAACAAACCAATACCATTGCAAGCGCTTACACATTTCTCTGCAATGGCGTTGGCTTCAGCTAAAGTATGTTCGCTTATTTCTGCAGGGCAAATCAAATAGGTAACCAAATTAGCTACAGGGTCAAATTGCATTTCAACTGGCGGAAAGCATTTCACTTCACCATCTGCACCGCGCGCAACAATAACACTAATTTCTTTTTCGCACGGAATAAACTCTTCCAGTACACAAGCCGCCTCAAAAGGAATTGCCGAAGCATCGCAGATAATATCTTCAGTATTGCATAAAGCAACGCCTTTGCCATCGTAGCCACCACTGCGCAATTTTGCAGCAAATTTTGAAAAACCTTTTTCAGCTAAGGCCTCTTGCCATTCGCTGCTATTATTGACTAATGCAAATGCAGCGGTTGGAATACCATGTTGCGCATAAAACATTTTTTGTGCGCCTTTGTCTTGTATCATGCGCAAAACATCACTACTAGGAATTACAGTTTTGCCAGCTAGTTCTAGCGCTTGCAAAGCATCTGTATTCACATGTTCTATTTCGTAAGTAATCGTATCAGCATGCTGTGCCAGTTCGTTGATTTTACCAGCATCAATAAGGCTGCCTTGTATATGCACGTGACTGCATAAAGCTGCGGGGCTGTGCAATTCTGGGTCTAAAGTTGCAAAACGTAAATTATAACGTAAGCCTTCTTCTATAAGCATCTTGCCGAGTTGTCCTCCACCTACAATCGCAATATCACATGCCTTACTCATGTGTACAAAGGTAATGTGCAATGATTAGATGCTTGCGATGTTGTACATCAGGGCTTAGATAGAGCGAAGAGCGAGAACGAAGAGCGAGAACATAGAGCGTGAACGCAGAGATTTTGAGAGAGCGTAGAGCGAGAACGTAGAGCGGTGTGCCAATAGACTAAAGGCCTGTATTAAACCACAAAGGAAACAAAGGTCACAAAGGAAATCGTGAAAGGCGGACGTCTTAATCGTCTATATACAAGCGCATTGTGCCAGTAAGTGCAAAGTTTGCGGGCGGTTGTGCAAAAAAAAACACTTAGCTTACATCTTCCAACCTCGTAAGAAATCCTCGATTGGCATGCGCTTCTTGCCTTCTAGTTGTACTTCTTTGCAGCTTATTGCGCCTTGTAAACAGTTGAATTGAAGAAATGTTTTGCCGTCGCTATGCACACTGCCAATATCGCCATCATGAGCATCTGCAACTGCACAGCTATATACCTTAAAGGTTTTATCACCAAGCTTGGTTAGCGCACCAGGGTAGGGACAAAGGCCTCGTACCTGATTGCAAACTGCCTGTGCTGTTTTGTTGAAGTCAATAATACATTGCTCCGTAAAAATCTTTGGCGCGTGATGTAGCACTTCATGCTCTTGTTGAGGCACTTCCTTCGCAAGGCCATTAGCAATTAGGCTAAGTGTTTCTACCATTGCGTTTGCGCCAAGCACCATCAAAGCATCGTGCACAGTGCCCGCATTATCATCTACCGAAATATCAATGCTTTTTTGCAACAAAATATTTCCCTTATCGATATCGTGTACAAGCTTAAATATCGTAACACCTGTTTTGGTTTCGCCATTGATGATGGCCCAATTGATTGGTGCTGCACCACGATATTGCGGCAATAAACTTGCATGTACATTGTAAGTGCCGAGGCTTGGCATATTCCAAACAAGTTCTGGCAACATTCTAAACGCAACCACTACTTGCAAATTGGCATCGTATGAACGCAGTTCAGCTAAGAAATTTTCATCTTTCAGTTTTACAGGCTGCAATACGGGTAAATCATTAGCCACCGCAAACTTTTTTACCTCACTCATTTGCAGTTGTTGTCCACGGCCAGCAGGTTTATCTGGTGCAGTCACCACAGCTACTACATTGTACTTGGCATCTAGCAAAGCCTTTAGCGTAGCCACAGCAAAGCCAGGTGTGCCCATAAACACAATGCGTAATTCAGTAGTGCTACTTATTGACATGTTGAAATGCTAGTTATTATACGAACAGCTTTTTTATTGCCCTATTCAAAATCTGGATACAACAAATATTTCTCGCGTACTTTTTTAAACTTGTCGATGCCAGGTTTCCAAGATGCACGAATTTGTTCGTCTGTTTTGCCAGCCACAATTTGTTGCTGCAAAGTAGTAGTGCCTGCAAGCTTTGTAAAAAACGGAACGAAAAACTTTGCTTTATTAGGACTTAGTTTATACGCATTACGTAAAAACTCTAAGTTTAATTGTTTGTTGACGATTTTCTCGATTTCGTACGGTGGCAAATCTAAATTAGCGCCATAACATTTTTTGTCTTTATACATTGGATTTTTATTGCTCTCACCCGCAACTGGCGTAAAACTAAAACCATTGTTTTTGTAACTTGGATGTCCCCACATCATAAATGGTTTATCTGTGCCACGACCAACGCTTACTTCTGTACCTTCAAACAAACATAGGCTAGGGTATAGCATAATGCTTTGTGCAGACTTTAGATTTGGCGATGGTGCAATTGGTAATATATACTTTGATTTATGAGTATAGTTTGTGCAAGGCAATACAGTCAACTTGCATTTTACTTTGTTAGCTAATAAGCCTTCGCCATTAAGCATTAAGGCATATTCGCCAATAGTCATGCCGTATACGATAGGTACGGCTTGCATGCCTACAAAACTTTTATGCTTCATGTCTAGTACAGGACCATCTATATAATCGCCATTCGGATTTGGGCGATCTAACACAATAAGCGTCACTTTATTTTCTGCGCAAGCTTCCATAACATATTGCAGTGTACTTATGTACGTATAGAAACGCACACCTACATCTTGTATGTCAAACACCACCACATCTACACCAGTAAGGTGTGCTTTAGTAGGTTTCTTATTATCGCCGTAAAGGCTTACAACAGAAATGCCCGTTTCTTTGTCAATGCCATTTGCAAGATGTTCGCCTGCATCTGCCTTACCACGAAAGCCATGCTCGGGTGCAAAAATTTTGCTTACTGTCACACCATTTTCTACAAGCATGTCCACCAAATGCACACTCTTAATCATGCTCGTATGATTAACAACAAGCGCAACATTTTTGCCTTCTAATTGTGGCAAATATTTTGCAGTAGCATTTGCTGCAGGTTCTGGTGCTACGCGTACACGTATAGCAAATGCGCTCAAAGCAGCAATGCATAAAATACCTAGTATTCCAATACGAAATTTCATGGCTGCAAGGTACAATAATACCTATATGTATTACAGCACGTGAATAAAAATAGTTGCTAAAGATTCGTGTGAGATGCGTTTCTATTCCTTCGTGAAAATCTGCATCACTTCGTCCTCATAGCTCTTACTAATTGGTAGCATCACCTCGCCAATTTGTACTTGCTTGTTTTTGATGCGTTCTATTTTGCCACTTGGAACAATATAGCTGCGGTGAATGCGAATAAACATATAAGGCCTCAATAGCTCCGTCATACTCTTCATGGTCATGCGCGTTACCACTGGTTTTTTATCGCCAAGATGTATTTTAAGATAGTCGTCTAAGCCTTCAAGGTATTCTATTTGATCTACGGCAATTTTAATAAGACTATAGTCGCTCTTTACATAAATATAGTTGTTCTTATCGTTGTCAACTGGCGCAGCTACTTTAGCCATATTCTGTGCTTTTTCTGCTGCTTGGGCAAAGCGATCAAAATTGAATGGCTTTAGCAGATAGTCAACTGCATTTAGATTAAAGCCTGCCACAGCGTATTCGCTATAAGCTGTCGTGAAAATTACGAGCGGCTTATGCGTTAAGCTATTATAGAAATCTGTACCAAGCACATTTGGCATTTCTATATCTAAAAAGATAAGGTCAATCTCGTTTTTGTCTAGAAACTGCTGCGCTTCACTTGGTTTTGTAAAGGTCTGTAATAGCTCTATAAAGGCTACTTTGCGGCAGTAACTTTCTACTACACGCAGCGCTAATGGTTCGTCGTCAATTGCTATGGCTCTCATTATCCTAAGTCTAAGGTTAAAAGTACAACAAATTTATTTTTTTCGGTTGCTATTTC
>JBJORA010000041.1:0-81422 GCA_046049675.1 Bacteroidota bacterium | reverse complement strand
TATGCTTATGGTAAAGAAGGCAGAACGTGATGAGTGGACAAAGGCCATTGATGATGCGAAAGCAGGGGCTTTATAACAATAAGGGATTCTTCCCTAGTTGGACGCAAGTTCTTGCATAGCGCCCTGCTTTGGGAATTGATCCATAACTATTCAAAAGACTATTTAAACCAAAAAAGGCTTTTCAGAAATGAAAAGCCTTTTTTCTTGTAGCGAGAGAGAGATTTGAACTCTCGGCCTCAGGGTTATGAATCCTGCGCTCTAACCAACTGAGCTACCCCGCCGGATAGGGTGTGGGTGTGGGTTGGGGTGTGGGTGTGTTTTGGGTGTGGGTGTGGGTTGGGGTGTGAGTGTGTTTTGGGTTTGGGTGTGTGTTTGCGTGTGAGTGTGGTTTGTGATTAGGGTTTTGGGTGTGGGTGGTGTAAGGGCTGCGAAGGTAAGCGGTATTTTTTAGACTGCAAAAGCTACAGACGCAAAAATACTAGCGCTTAACTTGTTTTTATCAGCCGCTAGTGTGCCTCTGGATTTATCTGCTTATAGAGGGTTTAGCTAAGGTAAGCGCCAAGGATTTCGCCGTTTTTAACCTCTACACTAATATGTTCCTGCAATGTTGTAGCCACGCTTGTGCCCACAAAATCAGCACTTATCGGGTAACTTTTATGACTGCGGTCAACCAGTACTGCTACTTGTAGTTTCTTTAATAAGTGATGCAATAGTGGCGTACAAGCATACAATAATGTACGACCACTGTTTACCACATCGTCAACCAATACTACCACAGCATTTTCTAAACCAGTTTCATCTTCTAAAGCAGCATCAATGGGCTTGTTTTTGTCAATCTTTAGCAGGCGCAACTGCGTCTTTAAGCTACTATGCTTGCTTATTTCTGCTTGTAAGGATGTGGCAACGTCGGTACCTCTACCCTGCACACCAATAATTATGAGGGATTTTTCATCAAAATTTTGTTCAATAATTTCTAGCGCCATTCTCGAAATCTTGGCAGCTATTACCTCCTTACTTATTATCTGAACCCTTTTTGACATCTGTGTACAAAAATAACAAGTGCCATCCACACATCACCGTTTTATGCAAGCAAACTCGCTTATATTTGTCCAAACTAGCTATGTCTATCGTACTACAAATACTATTTGCATTGTGCCTAGGGGCCGCCGTTTATCTGTTTAGCAAGAAAGTTGCAGAAATCAAGCGCAATATCTTTCTTGCCCAGCCACTTAAACTACAAGGCAATTGGGGCAATGTGCTACTACTTGCTTTTGGCCAAAAGAAGATGTTTACCAATATGCCAGTGGCCATTTTGCACTTCTTTGTTTACGCGGGCTTCATCATCATCAATGCAGAAATCTTAGAAATAATTTTAGATGGTTTGCTAGGCAGTCACCGATTGTTTTTTCCTGCGCTTGGTGGCTTGTACAATGTGCTAATCAACTGTTTTGAGGTACTTGCATTAAGTGTATTAATTGCAGTTATTATTTTCTTTATTAGAAGAAACATCACCAAAGTACCACGCTTAGCTAGCACCGATTTAGATGGCTTTCCACGCAAAGACGCTAATACAATTTTATATATTGAAGTTGTATTGATGAGCTTATTCTTATTAATGAATGCCGCTGATAGCGAATTACAAACACGCGGTGCCGAGCATTATGCGCAAACTGGCGCTTTTGCAATTAGTGGCATGCTACAAGGCTTGTTTAGTGCAGTGCCAACTAATGCATTAATATTTATCGAGAGAAGTTTTTGGTGGTTGCATATCCTTGGCATTTTTGGTTTTCTAAACTACTTGCCGTACAGCAAACATCTACATATTGTTTTAGCTTTCCCAAATGCGTACTATGCACCTAACGAAGGCAGTACCATTGGTAAAATGAGCAACATGGAAAGTATTCAAAACGAAATACTGTACATGATGGAACCCGACAAAGCACCTGCCGCTGCAGCTGACGCGCCGATGCAAAAGTTTGGTGCACGCGATGTGTTTGATTTGAGTTGGAAAAATCTGATGGACGCCTACAGCTGCACAGAATGTGGTAGATGTAGTGCTGCTTGTCCTGCTAATAGTACTGGTAAAAAACTAAGTCCACGTGCTATTATGATGAAAACCCGCGACCGTCTGGAAGAAGTTGGTAAAGTGTACAATGCCAACAACAATACTTGGCACGACGATGGTAAAACCTTGCTCAATGACTATATTACCGCAGAAGAACTCAATGCATGTACCACTTGTAATGCCTGTGTGCAAGAATGCCCTGTAAGTATCTCGCCACTAAATATTATTACAGAGTTGCGCCGTTGCTTGGTGATGGAAGATAGTAAAGTTGGCAACGAGTGGCAAATGATGTTTAGTAATATTGAAAATAATATGGCGCCATGGAAAATGAGCCCAAGCGATAGAGATGCATGGCGCAACGACTAATAGCACCTGCATACATTTTTTGTAAAGCATAATAGTAAAACACAATGGTAAAAACATACGCAGAATACACAGCAAATGGCGAAACACCCGAAATACTTTTTTGGGTAGGATGCGCAGGCAGTTTTGATCAGCGCGCACAAAAAGTAACCAAAGCCTTTGTAAGCATATTAGAAAAACTAGAAGTAAAATTCGCCATTCTCGGCCCTGAGGAGCTGTGTACAGGCGATCCTGCAAGACGGGCTGGCAATGAATTTTTATTTCAAATGATGGCCTACCAAAATATTCAGGTGATGAATATGTACGGCGTAAAGAAAATTGTAACCACTTGCCCGCATTGCTTCAATACCTTAAAAAATGAGTACCCAGAGCTTGGCGGCAATTACGACGTTGTTCACCACGCTACCCTATTGCAAGAATTTATCAATCAAGGCAGAATAAAACTCCAAGGCGGCGGCGAATTTAAGGGCAAGAAAATCACTTACCACGATAGCTGCTATCTAGGCCGTGCCAATAATATTTACGAAGCACCTAGAGAAGTGCTACAACTATTGGATGCCGAACTTGTAGAAATGAAACGCTGCCGCACAAATGGCTTATGCTGTGGTGCAGGCGGAGCGCAAATGTTTAAGGAAGAAGAACAAGGCGAAACCCGCGTCAACTGGGAACGCACTGGCGAGGCTATCGCTACAGGCGCAAAAGTTATCGCTAGTAATTGTCCGTTTTGTTTAACCATGCTTACTGATGGTGTAAAGAAAAGCGAAAAAGAAGACGAAGTTCAAGTACTTGACATTGCAGAATTGATTGCTAAGAGCATGTAGTTGTTATGGTAGATAAAGTAGCTAATATTATTCCCGCAGATTTTGCAGCCAATAGCAGATTGTGGATTTTTCAAAGCAATCGCCCTTTTCAGGATACCGAGGTACGAGAAATAGACGAGCAATTGCATAATTTTTATGTACAATGGCAAAGTCACGGCACACCAGTAAAAGGATGGGCTAAATGTGTTTTCAATTATTTTGTAGTGGTTGTTGCCGACGAAAATGCAAGTGGAGTCAGCGGCTGTAGTACCGATGGTATGGTACGCCTTATCAAAAGTTTTGAAAGACAGTACAATGTCAACTTGTTTGATCGTTTGCAGCTCAGCTTCTTGGTAAAAGACAAAGTGCAACCCTTGCCGATGAGCCAAGTAAGTTACGCCTTGCAAAATGGTTATATAGAAACTGATACACTTTTGTTTAATAATACCGTACTGAGCAAACAAGAGTTTGAAGAAAAATGGTTAGTGCCATTAAATGAATCGTGGTTGTGGCAGCGCATTACCGCCACAGCGAGCTAAGCATCTGTTTGAATAAGATGGAATAAAATACTCTAATGCGAGTATAGGACTCGCTTGCTATTACAAATACTTTTGCCAATATCAATAAGTATATTATGCAAAAGAAGTATATCATCCTTGGAGTAATCGTAGCGCTATGCACCTTAGCTATTGTGCTTGCCTCTTGCATTAAAACCACCCAATTATCTTCTGGACGCTGTAATATTAGCGCCGACTTTAATGGCGACTATACCAAAACTTTTACAAGCAACACTACTGCAAGTACAGTTACAAAAACAATTGCCATTTCTCTACTTGCATCAAATGCAAAGCCTACAGATATTGTAACTTTTACAATACAACTGCCTTTGGATATTACGCCAGGCACATACAATATGAAAGACTTTAGCAATCAGCCTGTAACCTTTGGCATTGTAGACAACAACCAGCAAATAGGCTATGGTGCCGACGAAAGTGGCGGGTTTACTTTTACGATTACCAAGTCCGATGCAACTGCCATTGAAGGCACATTTGAAGGTAAAATGCTTGAAGATGGAAATAGCGGCAAAACATGTATGGCTGCTAACGGCGTATTTAGTGCCAAGTACTAAATGCAAAATTCCAGCATATTTAGCGCTAGTACCTCTATAGTAAACTACCGCTAACAACACCCTTACACCCTGCAAAACCAAACACAAATACTAGCCGGTAGAGGTAAAACTCTATCGGCTATGCTGTGTAAGGCCACTTCTGTTGGGCATTGTATGGAAAAAACTACTCGGATTATAGCAGCTTGAAGCTACAAAATCCGGCAAGTTAAAGCTGCTTAGTTCCTAAACTTTTACTAACTTTGCGTGCCTTTTTAAGGTATAAAAATGGTCCGGTAGCTCAGCAGGATAGAGCAACAGCCTTCTAAGCTGTAGGCCCTTGGTTCGAATCCAAGCCGGATCACCTCTCATCAGTTTGCAGTACTAACATACTCCCCTACAAGTTCACGAGCTTGCGGGATGGTGCTAAGCACAACATAAATGCTAAGACTTTACTGTTATATTTGCTGTGATTTAGTAATTTGAAATGAAGTTCAAGCAAGGCATTAAGGTAGCTGTAGATGCGGTCGTATTTGGATATTCCAATTCACAACTGCAGGTCCTTCTTATAAAGCAGAAGTACGGCGAACTTAAAGATCAATGGGCTCTAGTTGGCGGCTTTGTAAAGAATGAAGAATCACTTTCAGAGGCAGTAAAACGTGAGCTAAGTGAAGAAGCATCGGTAAGCATAAACTACTTAGAGCAACTATACACCTTTGGCGACGATGTTAATCGCGACCCTAGAGGCCATACAATTTCAGTGGCTTATTTTGCCCTGGTTGATGCCGCTAAGCTTGTGCCAATTGCAGGTAGCGATGCTCAAGAAGCACAGTGGTACCCTGTTTCGCACTTGCCAGAACTAGCGTTTGACCATAAGCATATCATTGAATTTGCACTTAAAAGACTTCGAAGTAAACTTACATACGAACCAATAGGCTTCGATTTGCTGCCAAGGGAATTTCCATTTTCAGACCTAGAAAATTTATACTGTAGTATTCTTGGCTGCGAAATTGATAGGCGTAATTTCAGAAAAAAGATCTTAAGCTTTGGCTTGCTAGAGGAAACGGCTAAGTTTAGCAGCAATAAGAGCGGCAGACCAGCAAAGCTATTTAAATTTAATAAGAAAAAATATGGAACCCTAGTCAAAAATGGATTCATCTTTGAAATAGACTTTGCGTAATTTTTACGCAAATATTTGTTTGTTTGTAAAACGCTGTTTATATTTGCGTATAATTTACACAAAATAGCAATCAATGAACTTAAACTTAGATAGACATTTCAAACCTTTAGCAGGAGAAGAAATCAGCTTTGATGCGCACTTGTTTTCTGGCGGCGAGCCTCACATCAAGATAACTAGTGCTATTAATGAAAGTGACCCCATCAATGTAACCCATAGGCTCAATTCATTTAACGATCTAGGCTTGTTATGCGTTGCCGTAGACGCTCTAAAGCGAATGGGTGCTACGCTAGATAAGCTACTTATACCCTATTTCCCGGCAGCTCGCCAAGACCGTGTAATGCAACCAGGAGAGGCACTAACGGTTAAGGTTTATACAGATATCATCAATGCATTTGGGTTTAATAAAGTCTTCACATACGATGCCCATTCAGATGTGACTGCTGCATTACTACAGAACTGCACTGCATTTAGTAATCACAAGTTTATCGATTTAGTTATTTCAAGAATTGGCAAAAAACTTACTCTGATTTCTCCTGACGGTGGAGCACTGAAGAAGATATACAAGTTATCAGAACATTTAGATAATATTGAAGTAGTAGAGTGCAGCAAGCATAGAAATACTGCAACAGGAAAACTTACAGAATTCAAGGTGTACGCCGAAAGCTTAAACGGCAGAGATTGTCTAATCGTTGATGACATTTGTGATGGCGGTGGCACTTTTATTGGCCTAGCTGAAGTACTTAAGGCAAAAGGCGCCGGTGAAATTTTCCTAGCTGTTAGTCACGGCATCTTTAGTAAAGGATTCGATAGTCTATCTAGCTTCAGCAAAATTTTTACTACCGATAGTGTGCAAGATATTTCAAATGATAAGGTTGTTCAGATCAAGCTTAATGAATGTTTGCCAATATATTAAAATCGAAATTTCACCAGTACCACACGTGCTAGCTTTATTGTAAAATCAAATAATACAAATGAATCCACTACTCTTAACCGATGGCTACAAAGTAGACCATAGAAGACAATACCCTGAAGGCACTAGCTTGGTGTACTCAAATTGGACACCACGTAAAAGCCGTTTATCTGATATTGACAGTGTCGTGTTTTTTGGACTTCAATACTTTATTAAAAAGTATATCCTAGAAGACTTCGAGAATCATTTCTTTAAACAACCAAAGGAAAAGGTTGTTGCAGAATACAAGCGTCGTATAGACAACTATTTAGGAGCAAACCAAGTTGGCGCAGCACATATTGAAGCTTTGCACGATTTAGGCTACATACCTATGGTAATTAAAGCACTACCAGAGGGAGCCCAAGTACCTGTACGAGTGCCAATGTTTACGATGTACAATACACTTCCTGAGTTCTTTTGGCTAACCAATTATTTCGAGACTTTGGTTTCAGCAGTAGTGTGGATGCCTTGCACCTCTGCAACAATTGCAAAACAATATAGGGATATTTTGGACAAGTTTGCCCACGAAACCTCTTCTGCAGCAGCCTTTGTAGACTGGCAAGGACACGATTTTTCAATGCGAGGAATGGCTGGCATAGAAGCTAGCATGATTTCTGCGTGTGGTCACCTACTTAGTTTTAAAGGTACCGACACAATTCCTGCCATAGACCTTTTGGAAAAATACTACAATGCTAATTCCGACAGTGAAATAATAGGAGGATCAGTTGCAGCAACTGAGCACAGCGTAATGTGCATGGGCACGCTAGAAGACGAATTAGGTACCTTTAAGAGACTTATTACCGATGTGTATCCAAATGGTATTGTTTCTGTAGTATCCGATACTTGGGACTTATGGAAAGTACTTACTGACTATTTGCCAAAGCTCAAGGCTGTTATTCTTGCAAGAGATGGTAAACTTGTAATACGCCCTGACAGCGGCGATCCTGTAGATATTATTTGTGGCAATACGAATAGTAAGAACCCATGCGAGCAAAAAGGTGTGATAGAATTATTGTGGGACACTTTTGGTGGTCACATCAATGAAAAGGGATATAAAGAACTAGACCCGCATGTTGGTGCTATCTATGGCGATAGCATCACAATTGAAAGAGCAACAGCTATTTGTACTCGCCTCCAAGCAAAAGGGTTTGCTTCAACAAATATTGTATTGGGTATTGGTTCATTTACCTATCAATACAACACAAGAGACACATTTGGGTTTGCAATGAAGGCAACTTACGGAGAAGTAAATGGCATAGGTAGAGAGATATTTAAAGATCCCATAACTGACGACGGCACAAAAAAATCTGCAAAAGGCTTACTAAAAATAGAACTGCAAGATGATAAGTATAAATTAGTTGACCAGGTAAGCTGGTTGCAAGAAAATGAGGGAGAGTTAAAAGAAGTTTTCAGAGATGGTAAACTATTGGTGGATCACACTTTAGAGGATATTAGACACCGATTGAACAACTAAGCCTCACCCTTACTCCTTCTTCAATCTACCACTATCATCATACTCAGAAATCACACCAATATCTGGATACTTGCGTTGTGCTAATGTTCGGTGCTTACCAAAAACCAAATTCATACCAAGTGTAAAACTGCTGCTCCTACTGCTTAAAGGCGTAAAAGCTGACAAAATATTATCCGTTGCAAAAAACCATTGCGTGCCTATACCTCTTAACACAACAGCAGCACCAAGATTAGCAGGTGCAAATCTCTTGGCAGTATAACTAGCAGCAAACATAAAATTTCTACTAGGTGTAAACTGGTAACTTGCAGTAAAAGAAGGCATCGCTTTTTTATTAAAGCTACCAACTACTAAACTCGCGCCAAAACCATGTGCTCTGCGGAGTTGGTAGCTGCCAAGCGCGTAGAATTGTGTGGCAAGTGGCGTTCTATACGCAAGATTATTAACTTCAGTAAGCTTAAAGAAGTTCTTGAGAGAATCTAATACTTTCACATATCCGCCATCTGTGGTGCTTGTTAGTTGTGCTAAATCTATGCCTTCAAAACTCACTTGTGCTTTATCGCTCTTTAGGTTAATTACATTATCGCGCCATTTAATACTACCTAAATCATTAATACCAGCGGCAACGGTAATTCTACTACTAAGTAGATAAGACGCTCCGATATTAATGCCAAAACCCATATTCTGCTTATTGAACAATGTACTAGCAATACCATTTGCGTTAAGGTTACTTGTAAGTAAACTTGTGTCAAGGCCAGCAGCAGAAATATCAAGCTCGCTAGTGCCTGTAATCTTGAAATAGGATGTATCTGTAAGAATACTAAGTTCGCTGCGTCGCGTATAGATATTCGCTTGACCAAATAGTAGCTTCGGGCTTACAGCAAAAGTAAACTTGCCGACTTCTTGTTGCAGATGCAATGCACATTCGCGGTAGTAATTCATGTGAAACTTGAATCCACCAACATTTTGCGGCACTCCCATTGTTGCGCCGTTGCCATCTTTAATGAACTTGGCTAGCGCTCCAGGATAAATTAGTTTTACACTCAGCCTATCGTTTACACTAAACCCCACACCTGTACCTTTTTTATTGACGTGTGCTGATAAAATGCCATAGTTAAGATTCACACCAATTAAATTATCATCTCTTAAATTATCAATCGTATTACCAAGGCTTATCACAGCTGTGTCGCCACGCAAGGTATAAAGGTCAGAGAGCAGAAAACCACTATTAAAGACACCAAGATTGACTTGAGAGGCAAGAGGCAAGCTAACACTCACCTTGCTGTCGTTTCTATTAGTAGGCGTAGACCACATGCTTTGTTGTACCTGTGGCAAAAAGCGAAGAATCTCTTCTGTCTGTGCGCAGCAACTGTAAGCGCTAAATAGTAGTATCAAATAAATCGTATACTTCATGAAAGGGCTAAGTTTAAGGTGTAAGCTTTACGCTTAATTTCAATAAAGCGCGGGCAGCCATGTTCACATTGATATAGTCTACATCGCGAATCTTCACAGCACCGTTGCCACTCGTTTTGAAACTAGATTTAATTGTAGCATTTACGGCATTACTTGCAATATTAATGTATTGCTGGCGTGTCAATTTCACAATCACATATTTCGTTGCTGGCGCAATAATCTCACCATTGCTATTTACATTAGCTTCTGGAAATATCTCAGGGTAACCAACAAAGAGCGAGTCAATGGTATTGCCACTTGCATTTTCAAAGTAGACTTGAAGCTTATTTGTAACCGGTATAGCATTTTCTACCTTTACTTTAATCTCTAAAGTTTCAATGACGCTTGTGTCTTGCGGCAGGTCAGGCAAGCTAAACGATTTTGAAACTGTGCTACTATCTATACGCATCCAAGCTGGTAAAATCAGTGTAGTTTGAATGTGTACACTGCTCGTATCAGCTATAAAATTATAACTAGGCATAGTGCCACTTGGATTGATAACTGCGGAAATCTTTCCTACGAATTTGCTTGGACCTGCGCTTATCACACTTTGTATATTGCTGTTGTTCTTGTCTGCTGCGTAAGCATTGAAGGCATTTGCGCCAATGGTAGTTGGCCCAGGAAATGCAAGCGGATTACCAAAAAAGCTACCTGTTAGCGGCAGTGCAGTGCCGTCTTTTAAGTGTGCACTAAAATTATTGAAATAGGCTTTAGCAGAAGCCCCAATACTGCTGCGCGTATCAAAAAGAAGTGTAGGATTTACAAATTCAATACCAGCATTGCTAATATCTTTGAAGATTCCGATATTAACAGTGTCCAAAGCAACACTAAAAGTACGAAAGCCAATAAAACCATCAGCAAAGCCAAAACTGATGTTCTTAATTTCCAGATTTGCAATGATGGAGTTATTGCCACTTATAGCATTGCCCGTGCCATTTAATGTATAATTGATTATGTACGGCACACGATTATATCCTGGCGCAACTGTGGTAAGGTCTATTGTATAATCTGCAAGACTTTGATTTATTACAAAATTTGAGTTAGGATGGTTAATCGTTACAGGCAAAACAAGCGGCTGACCAGCTTTTGTAATGCTAGGAAAGCTTACAGTACCACTAAAGTTGTGCTGAAAATCTACATAGATTGAACCAGATAACAACGCCGCCTTGAGTTGTATATGCTGTAGTTGGGCACCTGTTCCGTCGTTGTAGTTACAAATTGCCGAAAAAGAATCTGTCACACTGCCACTCCAACTTGTCATATTTAGTTGATTACTGAGTCCAAAACTTATACTAGCAAGATTAATATTCGGTATAGACATCAAAGACTTTGCACTGACGCTATATGGCGGTGCTTTGTAAAAAACATTGTACAGGCCATTGCCATCAATATAAAAATTAGCAAGCGAATCTAGCAATAAGCTTTTTAATTCCAGCTTGGACTTTACTAAGGGTATTACCCAATCGCTGTCTAAATCTTCTTCTAACTTAACTTCCTTAATTTTTGCTAAGTCCTTAATGCAGCTCGAAGCAAGGATAAGGCAACAAAACAGCATAGCGATAATAGGTTTCGTGTTCATACGCATTACAAATTTACTGTAGTATGTATTATTTATGTGGAAAGTACATCAATTATCCTCAAGACGATAAAAAGCGATATTGTTATAGATAAAGTAGCAAAATATCGGCATAAGCCATAAAAATTCAAGTAGATGAAAGCAGTTCCTATCCATTGTAGTAAATTGCAGCATCATAATGCGCAATCTTCTAAACACCTTAGCTAGTATCTCGCCATGGCAATTTGTACTAGCTTGCATTTTTGGTTTTCATATTTTAGCACTTGCGTACGACATTGGCGACACAAGCGATGTAAGTGAAACCCGATATTATCTGCGTGCCCTTACTTTGTTTGTATATGCCCTACTTTGCTTTTTAGCATGGAGAAAGCAATGGTGGTGGGCGGTAGTGTACATCGCGCTTAGTATCGCAGGTACTGCAATACTTTTTTATTTAAGAGACGCGGAAAATCTGATGATTGCTGCGCAAGCACTGTACCCACTAAACATCGTTTTTAGTATTGTGCTAGCCCTCAAGATTGTTGCTACAAAACCTAAGAAATACTAAGCCATGATAGCCGACCAACTTGGAAATATGTTAACGGTGCAGCACAACAATTTACGCATTGTATGCCTCGTGCCAAGCATTACCGAAACCCTATACGATTTAGGTTTGGAAGATGAGGTCGTTGGCATTACTAAGTTTTGCGTACACCCTCGCCAATGGCACCAATCTAAGACGCGCATTGGCGGCACAAAGCAAGTAAAACATGATGTAATTGCCTCGCTAAAACCAACACTAATAATTACTAATAAAGAAGAAAATACTAAAGAGGATGTAGAACAACTACAAGCCTTATACCCTACTTATATTTCGGATATATCCAACGTCAGCGATGCTATTAGGATGATAGAGGATATCGGAGCATTGACCAATACAAGCAACAAGGCCACAATACTAGCAGCAAGAATAAACGAACTTGCTGCACAATTGAATCCGAGCAAGTATAAACGCGCCCTCTACGCCATATGGTACAAGCCTTGGATGTTTGCTGGCGCAGATACATTCATTACACAAATGCTTGCCGTGGATGGCTATACTAATTCATGCACAATAACACGCTACCCTATTTTATCCTTGGAAGAAATTGCCGCGTATAAGCCAGAAGCTATTTTGCTAAGCAGCGAACCATTTCCCTTTAAGGAGAAACACATCGCAGAGCTACAAACCATACTCCCCAATGCAGATATTAAACTTGTGGATGGCGAGCTCTATAGTTGGTATGGTAGTAGAATTATTAAAGCACTAGAATCGTTTACTACAAATGCAGTTTCGTAGCTTGTAGCATTGTATCGATATTCCAAACAATTTGCTTGTCAAAGGCATGCTTGCGATGTGCACATGTCAAACTGCAAGCCGAGCATTGCAAAGACACGCATGCATCGGTATGTGCACTAATTTCTACTGTCATACCTTGTACAGACTGTACCGCAGCCTCTAAGTGCTTAACTTCTTCATGCGCCTCAAGTACATTCAAGTACCAAGGCAAGGTTACATGGCAATCTATATGTAATGTGCTACCATTTTTCACAGCACGCAAATTATGAATATCTACCCAACTTGGTTTTCTAGCTTGTTGCAAGGCATCGGCAATTTGTGAAAGCAATCCCTTGTCTGCTTCGTCCATTATACCACTCATTGCCTCGCGGATAATACGATACCCTGTAGCAATAATAAGCAGTGCAAATACCACCGCAACAATTGCATCAATTGCTTGAATTTTGGTAATCATTATTAATGCAATACCAACGATGATGCCCATTGTCGTATAAGCATCGCTTTGTAAATGCTTACCGCTACTTACAAGGGCTAAAGAACTATTAGCTTTACCTTGTCTAATAGCATACATGCCCAGCAACCAATTGATTGCAGCACAAGCAGCAACAATAGCCAAACCCCAATCCAATTTATGCAAGGTATGCGGCTGTCTAAAAGTCGCAATGGCCTCATAAATAATTGCGCAACCTGCAAATAAAATCATGCCGCCTTCTATGCCTGCCGTCACAAATTCTATCTTACCATGACCGTATGGATGGTTATCGTCTTTTGGTTTTGCGCTGTAATATAAACTGTACAAACCCATTGCTGCTGCGGCAACATTTACGGTACTTTCAAGGGCATCGGTAAGTACTGCAACAGAATTCGTAAGGTAATACGCAACTAGCTTTGCAAGTAGCAAGATGATACTGGCAATTGTAACAAGCTTTTGAAATTTAAAGTTGGCTTGTGCACGCTGCTGCATATTGCAATGTACAAGCAAATGCTAATAATCTATCAAAATATCAGGTCAAGTATTTCGAAAAACGACCATCGTTGTATGGTATTCACAAAACTTACCATCATCGCAAAATGCTAGAAATACTGCATTAATCTAATGATAAAATAATTGGTTTTTATCAAAAGATAGTGGCACTGCACAAAGGCTTTGTAGTACCTTTGCGCAGCCTAATGCAAGAAGCAGCAGCCATATTAGAACGTGTAGAAACGCTATTTGAGCTAGATGCTACAACGGAGCTACAGGAGTACTTAAACGACCTGAGTATTAGCGACGTTGCAGATCTTGTAAAAAATAGGCATGTCCCTACTTCAAAGGTCTATAACCTGCTAGAGTTCCATCGTGCTGTAGCTGTTTTTCGTGTACTAGATTTTAGCGAACAAGAAGAGTTGCTGCAGGAGTTGCATCCAGAAATGGTGGCTCAGTTGATTAATGAGCTCGCACCCGATGACCGTACTGCTTTACTAGCAGAATTACCAAGTAGTGCAGTAAAGCAATTAATTAAATTGCTCGAGCCCGAAGAACGAAAAGTTACACTTAGCCTTTTGGGCTATCCAGAAAGTAGCGTCGGTCGTTTGATGACGCCAGACTATATTGACGTAGAGCCAGATTGGTCGGTAAAGCAAGTGCTTGATTTTATTCGCATGAATGGCAAGCATGTAGAAACTATCGATGTGATTTACGTAACTGACGTCAATGGCGTGCTACTCGATGACATTCGTATTCGTGATTTCTTAATTGCAGAAGCCACGACCAAAGTAGCAGAGCTAATGGACAATCGTTGCATTGCGCTTAAGGTAATGGACGATCAAAAAGAAACGGTACAAGAGTTTCAGAACAATAATCGCGTGGCCTTGCCAGTGGTTGACGATAAAAACATCATGCTCGGCATCGTTACGATAGATGATGTACTTTGGGTTGCAGAAGAAGAATACACCGAAGATATTCAAATGATTGGTGGTACCGAGGCCTTGGATGAACCTTATCTGGAAGTGACATTGCGAGATCTGTATAAGAAACGTGTTGTCTGGCTTATCATTTTATTTATTGGAGAATTGTTGACAATTAGTGCAATGACTCGCTTTCAAGATCAGATTGCAAAAGTTGTAGCACTTGCCACCTTTATACCACTTATCATTAGTAGCGGCGGCAATAGCGGCTCGCAAGCAGCCACGCTTATTATACAGGCTATGGCATTAGGCGAAGTAACACTTAAGGATTGGTGGAGAGTAATGCGTCGCGAAATTATCAGTGGTCTTCTACTAGGTTGCACACTTAGTTTACTTAGCGTCATCGTTTTACTATTGTGGCACGCCATCGCACCTGCAACGCTTGGCGATTTATACATACAAATTGCTTTAGTTGTAAGTACCTCACTTATAGGTGTAGTTTTATGGGGAACGCTCATGGGCAGTATGTTGCCAATTTTCTTAAAACGGATGGGCGCCGATCCTGCTGCAAGCAGTACCCCTTTTGTTGCAACGCTTGTAGATGTTACAGGCTTGCTTATCTACTTTGGTAGTGCACTCATTTTTCTAAACAAGGTTATTCAATAAAAGATGAGAAATAAGCGTTTTTTGGTTTTTCTGTTTGCAATGTTTATGTTGTTTTGCGTGCTTGTGCTGATTTTACCATTTTTGATGCTGGCGGGTGTGTTTAGCGGCATGGCTGGTAATTAGTGTTTAGGGTCCATAGCAAGGTGCTAAGCAGACAGCTTTTTGTTACAAATTATAGCATCTAATTTTAAGCATAGCGGTAGTTGTGCATTTACATTTGAAAAATGAAAGTACATACCACCAATTACTTCAACACCTTTATCACGATTGCCGACGATTGCACCGCACAAGTTGGAGAAATGCCACCAATAAAAAGTGATAATCCTACTGTGGCTGCAATGCAATATGAAATGCTAGCAACTAAACCATACAAATACACATCAGACGAAGTAATTTTTTCGGCCTACGCACAAAAGCAAGGATTGACTAAGGGAGAACTTGCTGAGGCAAAAGCATTGTTCTTTTCAAAAGGTCAAGCTTGTATGCGCGCTTCTGCGCTTACCAAACGATATGGTTGGGGCATACACTACAATGCCGACGGCAAAATGGCTATCTATAGTTGCGACAGCAAAGAATACAAGAAGTTCCTTGCCGACAAAACACTAAAAGTAATTAAGGCAATGCGTAGTAGTAAATAAGAAAATAAGCAGCGAGATTACTTCACGGCGTACATCACTTCCTTTACAACCCTAACAGTTTTTTCTACGCTTGGCAAATAAGCCGCTACCAAGTTTGGCGCATAGTGCATACTCGTATCAGCACTAGCAATACGGCGTACTGGCGCATCCAAGTAGTCAAAGCCTTCTTTTTGGATACGGTAAGCAAGTTCGCTACCAACACTACCAAATGGCCATTGCTCTTCTACAATTACCAAACGGTTGGTTTTCTTTACACTATTTAAGATTGTCATCCAATCAAGTGGACGAATAGTTCTAAGATCTATAATTTCTGCACTTATACCCTCTTTAGCTAGTTCATCAGCGGCAGCGAGAATAGTCTTCATGGTTTTATTATAACTTACCAAGGTAACATCGCTACCCGCACGCACAACATTGCTAACACCAATCGGAATTAAATACTCTTCGCTCGGCACTTCGCCAAGATCACCATACATCACCTCACTTTCCATGAAAACAGTTGGATCATTGTCGCGAATGGCACTTTTTAATAAACCTTTGGCGTCATATGGGTTACTTACACTTATTACTTTCAAGCCTGGTATATTAGCATACCAACTTTCAAAAGCCATACTGTGCTGAGCACCTAACTGACCTGCACTACCATTTGGACCACGAAATACAATTGGGCAATTAAATTGACCGCCACTCATGGCAAGCATCTTACTTGCGTGATTCAAAATTTGATCTAATGGCAATACGGCAAAGTTCCACGTCATAAATTCTACAATCGGACGTAAACCATTGGCAGCTGCACCTACCGCAATAGCAGCAAAACCTAGTTCAGCAATAGGCGTATCTACCACACGCTTAGGGCCAAATTCATCCAACATACCTTGGCTTACTTTGTAGGCACCATTGTACAATGCTACCTCCTCGCCCATTAGTAATACTTTCTCATCGCGACGCATTTCTTCTTGCATCGCTTCTCGTAAGGCTTGTCTAAACGCTATTTCTGGCATAGATAAATGCAGCTTTTATTGCTGAGTTGCAAATATAGCAGCTATATCGCAATTGCAATGCCTGGGATAACCATAGTTATGATAAGTTAAATAAACTTATCTGCGTGGACCACGACGCGCTGGTGGCGCTTGACCATCTTGCGGACGGCGTGGACCGCCATTTTGCATACGCTCTAGCAATTTCTCCTTAAAGTCGCGCTCTATCACATGCAATTGTGCCAACTGGCGAGCCGTTAGTACGCGCAAAAACTCAGTCTTGTATTTTTTGTGTAAATCCACAAGCTTTTGCTGAGCAGCGATTTGTGCATCTAATGCTTTTTCAATTTCTGCATCGCTTGCAGTATTACTTTCTAGGATATCCGTTGCTGCTTTGCGTTCTGCATTCGCTGCCTTTAAGTCGTCGGTGTATTTATTGTAAATAGGCCAAAACTTTGCTGCGGTGCTCTCATCTAAATTTAGACGGGTGCTAATAAATGCAATTTTTGCACTTTCGATGCGCTCTTTTTTAGTTTGTGCTTGACTAGCTAAAGTAAGTAGCACAATGCTCACGCTCATTAATAATGTTCTCATCAAATTTTATTTTTAGTATTTATAAGACTTCTTCTATGTCCTCTTGGTTTAAATATTCATTTATTTCTTCTGGACTTACTTCGTCCAAAATCGCCTCTGCACTTTTTGTTTCTACTGGCTTAGCTTTTTCAATTGCCTTAGTGCTTGATGTCGTCTTTTCTAACTCGGCAGTCACAGCATCAAACTCATCTATATTTTGCACCACATATTGCTTTGCCTCTTCTGGCGTAATATCTTCTATTTGCACAGCCTCAATTTGTTCGGGAAGCGTCGCAGCACTGTTTTTGGCTTGTGTTTCCATAGCTAGTGGCTGTGTACTGCCTGCTGTGCTATTGGTATGCGGCAACATATTCCACACGCCAAAGCAAACGAGCGCAATGGATGCTATAGCAGCTGCTGGCTTCCACCAACTTATGCTAAGCTTAGCCGGTGCTTGTTGTGGTACTTTCACTTTGAAGTTATCAAAGTAGGCTTCTTCTACTTCAAATACATTTTGCTTAGGTAAGCTAGCAATAAATTCTTCGTCGTGGATTTTAGAAAGCATACTTGAACCATCTAAGTCTGCGAAGTAATTTTCTGGCACAGTATAGGGCTGCTCCCTAAGTGGCAAACCGCCTAATGCCTCCAATTCTTCTAGTTTTTGCTTGCTATGTAAATTTAACTGTTTCATACTATGAGGCTTGGTTTTTAAGAAATTCTTGAATCTTCTTTACGGCATGATGATAACTTGCTTTTAGCGCACCTTCACTAGTTTCTAAAACTTGGCTCATCTGCTCGTAGGGCATATCGTCGTAGTAACGCATATTAAATACGACGCGTTGCTTATCTGGCAAGGTAGCTATTGCCATTTGTAATTGCCATTCAATCTTCTTGGCATCATACCCTGGCTGTGTGCTTATATTACTCGCCATAGCTGTGGTATCTGTCAACACCTGTCGTTGGTTGCGTTTAGCTTTATTGTCCAAAAAGGTGAGGCTGTTATTAGTCGCTATTCGATATAGCCAGGTGTACAAGCTACTATCTTGCCTAAATTGTGGCAAATACTTCCACATTTTTATAAATGTTTCTTGCAAAACATCGTCGGCGTCATCGTGTTGCACCACCATACGTCTAATATGCCAATATAGGCGCTCCTTGTACTTGGCAACAATCGCATTGAAGGCTACCTCGCGAGAGCTTTCCTGCATAAATTCTGCCAGCAACTGGGCATCTTCGCTATGCATATCTTGGTTTATGTGAAGCACGGTGGCTTGCATGTCAGGTATTGGACGTAATATGTGCACAAAAGTTTAAAGCACATTTCAAAATTACTATTTTGGCGAAATACCTTTGCATATTATTACATTTTGGAAAGAAATAACCGCTGGCAAACCTTCATTATAGCCCTTGTTGTAACCTGCTATGGTTGCGGCGATAGTGGCATTGGCAACAAAGTTAGCAGCCTTACAGGTGGCAAATTGCATACCGATGCTATGCAGAGCAGTATTACTGCAGCACTCGCAGATAGCAACCATGCGTTATGGCCAAAATTTACGGACAGTTTTTATAGCAGAAGCCAAGTGCAGCAACTGTATAAACTTTCAAAGGGAGAGTTACTGTGGTTACAAAGCAGCGGCATCAACGAACAAGCCGAGCGCTTGCTTAAGCAGCTAGCAGTGGCAGATTCTCATGGTATTAGTGGCAAATTTTTTGGTTTAGACAGCCTTAAATACGAGGCTAAGCAAATAGAAAGCAAAGGCGACCAAGCAGCGGCCAGCTTTGAGTTAAAGCTAAGTCATGCATATTTGCGACTTGTTGGCGCCATGACCCATGGTATTTTCCCAACCGATAGCGTAAGAGAAGAATGGTACAGTGCAGTGGATAGCAATATTAATGTACCTCAATTAGCTTATAACCTAATCGATAAGGACAGTATTGCCTATACATGTGCGGCACTTGCGCCAAAACAAAAGGAGTATACTGTACTCTGCAAAAAACTATGGGAGCTTCGCGCTATCCAAGCCAAAGGCGGCTGGCAAAAGTTTGATATGCAAAGCAATGATGCATATAAACTTGTAGAAGAAGCCAACAATAAAAACCTTCGCAAACGACTTTTCGTTGAGCTTGGTGTGCCAACAGACACGATAAGCAGCTCACTAGACACTGCATTATTGCAAGCCATTACAAAGTTTCAGTATTTGCACGACATAAAGATTACTGGTAAAATAGATACTACAACTTACAATAAACTGCAGCTAACGGCTCAAGACAAGATTAATACCATTTGCAATAATTTAGAGCGTATGCGTTGGATGCAAAATAGTTATGCCTCTCCGTATGTGTACGTCAATGTTCCTCAGATGTACTTAGAATATCGCCTTGAGGATTCAACAGCATTTAGAATGCGTGTAGTAGTAGGCCGCGTAAGTCGTCCTACACCTACTTTGGATGCGCCAATGAAAAACATTGTATTTAATCCACCTTGGAGCGTACCACCTACGATAATGGAGGAAGAAATTATACCAGGTGTTTCTAAGCGCGGCTCAAGTTATTTAGCACGTCGCGGACTAAAGGCATATTTAGGTGGTAGAGAAGTAGATGCTTCTCGCATAAATAAAAGCAACTACAAGATGTTTACCATTTCCCAAAAGCCTGGACTAAATAGTTCACTTGGTGTTGTGAAGTTTAATCTGCCTAATCGCCATGCCATCTACTTACACGACACGCCTCACCGCGAAGATTTTGTGAAGCAGTACCGTGCTTTTAGTAGCGGTTGTATTAGAGTACACAAACCACGCGATTTCGCAGCATTTATCCTCAACGACAGTACTTATAGCCGTGATAATATTGATAGTATTGCCAAAACGCGCATTACTAAAGAGGTACCGCTCAAACAAAAGCTAGACGTGCATATCGTGTATCTAACTAATGGTATTGATAGTGCCGGCAATTTCATGTATCTCCGCGACATCTACGGCCAAGATAAGTTGATGCGTGGATTGTGGAATTAGTATTTCAGCAAAGCATACAAAAAAGAGCCCGCCATTACAGCGAGCTCAAAAAAAAAAAAAAAAAATGATCAGTTATTGAGGCATTTCTGGCTTTGGCATCAATACTTTGCGGCTTAGCTTAAACTTACCGCTCTTAGCATCTATACCAAGTAGCTTTACTTTAATTTGATCGCCTTCGTTAAGCACACCTTCTAAATTTTCTAGGCGCTTGTGACTTACTTCGCTAATATGCAATAAGCCCTGCTTGCCTGGTAAAAATTCTACGAATGCACCATATGGCATAATGCTCTTCACTGTGGCATCGTACTCGTCGCCAACTTCTGGTACAGCAACAATGCCTTTAATACGTGCCATTGCAGCCTTCATGCCTTCACCTTCTTTAGAGAAGATCTTGATGATACCTTTACCATCTACCTCTTCGATATTGATGGTGGTATTGGTTTCGCGCTGCATTTCTTGAATTACTTTACCGCCTGGTCCAATAACTGCGCCAATAAACTCCTTGTCGATAGTTAACTGCTCAATACGTGGTACTTGAGGCTTCATTTCTTGGCGTGGCTCTGCGATTGACTCATACATTGCATCCAAAATATGTAAACGACCTTGACGCGCTTGCTCTAAAGCTTGACGCATTACGTCCATGCCTAAGCCGTCAACTTTAATATCCATTTGAATTGCGCAAATACCGTCACGTGTACCTGTCACCTTAAAGTCCATATCACCCAGATGGTCTTCGTCACCAAGAATGTCTGTAAGTACGCACCACTTCTTATCGCTATCGCGGCTAATTAAGCCCATTGCAACACCTGCAACGTGCTTTGGCATTGGTACACCTGCATCAAACAATGCAAGACTACCTGCACATACTGTAGCCATACTACTACTACCATTACTTTCTAAAATATCGCTAATGATACGCGTTGTATATGGCCAAGTTTCTGGGCTCGGCATCATTTTTTCTAAACTGCGTTGAGCAAGATTACCATGGCCTACTTCACGACGACCTGGTCCGCGCATTGGGCGTGTTTCGCCTGTGCTAAATGGAGGGAAGTTGTAGTGAAGATAAAACTTACGATAAATACTTTCTTGCGCATTCTCTTGCAAAGACTCGTCATCTGGGCTACCTAATGTAACGGTACTTAAGCTTTGTGTTTCACCACGTGTAAACAAGCTACTACCGTGTGGCATAGCCAATACGTCTGTTTCAATTGCTAGTGGGCGAACTGTTGTGTAGTCACGACCATCAAGGCGCTTGGCCTCATCAAGCATCATGTTACGAACTACTTCTTTCTCTAACTTATAGAAAAAGCCGTTTAGCAATGCTGCATCTTCTTCAGGCAATTCGCCAATATGTACTTTTGTTTCTTCTTGAATTGCTTTGAAAGCTGCACTACGATCGTGCTTGGCACTTGCGCTACGAGCAACCTCTAAAACCTTTGGTGCTGCAAATTCAAATACTTTTTTCTTAAGCTCGTCATTTGTGTAAGGCTTTGTCCACTCGCGCTTTGCAGGACTACCTACAGCAGCCCACAATTCTTTTTGTGCTGCAATTTGTACACGGATAGCTTCATGACCCACTTCAATAGCAGTAATCATATCGGCTTCATTACACTCATCGCTTTCACCTTCTACCATCATAATATTCTTTTCGGTAGCGGCGATAATAAAGTCCATATCTGCAGTTTTTAATTCGCTGCGTGTTGGATTAATTACAAACTTGCCATCAATACGTGCTACACGTACTTCCGAAATGATTTCTTCGATTGGCACATTACTTACAGCAAGCGCTGCACTAGCAGCCAAACAAGCATAAGCATCTGGCATTACTTCTTCGTCGCTACTGTGCATAGTAACAAGTACTTGCACATCGCATACGTATTGGTCAGGGAATAATGGGCGCAATGCACGATCAATCAATCGGCTAATTAATACTTCGTAGTCGCTTAAACGACCTTCGCGCTTAAAAAATGAACCTGGTATACGACCAGCACTTGCAAACTTCTCTTGGTAATCTACCGTTAGTGGAAAGAAGCTTTGACCTGGGCGTGGTTCTTTACTTGCAACAACAGTTGCTAAAAGTGCGCAATTGCCAACTTTCAATAATACAGACCCGTCAGCTTGACGAGCCATTTTGCCAGTTTCTAATGTGATTGCTTTACCATCTGGCATGGTAAATGTTTTGCTCTGAAAATTAGTGAACATCCTAAAATAGTTTTTTTTGAAATGATAGAAAACCTCAATACGTCGACATAATGCGGCGCTAAATCAATACTTGAGATATCCTTAAAAAAAACATTCCCAACCATAATAGCTGGGAATGTACTTTGCTTTGAATTATTTACGCAAACCTAGTTGCTCAATAAGGGCACGATAGCCCGTAAGGTTAGTCTTAGATAGATAAGCTAGCATGCGCTTACGACGACCTACCATCATCAACAAACCGCGCTGGCTGCTTTTGTCTTTCTTATTAGTTTTCAAGTGATTACTAATATGGTTAATACGCTCTGTGAGCATTGCTACTTGACCCTGAATAGAGCCAGTATTTGTTTCGTTTTCTCCGTAAGTCTTAAAAATCTCCTTCTTACGCTCAATTGTTAAATGTGACATCCTAAAAAATTTACATCCGTTTTTTTCCGCGGCAAAGGTAGTGAAACTTGCCTAGATAGCCAAAATATTGGCGATTTGTGTGCTAAAAACATGTAATTAAGGCCAAATTCGGTAGCCAGCACCTAAAAATATCCGCCCTTCTTGCTCACCATTGAAATAATCGTTGCGCTTAGTGGTCCATAGAAATGCCGCAAAACCAAGGTTTGCATCTAAATAAAGCCTTTGTTTTTGGCCAACAACCATCTGATAACCAATCTTAGCCATAGGTCCTATCATACTGGTACCACCAGGTATGCTTACGGAATCAACTGTGCGCCAAGCGTCATAATCATGCGATAGCGCCATGCCACCCAAAACGTATAACCCCGCTAGTTGCTTGTTTTTTGTGGGAACAATGTAATAACGTGCATCCATGCTCATATTCAGCAATTGGCTTGTGCTCATGAACGTGTAACGCACCCGATGTACATTAGCTTGCACAGAAAACTTTTTAGCCACCTGAAACTCCCCATGTATGCTAGGAATGAACAATATATTAAGCGCATTGGTCTTTAATACAATTGCCTTCTCCGGTTTATCAACCGTAGTTTGAGCAATTGCACTTCCGGAAAATGCAATCACAAATAGCACACTTAGTAACCTATTCATGATACAAAGGTATATAATGCTAGCTGTGGCATGCTTAATCAAATGCAAATTAGCACTTTTTGCTAGCCTACTTCTCGCCCAAGAAACTGTACCTATAATCTACAGGTGGCACATAGGTTTCCTTGATAGTGCGTGCATTGAGCCAACGGTAAAGATTAAGTGCACTGCCCGCTTTGTCGTTAGTACCACTAGCACGTGCGCCGCCAAATGGCTGCTGTCCAACAACGGCACCAGTAGGTTTATCGTTAATGTAGAAATTACCAGCACTATTTACAAGCAACTTAGTAGCCTGCTCAATAGCGTATTTATCCTGGCTAAAGATTGCACCAGTTAATGCGTACGGACTAGTGCTATCCACTAATTTGCAAGCCTTAGCCCACTCTTCTGCCTTGTAAGTGTAGATTGTAAGCACAGGGCCAAAGATTTCCTCACACATGGTTGTGTAGTTAGGATCAGAAACTTCTATAATGGTTGGCTCAATAAAAAAGCCTTTCGTTTTATCGCAATTGCCACCCACTAAAATTTTGGCACCTTTATCCTTGCGGGCACGATCAATATAAGCCTTGATACTATCAAAAGCTTTTTCGTCAATTACTGCGTTCACAAAATTTCTAAAATCTTCTGTAGTGCCCATTTGCATTGTTTGCACTTCTGCTACAAGTTTTTTCTTGATGTCTTTAGCTAAATTGTCAGGCAAATAAGCTCTACTAGCTGCACTACATTTTTGCCCTTGGTACTCAAAAGCACCGCGTGCCAAACCTGCTACTACGCTATCAACATTTGAAGTGTGATGTACAAGCACAAAGTCTTTACCACCAGTTTCTCCAACAATACGCGGGTAAGATTTGTAAACGCTATTAGAAATGTTATTACCTATTTGCGCCCACATGCGGTTGAATACACCAGTACTACCTGTAAAGTGAACACCGGCGAATTCAGGGTGATTCAAGCAAACTTCTCCTACAACTGGACCATCAACATAGATAAGGTTGATAACACCATCCGGTAAGCCAGCCTCTTTAAGTATTTTCATGAATACTTGCGCGCTGTAGATTTGTGTATTGGCACATTTCCAAACTACTACATTGCCGCACATAGCAGCACTTGTTGGTAGATTGCCGCCAATAGCTGTAAAGTTAAACGGCGTTACTGCAAGCACAAAACCTTCTAATGCACGATACTCTGTGCGATTGTTCATACCTGCACCACTAATTGGCTGCTGACGATAGATATTGCTAAGGAAGTGTACATTAAAGCGCAAGAAATCAATAAGTTCGCATGCACTGTCTATTTCAGCTTGATAGCAATTTTTGCTTTGGCCAAGCATAGTAGCGGCATTCATTTCCCAGCGGTATTTTGTGGCAAGTAAATCAGCGGCACGTAAAAATATGGTTGCGCGGTGTTCCCAGCTCATGCTACTCCACTTTTCGCGCGCCTTAAGAGCAGCTTTTACTGCATCTTTAGCATGTGTGGCATTGCCTTTGTGAAAATAGCCAAGGGTATGCTTAATTTCATGAGGCGGATGAATGCGGTGCTTTTCGCCTGTACGTACTTCTTTGTCGCCAATATACATTGGTATGTCAAGCTCTTGTGCCTTAGCCGCCGCAAGTGCCGCTTTTAGGGCTTTCTTTTCGTTGCTACCTGGTGCATAGCCCAAAACAGGCTCGTTGACTGGCATTGGATAGAAGTAGTGTCCGTTACTCATGATTTGTTAATGAAATTTTTAAGAAGTGCAAAAGTACTGTGAAAAGCCGAATGCCATGTAACTTTTGCCAACTTGATACGTCTATAGTAATGACAAAAGGTCTTACAGCAGCACTTTTTGCACATACTGAAACGTGAATAAATCTGTGCAAAAGTGCAAAACAAATAGAAAAACTTGCAGTTAATACCTTATTTTTACATAACCAAAAAAACAATTTACAAACCATGATCTTTAACCGAACGCTTAGTTTCAAGACTAACCACGACACTTCAGAAATTAAACAGCGACTTGTAGGAAAAAAGGTACATGTGCACCAGTTGGATTTTGAGGTAGTTGAACGTGATGATGTAGTAAAGATTATTCCTCATGCTGAGGATGTAGATGGTGTAACTACCTTACCAATCACACATGTACTGTTTAACCAAAAGGGCCAAGACACTGTAGTGAGAGTAAAAACCCATCCGCGACGCATTGATGTTGGTGGCATTTACATTTTACTGATACTATTGGTGTTCTTCTTTATCGCTGGCACTTGCTTGCTTTACTTTGCAGGCGACCTTTATGGTGGCGTTGCTAAAGTGATGCTAGCTGTAGCAACTTTGGTTTCAGTTGTATTTTGGATACGCATGGAGCTTGGGTATTTTGACTACGTACGTAAGCTTTACCGCTGGGTAAAAACTGAAGCCTAGTACACAGTAAACTTTGTAGTGCCCGCGCCAAGCTGCAAAATGTACAAACCTGAATGAAGGTTGTGCAGTTGTATTGTATTGTTCTGAGGGAATCCTTGAGCAATTATCGTACCTGCCGCATTGCAAATCTTAAATGTACTGTTGGTGTTAGCACCAATAATATGCAAACGTCCGTTGCCATCGACAGCCGTTGGATACACTTGAGGGTCTTTATTGGAATGTAGATTAATAATACTCTCTGCAATCTCGGCACAGTTTGCAAATTCCGACAAACTAAATCTATTCGTTGCACTGCTTGTATAGGTATTGGGCACAATTGGCAAACCTATTAATGGCCAAGCTGCGCCACTATTCCATAAATATGGTGGTTTGCTTGATAAATACAAACTACTTTCTGTTGCTGCGCTCGTTCCCGCAGCTTGCACTGAATAGGTTGTACCGTTACTTGTAACTACATTGTTACCACTACTAAGTGTGCCCACTGTCGTTCCAAGATTCCAATTGCCATAAATTGGTGTATAGGTCGTTGCCTCGTTGCTAACAATATTTAAACTATCACCGCTTGTTATACTAAAGCCATAACCATAAATTCTATTTCTAAAAAAAGTATTGTAAGGCCCATTGGCGCCGTGGCTATTGTCGCTCCAAATATGGCTTACTGTATTGCCTTCAAACAGATTGCAGTAGGGATAATTGCCATGGATAGCAATATCGCCGCTGCTATTAGGCACAACATTCTCCCAAAATGGATCAGCGCTGTGGTTGTAGGCATAAACATTTCCATTAGCGCCGCCTTGTACAAGCATGCTGTGTCGTAGATGCTCAAACACGTTATCGCTAATTAGATTCTCGCATGTACCATCTTGGCAAACTACACCATAAGCCCTACCTCCACCACCATAGCCAAAGCCATGATGCAAGTAGTTGCGCTCTATACTACAATGCTTGGCATTTTCTAGCACAACATGGCCAAAGTTTGTGCGGTTACTTGACACGCCACGCACCCAACAGTTAACAGCGTACTTTAAGTTGATATTACGTAATTGCGCAACTGAACTGTCTTTGATTTCTATGCTTAAACATTCAACACCTGCATCCTCAATGGGAATAAGCTGTTGTAAATATGCACTGTCGCTAGCAAGGTAGTTTAAACGATGCTGAGCATCTACCTTTGCGCTATAAGGTGCGCCTAGTGTACTGGTTTTTACTTGGTATATCTGACCTGCCATGCTGTAAGCCCAAGTGCTAAACATAAGCGCGCTGTCATTAAACTTTAAGCGATAATATGCGCCAACGGTTAATGGTATATTACTTGTTTGAATAGAAGAATCACCCTTAAGGCAATCACTTGTAATTGGTATCTGTGCAGCAGTAAGGCTACCCTTCATTTGTATAAAATCGTCTGGGCTAAGCATATTTACAATAAACAAAGTTGCTACGCCTTCACCACGCAAGCGTACATGGCTTTTCATGATAACAGGCGCTGTAAATTTATATCTACCAGCAGGGAAAAAGAATTCAGTGCCAGCAGCTGCTGTTGCAATACTAGCATTAATTAGCACATCTACGGGCATTTGTCCAGTAGTGTCGGCGCCAAGTGCAGCAACATTTTGTACAATCCACTGTTGCGTTTGCTGTTGCACGCCTACCCTACGCCAGTCAACAAGACGGTTAGCAGGAATTTGTGCAACTACTGTCAATGACAAAAGACTAAAAATGGGTATCAATAGTTTAGGACGCATCTAGCAAATGTAAATACATTATTACTAGAAAAATCTAGCACCAAGACACTAACTTTACAGCATGTTTTTTCCTTACGCAGACGACAATAGCCAACGTCGTATTGTACCTTTCGTAACATATGCACTAATCATCGCAAATATTTTGGTTTTTGTATTGCTACAAGGCATTGGCAACAACGACAAATTCACTTACGCGTTTAGCACCGTGCCGGCTGAAATAATTACAGGAAAAGACATCGTAACACAGGCAAAAGTTTATGTAGATCAAGCAACAGGTATTAAACATCAAATGCCTCCTTTGGAACAAACACCAATACCCGTGTATCTAACAATGATTACAAGTATGTTTATGCATGGCGGCATCAGTCATATTTTTGGCAATATGTTGTACTTGTGGATTTTTGGCGACAACATTGAAAATCAAATGGGCCACATCAAATATTTGCTCTTTTATCTATTGACTGGCGTATTAGGTTCGCTAGCACATGTGGCGAGTAGTTTCTTTCAGGCGCAAGACACGCTAATTCCAAGTCTTGGCGCAAGTGGCGCAATTAGTGGTGTGCTTGGTGCCTACTTATGTATGTTTCCACAAAATAAAGTGCGGGCTATTCTTTTCTATTTTCCTGTTACAGTGCCAGCCATCATTGCCTTGGGTGTATGGATAGCGTTTCAAATCTTTAATGGGCTTGGAAGCTTAGGTGGTTCAGGTGGCGGTGTAGCTTATGCAGCACATATAGGTGGATTCTTCGCTGGCTTTATACTTGCTAAATTCTTTGGTTGTGTTGCAGAACAAAAACCAATAAGCAGAGATTAGCTATAAGCTTGAATTTTGTAACAATAAGGATTTTTAAGCTTTTACATTTCTCAGAGGTCTAATCGATATAAAATGTCAGCACGTTTATTTTTTCTCATTGTACTATTTGCAAGTACGCCTACCATATGCTTAGCGCAAAGTATTGTGCAACAAGTAAGAGGAACTGTTAATGATAAATTCACTAATAAGCCTATACCAAATGCTAGTGTGATTGTCACTGGCAACAATAGTGATAGCACTACCACTAATGATCAAGGTGAGTTTTTGATGCAATTGCCACTTGGTCGCTACACATTGCGTGTAGAACACCCTCGCTACGAACCTGCATTGCTTTCCAACGTAATTGTCAATAGTGGCAAGCAAATCGTTTTGACAATTCCAATAGAAGAAAAAACAGAGAGGAAAAGTCTTGAAGGAATTAGCGTTACTAAAAAATCACCAACTACCACAATCAATGAAATGTCAATAAGTAGTGCGCGACAATTTGTAGCTAGCGATGCAAGCAGATATGCAGGTAGCTTGGGCGACCCTGCCCGCATGGCGCAAAATTTTGCTGGCGTCGTAAGTAATGGCGACAGCCGCAACGATATCATTATTCGAGGCAATAGTCCGCTTGGTGTTGGCTGGCGAATGGAAGGCATTGAAATTCCAAATCCGAACCACTTTAGCGGTATCGGCACAACGGGCGGCGCTATAAGTATTGTTAATAACAATAACCTAGCATCATCAGATTTCTTGACTGGTGCATTCGCGCCCCAATATGGCAATGCTTTAGCTGGCTTCTTTGACCTGCGCATGCGCAATGGCAATAATCAGCAACACGAATACATGGCGCAGTTTGGTTTAAATGGCGCAGAATTTGGTGCTGAAGGACCGCTAAAAAAAGGTAGTAAAAGCAGCTATATGATAAACGCACGCTACAGTACCTTGGAACTTTTTGACCTACTTGGTGTAAAGCTTGGGGCACAAGGCGCAGCAAAGTATCGCGATCTAACCTACAAACTTAATTTTCCAAAAACAGCAATTGGTTCTGTCAGCATTTGGGGCCTAGGTGGTTATAACCGCGCTACCTCTTTAAGTAAAGACTACGACACCACTGGCGAGCGTTTAAACCCTAGACCAAAAGGCTTTGATACTTACTTCGATAATGCGATGTATGCGGTAGGTATTAGTCAGCAAAAACAAATTGGCGCAAAATATGTGTTGAGTAATGTGGTAAGCCTAAGTCGTAGTGGCACACAAACATTTATAGATAGCTTGTACGACAACGAGAGTAAAAAATTTACATGGCTAGATAGAAATTTCAGCGATACTCGCTTAAGTACACACAGCAAACTTGGCTACAAATGGAGTCCTAGAAATCAAACGCAAATTGGACTTTATTATACGCGAATGTTTATTAAGGTTGCTGATAGTATTTACCTTACAAGTTACAATCGTTATATCTCTATATTAAAATACGATGGCGGCATTAATTTGTGGCGAGGCTATGTGCAGCATCAATATAAGCCAACAAGCAAGATTAGCATTGTAGGCGGTGTACACGCCATGATGCTTGCGCTCAACAATAGTATTGCTATTGAACCACGCGCTGCTGCTAAGTATCAAATGACAAAGGCAGTTGCACTTAATATTGGTACTGGTGTCCACAATCAAATGCAACCTTCTACAACATACTTCTATAATAGAACTGGCGTTGGCAGTTTTGTAGACAGCCTTACCAACCTCAATCTAGATTTTACCAAAAGTGTACATGCACTTTGCGGTGTAGATATTTTGCCCGCAAAAAACTATCGCATAAAACTAGATGCTTATGTACAGCAAATAAGTAATGCAGCTATCGAAAACAAAAGCACTAACTATAGCACCTTGAATGAAGGCGCATTTTATTACATTATACCCAAACCTTATTTGGTTAACAATGGCGCTGGTTTTAATAGAGGTTTGGAGCTAACTGTAGAAAAATTTTTTAGCCAACACTATTACTTTTTAGTGACTAGTAGCTATTACAAAAGCACTTACAATGGCGGCGACAATATTGTGCAGAGTACAGCATTTGACGGCAGATGGAGCTTTGTTGCGCTTGGCGGCTATGAGTTTGTGATTGGCAATAATATTCTTGGCATCAATCTAAAATTTGCAGGTCTAGGCGGTAGACCATTTATACCGGTAGATACAGCTGCGAGTATTGCACGTGGTGAAACAGTTTTTAGTTCTACACTTGGCTATACTGAACGGTATCCAAATTATTTTAGACCAGATTTACGCATTAGCTATCGCCTTAATCGCGCTAATATTAGCCACGAGTTTGGTATCAATATCGATAATGTGATCAACTACAGGAATGTCTCAACCATTGAGTACGATAATTACCAAAAGCAATTTGGCTATACCTATCAAATGGGAAGACTGCCTGTGCTGCAGTACAAGGCTGAGTGGAGCAGGAAGAGAAAAAGCTAGTACAATATCAACGCAAACACGGCGTAATTCACTATATCATGAAAGTTGGCATCCATGCCTTCGCTGATTTGAGTTTTGCCGTCGTTAGCGATAATCTGCCTAATGCGCAAAAGCTTTGTAATGATTAGGTCTACAAAGCTCTCTTCACTCATATTGCGCCAAGCCTCGCCGTAGTCGTGATTTTTAGCCTGCATCAAATTGTAGATGGTATCGCTATGTTGCTGGTATAGCGAGGAAGCCATATTCGCATCTAGGTCCCATTCAGATTCATAATTATTGAGCTCCAACTGAATGCAAGCAATAATGCCATAATTAACAATGGCTTGCCACTCGCCACGCTTGCTATCGCCAACTTTATTGACTCCTGAGCTTTGCAATTGCCTAATACGCATGGCCTTGATGTAAATTTGATCTACTAGACTTATTGGTCTTAGTACGCGCCAGCTTGTGCCATAGTCTTGTACCTTTTTATTGTAGATAGAAAAGCAACTAGCTACTACTTGCTGATATTGTGTTTGCGTATTACTCATTACCTTGCGGCAGTATTAATGGAAGGCAAAAGTACAGCAAACTATGTGTTTAATTGTGGTGAGCAAACGATTGATTTTGCAACACCACAAATTATGGGCATCGTCAATGTGACGCCCGATAGTTTTTACGATGGCGGCAGCTATAACGGACTTACAAGCAGTGTGGCTAGGGCTATACAGCTGCATGAAGACGGTGCAAATATTATTGATATTGGCGGGCAAAGCACAAAGCCAGGCGCTGCAAGTATCAGCGAACAAGAAGAGCTAGATAGAATCGCATCAACAATAGAAACTTTGCACAATTACAACCCAAAGATTCTAATTAGTATAGATACTTACTATAGCTATGTTGCTAAAAATGCTGTGGCGCTAGGTGCAAGTATTATCAACGATGTAAGTGCCGGTGAAATGGATGCTGATATGATTGCTACTGCAGCCACTTTAGGCGTACCTTATATTGCAATGCATATGCAAGGCAAACCAGCAACAATGCAAGTTAATCCCGCTTACAGCGATGTGGTGAAAGAAGTGCATAATTATTTAGAAAGGAAAATAAAGCAGTGCTTAGCAGCCGGTATCAAGCAAATCGCAATTGATCCAGGCTTTGGTTTTGGCAAAACACTTGAGCAGAATTATGTATTACTAAAAAATCTATCGACTTTTACTAGCTTGCAATATCCAGTATTGGTTGGCCTTAGTAGAAAAAGTATGTTGTACAAAGCGCTTGATATATTACCGCAAGAAAGCTTAAATGCTACTACAGCAGCGCATATGATAGCTTTGCTGCACGGTGCAAATATTTTGCGCGTACACGATGCCAAAGAAGCACAACAAGCCATTGAAATTTTTAAGCTAACAAACAATGCATAAAGACTGTATTATTCTTACCCATCATCTAATTGGCAACAACGCTATAGTTACAAGCGAAGATTTGCAAAAGCTATTGACTTCGCTAAAGCAGTTTCATATTTGTAAGGTTACCTATGTTGTAAAAGCAGCAGACGCTCTTGTTGATTGGATTAAATCTAATAGGCAAGACTATGGCTTTGCAATAGATTTTGTAGAAACAGATGAGCAGATTTTAACTTGTGGTACGATGACACAAGCACTCAAATACGCCGATAGCGAAGATGTGATTGTTATGAATGCCAACTGCACGACGCAAGTACATCTTGATCAAATGCTTAAACTGCAGCAGAGCAATAGCGCCGACTGCACAGTTGCCAGCGCAAGTGTAAAAAATGAGTATAGTGTAGCTGACTATTTAGGCGCGCTTGCCTTGTATAAGCCTAGCTACTTAAGCCTTCCATTGGCCAGCGATGCAAGCTTCGAAGCGAACTATTTACAAAAAGTAGAGCAACACGATCATTTGTTGATTAGCATGTTTTACGGTGAGTAATAGTTATGCTACCAAGTAAGTTTTGCCAAGTCTTTCCAACTGCGCATCTGCAATTGCTTAACCTTGCTACTTTGAGCGCCAGCATAAATGACAGTTTGCGATGTTTTGAGACCTCTAGCTTGCGCTAAGGCACTAAACCTTACCAATTGCGCAGCATGCTCCATACGTGCTGTTTCTGAACTTTTAATTTCATACAACTCAATGATATCGCCATTTTCATAAATAAGATCTACCTCATTGCCATTGGTATCTTGCCAATAAAAAAACTCTGGCAATTCACCTTTGTTGGTCTTACGCTTTATCATATCCGTGATGACAAAGTTTTCAAAAACGCTACCCTTGTGTACAGAGGCGTTTAACTGCTCTGCTGATCGTATACCAAGCAAATAGCTAAGCAAGCCCGTATCGTAAAAGTATAGCTTGGGCTTCTTATATACGCGTTTGTCTAAGTTTGAATGATATGGTGCTATGAGGTAAATAATAAAGCTACTCTCTAAAATACTCAACCAACTTCTAATAGTGGTTGCATCTACATTGAGTTGATTAGATATTTCATTTAGGTTAATGATATTGCCAGAGCGTACTGCACAGATTTTTAGAAATTTCCTAAACGTTGATCGTAATCTAATATTGAGTAAGGTGCGTACATCACGCTCTAAATAAGTAGCGATATAGCTTCTATAAAACACTTGCGTAGAAATTTTGCGTTGCGCATACAAGGCTGGGTAAAATCCACGTACCGCAAGTTGCTGCCATTGTTGTTCTTTGGCTTTAAGGTTTGGGTAAACCTCATGCAAACTAAAAGGTAACAAGAAGAATACCGCTACCCTTCCTGCCAAAGACTGGCTAATACTTTCCATCAATAAAAAGTTCTGAGAACCAGTTAAGATATAAGCGCCCTTCTTTTTGGCAGTATCTGTATGTACCATTAATTCGCTAAACAACTGTGGCACTTTTTGCACTTCATCCAAAATTACTTTATGTGGAAATTCTTTGATAAAAGACTCGGGATCATTAGCTGCAGCAAAAGCACTCTGCTGGCTCTCAAAGTTGACATATTTGTACTTGCTATTGACCGACAAATGGCACAAGGTAGTTTTACCACTTTGCCTCGGGCCGGTAATACTAACAAACGCAAAGTGCTTAAGATTAGTTTCAATAATGCGTTGTAAGTCGCGCGGAAAAACTGGCAATCTTGACATAAAACAAAGCTATGAATTCCTGGGATAAAGTTTATGAATTCTCGGGATATTTTTTATGAATTTCTGGGATAGATTTTATGAATTCTTGGGATACAACTTATGAATTATCAGGATATTGTTTATGAATTCTCGGGATAGATTTTATGAATTCCTGGGATAGATTTTATGAATTATCAGGATAGCAAAATATTAAAACAAGAAAAAAAGATCCTAATGTGCTAATTATTAGCAATATACAAATTATACAATATTAATATATTTAATATGCCCTATCGCTATAAAAAGAGCACCAAAATAAACTACTATTTGATAGCTACATTAAACTAATTTGAATTCACAGAACCAAAACTTCGTAATTTATCAAGCATATTTTTATTGCCGATAAAAATAGGCACACGTTGATGTAACTCCGTTGGTACAACATCAAGTACACTGCCATCTTCGCCAATACTACTAACCCCACCAGCCATTTCAATTACATAGCTCATAGGATTGCACTCGTACTGTAAACGAAGCTTTGCTTTATTGCTATAAATATCTAGTGGATACATAAACAAACCACCCTTGATAAGCGTGCGATGTATATCCGCAACCATACTACCAATATATCTATGCGTTAAAGGCAAGCCAAGTTCTTTCTCATTTTGCATACAATAGTCCAAATAATCTTGTACTGCTGTGCTATACTTTCTGCTATTACCTTGATTGATACTATAAATCTTACCGTGCTCTGGTAATTGCATTTTACGATGGCTCAAACAAAACTCGCCAATACTATTGTCTAGTGTAAAACCATTGACGCCAAGCTTAGTTGCATAAACCAAAATTGTACTACTACCATAAATAACATAGCCTGCAGCTACGATTTTTCTGCCAGCTTGTAAAAAGTCCTCTTCAGTAACTTGTGTACCAACAGGCGTTACTCTGCGCATGATGCTAAAAATAGTACCAATACTAGCATTCACATCAATATTACTACTACCATCTAGTGGATCGAACATTACAACGTATTTGCTATTCTTGCTAAAATCGTCATCAAAGGCAATAAACTCATCGTTTTCTTCACTAGCAACACCTGCACAGTCGCTACTATGGCGCAGAATATTAATCAAGGTATCATTAGCGTATACATCCAACTTCTGTTGTTCTTCTCCCTGAATATTGCTAGTGCCTTGGCTGCCCAATAAATCAGTTAAGCCAGCTTTATTCACTTTCTTATTGATAAGCTTACAAGCCAAGCCAATATCTCTAAGTACTGTCGCTAGTTCACCCGTGGCTTTGCTAAACTCACGCGTTTGCATTACGGTAAACTCATCAAGTGTAATCAGCGCTCTATTTGGATTCATATTGCAACAATTTAGTTAGCAAATGTAAAGTACATGCTAGCCGAGCTTTTCTAGCATTTGTCAGGTAATCTTGCTAACAGGCGCCTCTAAAACAGTTATATAACTATTTTTTTGATGTATCCACTTTGCGATAAGCGATAGCAATGAAGCTATTCTTGCTATCAGCTATATTTGCAGCCATTAATACAATTTCTTCTTTTGACTAGAGTATTCAAATTTGGCGGTGCCAGCATAGAAAGTGCAGAGCGTGTGCGCAACATGGCTGCTATCATTGAGCAACATCAACAAGGTCCTTTATTGCTTATAGTATCTGCAATGGGCAAAACCACTAATGCGCTGGAGAAAGTAGCCGCAGCTTTTAATGCAGGTAAGCAAACGGAAGCAACAGAACTATTTGCCCTCGTAGAAGCAGAGCATAATGCACGTTGCCAAGAATTGCTTAGCGGCGCAGATTGCGATAATTGCATAAAAGCACTTCAGAATATTTATGCAGAAGCCGACTGGATTTTGAACGGCGTATCCGAGCGTCATCCACACTACTACTACGACCAACTTGTTTGCCTAGGTGAGTTAATGAGTACCACCATTGTAAGTCATTATTTTAATGCTAATAACATCAGCAATCATTGGTTTGACGTCCGTGATGTAATTATCACCGACGACACATGGCGTGAAGGAAAAATTGAATGGGATCTAACACAAAGCAATGTTGATCGTATTGTAAAGCCACTATTTCAGCAACATAATATATTAATAAGTCAAGGCTTTGTAGGTAGTACGACCGACAACGAAAGCACCACGCTCGGTAGAGAAGGTAGCGACTATACTGCAGCCGTTTTTAGCAATATGCTAGATGCCGAAAGCCAAACCATTTGGAAAGATGTACCAAGTTTATTAAGTGGCGATCCAAAGATATTTAAGGACGTAACTGCCATACCAGAAATAAGCTACTACGAAGTAATTGAAATGAGCTACTATGGCGCACAGGTGATTCACCCAAAAACCATCAAGCCGCTGCAAAATAAAAATATACCACTGTACGTAAAGTGTTTCTTAGATAGCTCACTACCAGGCACAACTATCCGACATGAAGTTAGCAATGTGAGCTACCCACCAATACTCGTACTAAAGCGCGACCAAACCTTGCTTGAAGTTTATAGCAATAACTTATCCTTTATTACCGACGACAAGTTGAGTGACATCTACGAAATCTTTCACGCCAGCAAGGCAAAAATAAATGTGATGCAAACGGCAGCGGTTATGTTTTTGGCTTGTATTGATGCAGATGCCGAGAAAATTGCAATGCTTCACGAAAAGCTAGGACGAGAATACAGGATAGAACAAACCAATGGCATCGAACTCATCACCATTCGCCACCACAATGAGCAAATCATCGCTGAACTTTGCAAGGGCAAAAAGATTATTCTGCAGCAAAAAGGCGAGCATACTATTCGCGTACTAGCACAAGTACAAGGCGCATAAATTGGCAATCATTGCGCATTTTGTAGCGTGAAAAAGTGCGGCAAACATCTGCAAAAGCATTAAGCAAAATTCCTTACCTTCGCGCCACAAATTTTATTGTTATGGCGTTTGATATTGCAATGATTAAAGAGGTGTACAGCAAATTTCCTGATAGGGTTGCTGCGGCACGAACAGCCCTTGGCAAACCACTTACATTAGCTGAGAAAATTTTATATGCTCACCTTGATAAAGGCATGGCGCTAAAGGCTTATGCACGTCTTGGCGACTATGTAGACTTTAACCCAGACCGCGTTGCGATGCAAGATGCTACAGCGCAAATGGCTTTGCTTCAGTTTATGCAAGCTGGTCGTCCGTCGGTAGCGGTTCCAAGTACCGTGCATTGCGATCACCTTATTACAGCTAAAATTAACGCCAATAAAGATTTAGAAGTTGCAAACTCAGAAAGCAAAGAAGTATACGATTTTCTTGCTTCGGTAAGTAATAAATACGGTATCGGTTTTTGGAAGCCTGGTGCTGGTATCATTCACCAAGTAGTGCTAGAAAACTATGCATTCCCAGGTGGTATGATGATTGGTACAGATAGCCACACCGTAAACGCAGGCGGCCTAGGCATGGTAGCGATTGGTGTAGGTGGTGCTGATGCATGCGATGTGATGGCTGGTTTACCTTGGGAGCTATTAATGCCAAAGCTTATTGGTATTAAACTTACGGGCAAACTCAACGGTTGGGCAAGTGCAAAAGATGTGATTCTAAAAGTTGCTGGTATTCTTACAGTAAAAGGCGGTACAAATGCTATTGTGGAGTATTTTGGAGAAGGTGCTACAAGCTTAAGTTGCACAGGTAAAGGCACTATCTGTAATATGGGTGCTGAAATAGGCGCAACAACCAGCACATTTGGTTACGATGCCAGCATGGCGCGTTACTTACAAAGTACAGGCCGTGCTGATGTGGCTGCCCTTGCTGATGCTATAGCCGAGCACTTGACAGGCGATGCAGAAGTTTACGCAAATCCAGAAAAATACTTTGACGAAGTTTACGAAATCAACCTAAGCGAATTAGAGCCGCATTTAAACGGTCCTTTTACGCCAGATTTAGCTACTCCAATCAGCAAAATGAAGGAAGTAGCAGCTGCAAACGGTTGGCCTACAAAAATTGAAGTGGGATTGATAGGTAGTTGCACAAACAGTAGTTACGAGGATATTAGCCGAAGTGTAAGTGTTGTTAAACAACTAAAAGATAAAGGTCTAAAAACCAAGAGCGAGTTTACAATTACACCTGGTAGCGAACAAGTACGTTATACAATTGAGCGCGATGGTTTCCTTGAATTGTACGACAGCATCGGCGCAACAGTATTTGCTAATGCATGTGGCCCTTGCATAGGTATGTGGGATCGTATGGGTGCAGAAAAGCAAGAAAAAAATACCATTGTCCATAGCTTCAATCGCAACTTTGCAAAACGTGCTGATGGCAATCCAAATACATATGCTTTTGTTGCAAGTCCAGAATTAGTAACGGCTTTGGCAGTTGCAGGCGATTTGACATTTAATCCATTAACAGATACACTTACAAATGCTAATGGTGAGCAAGTAAAGCTTGATGCTCCTAGTGGCGACGAGTTGCCTAGCAAAGGTTTTGCTGTAGAAGATGCAGGCTACCAAGCGCCGGCTGAGGATGGCACAGGCGTTCAAGTGCTTGTTGCTCCAGACAGCAAGCGTTTGCAACTACTTGACCCATTTGCTGCATGGGAAGGTGTGGATCTAAAAGGGCTAAAATTGCTTATTAAAGCAAAAGGCAAGTGCACGACAGACCATATTAGTATGGCAGGTCCATGGCTAAAGTTTAGAGGACATCTAGATAATATTAGCAACAATATGTTGATTGGTGCGGTAAATGCATTCAACGATAAAACAGATAATATCAAAAACCAATTAAGTGGCGAATACGGCCCAGTACCTGCAACGCAGCGTGCTTACAAAGCTGCTGGCATTGGCACTTTAGTTGTTGGTGATGAAAACTATGGCGAAGGTAGTAGCCGCGAGCATGCAGCAATGGAGCCGCGCCACCTAGGTGTACGCGCTGTACTTGTAAAGAGCTTTGCACGTATCCACGAAACAAACCTTAAGAAGCAAGGTATGCTAGCGCTTACATTTGATAACAAAGCCGACTACGACAAGATTCAAGAGGATGATACTTTTGAAATCGAAGGCTTACAAGCTATGGAGCCAGGCAAGAATTTGCAATTAGTGCTAAATCATGCTGACGGTAGCAGCGAAACTATTCAAGTAAAGCATAGTTATAACGCTCAGCAAATTGATTGGTTTAAGGCAGGTGGAGCGCTTAATATTATTAGAGCAAGCGTGGCTTAATCGCAATTAAAAAAACTTCATTTGGAGAGACTTGGGAAACTGAGTCTCTTTTTTTTGATATTACGTTTGTAAAGAAAAAGGTTTCAATACACTACCCACCCTGTTTGCTTCAAATAAAACTATCTGCGCGCTTTATAAAAATTGGCGTTACTTGTTAATGCTATTAGTAAGGTGTGATTATTTTCTACCCTAATGCCATCGCTTTTAAACAAGTGGTGGTTTAGGTAAGCAAATTCCAACTTAAAAGCTTTGGAAACTTTATAGCCAAATCCAAGCATCAATCTATTCTGATCAAGCAGGTTAAACTTTGTGTTCTTACCAAAATTGACAAAGACCTCATCGCTTGCGAACGCATAGTAATTGGTAGGCCTACCCTTCTTTAAGAAAGGAAAATTTGTACGATGCATATAGCGAAGACGATGGTAATACGTTGGTGTTTGCGATGCTTGCCATGTGCTATCTGCTTGTAATGTGGGATTATATAAAAAACGCTGTTCTAAGCGCCAACGATGAATTAATTCTGTGGAGCCTATTGCGCTCTTGTACTGCAATTGCTCGTAAATGCGATGCTCTGGAAATTTAGCAGCAACTGCAAATTCACCATACGGATGTGTATCTACATAGGCATAACCAAGTGTCACAAAAACACTTGGATTGCAATAGTAATTTAATCCAAATCTCAACAACGTTTGTTGCGTAGATAAACCTAGCTTGGCACGTCGCGGTTGTGCTTCTAAGTGCAATCCCCACTTTTTTGACAAGCCATGCTCGCCACTATACATCAGCCATAGGTTTGCATTTGTAGTATAGTTTCTAATTGCTTGTGCGGTACCAGTAGCTGAATTCAACAAGAGTGCAATAAGCAATAAACTATGAAAAGTGATTTTTAGCTGTAGGAGAGCTTTTATGTGTACGCCAAACGTCATTGGTATGCAAATTAGCTTAAAAGGCTTGAGTACAAAAGCAAATACCATTGCAAATGTTAGGTTGCAAGATGGTCAGGCTCAATTGCTAGATCCGTAAAAGCGGCGTATTCTTGACAAAGTGTGACTTTCTTATTGTAAAAATGACACTAAGCACCGTGAAATTAATTATATTTGCTTAGCAAAATAGAGATATTCAGAATGAAAAAGTGTGCAGTATTGATCAAAGCTTATTTAATCCTAATTGTACTTTGCCTGGGCATACCAGCTGCAAATGCACAAAACTTGCTAGCTACTAGTCCGGCATTTTTGAAAGAAATAAATGCCAACTCGGTTGTAATTACGATGGATGCTAATAAAGGCAACCAAGGTTTATTCAACCATACACCAGTAACAGACGTTTACTTGCATCTTGGTGCTATAACAAACCTAAGTACAGGCCCTACTGATTGGAAGTACGTACTTACAACATGGCCGGGCACAAATAGTACATACCAAGCTACATCCTTAGGTAATAACCAATGGAGTTTTACTTTGCCAGCAAACTTGCGCACTTATTTTGGTATTACTAATAATGCAGAAAAAATTGTACGCATTGCTATCCTATTTAGAAATGGTGCTGGTACTAAAGTACAACGCAATAGCAATGGCGGCGATATGTATATACCTGTTGACACTACAAATAACCTACAAGTTAAGTTTACGGCGCCGCCTACAGAGCCACGCTATATTCCTTGGGCTGAGCCAGTAAATGTTACTCTAGGTCAATCATTAAATATTGAAGCAGCAACTAGCTTAAATGCTACAATTAATCTATTCTTGAATGGTGTAAACATCGGCACAGGAACCAACACAACAAGTTTTGCAGCAAGCCCTACAATTACACAAGGTTGCAACAATACAATTAAAGTAGTAGCTACAGATGGCAGCACTACCGTAGAAGATAGCTTGAACTTTTTTGTTAGCGGAGGCAATGTAACATTTGCACCACTGCCTGCTGGCATGGAAGATGGCATTAACTATCTACCTGGCGATACAAGCGTTACACTAGTACTTTATGCACCAAAGAAAGAATACGTAGTTGTCAACGGTAGCTTTAGTAATTGGCAGAGCAGCTGCAACTATATTATGAATCGTACACCAGATAGTCTTCGCCATTGGATTACACTTACTGGTCTTACACCTGGCGCACTTAACAAGTTTCAATACATTGTAGATGGTATTATCACAACAACTGACCCTTACACAGAATTAATTTTAGATCCATGGGATGATCAGTACATTACAAGTGCAACCTACCCTAATTTGCCATCATATCCAGCAGGCCAAAGTGGTATTGTTGGTACATTTCAAACTGCAGCGCCTAGTTATGCATGGACAACCACAGGCTATACAAGACCAGACAAGCGCAACCTTATAACGTACGAAATCTTATTGCGTGATTATTTACTTACGCACGATTGGAATACACTTTCAGATACACTTAACTACCTGAAGAATATGGGTATCAATTGTATTGAACTTATGCCATTTACAGAATTTGGCGGCAATAACAGTTGGGGTTACAATCCTAACTTCTTTATGGCACCAGATAAATACTATGGTCCAAAGAACGATCTAAAGCGCTTTATTGATTTGGCGCATAGCAAAGGCATCGCAGTTGTGCTAGATGCCGTACTTAATCAATGTACTGGTGTAAATCCGTTTGCGCAGCTCTATTGGAATAATGCACAAAGCAAGCCTGCAGTAGACAATCCATGGTTGAATCCTGATGCGACTCACCCATTTAATGTATTTAACGACTTTAACCACGAAAGCCAAGCAACTAAATATTTTGTACGTCGCTTTATGAAACATTGGTTACAAGAGTACAAATTAGATGGCTTCCGTTGGGATCTTGCAAAAGGCTTTACGCAAACAAACACTGGTAGCAACGTTGGCCTATGGAGCAACTACGATCAGAGCCGTGTTAATATTTGGAAAGATTACTATGATAGTATGATGGTTTATGGCCCTGGAACGTATTGCATTTTAGAGTTTCTAGGCGTAGATGCCGAAGAAAGTGTCTACAACAACTATGGCATGATGCTATGGGGCAAGGCTACAGACGAATACAGCAATTGCGTTGAGGGTAATGGCGGCAATAATCTTGATCGCGCTTATCACAAAAACAGACCTGGCTATACTAGCATGGGCCTAATGGCGTATGCTGAAAGCCACGATGAAGAGCGCGTAATTTATAACACAGTGCAATACGGTAATCAATCAAACCAATCTAATCATAATCCGCGTAATCTAAATGTGGCACTAACGCGTATGCAAGCCATGTATCCTATGTTTCTGCTAATTCCTGGTCCAAAAATGATATGGCAATTCGGTGAATTAGGATATGATTATGGCATCAACTATTGCCCTGGCACAAATACTTACGATCCGCAATGTCGCTTAGATCCTAAGCCAATTAAGTGGAACTACTTTACGCAAAGCAATCGCAAGAATATCTATAATGTTGTAAAAGGTTTAAATGAATTGCGTGCATTGCGCCCAGCTACATTTGTAAACGAAACAGTTACAACAGGTACAGATTTAGGCAGTAGCTTGGTGAAGAAACTTGTATTGAATGGCACTGACGTAAAAGTTTCTGCGGCTAGTAACTTTAATGTTACTTCACAAACGGTTACAATGGGCTTCCCTACAAATGGCTGGTACTACAATTACTTTGGTACTGATAGTGTAAATATTACTAACAACAGCCTTTCTGTGTCTTTAGAGCCAGGTGGCTACAGAGTATACACCGATCAGAAGTTTAACGCTAGCGTTATCAATAGCATAAAGCCTACAGCAGCTACTATTAGCAATATTGCTATTGCACCAAATCCTGCAACTGCGCACAGTACTCTATTCATTGAAATGACGCAAAATACTGACGCGAATATCAATGTGATAGATATGACTGGTAAAGTAATTGGCAATGTGTTTAATGGCAACTTAGAGCAAGGCTACCACGAGTTAAGTTTAGATGCTACGATTAATGGTCTTAGCACGGGTATCTACCATGTTGTAGTTAATACAACTGGCGGTACACAAGTTCTGAAGTTGCAAGTGCAATAGGCTTTTCTAAGCAGAGTTGGGAAACTGCTAGCAAAGTTGCTATGGCTAATTTTCAACTGATAGTATGCCGATAGTTAGTAGTTCAACGCAAAATAGCAAGACACTTGAAGAATACTATGAGGATTTGACAAGTGAGAACTCAACTTTGATCGAGAATAAGATTGGTGTCGCAATGCTCGAATTTATTGGCATGGTTAATGACACTTTTAAACACTCTACGCTTTTTGGATTGACTTCTCGTAATAGACTGCTAATTCAACCAGCAGATGATTTCGAAGATGCTTGGTTTGTTGCAGTAGATAGTTTGGGTGACAATAAATTTCAGTTCGCATACAAAATGTCTGAAAGTGAAAGCCCTTGGAGCAATGCATCCGTTACAGGTCTGGCAAATTCAGTGAATGAAGCACGGGACTTTCTAATTATTGCAATGAAGGAGAGTTACGGTTGGTCAGATAATAAAGAATTGCAAAGGCTTTACAGTAAAATTAAAGTCCGAAAAACAGAAAACACCCAATTTAAGTTGTGGTTGGAATTTGAAGAAGTTGATCCAAATACCTGGAATATTGACAACGATTTTTGCAACATTAGCGTTGACTTAGAAGACGGACGGCACTACGGACTTAACATCTGGACCTATAATTACTTAGAAACAGCAATTAGAGAAGATAGTAAAACTGGCCAAAATCTAGCAGGACTTTATCAAACACCACCTGACTTGTTTGTGAAGGAACTGACGAGAGAATGCATTCAAAAAACCATTGAAGACCTACTTAAACTTGGCGACTTAGAAAAAGTATTGAACCCAAGTGTATATGACAAACGATATCAAAAGTAGCAGCCTGGAAATTGCATTTACTCAGTAATAACGCGGCTAACGTACTTTCATAAAGGACTTGTGAAATTTTAAATCGTAGCAATACTGCAGCAACGCTAAAATTTTCTACCATCTAAAGATCTTTGTGCACAGTAATTAGGTGTTTAGCAATAAAAAATTAACCCTACGCACAGCATAGGGCTAATTAAATACTATTTTATAATTCGTTGCTATATAGCAACACAGTACTGACTGCGATTATTTGCAGCCTACATACTTAAATCGTCGTCCCAAGTACGCTTCACTTCTTTATCGAAGCTAGGCACAAAACCATCATCTTGTTTTGTTGGCTTTGGCTTATAACTTTCTACGCGCTCAGTAATTTTCTCGTTTTTATCTTGTGTTTTGCCACTTGCAGCACGACGTTCTGCCCTATTTGGACCTTCTGGCTTAGGCGCGTCATTTCTGCGCTCGCCACCTCTGCTGTCGCTGCTAGTACGACGACGATCACCGCCACGGTCATCGAAACTGCGTGGACCACGATCATCACTACGGCCACCACGATCATCACTGCGACCACCGCGATCACCATATCTGCTGCCACCGCGATCACCGCCACGGTCGCCACCACCACTTCTGTAACGATCGCCACCGCGCTCTTCGCTACGGCCACCGCGTTCGCCACCTTCACGTGAGCGACCACCACCACGATTGCCAGATGGGCCACCGCTGTCGGCATCGTTCATGCGAATCTTACGACCCTTAAAGCTCTTGCCATCAAGAGAGTCAATCATCGTAGTTGCTACAGCTGGCTCAATTTCAATCCAGCTAAACATGTCGCGCATATCTATCTTACCTAGGCTATCCTTGCTTAAGTCGCTCATGTCAAGCACAAATTGCAGGAAGCTTGCTTTGTAAAAACCATCACGCGTACCGAGGTTGATGAATAGCTTTTTGTACTTTCCACCGCCGTAAGTGCGACCACTAGATTCGCCGCCTGCACTGCGTTCGCCATCGCGCTCGCGTGTTTTCTTCTGATCGCGACGATTAAGGTCTTCAGCATTTTCGTAATACTTCAAGAAACGATCAAATTCCAATGCAGCTACACGCTGTAGAATTTCATCTTTTTCCATATCGGCAAAACGCTCTTGCAATTCAGGTAAATATTTTTCGTACTCGCCATGGCTAATATCGGTATTGTGTACCTTATCCATAAAGTAGAAAAACTGCTTACGACAAGCATCTGTACCAGTTGGTACATCTAACTTATGCAGCTTGGCTTTAGCAATACGCTCGATATCGCGAAGTTTACTAACATCACGTGGGCCAACAATGCTCATACAAATGCCCGTAGTACCTGCACGTGCCGTACGACCGCTTCTGTGTGTATACGCTTCTATATCTTGTGGTAATTCGTAATTGATAACGTGTGTAATGCCTTTTACGTCAATACCACGTGCTGCAACATCGGTAGCGATGAGCAACTGCAAAGATTTTTCACGAAACGCACGCATAACCTTATCGCGCTGTTGCTGCGTTAGGTCGCCATGCAATGCATCTACGTCGTAACCTTCACGAATTAATTTTTCGGTAACCTCTTGTGCATCCATTTTCGTTTTTGTAAAAATAATACCATACATACCGGGGTTAAAGTCAATTAAGCGCTTTAAGGCCTCGTATCTATGATGATGTGCAACTGTGAAGTATTGATGTAGAATATTTTCGTTAGCAGTATTAACCTGTCCAACACTCACCTCAACAGGTTCAGTCATGTAACGCTTGCTAACCTTACGAATTTCTGATGGCATAGTTGCACTAAACAACCATGTTGCATTACGGTTTGGTGTGTTCTTAAGAATAAACTCTATATCCTCCTGAAAGCCCATGTTAAGCATTTCGTCGGCCTCGTCTAATACAACGTAGTTAATATTGTTGAGGTCAATCGCATTACGCTCAATAAGGTCAATTAATCGTCCAGGTGTTGCCACAACGATTTGTACGCCTTTACGCAAATCGCGGATTTGCATACTAATGCTTGTGCCACCATATACTGCAGCCACAAATGTGTCTGGTATATGCTTTTTGAAGCTTACAAGATCTTTCACGATTTGCATACACAGTTCGCGTGTAGGGCAAATCACTAGTGCTTGTGCTAGTTTGCTGTCAGTATTGATGAGTTGTAATAGTGGTAAACCAAATGCAGCCGTTTTACCTGTGCCCGTTTGCGCTAGCCCTATAAAGTCCTTGGTACCACTCACTAGTACCGGTATCGCTTGCTCTTGTATGGGTGTCGCCTCTGTAAAGCCCAAATCTGCTGCGGCTTGTAGAAGCTCTGCTCGCAAGCCGAGTTCTTGAAATGTCATTAAATCTAATTTGTGCAAAGGTACAGCTATATGCCACCTTTTTTTGTCAACATACTGCTATTAGAGTATGGATAAGTTTCTAAACCCCAGTGTTTATTGGGTTTTAATTGTTGAAGTCTTTGCCATCTACAAAGAATCTGAACATATTTGCACCTACTTTGTACTGCAAAACATCGTAATCCATGCGTACATTCTCCAAATTATTGACCATCGTCGTAACATCGTGAATGGCCCCATCACTAAACATACGCATCACATTGCCCTTATTTATGTAGGTCATACTTCTATAACCGAGTAAAAACTTCTCTGGATAGAAATTGTCAATGTCGTAGATATTGCCCTTGTAAAACACTTTAAAGAAGCCTGCACCATCTTCAAAAGCCACCACATAATCGCTCACCAAGAAACGCTTGTCAAAGTATCCAATTTGGTGCACCTTACCTTCATAAAAGATTTTGAAGTAGCCATCATAACCAACAAAAGCAACCAAATTGTCGCCTACGATATAGCGTTTTGGTGCAAATGCATCAGCTACAATTGGTTCTCCTCCTGTACAGATTTTAAATTGATTGTTGATATCAGTATAAGCTACAATATTTCGGCCTACCTGATAGTCTTGCACAGGCTGCGCTTCCAATACATGCGTCTCGCCGTACATTACTACCTTAAACTGATCCATAAAGTTTGTGTAAGCAATTGCATTGTCGCTAACCTTAAAATTATCGTGTGTATTGGTTGCAAGATTGGTTTCTAGTTCAATGGTCTTGCCGCCATAATACGCATTGAGAATATTGCGTATTCTGTCGTAATATAAGATAATACTATCGCCAACTGCATATTCTCCTACACTACGGCAAAGTTCGATATCGTCATCTGCATCAATAACATGCAGTGAAGTTTGTGTCTTATAAAAAATAAAGTTATCGCTAACACCAAAAGCACTTGTAAAATTGGTATTTACTTTATTCATCACACCATAGCGATACACCTTAAAGATGCCAAGATTATCTAAGTACGCTATACCAGTGCGGCCTACTTTATACTCACGAGGCGCTAGGTATTCTAACTCACTTGTAGCACCATTGTCAAAGCAATAAAATTTATTGAACACATCAGTATAGGCACTTAAGTTTGTTTGTGCATTGGTATTATGGCAAATCACCATTAGCATGCAAATGGCAATTGTGTTCCTAATTATTTGCGTCACCTCTAATTTCATTATTCGCATCTCCCTGCCCTACCAAAAGGCGCTAGCAGTTCTTAAAAGTAAGTCCTATGGCTAATACTATGCCATAATATTGCTTAATTCTCAAAAAATTTGCAAAGCGCCAAATTGCACAACGTAAAAAAGGCTTCAACATTGCTGCTGAAGCCTTTGTAGCTCATAATTATTCGTCATGTAAATTATCTCCAGTGGCGACGACAAGGTGTGGTAACTATCACCGTACGACCTCTGCGCACCCATGGACCTGCACCTCTACTGCGGCAACTGCGGCCACCACCAGGGCGAACAACCACCTTGTTTGGATGCCCTACAACCACTACTCTTGCGCTGCATCCACGACCACGACCTCTGCCACGACCACCTCTGTTTTGTGCATCTGCCATTGTGCTTAAAAAAACTAAGCCACAAATGAGGCCCACCATCATTAAAACTTTTCTTTTCATAACTTTTTGCTTTTATACTATGATAGACCAAAAACTATGCTGCAGGTTTAAGCCTAGTACTAATTTACTATGCAACTTATTTAGCAACCTCAAACGTAACAATCGTTCTGTCGCTATACATAAACTTAATGCCCTCGTTGGTATAGTCTATGCCTGTAACCACTGCCATCGAGGCTATCGTATTTTGCAATTGCTCTGGCACGCTACCAGCAGCGCTTACTTCTGCTAACATTGTCATTCTAATTTGTCCTTCTGCAAATTGTATTGGAGACGAGGTTCGTCCGTCCTGAAAATAAAGCACTGCACTGCTACCATCATCTGCTATCTGCATAGTAAATTCTTCACTAGCAAATTCTGGATTAAGGTCTTTTGTAGCACGCAACTTAACACCTGCTAATTTAGCTATCATTGCTCTATTTTGATCATCCACTATTCTAACTGGATTTTCTTCAATTACAATAGGTTCGTCTTTCGTTCTTACAGGTTGCTGCACCTGATCTTTTTTAACTCGTTTTGCATTTTGGGCAAAAGCAGTATGGCCAGCAACAGCCAACACAGCTACCATCAAAAGAAATTTACCATTCATGGCATAAAGATACGGGGCGAAGGCAATTAGCCGCTAAACTGCTTGTTAATTTCTGCATATTTACTTGTACATTTGCACACAATTTTAGAATAACATGAACTACGATGTAATTGTACTTGGTAGCGGCCCAGGCGGTTATGTAGCCGCAATTCGCGCTTCTCAACTTGGCTTAAAAACAGCTGTAATAGAAAAAGAAAGTCTTGGTGGTATTTGCCTTAATTGGGGCTGTATTCCAACAAAAGCCTTGCTAAAAAGCGCACAGGTTTATGAGTACATGAAGCACGCTAGTGACTACGGCATTACTGCAAGTGGTATTGCACACGATTTTGGTGCTGTTGTAAAACGCAGCCGCGGTGTTGCCGACAAAATGAGCAAAGGCGTTCAGTTTTTGTTGAAGAAGAATAAAATTGATGTTGTGATGGGCTTTGGTAAGCTTGTTGCAAAAGGTCAAATAGAAGTGACTGGTGCAGATGGCAACAAGGCTACTTATAGTGCTAAGCATATTATTTTGGCAACTGGCGGTCGTGCTAGACAATTGCCAACGATGCCTTTAGATGGTAAAAAGATTATTGGCTATCGCGATGCTATGGTATTGCCTACACAACCAAAAAGCATGATTGTGTGTGGCAGCGGCGCCATCGGCGTTGAATTTGCTTACTTCTACAACAGCATGGGTACAAAAGTTACAATCGTAGAATTTGCGCCACGCATTGTGCCTGTAGAAGATGAGGACATTAGCAAAGAATTAGAAAAAAGTTACAAAAAGCAAGGCATAGATATTATGACGAGCAGCGAAGTAACTAAAGTTGATACAAGTGGTGCTGGTGTAAAAGCAACAATTAAAACTGCTAATGGCGAGCAAGTGCTAGAAGCAGACGTTTTATTGAGTGCCGTTGGTGTTGTTGCAAATATTGAAGGTATTGGCTTAGAAACACTAGGCATTACTACAGATAAAGGCAAGGTTATCGTAGACAAATATTATCAAACAAATGTAGCTGGCGTTTACGCAATTGGCGATATGACCCCAGGACAAGCATTGGCACACGTGGCTAGCAAAGAAGCGATTATTTGTGTAGAAGCTATCGCAAATGCGGAAGGAAAATTCCATCACAAGCCAGAGGCACTTGACTATGGCAATGTACCTGGTTGTACGTATTGCTCGCCAGAAATTGCAAGTGCTGGTATGACAGAAAAGCAAGCGCGTGAAGCTGGCTACGACATCAAAGTTGGTAAGTTTCCGTTTAGCGCTAGCGGTAAGGCAAGTGCGGCAGGCGCTAACGAAGGCTTCGTAAAAGTAATTTACGATGCTAAATATGGCGAATGGCTTGGCACACACATGATTGGTGCTAACGTTACTGAAATGATTGCACAAACTGTTACTGCACGTAAGCTGGAAACAACTTATAGCGAAGTGCTTAATAGCATACATCCGCATCCTACTATGAGTGAGGCTGTGATGGAAGCTACTGCTGCCGCTTACGGCGAGGTTATACACTTGTAGGTTTCGCTTACGTAATTTCGTTAAGGTTAATAAAGATTTGGTAATAGGCTTTAGAAGCTTGATTGCCACAGCAAACTTATGTATGTGCCAATATTATAAGTACTTTTGCTAGCAATGCACAGATTACTACGCAGTAGAATACTATGGTACACACTTGTGTTCTTGTTGCTCAATGCTGCAAGTAGTTCCGCGCAATATTTTAGTAATTCGCTTGACGGTCACGATCATTATCAGCGCCTTGCAGGAAAACCATTGACTGACTTGTACACTAATGTACAAAGCGTAAAAATGTGCTACGATATTGCTAGTGGCACTTCCTACTTTATTGATAGCAAAAGATATCCATACCACCACGACTTTTGCTCTGAGGTACTAAACTACAGCATGGAGATTGCTGATTTTAATGCCATCAATTACACGATGCATCCTCAGCGCCGATTTGTGCTATCTTGTTTGAACTACTATAAAGACCAAAAGCGCTACGTTATAGAATTTGTGAGCGAGGATGATCTTACGGCAGAATTGCTACTTACTTTTTACAAAGCAACAACAGAAAAACTACCTACAGATTTCAAACCACAGCTATTACTCAATAATCAAAATTTATTGGCACTGCCTGCTGCTGCCTTGAGCAGTGTGCCCACGGTAACACCGCAAGACATTTACGGCGATCAAAAGCAGCAAAGTGTTGTGCTTGGTGTGTCGTACGGCAGGTTAAAGCTTGTAAAAGATTTATCAAAGGAAATGAATAGTGTTGCTGCGCAAGATATTATTCTAATAAGCGGCTCCCCGATTGCATTGCCAATATGCGCTGGTGTAATTACTGATGCTATGCAAACACCATTGAGCCATATAAATGTATTGTGCAATAATCGCAATATTCCAGCTGCTGCGTGGATTGCGTATCAAAACGATAGCGCTGTGCTAAAGTTGATAGGCAAACCTGTAAAATTAACTGTAACAAAATCAGGCATAAAATTAGAGCTTGCTACTGAAGCTTCATTAGCAACAAAACAAAAAGCAAAACCTGTGCAGGTGCTTACTGCAAACCTAACTGTAAAAACGATCGTACCATTTACATCAAAAGTAAAGCCCGATGTAAAAACGATTGGCAACAAGGCTTTAGGCTTTTGGGAACTGAAAAAATTAAGAGATAGGCCAAACATTTCCTTTGAAGTGCCAGCTGGCTCTTTTGCTATTCCATTCTACTTTTATCAGCAGCACATGCAGCACCCAAGCATTAAGCCAATATACCAACGCGTTATTGCTTTAAGTAAGCAGAAACAAGTGAACGAACGTGCCTTGGAATTAGCATTGAAAGATTTACGAAAAGCTATCCGTAATGCGCCAATGTCTAAGAATTTACTAGCGCAAGTTTATAAAGAAATGAGAAAAGGCGATACCACACTAAGTTATCGTTTTCGCAGCAGCAGCAATGCAGAAGACTTGAAAGGCTTTAGTGGCGCCGGTCTCTATGAAAGCTATAGTGGTAGTATGATTGATACAAATAAACGCATTGCAGACGCTATTAGAAAAGTGTGGGCTAGCGTTTGGAAATTGAGTGCTTATAGAGAGCGCCAGTTTTACAATATTAGTCAGAGCACGGTAATGATGGGCATACTTGTGCACCAAGGTTTTCCAAGTGAAGAAGCGAATGGTGTGGCTATTACAAAAAATTTAATCCGGGATAATTTTCCTGGCTATACGATTAATGTACAAATTGGTGAAACAAGCGTAGTAGCGCCACCTAAAGATGTTGTATGCGATCAGCTTATTATTATTCCGAGCGATTATTTTATTGGCGAGGAAGGTCAAACCTATGCACAATATATTAGTAGAAGCAATATCAATAAAGCGTCAAACACTGTATTGACGCCACAACAGATTCAGCAATTGTATGATGCACTCACACAAGTGAAAGACTACTATTACATCACCCTGCGCAAAAACACGAATGGCAAAAGCTACGACGACTATGGCCTTGACATAGAATTTAAGTTTGATAAGGGTAAACTATATTTTAAACAAGTAAGACCATTCAATTAAAAAATGTGCGGTACAGCGAGCAATAATAAACCACGCAAGGCAGTAGAAGAAAGGTTCAAAGCGAACTTTGCTGTGAATGTAAACTGGGAACCGATACGCTTAGCGAAAGCATTTGCTAACGATGTGCTGCCCGTTATTACCAACGATGCTAGCCATAGCATTCAAATGTTTGAATGGGGATTGATACCGTCATTTGCAAAAAATATTGCAGACGCACAAAAACTTAGAACGCAAACTATTAATTGCCGCACTGAGACCATTTTTGAAAAAGTGAGTTTTAAGTATGCAGCGCAACATCAACGTTGCCTTGTACTACTGGATGGATTTGTAGAGTATCAACACACTGGCAATACCAAGCAACCCTATTATATTACACTAAAGACTGGAGAACTCTTTGCAGTAGCAGGCCTCTATAATACATGGCTCAATGCTGCAACCGGCGAATACAAAAACACCTTTAGTATTGCAACTGTTCCTGCCAATCCGCTTATGGCGCGCATCCACAATAGCAAAGAACGCATGCCATTGATACTTACTCCAGAAACAGAACAACAATGGCTTAATGCAAAAGACACCGAGGAAATAAAAGCGCTCTTTACTTCTTTAGATGAAGCAACTATGCACGCACATCCCATCACCGCAGACATTGGCAAACGCGACTTTGTGCCTCACAAACAGATGTACGACCCCATTACGATTGTGCAGCAGGGAAGTTTATTTTAGGCAAATAGGCTGCAATTAGTTTATCAATAACGATAAAGGCACACACATCAGCTATATCGTGCGTAAAAATGTGCTTACTTTACCCCTAGTGTTTGTTAGGAGAAAGGCATTTTTGTTTGCAGTAGTTTATGCTATAGCCTATTTATGGCCTGCCCTAGCTTTGGCAAATACTGATATTGACAGCAATGCTAAATACCAAGTTGCAGACATCAAAATAGAAGGTAATAAAGTAACCAAGCCTTTTATTATTTTTAGAGAATGTAGTTTCAAGGTTGGCGATTCTTTGCCAATGACAAATTTAGATGCCTTGCTGGTAAGAAACGAGCAGCGTATTATGAATACACAGCTGTTTATCTCCGTAAAAATTTCGGTCGATAGTTTTGCCAAGGGCCTCGTTTACCTGCGTATCGTTGTTCGCGAAAACTGGTATATTTTTCCAGTACCCTTTGTACGCTTAAACGACAGAAATATTGCTGAATGGCGAGAACGCGGTGCTAAACTTTCTAGAATCAATTATGGCGTATATCTAGACCATACTAACCTACTTGGTATGCGACAAAAAGGACTCATTTATGTAGATGTTGGGCTAAACACGCGCGTACTTGTTAGATATCAAAACCCGCATTTGTATGGCAATAAAAATAATGGCCTGTTTGCTGAAGTACGTGGCTTAAGCTATAGAGGCATAGCCGTAAATACAGACAATAATAAGTTACAGTTCGTAGGCACCGATAAAACCATGCTGCAACTACTTGATGGTAAAGTGCGCTGGCGTAGAAGAAGTGGCTACTACAGAGTACATTTTATAGAACTGGGTTTTAGCACACAAAAAGGTAGCGATACTTTATCTAAACTAAACCCCTACTATTTTTCTTACGGCAAAGACAAACAGCGATATACTACAATTGCGTACGCATATCGCCACGATAATCGCGATAATGTAAACTACAGCCTAAGCGGCGCTGCACTACTCGCAGAAGTTAGACAAGTGGGTGTGCTGCCAAGCGACGATGTACACTTTTTGCAACTGCGCGTGCTAGCTGCAAAGTATATACCGCTAGGTAAAAATTGGTATATCAACGGTATTGCCAAAGGGAAAATTCAAAGTACTGATAATGTACCGTACAACCTACAACGCGGCCTAGGTTATGAAGAAGATTTTCTGCGTGGTTACGAATTGTATGTAGCAAACGGCACACGCTACGCAAGCGCACGTATCAATCTAAAGCGTCAACTTGTTGTAAGGGAATTGCGCTTCAATAAGGCTCGCATTAGTCAACTAAAAGTAATTCCGTACGGTATCTATATCTGCGCTTTTGCAGATGCTGGCTATGTGTATCAAAAGTATACAGACAGGCTCGACAATAACCTTGCCAATACCTTCATGTACAGCCAAGGTATTAGCCTAGAAACCTATACCATCAACAATGTAACTGCTAAATTTAACTTAAGTAGAAATGCCTTTAATGAGTACAGACTCACAATCAATCTGCAAAAAGATATTTCTAGTATTTGGAACTAAACGTTGAAACGGAAGTGCATAATATCGCCGTCTTTCACGATATACTCCTTACCCTCTATACGTAATTTGCCAGCCTCTCTACACTTTGCTTCGCTGCCAAGCGCTACAAAGTCGTCGTAAGCAATTGTTTCTGCTTTGATGAAGCCTTTTTCAAAATCGGTATGAATTACGCCTGCAGCTTGCGGTGCTTTCCAGCCGCGACCAATGGTCCAAGCACGCACTTCTTGCACACCTGCTGTAAAGTAAGTAATCAAATCCAACAAGCCATAAGCATGACGAATTAATCTGTTTAAGCCAGGTTCAGTTAGTTTATACTCGTCTAAGAACATTGCCTTATCATCAGCATTATCAAGCTCACTAATTTGTGCCTCGATATTATTGTTCATCACCACTACGTCTGCACCTTCTGCTTTAACGGCAGCAATAAGTGCCTCGCTATACTTATTGCCTGTATGCATGCTTGCTTCGTCTACGTTAGCCACATACATTACTTTTTTGCTCGTCAATAAAAACAAATCAGCAATGGCTGGCATATCTTCTTCGCTAAGGCCTAGTGTACGAACGCTTTTACCTTCTTCTAAATGTGCTTTTACTTTTTGCAGCACTTCTAGCTCGGCTTTTGCTTGTGGGTTTACACGCGCTAGCTTTTCGCAACGTTGCAATTTCTTATCAACGCTATCAAGGTCTTTAAGTTGTAATTCGGTATCTATAATTTCTTTATCGCCAACGGGATTAATTTCGCCCTCTTCACGCAAAATATTATCGTCTTCAAAGCAACGCACCACGTGTACGATGGCATCTACCTCGCGGATATTGGCCAAAAACTTGTTGCCAAGCCCCTCGCCTTTGCTTGCGCCCTTTACTAAGCCTGCAATATCTACAAATTCAATCGCTGTTGCCACAACGCGCTCAGGTTGCACTAATTCGGTAAGCTTATCTAAGCGTACATCTGGCACATCTACCTGCCCTACATTGGGGTCAATTGTACAAAAGCGATAATTGCTTGCTTGCGCCTTAGCATTATTACTTACAGCGTTAAAAAGGGTAGATTTACCCACATTTGGCAAGCCAACGATACCTACTTGTAAAGCCATTCCGAAAAAATTTTTGCAAAGATAGTATTTCCTAAGCGGCTATAATAGCCAATAAGCATATATCAGCGAGGAATGCAATATGATTAAGTACTTTTGCAGCATGTCCTTTAGAATATATACAAAAACGGGCGATGAAGGCACTACGGGGCTTATTGGTGGCACGCGTGTGCTAAAAAGCCATATTCGCATAGAAGCATACGGCACTGTTGACGAACTCAATAGCGTTATAGGTATGATACGTGACCAAATCACGCACGAGCAGAGTAGCAATATGCTTAAGGAAGTGCAAGATCGTTTGTTTACCATTGGCAGCATTTTGGCAACGGACCCCGACAAAGATGTAAAAATGCAATTGCCAGATTTACACGAAGAGGACATTGTGCTCTTAGAAAAAGAAATAGACCGTATGGACGACGAATTGCCTGCCTTAAAGAGTTTTATTCTGCCGGGCGGACATATTGCAAGTTCTACAACACATGTTGCACGCTGCGTGTGCCGTCGTGTGGAGCGTATTTGTGTGCATATGCAGGCCGATGGCGAATTGGTGTCTGCCATTGTAATCAAATACCTCAATCGTTTAAGCGACTATCTATTTACTTTAGCACGCTATATCTGTTTGCAACATAATGTAGCAGATATAGAATGGCATCCACGACCATAAATACCGACGTACTTGCAGCAGTACAATTGACAAATAGTAAAAAAGCATAATGGCATTCAAAAGACATTTAGTAACAGCAGCTCTACCCTACGCCAATGGCCCAGTTCATATTGGCCACTTAGCTGGCAATTTTTTGCCCGCAGATATCTATGCACGTTTTCTACGTGCGCAACAGAAAGATGTTTTATACATCTGCGGTACAGATGAGCATGGTGTGCCGATTACTATACGCGCAAAAAAAGAAGGTATTACGCCGCAGGATGTCGTTGACAAATACCACACCATTATTGCCGATAGCTTAAAAGCAATGGGCATGAGTTTTGATATTTTTAGTCGTACCAGCAATAAAACGCATCACGAAACGAGTAGTGCTTTTTTTAAGACACTTTACGACAAAGGAATTTTTGAAGAAAAAATCAACGAACAGTTTTACGACGAAGAAGCCAAGTCGTTTTTGGCCGACAGATACATAACAGGTACTTGTCCGAAATGTAGCAATGAGAATGCCTATGGCGATCAATGCGAAAAATGTGGCAGTACGCTTAGCCCCGAAGAATTAATCAATCCGCGCAGTACACTTAGCAACAGTACGCCAGTAAAGAAAGAAACCAAACATTGGTATTTGCCACTTGGCAACTATGAAGCATGGCTACGTACATGGTTATTAGAAGGCCACCAAGAATGGAAAAATAATGTGTATGGTCAATGCAAAAGCTGGATTGATGGTGGCTTACAAAGCAGAGCCATGACGCGCGATGGCGAATGGGGTGTGCAAGTGCCAATAGAAGGTGCTGATGGCAAAGTACTATATGTGTGGTTTGATGCGCCTATTGGTTATATTAGTGCAACAAAAGAACTTACACAACAATGGAGCGACTATTGGTGTAGTGAAGATACCGAACTACTGCACTTCTTAGGTAAAGATAATATTGTGTTTCACTGCATTATTTTCCCAACGATGTTGCACGCGCACGGCGGCTATGTTTTACCTAACAATGTACCTGGCAACGAATTCTTAAATATAGAAGGCGACAAAGTAAGTACAAGCCGCAATTGGGCTGTATGGGTACACGAATATGTGCAGGATTTTCCTGGTATGGCCGATGCAATGCGCTACGTGCTTACGGCAAATATGCCAGAAACCAAGGACAACGATTTTACTTGGAAAGATTTTCAAACCAAGAACAACAGTGAGTTGGTTGCCATATTTGGCAACTTTGTTAATCGTGCCTTTGTGCTAATGCATAAACTATGCAGCGGCAAGGTGCCTACTTTTCATCTTGATTTAAAAGATGAGAAAGACGATGCCTTATTTGAAAGAATAGCATCTACCAAGCAAAACATAGAGCACGCCCTTAGCGAATTTAAGTTTAGAGAAGCTTTGTTTGCTGTGATTGACTTAAGCAGGGCTGGCAATGTGTACTTGCAAGAAAAAGAGCCTTGGAAAAATGTAGATAATCAAGCCTTGGTAGACAACTGCTTGCATATGTGTTTGCAGCTGTGCGCCAACTTAGCTATTTACGTCAATCCGTTTTTGCCAGAAACAGCGGCCAAACTTTGCAAGATGATGAAGGTGGTACCAAAAATGCTAGAATGGCAAAATGGCGGCAGCTTGCAACTCCTCAAAACTGGCTACTCGCTCAATGCGCCGGAACTCTTATTTAGAAAAATAGAAGACGAAGAAATTCAAAAGCAAATAGACAAATTGCATCAAAATAAAATAGAGAACACGGTTGCTCCACCAGCTAGTACTGAAAGCGCAGCCACGGTTACTCCACTAAAGGAAACGATTCAGTTTGAAGATTTTGATAAAATAGACTTACGCACCGGCACCATCGTCGCAGCAGAAAAAGTAGAAAAAGCAGACAAACTATTAAAGCTTACCATTGACCTTGGCTTTGAAACGCGCACAGTGGTAAGCGGCATCGCCATGCATTACAAGCCAGAAGACATCGTAGGCCAAAATGTAACCCTAGTAGCTAATCTTGCCCCACGTAAAATGCGCGGCATAGAAAGCAATGGCATGATACTAATGGCAGAAGATGCTAATGGTAAGCTGCTTTTTGTGGATGCGGGTAAGGAAGGTAAGAATGGCAGTGGGGTGAAGTAGAGAGGTTCTTGTTTTGGGCAAAATTTTACAGCCTTATTAGTACCAAGTTTACAATACTACTTCGCAGGCGGTGTGAAAAGAGTTGATGCAAATGGTATTTGCTGCAGACTTCAATCAGCTTATCGGCATTTTTGTCTACTACATTGGTGGGCTAATTTTGGTGGAGCTTCCACACTTGTTGGAATTAGCGCTTGAATTAAGAAACTCGGAATCAACATACTCATTGCTATCATATGCTGAGGCTTATGGTATTATGCAAGCACAAGCATCGCTTCAATCAAATACAAAAAAGTAGTTGCTAATTAGAACACTATAAGGCTACGCAAAACTTGCCCTATTGTGAACCATACAAACGCTCTCTTTCCTGTAACATCTTTTTTATACAACCTACTATTGCTGGAATGCGCACATAATTTATTAACTTCAATCAAAAATGGCATTTGTTTCTTGCAAGTAATAGCAATTGTGTTGTTATTAAAAGGCTGAAAGCCATCAACTTTAATTTATTGTTCTGCACAATAGACGAAGTCCTATTAATTCTTTTACTATAGCGTTTATTCAACACGCTACTAATGTCAAAAACCTGCTCATAGTGATCTAACGAAGGCGTAGTTTGTAATACTTTTGTTGACCCAACAAATGAATCTATAATTGGCAGCTGCAAATTCCCTTTACCTTTCTGTCCATATAGCAGGTTACTAAATGCAACCATAATCGATACTGTAACAAGGTAACGTACATGCTGCCTACTTAAGACTGTACCTCGTCTTTGATATTTAAATGAACAAGAAATTTCTTTTGCCATATTCTTTTGTTGAATAGTGTCTTAAACAATGATATACCATGCTGCCCGTAGTGCCAAATTATTAACAATCCCGGACCTATCGTTATTAGAAATAACTAGTGCGCATATAGTTTTTGCTGCAAATAGTATACAATAAGAACCGTACTATTCCATTATTTTTAGTACCCTTGCTGCAGGGCAATACTTGACTTTCTTAACATTACTTCTAAGGAGTATATCGTAAAAAAGATAAACAAAATCAATGGCAACATATTTTCGATAGCTGAACTATCTGTATTCATTTGCAAGACAACTTTTAAATCAGTATGTTCTGAGTTGGGATTGTTGACAAATGACCTTTTAATTGTGCTAATTCTGAACGCGTCGTAGCTAATGCCTTATGCTATCATCGGCAGGCATTTTGTATCGTTCACTACTTCGATACTGGAACCATGTAAATTTTCAATGAAGTTCCTTCGGGATCAGTATATTCCAGAATACATTCATCTTTCGTTATCTTTAAAACTTTCATTATTGCCTTTTCTTTTGTCTTGTTATCAACTACAGATAATGCTTTTTTCGTAGCATCATATTGCCAAATCCCATTTTGAATGTTTCCTGTCTCAATGGATTTAACTTTATGGTCATTATAAAATATCATCCTGTCATTTTTCTGTTTTGATGAGGGTGGAAATTTCTCTCCTCCCTCCTTGTATGAGACAAGTTTCCATTCTTTACATAATAAACTGTCAATGCTACTTGTAGTCTGTCCAAGCGCTGTTTTACTAAATTGAATCAGCGAAATAATTAGGATAATTAATGTTGAATTTTTCATTCTTTGGATTTTTTGAGTTGTTGTAATGCTTATTGACAGCGGTTTTCTGCTTGGCGATGTGGCGGATTTTTAGTACAAAGGTTCAATAGAATTACTGATATTGAACCTTGCACAAATCCTTCATAGAAGCACTTCAGCCGCCATATTGCCAAACCGATGTTGTGTGCCGGCTTTTTCATTTTATTCTTAATATCTTAGCGTCAAAGTCAGCCATTAAATAAACTCGGTCAAACTCTGATTCCATTTTATAATTTTCAGATTCGTTCAATTCATATGATACAGAAGAAAGTGAGCCAATTAGAAGAACTAACCATAATTCAGTCAATTGTTTTTCACTCTCTTTATATCGCAAAATTTTAGATTCTTTTTTTTCAATTTCTAATTTTAGACGTTCCCTTGTCAAGTATTCCGCTTGCCAATTCTTCTCATTATATGAGAATGAAACTTGTGAATGTATTGTTGTTTTAATATTCGTTATTTTTTCAGGAAGTTTATAAACTTTGTCCAATCTTGTCCATTGCACATAATCGGCAATTTGTTCAGCTAATTCGAGTTTGTCCTTTTGGGTATAATTCCATTCGTCATTTTGTACTGAAATAGTTGCGTGAACATTTATGCTTGGATATTTCTGTTCAAATATTTGTTCCGCATTATCCAAAAGAGTTTTTACTCTAAAATATCTTTGTGCATCTTTGGTCAAAATTTGAGTGTGTTCAAGTCCAATTAATTTATCATTTTGTTCAATAATGAAATCAGGATTTGGTGGTTGTGGTTTGTCTACAATTTTAATACTAGAGTCAATTTTGTAAGCAAACTTTCCTATTTGGCATACTTCTAAAACCTCCTGTTTATTAAGCTTAAAATTTTCAAGAATTGGATATATAATATGTCCTAATTCTTCATTCACTCTTTTTGAGCGTTCAATTAAATCTTTAATCTCGTTTTTGTCAATTTGAAAATTCATCATTAGTCAACCTGTCTTAAGACGGGGTTTTGTAAGCTTGCATACGTTCAGCGGCTTTGCGATGGTGGGGGAATCGAAAGTACAAATGCTTGTTCACTTGCAAATGTTCAAAATAATTCCACTGCTCAAATCTACCACAAAAGCTCCACTAGCGCAAAACCGATGTTAGCTGTAGGTAATTAATCAAAGTATTCTATTTGTCTTCTTTGCGTTAAATATATTTCTCGAGAATCACATAGAACTTCATTAACTTCTAACGGATTCCCTTTTCTATCTAAATTTAAATATTCAAAGCATAGCTTTTTTTCTCCTGAGTTAACAAATTCGTCATTGTAGAACTATCAAGAGAGTCAAGTTCATTATAAGTATATACGATAGAATTATTTTCAACTATTTCGTTTTTATCATTCCTTTTAGTTCTAATTACTAATCTTTTTCTGCCTTTTAGATCAAATGTCGTAGTTGTTATAGTCTTATCCCGAAAGATTATGGATACATTTATTATTTGATAAGTTGAGTCATTTTTTCTTTCAAAGTAAATCGAATCAGTAAGCTTATTACTTGAATTATAAATTAATCCATATTTATTGGATTTAGAATATTTGAAAATATATTTGTTTTCCGAAGATAGTCCTGCGATTCTTGTAGAAATCGAAATACTATCAGCAAAACCATTTTCATTTAAATAAATTGTTTCTTTTTCGGTATAGGATCTAAGACTTGCAATTCTATAAATTGTGATTTGTTTTACGTGACCGATAAGGTTCAGTTCAGACAAATCATTAAATGTTTTAGTCTGGCATTTCGAAGCTAGACTACTAAAAATCAAAATAACTATTATTCTTATCTTCATACTTACAGCTAACACAATAATATACGCATCTCCCCACTCCGCCAAATATTTAACCTCTATCCACCAATAGCCCATCTAAACCACTTATAGTCAAACACTTACCTATCAACTACTACACAAATGCGTATTGGTTGTACTAGCTGCACTATTGCTGACGCACATATGCCACTCTGAGTAGCTAAATGTTGCCATAGTAAACCACCACAGTATTAGCATACAAACCTTTGCCATAAATTCTTAGCACTTAGTCATCTCACCTCTTCCTCACCATACTTATCCCATCCCGCAAAGGCAGCATCATTACTTCTACCCTAGTATCTTGGCGTAGATATGTGTTAAACTCAGCAATGGCAGCGCCATTTTTATTTTGCTTTTCTTCTAATACTTGGCCATGGAAAAATACATTGTCTAGTAGTATCACGCCATTGTCGGCAAGCATTGCCAATACTAGCTCGTAGTAGTTTTTGTAGTTGGGTTTGTCGGCGTCAATAAATACGAGTTCGGGCTTTATGTTTAGTGTTGGTATTATATCAAGGGCATTGCCATAGTGCACATTTACTTTGTCTTGCATCTTGGCAAGCGCAATATATTTTTCAATCAAGTAAGCCAATTCATCATTGATATCTATGGTATGTAATACACCACCTTGTGCTAAGCCTTCAGCCAAACACAATGCACTGTAACCAGTAAATGTGCCAATTTCTAGGATGCATTTTGGTTGCAGCATTTTGCTTACAAAGCTTAGAAAACGCCCTTGCAATGCACCGCTTAGCATTATCGGTTGCGTTGTGCATAGCACTGTATCGCGCTCAAGGGCATGCAAGTATGCAGGCACTTCGCTGCCCATTTTTTCGGCATAATCTAATAAGGCTTCTGTAATTAGCATATCAAATTATAGTGGCTACTAATGTGCAAATTCTTTGTGCAGTGCTGCATTATCATCTGGCTCTGCTTCTAGTGTGATTGGCGCACTTGGTTTACTAAATGCATACAAAAGCGCAAATGTTACTAGACCATTTATCAGTAATAACTCTACCCCAATTTTATAGCCACCAAATACCGCTTGCATCTTGGTTAAGCTATCTGCAATACTAGCGAGACCCAATTTCTTGATAAACCAATCTGCATTGTTAATCATATCCAAGGTAAGCACTAGCGCCAGTGCTGTTAAACTTAGTGGCAATACCAAGCCATCCTTAATTTTTCTTTGCGATAAAATACCAAACATAAACAAGCCAAGCAATGGCCCGTAAGTATAGCCCGCTAGTTTTAGAATTACATCTATAATACTCTTGTCGTTGATATACTTAAATACCATTACGCACAAAAAGAACAATATCGTAAACGATAGATGCACAATGAGTCTTCTTGTTTTGCGCGATTTCTCGTCCAATGTTTTATCCTTCGTAAGACCAAGTATGTCTATACAAAAGCTACTTGTCAATGCCGTAAGCGCGCCATCTGCACTCGGAAACAATGCGCTAATTAAGCCAATTACAAATAATACACCCACCGCAGGGCTGAGGTAACCTTTAAGCGCAATGGCAGGAAATAAATCGTCGCCCTTTTCGCTCAAACCATTTTGCGTGGCAAACAAATACAAACAACCACCTAGCACTAAGAACAAGAAGTTTACAAATAGCAATACCGTACTATAGGTCATCATGTTTTTTTGCGCACCGCCTAGGCTCTTAACGCTGATGTTTTTCTGCATCATTTCTTGGTCAAGTCCAGTCATAGCAATGGTGATAAATGCACCACCAATGACGTGCTTCAAAAAGAAACCTGCATCTTTGATATCGCTATTCACGACTTTCATGTATCCTTCCTCAGACATTTTGCCCAATGCTTCTCCAAAGCCAAAATGCAAATTGCTAAGTATGGCCACAATACCTACCACTAAACCAACAAGCATAAATGTGGTTTGCAAAGTGTCGGTGTACACAATGGTTTTTACGCCACCTTCAAAGGTGTACAGCAGAATCAGCAAGAGTATAACTACGGTAGTCAATTCAAAACCAATACCCATTTCTTTTAGAATAAATATCTGAAGGATATTCACCACTAAATATAGTCTTGCCGTTGCACCAAGTGTTCTGCTTATAATAAAAAACATCGCACCTGTTTTGTAAGCCATATTACCAATGCGCTTTTGCAAGTACGAATAAATGCTGGTGAGTTGCAGCTTATAATACAAAGGCATCAATACATACGCCACCACCAAATAGCCAATAAAGTAGCCAATGACAATCTGAAAATACTGAAAGCCCTTTGCCCCAACGGTACCAGGCACGCTTACAAACGTAACCCCGCTTAAGCTTGTGCCTATCATACCAAAAGCGACTAAGAGCCAATTGCTATTTCTGTTGCCAATAAAAAAGGAATTATTGTCGCTGCTGCGGCTTGTGAAATAGGCTACTATCAGTAACAAGGCAAAATAGCTTAATACAAAGCCGAGTAGTAATGTTGACGACATATATAAATTTAGATGGGTAAAGATAAGTACTTGCCTAACATGTGCAAGCTAGCATTGGTAAAAACTGTAGCCAGTATCGATATTAGCATCCTTCTAGTTCTTCCAATATTTTATACACAATAAGCAAATTACACGCGATTGGCGCTCTTTGCAACTAACAACATTGCCCGCTTTTACCTAACTTTGCAGCACTTTTTTATATGGGCGTTTTAGTTAATAAAGACAGTAAAGTAATTGTGCAAGGTTTTACGGGTAGCGAAGGCACCTTTCATGCACAACAAATGATAGAATACGGCACTAATGTTGTTGGCGGCGTTACACCGGGTAAAGGTGGCACCAAGCACTTAGACAGACCAGTATTCAATACCGTAGCTGATGCTGTAAAGCAAGCAGGTGCAAATGTTTCAATCATTTTTGTACCACCAGCTTTTGCTGCTGATGCAGTAATGGAAGCTGCTGATGCTGGCATTGGCACTATCGTATGTATTACAGAAGGTATTCCCGTGCAGGACATGGTTGTGGTAAAAGAATACATCAAGGACAAAGGTTGCCGTTTGATTGGCCCTAACTGCCCTGGTGTAATTACAAGCGACGAAGCAAAAGTGGGTATCATGCCTGGCTTTATCTTCAAAAAAGGTCGTGTTGGTATTGTTAGCAAAAGTGGTACCTTAACCTACGAAGCTGCAGACCAAGTTGCTAAAGCTGGTTTAGGTGTTAGCACTGCAATTGGCATTGGTGGCGATCCTATTATTGGTACAACAACTTTAGAAGCAGTAAAGCTTTTAATGGACGATAGTGAAACAGACGCTATTGTAATGATTGGCGAAATTGGCGGTGGCATGGAAGCAGAAGCTGCCCATTGGTTGAAAGACAATATGCGTAAGCCAGTAGTTGGCTTTATTGCAGGTCAAACTGCGCCTCCAGGTCGTCGTATGGGCCATGCCGGTGCTATTGTTGGCGGTGCAGACGATACAGCAGAAGCTAAAATGAAGATTATGGCAGAATGTGGTATTCATGTAGCGCAAAGCCCTGCTGATATTGGCGCAACAATGGCTAAGGCCTTAGCGTAATAGCAAACAAATTCAAAATTATATTTCAAAAGCCTGCAATTAATGCGGGCTTTTTTTGTGGCGTGAATATTTTGCTGCAGATGATAATAGAAGCTGAACGATACGCAATAAAACCACACTAGCTTGCATATGAAGCTAATGCTTTATGCCGACATACCAAGCAGTTTGTGCATAACGCCGTATGCTACATTATACCTATCGACCTTGCTAAACGCATTGCCCCAGCGGGGCTATCTGTTTGTAGAAATACATTAAAAGATTTACAACTAGCTCCGTAGGTGCAGACTGTTAGTTCAAATGTACTAGCGAAAGCCATACGTCAAATTTGACCTTCTCGCTAGAAATCCTCGTCTCAAAAACGCATTGCTACAAATTACATTCGCTTTAAAACTAAACTAGCATTCTAATCTTGTAGAATGCTAGCTCATATGTTCTTTGTATACCCCTTAATTATGGTCGTACTGGGCGAGGACAACGTGTTTGCCTATAAGGCCACAAGTTGCCAAAACTGTCGAAGTAGACAGTCATTCCGATTCCGCCAAACCAAAACCAATCTTGATTTCGCTTGTCGCCCCTCGTAAAGTTCAAATTGGGATAGGTGTTTTCAAAACCCTCGCGAAGTTCATCGCTTCTATAACTTAAATCTACACTTTGCTGGCCTTTGTAGTGGAACAAAGTATCCATGTTTGCATAGCCTTTGCTTACATCATCTAAGTAATCAGTAAAGGTCATGCGAAAACCAAGTTCTGCGCTAATATAAACTTTCTTACCACAAAGTACTTTCATACCTGCACCCATTGGCATGGCAACATTCACCAAGTTATATGGCTGACGATCGCCATAAGGTGGCAAACCTTGACCTTCTGTACTTAAAGGCTTGAGGTATACTTTGTTATTATTAGCATCGCTGGTATACGGATTAAAATAAAACAAGCTTAAACCGCCAAAAACATACGGCGTAAAGCGATGATATACAGGATCGCACTTTAATAAGTTTGCTTCAAACCCAGCATGCGCCTCAAATAAGTTAGTTGTAAAATTCAGATTACGACGCTTGTCGCTGATGATACGGCTAACGCTATCAGCTGCGGTTAATTCTGTATAACTTGCCCCAAAACGGAAGCCAAATGCAGGATGTGTAAAGAACTTGTACATCAAGCCCCCAACAGGTGCATAGCCTTGGTTTGGAAAAAACTTTTTCTGCAAATCGCCGTAATAATTGGCTGTTCCGCCAAAAATGCCCATCTCGTGGTGTGGTACAGCTTGACCTTGTGCAAATAATGGCAAGCTCAGTACAACTGCCATCAAAAATCTCTTAGTGCTTTTCATTTGCTGCTCAAATATAGGATAGATGCGCCAATTGTTAATAAAACTACAACAATTTTTTTTGAATTCTCTTCAAATCAGGCACTTACAATGTAATTTCAGCCCACAAAATGGCTAAAAAACAACCTTTTTATAGTTTGCTCATACTCAGCGCCTTGTGTTTGAGCAGCTCATTTGCACTTGGTCAAAACAGCAACAAGCTCAGCCAATTCGTTAATCCGTTTATCGGTACTGGCGGACATGGCCATACTTTTCCAGGTGCTATTTGGCCGATGGGCATGGTGCAGCTAAGCCCAGATACGCGCAACGACAACAGTTGGGATGGTTGCAGTGGTTATCACTATAGCGACACTAGTATCCTAGGATTTTCTCATACCCACCTGAGTGGCACAGGTTGTAGTGATTGGGGCGATATATTATTGATGCCAACACAGGCCAAAGAAGAAATCACAACGAATAAATATGCGAGCACATTTAAACACAAAAACGAACAAGCTGCTGCAGGCTATTATAAGGTGCTTTTAGATAAACACAAAATTACCGCGGAGCTCACAGCAACCCAACGTGTGGGTATCCACAAATACACTTATAGCAACGCTAATAAAAAATATCTTATCGTAGACCTCGTGCATCGCGACGAAGTACTGGATAGCGAATTTGAAGTGGTATATCCCAATAGGTTGCGCGGTTACAGAAAAAGTAAAGCTTGGGCGAATAAGCAAATTGTCTACTTTGACATTGTGTTCAATCAAGATATAAAAGAAATTTATTTTCTTGACAATGATACTATCAACAAGCACCCTTATGCAAAACGCAAAAAACTAAAAGCATTGATTGCATTTCACGATAGTACGGGCACCACACTTCAATGTAAAGTTGCCTTGAGCAGTGTGAATAACGAAGGTGCCATGGCTAATTTAGATGCTGAGGCAAAGCACAATAATTTTGAGCAATACAAAGAAGCTGCAACAAATGCATGGAACCAAAGGCTTGCTTGCATAGAAGTTTTTGGTGGCACCACTGAACAAAAAACAAATTTTTACACGGCACTTTACCATTGCTTTACGCACCCAAGCATGTATGCAGATGTAACAGGCAAGTACCGTGGCATGGATGATGCCATACACACAAGTGACAACAAAACATTCTACAATGTATTTAGCCTTTGGGACACTTATCGTGCGCTGCATCCATTGCTTACCATTACAGATACTAAGTTAGCAAAAGATCTTTGTGCCACAATTGCCGCGCAAAGCAAAGCCGCCAAACGCACGCCTGTATGGGAACTCAGCAATTGTGAAACGAATTGTATGATTGCCTACCATGGCGTAAGCGTATTGTACGATGCGTACCAAAAAGGTATCCGAACTGAAACGCCAGAAGAACTTTTAGAACTGATGCTGAGTAGCGCTACAGAAAATAAACCTGGTGTCAATAGTATCAATCAATACGGTTATATCCGCAGCGACGACGATGCCGAAAGTGTGAGCAAAACTTTGGAATACGCCTACGACGATTGGTGTATTGCACAAGTTGCTTCTGACATTTACAATACACTTGTACTGTTTGACAGCGTTGATCAATACGCAGTGCTTCGCTACGATAGTATTGCAACAGAATTTATTCAGCGTAGCTATGCATGGATTCATATTTTAGATCCAGAAACAAAATTTATGCGACCAGTAAGTAATGGCACTTGGTTGCAAAACTTTAGTCCGTATAGAGTAGATAATAATTTTACAGAAGCCAACAGTTGGCAGTACAGTTTTTATGCACCGCAACACATCAATACCCTAATGTATTATCATGGTGGCGTAGATAGTTTTGAAAAACACTTGGATAATTTATTTGCAGCACGGCAACAAACTGAAGGCCGCGAGCAAGCTGATATCACTGGGCTTATTGGGCAGTACGCACATGGCAACGAACCTAGCCATCACATTGCATGGCTGTATCACTATGTTGGTAAAACGCAGAAGCTACAAGAAAAGGTAAATTTCATTCTTAATAACTTTTACAAAAATGCACCTGATGGACTAATTGGCAACGAAGACTGCGGACAAATGAGTGCTTGGTATGTACTGAGTAGCATTGGCATCTACCCTATTTGCCCGGGCAATGGTCAGTATGCAACATGTGCACCATTGTGGGATAGTGTGCGCATTAATAATAATGGCAAAAAAACCGTACTTATAAAGAATAGTAAAAAAATAGCGCAAGCTGCTACGCTAGATCATGCTACTTTATCGCAGGCAACAAGCATTGTTTTGCCGCAGCAAAGTAATATGAGGCCACTAGCCATACCACAGCAAGTTGCCATGCCAAATCCTGTGATTAGAAATGCAAAGCAAATTTTTGCAGACTCGCAATTAGTAGAAATGACTTGCTTGGATGCTGATGCAAGAATATTCTATACCATCAACAACGACGCGCCACGCATGTATGTAGGTCCGTTTTACATAGACAAGCGTTGCACGATACGTTTTTACAGCGCACGCGATAATCTGCAAAGCAAAACGCAAGAAGCACACTTTTTTATTCTGCCAAAGGGTGTTCGCGTCAATATTGCAAGCACTTACAACAAGAGCTATAGCGGTGGTGGCGATGCCGCACTGGTAGATGGTTTATTAGGTAAGGAAGAATGGCGTACCGGTTTGTGGCAAGGCTATCAATCGCAAGATTTTGAGGCAACGATTACGTTTGATAAAGCAAAACAAATTGATAGTGTAGGTTGCAGATTTTTAAGTGATCAAAAGAGTTGGATATTCCTGCCTAAAAATTGCATAATTGAATATAGTACCGATGGCAAACAGTTTCAAAAACTATGCAGTTTTACTTTTGATACCAAGCGCGACGACGACAGAAATTTTATTGTACAAAAAATAGCGCAGGCAACAGTAAATGGCAAAAGCATTGCGATAAAATCTTTGCGCTATAAGGCTACTAATTATGGTGTGCTGCCATCATGGCATCCTGGTGCAGGTGGCGATGCATTTATCTTCTTAGACGAAGTACTGTTTACAGAAAAGCAAAACTAACGATCTACGCCAGGTAGCATTGGTACAAATTTGAACATTGTAAATTGTTCTTCCTGTAATTCTGTATCAGAAATTTTTGTAAGGCGCTTCATGCGTTGTCCGTCACCTTCATCAACCGGTATCACCATTTGCCCGCCAACTTTTAATTGTTCAACAAGTTTAGGTGGTACAAAAGGGGCTGCCGCGGTAATTAAAATCTTATCATAAGGCGCATTGGTTTCGTTACCTACAAAACCGTCGCCGCAAAAGAAAAATAGTTTACTGTACTCGCCCTTGTACGGATAGTGTTTGGCTCTGTAATCAAATAGTTTTCGCTGTCGTTCTATCGTGTACACAAAAGCACCAAGCTCAGCTAAAATCGTACATTGATACGCGCTACCCGTGCCAATTTCTAATACTTTTTGGTTAGCTACAATATTGAGCAAGCTTGTTTGGAATGCCACCGTATAAGGTTGCGAAATTGTTTGCTCAGCTTCTATACTAAACGCGCGATTTTCGTAAGCGATACTTTCAAATGCTGGATCTAAAAAATAATGACGCGGTATGCGCATCATTGCGCCCAACACATTTTCGTCGCCAATGCCCTGCGTACGCAGTTCATCAATCAAACGCTTACGCCAGTTCTTATGCTTATATGAATCTTCTCTCGTAAAAACCATTGAACCAGTCAATATTACGATACTGTTACGAATGCTGCAATTGAAAACTAAAAAGTATACACATGCAATTGTTCACACCCAGCGCTAAAGTTGGCAATTGTCAGCTAAAGCAAGTGGCATAGCGGCGTTCGCCACACTATATTTGTACCATGTTAAAGATAAAGTTCGGTACAGATGGCTGGCGCGCAATTATTGCGCAAGACTTTACCGTAGCAAATGTTGCACGCGTTACAGAAGCCGTATGTGTGTGGCTAAAGCAAAAGCATACTAATCCAACTGTGGTGATTGGTCACGATTGCCGCTATGCAGGTGAGCTTTTTGTAGAAACTGCTATCAAGGTACTATGCAATCATGGCATCAAAGTAATTTCGCATCGTGGGTTTGTGAGCACGCCCATGATAAGCTTTGCTGTGCTACAATACACAGCACAACAAGGCGTGGTTATCACTGCTAGCCACAATCCGCCAACATATAACGGCTTTAAGTTAAAAGGAGCGCATGGTGGTCCTACACCAGTTGCAGAAGTCTTGGAAGTAGAATCTTTAATCCCAGATCGTGAGATTGAGCTTAGCGGCGACCTTGCCACTTTTGAACAACAAGGCTTATTGCAATACGTAGATTTAGAGCAAGCTTATATTGATTATCTCGCAAGTAAATTTGACATTGCCGCGCTAAACAAAAGTAGATTTGGTTTAGCTTACGATGCCATGTTTGGTGCTGGCCAAAATGTAATGAAGCGTATGTTTCCTAATTCAGTGCATCTGCATTGTGAGCGCAATCCGCTTTTCAATAATACACCGCCAGAACCGCTTCACAAAAATTTGCTTGAACTAAGTGCTACCATTGCTAGCACACCAGAGTTAAAGTTTGGCTTAGCCAACGATGGCGATGCAGATCGTATAGCGCTTTACAACGAAGACGGCGTTTACGTAGATAGCCACCACATTATTTTATTACTAATACACTATTTGTTCAAGTACAAAAATCTCAGCGGTAAAGTTGCAGTTGCAACAAGTACTACCCTACGTGTCAATAAAATGTGCGAAGCCTATGGCTTACCTATTGAAGTAACGCCGATTGGGTTTAAGTATATCAGCGAAATAATGATGAACGAAGATGTACTTGTAGGTGGTGAAGAAAGTGGCGGCATCAGCATCAAAGGTCATATTCCAGAACGCGACGGCATTTTTGATGGCCTTACTATTTACGAGTTCATGAATACCACTGGCAAATCGCTGAAAGAATTATGCCAAGAAGTATACGACGTTGTAGGTAGTTTCTTTTATCACCGCGATGATCTAACGCTAACAGATGCAGCGAAGCATAAAGCTGTAGAAATTTGCAAAGCAGGTTTTACAAGCATTGGTAAACACACAGTTGTAAGCACCAGTCAGCTTGATGGTTTTAAGTTCATCCTCAACAACGACTGTTGGTGTATGGTGCGTGCAAGCGGCACAGAACCAGTATTGCGCATCTATGCAGAGGGCAATAATCAAGAAGAATGTATGGAAATTATTGAGGCCGTAAAATCAGCAATTTTGTAGTTGAGAAATTTTGTCGTCATATGCTGTTTACTTACCGCGATAAGTTGCGGCACTTGTTATGCTCAAGGTGGCTTAATTAATAAGGTATTGATTACACCTAAGGTGCCAACATTGCGTAAACCCCTACCTGGTTTTCAGCTCTATGATAAGTATATCAAGCAAAGCGAAAAACTTAATAAAAATAGATACAAATCTGTTGCCATTGGCACAGGTGTAATTTGGGGTGGCTCACTTTTGTTTTTGAATCAAATATGGTATAGCCAATATCCTCGCGATAAGTTTCACTTGTTTGATGATGTTTGCGAATGGCAACAAGTAGATAAAGTGGGACATGCGTATAGCAGCTACTTAGGTGCAAAGCTCTTTACGACTTTCTTCAAATGGACTGGTGCTTCACATCGCAAAAGCGTATTGCTTGGTGCTGGAGGCAGCTTGGCTTATTTAAGCGTGATAGAAATATTGGACGGTCATAGCAAAAAATGGGGCTTTAGCTTGACTGATATGGGTGCCAATTCTTTGGGTATTGGCATTTACGCCGCTCAGGCCCTAGCTTGGAAAGATCAACGCATTATCGTGAAATATAGTACGCATATTCAGGATTACCATACCGTTCAATTGCTGCAGCGTGCTAACGACTTATACGGTAGCACCGTGCCAGAAAGAATATTCAAAGATTACAATGCACAAACGTATTGGTTGAGTTGCAATATCAAAAGTTTTATGCCCAAAAGTAAATGGCCTGCATGGCTAAACCTAGCTGTAGGCTATGGCGCGCAAGGCATGTATGGTGGTTACGAAAATGTCGCTCTAGACGATTTTGGCAATGTGGTGCTCAATTCCAATGGCACGCCTGCTTTTGACCGACGTGATATCCCAAGGTATAGGCAGTTTTATTTCTCGCCAGATATTGACTTTAGCAAAATTCCTTGGCGCAGTAAATTCTTGCGCGATTTCACGAAAATGGTCAACCTTAAGTTTCCTTTTCCAAGCTTGGAATACAATACACTTGGTCAGTGGAGGGTAAATCCGATCCACTTTTAGCCTAAAAGCTGCATAGCACATAGGCATTGCCAATAAAATGGGTCGCTATTTAGTAATACAGTATTGCACAAAATGTGCTACTTTTACAGTCTTATAGTATTGAATGGCCAAAAAATACGTACGTCCTAGAGGCAGAATTATTAAAGAAAACGAACACAAGATTAACTTGTATATCACCGCGCAGGAAGTGCGACTTGTTGGTGAAAATGTAACCCCTGGTGTTTATAGCACTGATGCAGCACTACAACTCGCAGATGAGTTGGGTGTTGATCTTGTAGAAATCTCTCCAAACGCAGAACCACCCGTTTGTCGCTGCGTTGATTACAACAAATTTCTTTACGAAAAGAAAAAGAAAGATAAGGAAGCTAAAGCAGCTACTGTAAAGAGCGAACTCAAAGAAGTACGTTTCGGTCCAAATACTGACGATCACGATTTTGACTTTAAAGCAAAACACGCTGAGAAGTTTTTAACCGATGGCGATAAAGTAAAGGCATATGTACAGTTTAAAGGCCGTGCAATTATGTTTAAGGAGCGTGGTGAACTTGTATTGCTAAAGTTTGCTGAGCGTCTGCAAGAATTTGGCCAGCTAGAAGGTATGCCAAAGCTAGAAGGTAAAAGAATGCACGTTATTCTGATGCCTAAAAAGAAGAAGTAATTCCAGCTATTTACACTGTTGCAAATTATTCGATTTGCAAATCACTTTCTAAAAAGAGCAATGCAATTTGTTCTGTTAATTACTTATGCCATAATGCGAAGCAATCGTGCTATGTTTAGTCGCTGTATTACGTGCTATCAAATGCTAGGAAATATTGTTTAGAGCATAAAAAAAAGCGAACAAACTGCTTGTACAACTTATTCGCTTTTTCCTTGTGTAGTCCGACCTGGATTCGAACCAAGACATACAGAACCAAAATCTGCAGTGCTACCGTTACACCATCGGACTGAAGGAGCGCAAAGATATGTTCATTTTTTTGTGAAAATAAAAAAATTGAAGTCATTTTTTCTACCTTTGAAAAATAAGCACTAGCTTGAAGCAAAACTAATTGAAGAATAATGGCAGAACATAACATACGCAATATTGGTGTACTTACAAGCGGCGGTGACAGCCCTGGCATGAATGCGTGCGTGCGTGCAGTAGTACGTACTGCTATATATCACGGCATTAATGCGTATGGTATTATGCATGGCTACCAAGGCATGGTGGATGGCGATATCAAGCAGTTATACAATCGCGATGTGAGCAATATCCTGCAACGTGGTGGCACCATCTTAAAAACGGCACGTAGCAAAGAATTTAGAACAGAGGCTGGTATGAAAAAGGCCTTTGATAACTTACAAAAACATGAGATAGACGCTTTTGTGGTTGTTGGCGGTGATGGCAGTTGTCGTGGTGCATTTGAATTTCATAAGCGATTTAATATTCCAAGCATGGCAACGCCCGGCACAATTGACAATGATCTTGCTGGCACAGACTTTACAATTGGTTTTGACACCGCCATAAATACAGCTGTAGATGCTATTGATAAAATTCGCGACACAGCAGATAGCCACGACCGCTTATTTATTGTAGAAGTAATGGGGCGCGATGCAGGTTATATTGCTTTGCACAGTGGCCTTGCTTGTGGTGCAGAAAATATTCTTATTCCAGAGCGCAGAGAAACCATGCAAGAGGTTGTGGCACGTATTGCCGACAATACAAAGCGCAAGAAGTTAATGAGTATTATTGTTGTGGCAGAAGGCGATGAAATTGGCGGTGCTAATCACGTAGATAAATACCTTAAAGAATATTTCCCAAATCTTGATTCGCGTATTAGTATTCTAGGGCACATACAGCGCGGTGGCTCACCGAGTTGCGCAGACCGCATACTTGCTAGTCGCACAGGTTATGCAGCCGTAAATCGCCTCCTAAGTGGCAAATATGGCGAAATGGTTGGTGTTGTCAACAACGAGATTGCCTACACACCTTACGAGCAAGTAGTAAAGCTCAAGCAACCAATTAAGGAAGACCTTGTGGAAATGATTAAGGTGCTAAGTAGTTAGTGATGCCACCTCAACTGCTTGACTAGTCGCCGTAATAAGCATTATCGCGTGATGATGAAGCGCTAGGTGTGCCATTTCTGTCCCAAGGTAAAACGTCTTGGTAGTCGATTGTTTTTCTATCAGTCACTCTTATTTGCATTGGCAAAGTTGCCAGCCATTGCGCGTAAGAAATCGGAGACTCAATACCTATACCACCATAGTGTACAATTGCTTGCTCAAATACTTTGCTTGCATCTTTGCTAAACATACCATAATAAGCATAGCTAGGTAGCTCGTCTTCTTTGTCGATTTTATAGCTAAACACATAAACGTAGCCACTACCGTAGGTATTGCTAACGTACACTTTATCTAAATACTTTACATCTTCCTTTATTCTCTCAGGCAACTGCGAACGCACAGCACAAGTTGCCCACTCTAATTGTGTTTTAGGCATTGCAAATTGTGCCATCGCTTTCTTGTGGCTGCGTGCAAACATGGTAATTTGATACTTCATGTCAGGCATTTTTGCATAGGCTTCTATGATGGACATATCTGCTGGCTCTCCCGCATGAATGGCATTTACAGCTTTGCAGAATAACCAATCTTGATGTGTGCACGTATCAATCTTGTGTAGCAGATCGGCCACCTGCTTTTTATTCTCGTAAGGTTTTAGTACCTTGTAAAGCAGCATTAGCTCCTTCGCCTTATATGTACAAAGTTCATCTGGAGTTGAGTAATAGATACTATCACTGTTACTTTTTTCAGCTGTTAAACCACGATTGTAGCTGATTATTTGCTTCCGGCCCGATGCAAGCTCAGCCTCTCGCATTGCCTTTGTTTTATACGTTGCAATATCATTTTTGTAGGTATTGCTGCTGCTATAATTATTTTCTTCTAATTCTTCTTCCGTTTTTGCCATTTGCTTTTCGTAAAGCGCAAGTGTACTTTCGCTAGCTGTAAAACTTTTATATGAACGTTTAGCTAGTTGAACGTACAATGGCAAGCGTTGTTCAATTTGTTGTAGCGTAATCAATTTCTTGTCTAGCATACGTAAAGTAAGAGCAACCACGCCATCTTTATATTCATCATAGTCTAGTAGTTGTAACAACTCAGGCATCAACTGCACAGCTAGTTCCAAGCTATCAAAAAACACAGTAAAGACACTACCAAAAGAAGTAAAATTTGATGAAGAACTGCTCGCTGTAGCCCCTACATAATCCCCAGCCTCATAGCTATCACTACCATTAGACCCACTTGTTGGCGGATCCTCTACCAATAGTTTTTTAAATAAGGCAATTGACGCACTATCTTTTTCCTCTGCAAGTTCCATTAGTACAGCTTCTGCAATATCTTCATTGCCTTTTACAACCGTATAAAGTTTTTCCATCACATTACGCATCGCTTGTCCTTTTGGATTCACGTCAGAAATAAAGCGTACTATTTCTAGATCGTCGTTGGTGCGTAAAGCCTTGCATGTATCTAAGAAGTTCACAAAAAACGATTGCTCTTGCGGTAACACGTCCATGAACTTATAGTTTTCTTCAAGCGTCTTTTTATCTGCACTATCAGTACTTGCAATTAGGCGTAATAATGTATCCATTTTACTGCCCGTTATATACATTGGTTTGCTGTAGGTACCATTATATCTAAAGCTATTAAATACAGTATCTACATTGCAAAGCTTAAGGGTTGTACTATCGTATCCGCAACGCAATACACTTACCATATTATTGTAAAGGATTGCTTTTGCACGAACTATTGTATTGCAAGCTGTATCCTTGTAAACAATATCTAAACTGTGCGTGGTTGTAGTATCCAAGGCTCTGCTCACTACGGTCATCTCGTCATATCCAATAATTTCCTTCTCTACGTTTTTCCAAAAAGTATCAAGATTTTGCCAAGCTTCAAATTTGCTTAGTTCAAATGAGTTTATCATAAACTGATAGCCATAATTGCTATAAGGATGCCACTTAAGGTCTTTCCAATAACGACCAAAATTGTCGGGCGACTCATCGTCGTAGCGACCATTAGTTCTATAAAAATTTGAAGCACTTTCACCAAATCTTGGCAGGGAAGCAACGTAGCTAATTTTGAGTGTGGTATCTACATGTTTTACAAAATTGTTTGGCTCTTGCAAACTCTTAAACGACGTGTAGAAATTTCTTTTTTTAGCACCATCCAGTGTGGTTGTTAGCAAGGTATATACGTTTACACCCTTAATAATAAACATCGCATTGGCTTGCTGCTTATTCTTGAGCGTAAAGCTTGCGAATGCGGCAGGAAATCCTTCTCGCTTAACGAATTCAATCGATGTAAGTTTTGCCTCAGCTCTATCTGCTAAACCTTCAGCAAACATAGCCAACCTAAACGTATCCTCTTCTATTTTGCCAGATGTCCAATAAGAACCACTTCTGCTAAGCATATAGTAGCCGCCTTCTTCATCAATACCTTGCAAGTGCAAGCCTTTGCCAAAAAAGTTATTGTGTGGCACACCTTCATTCGCAATGCTTACTGGCATCTTCACATCTACATCTTGTGTGTAGCCGCGCTCGTAAGTACTTACAATTTGTGTCCTGTAGTTAAACCTTACACTGTCTATAAACTTCTTAGCTTGCTGCTGTTCTGCAAAGGTTTTCTTACCCACAACACGCATATACACGAGTTCCAACGGCGTATTGATAAACAACTGTTGTATTAAATCCTCTTCATCTGTTTTACTTATAATTATATAGGCAGGATAACCAGCAACCGTTGTGCGTTCCTTAGTAAGTACACTGCCCTTCGTATTTTCAAAAACTAAACTATCGAGGTTCGTAAACAAGTCACTTGTATTTTGGCCATTAACTTTCACAAAATTCTGACAACGTGTAACAAGATAGTATACACCATTATTCATATCGCTACTTAAGTAGTTGACGCCTCTACCATAACCTCTACCCTTACAATAGGCACTCGTTAAAAAACTCATACTACTATCTGCGCTATACTTCCGTGACAAGCTTACAGGAATGTACTGCTCATCTAGCTCTGCAATTTTTGTAGCTGGATTAAAATTGCCTTCAAACATCACAGGCTCTACCTTGTAGCCTCTATACTTTAACGATTGCAACATGCCACGCTCCCCTGCCAAGTGCGCTGCACCAATAGCACAGAATACGCGTTTGCCTTGCTTATTAAGCGCCTCCAAGGTGTTTACCATTGTATCGTTTCTATAATGCAAGAAATAGGTAAGATACTCTTCTGCAGAATTCTTCGCTTGCAAACTATCCAGCAAATTAATATCTCTAAGGCGATATGCTTCTTCTATATCGTTGCCCATATTACCGTTGTAGCTTCGTGAGTAGCGGTTCTTTTTGTCCTTCATCTGCTTGATATTGCCGATGATAGAAAGGCGTGTACTTTCTGTAACTGATTCTAAACTTGCAATTTGTTTGCCGTAGCGCTTACCAGCTTTGAAAATAAATAAGTCTAGATAAGTGTCCTCCTCCAAATTGTCATTCCGTCCCATTGAGCGAAACAGCAGACCATTCACTTCATTCGGCTCTCTCAGTAATATAGTACGCAAGTCTGCCTTATTAATATAGCTCAGGTCGTTGGCAGAACCATAGTAACCGTAACTACCCTCTGAAGATGTTCTTCCAATATCGTTAAAGTCCATGATGTTTTTTACTTCGCCGGGCTTATCCATTTCACTGAGCCAAGTTTCTGGATCACTTTCTAATGCTACAATATCACAGGCTTGAATAGCTTTGTAAAAAGTATCAGGCAGGTTAAACGCAATTTTGCGACTAACATGCATTGTGCCATATAAATAACTTACTGGCCCACCATTTGGCGCGGTTACTTTCCAAAATAAACTCTTGGCAAAAACAGGCTTAGCTTTTTTTGCAGTATCTATGCTACTACTTGCTTTACTAGTGGTGGCACGTGCCAGTTTTGTAGTGACTTGCTGGTCTTGTGCCAGTGCTTGCAATACAGTAAAGCATACTAGTGCAAGCAGAAAAAAGCGCTTCATATTACCCTCACAAGGTAGAGTATTTTTACAACACCTAAATCTAAAAATTGTGTCAAAAAAATATGTTGCATCCGTGACTCCCCTGATGCAATAAAACGAAATCGGAGCGTAACTTATTGTACAACGATGCCTTCTAGGTCGTAGTCGTAGGCTTTTGCAATATGCACATTTACAAAGTCGCCCGGTTTCAAAGCCTTCTTGCTATTGACAATCACCTCGTTATCAACCTCCACGCTATCAAATTCAGTGCGTCCCAAATAACGGCCAGCTTCCTTCTTATCAATAATTACTTTTAAGGTCTGCCCTACTTTAGCTTGGTTTTTTTCAAAACTAATATCTTGTTGCACATCCATGACTTCACGGGCACGCTTTTCCTTTTCTTTGGCGCTTACATTGTCCTTAAGGTCGTACGCACTTGTATTTTCTTCGTGACTGTAAGTAAAAATGCCAACACGATCAAAACGAACTTCTTCTAAAAAGTCTTTTAGTACTTGTACATCTTTTTTTGTCTCGCCAGGATAACCAGCAATAAAAGTGCTACGCAAACAAATATCTGGAATAATACTTCTGATATCTTTGATTAGCGTAATCATATCAGCACGTGTAATTTGACGACGCATACTATCCAACATAGCATCGCTAGCGTGTTGCAATGGCATATCAAGGTAGTTGCACACTTTGCTGTGCTTTGCCATTGTTTCAATAATATCTAAAGGAAACTTACTAGGGTAAGCATAGTGCAAACGTATCCATTCTATGCCTTCTACCATTACAAGTGCATCAAGCAATTTACTAAGTGCACGCTCTTTGTAAATATCTAAGCCATAGTATGTTAGTTCTTGCGCGATAAGCATTATTTCTTTCACACCTTTAGCTGCAAGCAACTTTGCTTCTGTTACAACGTCTTCTATACTTTTGCTGACGTGCTTGCCGCGCATCAATGGTATGGCACAAAAAGAGCAAGTACGGTTGCAGCCTTCACTTATCTTTAAATATGCGTAGTGCGAAGGTGTACTTAGCATACGTTCGCCTACAAGTTCTGTTTTATAGTTTGCCTCAAATCGTTTGAGAATAGCAGGTAATTCAAGTGTGCCAAAATAGGCATCTACATCTGGTATTTGCTGCTCTAAGTCGCTGCGGTAGCGTTCGCTTAGGCATCCCATTACATAAACCTTATCTAGCTGACCTTGCTTTTTAAGTTCAACGTGTTCTAGAATGGTATTGATACTTTCTTCTTTTGCCTTATCAATAAAGCCGCAAGTATTGATGATAGAAATATTATAATCTAGCTTTTCGCTTTCGTGCCCAACCTTTACACCATTGGCTAGCAACTGGCCACTTAGCACTTCGCTATCAACCATGTTTTTGCTACAACCTAGTGTGGTAATATTTACTTTGCTCTGTTTTAGGGTACGCGCCTTCATGCTACTATTTATTTAAGCTAAACAAACTATCTACAAATTCGTATTTATTAAACACTTGTAGGTCTTCCATTTTTTCGCCAACACCAATATATTTTACTGGTATATTAAATTGATGTGCAATAGCCAATACTACGCCACCTTTTGCAGTGCCGTCTAGTTTTGTAACAGCCAAAGAACTTACTTGCGTAGCTTGTGTAAAATGCTTGGCTTGCTCAAGTGCATTTTGCCCGGTGCTACCATCTAGTACCAACAGCACATCGTGTGGCGCATCTGGTACAACTTTTTGTACAACACGCTTTATTTTACTTAACTCTTCCATTAAGTGTGCCTTGTTATGTAAGCGGCCAGCGGTATCAATAATAATAACATCCGCACCTTTGGCAACGCCGCTATTCATTGTATCAAATGCAACACTTGCAGGATCGCTGCCCATTTCTTTCTTAACGATATCTACTCCTACGCGTTCGCTCCAAATTGTAAGTTGGTCAACAGCTGCTGCTCTAAACGTATCAGCTGCACCAAGCACCACAGACTTTCCGCTGCGCTTAAAATTGTAAGCTAGTTTACCAATAGTGGTAGTTTTACCTACGCCATTTACACCCACTACAAGGATTACATACGGTTTTGCATTATTAGGAATTTCAAAATTTTGATACTCGTTGCTTGGCGCATCTGCAAGCACAGCCATAATTTCTTCTTGCAACAGCTTATTTAACTCGCCTGTGCCAACATACTTATCTTGCTTTACACGTGCTTCGATATTATTGATAATCGCTTGCGTCGTGGCCATACCCACATCGCTAGTAATAAGTGCTTCTTCTAGGCTATCAAGCACCTCATCATCTACGCTACTTTTGCCTGCAAGGGCTTTTGTAATTTTGCTAAAGAAGCCTTGTTTGGTTTTTTCAAGACCTTCGTTGAGGGTTTCTTTGGCTTCCTCTTGCTGTTTATTTCTATTAAATAATTTATCAAAAAATCCCATGAGATGCTGTTCGCTTTGTAGGCTGCGCAAAGGTAGCGCTTTTGTACTTGCTTTTTGTGTATGCAATGTACATCATATGCCAAGGGCAGAAATGAGCCTGCGCGTGTAGTTAAGAAGATGAATTGGCATATCAAGTAGGAGGCAAGGATTGTTTATCCTTGCCGTCCCCTTACACCACCGTGCGTACCGGTCTGGTACACGGCGGTTTGTCAGAAAGTAAATTTTAATTGCAGGTTGCGATTGGTAAAG
>JBJORA010000040.1:0-50100 GCA_046049675.1 Bacteroidota bacterium | reverse complement strand
CTTAGCACTTTACAGTAAAGCATGCGCGCCGCTAAATTTTTGGAAGCCGAACTAAAAAACTTTGAAATTGCTTTTGATAAGGCAGTTAAAAGTCATATTCCACTGCTAGATGTCGTTATGCATTACGTTGCGCAGCGCAAAGGCAAGCAACTTAGGCCCATTTTTGTGCTGCTTAGTGCTAAAATGTGCGGCCAAGTAACAGACCAGAGCTACCGCGCAGCCGCTCTTATTGAACTTTTACATACGGCAACACTTGTACACGACGATGTGGTGGATGATGCAGAAACGCGTCGCGGCTTTTTTAGTATTAACGCCTTATGGAAAAACAAAATTGCGGTGCTTGTTGGCGACTATCTTTTAAGCAAAGGTTTATTACTAAGTCTAAACAATAATGACTTTGCCATTTTGAGAATTTTAAGTGAAGCCGTTAAAGAAATGAGCGAAGGTGAGTTGCTGCAAATAGAAAAAGCACGCAAGCTCGATATTACAGAAGAAGTTTACTACAACATCATCAAAGCAAAAACAGCTTCACTTATTGCTAATGCTTGTGCTGCTGGTGCATACAGCGCAACACAAGATGAAGCGCTGTCAAATAGGTTTAAGTTGTTTGGCGAAAAAATTGGCTACGCTTTTCAAATTCAAGATGACCTTTTTGACTACGGTAGCTTTGATGTGGGTAAACCAACAGGCAATGATATCAAGGAAAAGAAAATAACACTGCCCTTGATTCATACCTTACAAAAAGTAGACACTACAACTAAACGAAAAATAAAATACATCGTCAAGAATAAAAACAAAAGTAACGACGATGTGCAATGGGTCATACAACAAGTAATTGCAAATGGTGGTATAGAATTTGCGCAAAAAGCAATTGATAACTTTATGCAAGAAGCTCATGATATAATAGAAACATTACCTCAAGGTGAAGCGACAGAGGTAATGAAAGACTTGGTTGAATACATATCTAAAAGAAAAAAATAATGAAGAAAGATATCGCTATTTTAGGTGCAGGGCTAGTAGGGTCTTTGCTTGCCTTAATGTTGAGGCAAAGAGGTTATACTGTGCGTGTTTACGAGCGACGTTCGGATATGCGTAAGGCAAAGCTTTATGCTGGTCGTAGCATTAATTTAGCCATGAGTACACGCGGCTGGCGTGCCTTAGAAGTAGCTGGCCTTAAAGAAAAACTAGAAGCCATAGCCATTCCTATGTACGGTCGACAAATACATGCGGTTGACGGCACACAAGTGTTTCAGGAATACGGCAGTAATGGTCAAGCGATTTATAGTGTTAGCCGAGGCGAACTCAACAAAACACTGTTGCAAGCAGCAGAAGATGCAGGAGCACAATTTTATTTTGACCATAGATGCACGCATGTAGATCTTGAAAAAAATACGATGGTATTTGATGTGCTCGGCGATAGTATAACAGCAACTGCAGCGTTTATTTGCGGTGCCGATGGTGCATTTAGCGCACTGCGTAAAGAGTATACCATGTTAGACCGGGCAGACTACCATCAGTTTTATATTGAGCATGGCTACAAAGAATTTCATATACCGGCAACTAACACAAACGATTTTGCAATCAAAAAAGAAGCACTACATATTTGGCCACGTAAAAATTTTATGCTGATAGCATTGCCTAATATTGATGGTAGTTTTACGTGTACTCTATTTTTTCCTTTTGCCGGAACGCCATCTTTTGATAGTGTTGCTACCGAAGAAGATGTAAAAAAATTATTTGATGCTTACTTCCCAAATGCTGTGCCGCTTATGCCAAGCTATGTGCAAGATTATTTTAATAATCCTACAAGTTCTTTAGTAACTGTAAAGACTAATCCGTGGACGTACAAACAAAATAGTTTAATCATAGGCGATGCTGCCCATGCCATTGTACCATTTTACGGACAAGGCATGAACAGTGGTTTTGAAGATTGTTACTACCTTACGAAGTTGCTTGATGAGCACGAAGACATTGCCACCGTTTTGAAAGAGTATCAACTGATGCGCAAACCAAATGGCGATGCAGTAGCACAACTTGCACTTAATAATTTTATTGAGATGCGTGACCTTGTAGCTGACCCTGCTTTTTTAGAGAGAAAAAAGATTGAAAAGGACTTAATGCTACGTTATCCAGCGCAGTATAAAAGCGTTTACGAAATGGTTTCATTTAGCCATACACCTTATGCTTATGCTTTGGCAACACTAGAGGCGCAAAATAATTTATACCAACAGATTGTTGCAAAAGGTAATTACTTCGATAATATTAATGATACTAGCTTTGTAGCGCACTTAGATAGTTTAATTGAAGACTATGCTAAGGCTGTAAACAATATTAATGTATATGGATAAACGCTGGCGACTTTTAGAAACTAATCCGGATACAATAGCACAACTTAGCTCCTCGCTAAACATACACAAGAGTTTTTGCACGCTACTTGCCTTGCGAGGTGTAGATAGTTATACGAGTGCAGAAAAATTCTTTAGACCTACTCTATTGCATTTGCATGATCCGTACTTAATGAAAGATATGGATAAGGCTGTAGCAAGAATTGTACAAGCGATAGAAGCCAATGAGAAGATAATGATCTATGGCGACTATGATGTAGATGGTACGACGAGTGTTGCAGTAGTTTGTCATTTTTTAAAGCAGTACTGCGATAATATTATTCGTTATGTACCGAATAGATTTAGTGAAGGCTATGGCATAAGTGCAGTAGGTATGCAAAAAGCGATTGATGAAAATGTAAAACTATTTATTGCGCTTGATTGCGGCATAAAAAGCCATGTACATATCGATACAGCCAATGCTGCGGGCATTGATTGCATTATTTGCGACCACCATTTACCAGAAGAAACAGTACCTCAAGCCTTAGCAATACTCAATCCAAAACAAGTTGACTGTGACTATCCATTTAAAGAATTATGTGGTTGTGGTATTGGCTTCAAACTTATAAGTGCTATAGAAGATCGCTTGCATAATACGCAAGAAAAATGTTTGGAATATCTAGATCTTGTTGCAACTGCTATTGCCGCTGACATTGTACCTATTGTAGATGAAAACAGAACACTTGCTTATTTTGGTTTGCAAAAAGCCAATCAAAATCCGTGTGTGGCAATAAGTGCGCTAAAGCAAGTAGCAGATTTACAGCGGCCGTTTACCATTACAGACCTTGTATTTGTAGTAGCACCGCGTGTAAACGCAGCGGGTAGAATGGACGATGCTGCCAAAGCTGTGGATTTGTTTATGAGCAATGATCGTAGTGAGGCTGCAGAATTTGCAAAGATGCTCAACATTGATAATGAAGATCGCAAAGATGTAGACAAGCAAATTACATCTGAAGCAAGCGCCATGCTGATGGCACTGCCACATGATAAACGCAGTACGGTTTTGTATAATAAGCAGTGGCATAAAGGCGTTGTTGGCATAGTGGCTAGCAGACTTATTGAGCAAAAGTTTCAACCGACAATTGTACTTACAGAAAGTAATGGTAAGCTTACAGGCAGCGCAAGGTCTATACCTGGCTTTAACTTATTTGATGGACTAACACAATGCAGCGAATACCTCACTACTTTTGGTGGACACTACTTTGCGGCAGGTTTAACGCTAGACGAAAAAAACTTTGAACCTTTTGCAACACGCTTTGACGAGGTTGTAAAAGCGACGCTGACTGAAGAACAGTTTTTACCAGAAATACAGATTGATGCAGTGCTTGAGCTGCGTGATATAAACGACAAGTACTACAATATCCTTACACAATTTGCCCCTCATGGACCACAAAATATGCGACCGATATTTTGCTCCAACACTGTACGTAATTACCAAGGCGAATGCCGCATTGTTAAAGAAAAGCATGTAAAGTTTATCATTGAACAAGATGGTGCAATTATCAAAGGCATTGGATTCAATTTAGCAGAGAAGTTTGCCGTTACGCAAGCCGGCAGTTTCGACATCTGCTATCACATAGAGCCTAATGAGTGGAATGGCGTAACGAATATAGAAATTCGTGTGTTAGATATCAAGCCTGCAAGCAAATAGTTAATTACGAAACTTGTGGTGAACGGTAATTAAGAACACTCTTCAACTACTACTCTAAAAAAAGTGTAGAAATAAAAAGCCCCAACACTGTAAAGTATTGGGGCTGAACTTTTTGATTAATTATTGTGCTTAGTTAAGTACGATATTGCGTACTACAGAACCTTTGTCTGTTTGCAACTTAAGCATATAAGTGCCAGCAGCAAGGTTGCCAAGATCTATGCTTGTGCTAAACTTACCATCAACATCTTTGTGCTGCGCTCTAAACACTTCTTGACCTGTAACTGTTGTAACAATTACATTGAGGAAAGAAAGTTGCTTAGCAGCAATATCAATAAACACCATACCATCAGTAGGATTTGGATATACAGACACACTAGATAAATTCAATGGATCTGCAATACTTGCTGGATATACAGGTGTTTTTCTAAATACTGCTCTGTAGTCTTCTGTTTCACCACTCACATACAAACCAACACCATTATCACTCGCTGGATTTGGAGCCGTATTGTTGTTCAATACAACACGTAAGCCCGTAGGCGTGCCAAGAATTGGCGTTAATGGCGTAACAAAGCTGCCAGTAGTTACAAAGTTATTTGCAGTGCTTAGGCCAGTAAATACACGCTCTTGAGGTATATCGTACAAGCCATTACCATTGTAATCAACAAACATTGTAATCTTAGCATCGGCATGATTTAGCGGCTTTAAGATATTGTAGAAGCTAACATTATAAGTACTATCTGTCCAAAGCGTGATATCAAAGGCTGGATTACCTGATAGATCTGTACGTGAACGCGTTGCAGCTGGATTACCAAGGTGAGGGCCACCACCACCAACTGTAAACAATACGCTACCTATGCCAAACGCACCATTGTCTGCAGTGTCTAAACTACCCCACTGTGCACCACTAGCTGGATAGCACGCAGAAGAGTTGATCATGGTTACTGTGATGGTGTTAGTGCTAAACGCAGTATCTCCACCAGTACAGATTACCATGTAGCGGTATTTTGTAGTTACGCTAGGTGTTACAATTAGTGTATCGCTGCTGGTACCTGGTACATTCGTCCAAGTGCTACCGCCGTTGGTGCTACGCTGCCAAAAACCACTTAAGCCTGTATAGCTTTGAAGATCAACGTGCGTTGTATCAATCAACACGATGTCGTAGCCAGGACATGTAATCGTATCGCTAGCCCAAATTGAACCTGCCCATACGCTGTCGCATTTAGGTAATTCAATTTCAACTAAGTAGTCCTCTGTTTCGCCACCAAAGAAAGGATCGCATGGATCAATTGGTGAGTTAAAGTTATTTATAACGCGCAAACCTGTAATACCTGGGCTAGCCCAATTAGGTACAGTAAATGAACTGCTAAAGTAGTTGTTTATGTTTTGGAAAAAGTTATTGGCACCTGTACACGCTACCTCATTAGATTGGAAAACACCATCTCTATTGTAATCAATAAAGATACGTGTAGTAGAGCCAGGAGACCAGGTAAACTGAGTCATTACAACCGTGCGAGCCTTATATGTGCTGTCGCGCATAATTTTGCGCATTGGATAGCTAAATTGATAATTAGTATAACCAGCAGTAGCACTTGTGTTGTTAAACGTATCTGTAGCCGCCATAGGTGCATTCCAAATCACAGTATCAACTGTTGGACCTGTTTCTTTAGAAATGTACACATTACCGATGTCAATGTAGTCAAATGAACCTGGAGGTGGTTGTGCAGTTTGGCAATAGCAATAGTAGAATGTGTTCATCGTTACATCAATAACCGGTGTTGTAGAACTTTGACCGCTGTTTGTGCATGTTACAGTACAACGATACCAAGTGGTGCCTGGTTGCGTCGCTATTGTAAACGGTTGGGTTGTTGTAGAGAAAGTTGTCCAAGGGCCAGCTGCACTTGGTGCGCTTTGCCATTGGTAAGATAAACCACCTGCTAAACTACTACCGCTAAGCGTTAGCATAAATGGTGTATTAGGGCATGCTGTAGTATCTGCAATAATCCCTGCGTTAGGTGTACCTGTACAAGGCTGTAACACGCTCAAATTATCAATGCCAATATCTCCCCAAAAGCCACTTGTTGTAGAACCCTGAAATCTGATAACAGCATCGTTGCTATTGCTGGCAATTGGCAAACTTACATTATCCCAAACACTACCATTAAGACCATTATAACTTCCTAATGAAGTAAAGGTATTGCCACCGTTAGTAGATAACAATACTTCTAGTGCTGGTTGCGTACTAAAGCCATTAGTTATGTAATCGAAATTAAGTGTTTTGGTACCGGCGAAAGCGCTAAGGTCTATATGTAAATCTAGGTTACCCGAGCCACCGGCAGTTGCATAGTAGGTGTGGATGCGTGCGCTATGGTTTAGATGCGAACTTGCTGGAAAGTACTGCGATGCAGTTGGAAAATTCCAATTGGCCGTGCTACCTTCATCGTCACGTCGCCATGATAAATCGCCCATAAATGGACTGTTTGTCCAGCTACTATCGTCGGGAACATCAGAATTCGCACAATAGTCCATCCAAGACTCGAAGCTTTGCGTGTATGGCACTTGCGCTTTCTTAGGCAATGCCGTTAATACTGTAAGTGTATTGGTGGTATCGAACTGGAAACTGTTGTTACACAACACCACCATGCGATAATCTGCAGGTGGCTGTCCAGGTGCAATGATATAGTAAGGCAATGTAGCACCAGCAATTGTTGTCCAAGTATTAGAACCCGGCGGTGTAGCTTGTTGCCAAATATAAGTAAGGCTCGATACTTGAGATGTGCCAGAAACAGTTACTGTATAGCCAGCACTTGGGCAAAGGTTTACTGTGTCGTTGCCATTAATTGTACCAGCCGTAGGAGCGCCACTACATGGTGTTGGAGACAATACTTGTAGTGTATAATCTTCTACCTCACCAAAGCTTAAGCCAGTTGCGCAAAAATCTGTAGCAAGCGGTACTGTAGCATAACGACACATAACACGCATGCGCAAGTTGCCTATTGCAGACGACATTGGCACCATGAAAGAACCAGTTTGTAAAGCAGTGCTTGAGCTACTTGAATTCCAAACACTTTCTCCTGGTGTAAACAAAAGATCGTTGTTCCAATCTACCCAAATACGAAAACCCTGACCCCAACTACTGCCAGACTGAACAGTAATATTGATTAATCCACCTGGGAATTCTGCAACAGTAAGCGGCAATACGATAGTATTGCTTGGCGGCAAACCATTACACCCAGTATTGAGGTTGCTAATGTTGATACCCATACCACCAGTAGCGGTAAAGTTGTTAATGAAATCGGCACTGCTACACCCACTGTTGTAAGTAGGTGTACAATACTGTGCAAAGGCACTCGTACTAACCATCAACACGCACAAAAAAAATACAATTCTTTTCATAATCTAAATACCTAAAATGTTATTGCTCTTCGACAGGCGAATTTCAATTGTTAAAAATACAACAAATATTGAAATAGCCAAATACGTTTAACAGAAAGACGCCGCAATTGTTAATTTCGTTGGTTCTTGGCATAAAAAAACCTGCATTTAGGATATAAATGCAGGTTTCTGAAGAATTGTTATGCTTGATTAAGCTTCCGCAGCAACTTCAAACTCTACTTCTACTGGCTCGCTTTGGCCAAGGTCGATATGAGCTTTGAATGTACCAAGGGTTTTAACCTCGTCTATAATAGAAATGCGCTTGCGGTCGATTTCGTAGCCTTTTTGCTCGCGTACGGCGCGTGCAAGTTGCGTATTGGTAATAGAACCAAACAACTTATTGCCTTCGCCAGCCTTAGCAGTAACCTTTAGTGCACCGTCCTTAAGCTTAGCAGAAACATCTGCAATAGCGCTTAGTAATGCAGCTTCTTTCTTTTGAGCTGCTTTTACTTTTTGATTAACTACTGCTAGGTTGCCTGCGCTTGCTTCGATAGCGAACTTTTGAGGTATTAGAAAATTGCGTGCGTACCCTGGTTTTACCTTTACTACTTCGTTGGTTTGGCCTAGGGTATCTATATCTTTAATTAAAATAACTTGCATGTTGTGATGAAATTTTAAGTGTGCTTAAGAATTTTATTTGATAAGATCTCCCAAATAAGGTAAGATAGCCATTTGACGTGCCTTTTTTACTGCAGTACCCACTTTACGTTGGAACTTTAGGCTGTTGCCTGTAATACGGCGGGGTAAAAGCTTACCTTGATCGTTGATGAACTTTTTAAGGAATTCGCCGTCTTTGTAGTCGATGTAGCCAATGCCCATTTTTTTGAAACGGCAATACTTTTTAGGGCGATTTTCTAAATGTCTGCTATTCATATACTTTACGTCTTGTGCCATTATGCTTCAGTTTCAGTGGTTTCGTTAGAAGTAGCTTTAACTTTAGGCTCTACCTTAATGCCTTTGCGCTTACGATCGTTGTAAGCTACCGCATGCTTGTCTAACACTGTAATCATGTGACGAAGAATGCTTTCGTCGCGATTCATTTGTGTTTCTAGCTTGTGGTTAAAGTTGCCGCTTGTACTGTAGTTTACCACATAATACAAACCTGTTGTCTTTTTTTGGATTGGATAAGCTAGGCTTTTAAGACCCCATGTGTCTTCGCCTTCGATTTCCGCGCCGTTTGTTTTTAGAAAATTGGCAATGCCATTCGTTGCCGCCTTTAGCTCGTCTGTACTGAGCACTGGCGTAAAGATGATCATCAGCTCGTAATGCTTTGTCATACCTGTGTAGTGTTTTTTTTTGTGCCTTGCTCGCTACTACTGTGGATTCTGGTGTGTATTGCTACAGCCAGAAGCGAGCTTGGCGGTTAAAATGAGGCGCAAAGTTAGGAGGAATTTGCCAAAATACCGAAGGAAAATGTGGATATAGTGGGCAAAGTCATGATTGGGCCATGCGTACTATAATGCAAAAAGCCCATGGCGATTGCCACAGGCTTTTTTTATGCTAGCTTCTCAAAAAATTACTTCTTTGCGTTTGCGCTATCTGCAGGATTTGCTGTGTTTGTTGGAGCAGCAGCAGTGTTTGCAGTAGAATCACCAGCAGGAGCAGCAGTTGTACCTTCAGCTGGAGTAGCTGGAGTAGCATTAGCTTCTGTGCTAGTAGCTGGAGTTGTTGTTGCATCTGTACTAGTAGCAGCTTGATCACCGCAAGAAGCGAATAAACCAAGAGCGATTGCGAAAAGACTTACTTTTAATGTGTTCTTCATTTTTTACTTAATTTTTGAATGTAATTACCATTAATACTGCTTTGAACAAAAGGTAACCGTGTATTTAGGTGAATTTTTGGTGAATACATCAAAGTTTCTCAAAAATGGTTATGAGGAAATGTGGGGTTAGAAGTAAAGAGATTAGTAAACAAAGGCAATCTGCAGCAGCATCAAGATATTAAAAGCCAGATGCAGGTAAGAGCATGTGCAAAAAAAAGCCGCAATCGTGAGAATGCGGCCCTTATTACTTTTTGCTTTGCTTTGTTTTATTAAGAATTACTTCTTTGTAGCATCTGCAGCAGCATCTTTAGTAGCTTCTACAGCTTTAGCACCAGCTTCAACAGCCTTAGCACCAGCTTCTTTAGCAGCACCAGCAGCAGCGTTAGCAGCGTTAGCAGCACCGTCTACAACCTTACCAGCAGCATCCTTAGCACCTTCTACAGCAGCAGCACCAGCAGCAGTTGCAGCACCAGCAGCAGCGTTAGCAGCACCAGTTGCAGTTGCAGCAGCGTTTGTAGCGCTATCGCCAGCAGGAGTTGCAGTTGTTGTTTCTGCAGGAGTTGTTGTTGAAGCCTCGTTAGCAGTCTCGCCGCAGCTTGCAAATACACCCAATGCCAAAGCGAATACGCTTACTTTCAAAACATTTTTCATTTCTTTTACTTTAATTTTTAATTGTTATGCCATTAATACCAGAAGGAAATAAAAGGTAACCCAAAAATTACTGCAAAAATCAAAAAAAGTTTTTTTTGCCTGTAGACTGTTTATAAATAATTGTATATCAATTGTTTGTAACACTGGCTTTTTGTACGTAGCAATGCTGAACCTAGGCTGCAACAGCGATAGCAGTGGAAAGCTGGCCGCCAGCAGGGCGGACACTTGCAACGAATAGCGCGGTGACAGGCCCAAAAAAGCCTGGCAGTTGCCCCATTAAAAAAAAATAAAAACCACACATAATCAAGCTCTTAGGTAAAATTTAAGGTGAATGTTAAGGAAGTGACGGTTACTTTTTGCAACTTTGAGCATTAATGATGGTGCTACTGACATCGTATAGCGACGAACAGCCGATACTTGAGGCGATAGCTCGTGGCGATAAACAAGGCTTGGAATGGTTGTATAAGCATTGCTTTGTTACCACGAAGAAGATGGTAATAAAGATGCAAGGCGACGAGGATGAGGCTTGGGACGTTTTTCAGGAAGCTGCCACTTTGTTCTACGAAAAATGCAGTGGTGAGGGCATTTACTTGCAATGCCGCATCAATACGTATATCACTAGTGTAGCGCGTAATCTTTGGCTAAAGAAAACCAGAACACGTTACACAACCACGCTTGACGAGGAGCTAGATAATACGGCTGATGTACAATTGGATGTGGCGGATTTTTTGCAAAAGGAAACCGACCTGAACGCACTACAACATAGCTTGGTTGACCTAGGTGAACCTTGCGCATCGTTGATGAAGGCTTTTTATTTTGAAGGCAAGAGCATGCAGCAGATAAGTGAAGACTATGGTTACACTAATGCTGATAATGCAAAAACCCAGAAGTATAAATGCCTAACAAGGTTGAAGAAAATATTTTTTGACAAAACAAGTGCAAGCTCAAGGCCTGCATTTGGCAAAAACAAAAAAGAGAATGAATAACGAACAAATACAAGAATGGATAGAGCGCTACCACCTCGGCGAGATGAGTGTGGAGGAGCGCGAGCACTTTGAGGCAAGCCTTGAAGATAGTGCTGAGCTACGCCGCTTGTACCGCGAGCACAAAGCTTTTGTACGCATGGTGAATCACCAAGCAGCTAAGCAATTGGTGCAAACACAGCTTGCTAGCATTAAGGCTGAGCAAAGCGGTATGGTAAAACGTATTAGCAATAGCATGCAGGTGCATGTAAATAAGTATTGGAAAATTGCAAGCGTAGCTGCAAGTGTGGCTGTGCTAGCAAGCGTTGGTACTGCGATGTTTACTAAGAACTATTATCAGCGTGCGATGACGAGTCAAATGCAGGAGCTTTATCGCAAAACAAAAAAGGACGTGAATGCGATTGCTGTAAAGCAAAATGCACTTGATAGTAAGTTTGAACAAATTATACCAGAGCAGCCAGAGGGTGATGAGCGTAGCGCCGGAACATGCTTTGCATTAAATAATAATGGCTATGCTATTACTAACGCACACGTGGTAGACAAGGGCAGTCAGGCTTATATATTTACCGCAGATAATATTGGCCATAAGGCTAAAGTGGTAAGCATTAATCGTGAGTTGGATGTGGCGGTACTAAAAGTAATAGACGACGAGGTGCGCTTTAGTAAGGTGTATGATGTGCCTTATACGGTAGGTAACTATACAAGCAATATGGCTGAGAATGTATTTACTGTTGGTTATCCTAAAAATAGTATTGTGTACAACCGCGGCTATATCAGTAGCGAAAGTGGCCGAGATGACGATAGTAGCCGCTACCAATTAGAGCTGCCAAGTGGCCCTGGTGTAAGTGGTAGCCCTGTGTTTGATGCTAAGGGCAATGTAATTGCCGTAATTAATAGCAAAGAAAGTATTGGCGTGGGTATTACTTATGCTTTGAAGAGCAGTAAGTTAAAACAATACTTGAATGATGTAGATAGCCTTAAGCTAAACCCTAGCAGCAAAATGCCAAGCCTGAGCCAAAGCGAGCAACTGAAAATGTTGAAGGAGTTTGTATTGGTGGTGAAGGTTTACTAGGGGTATTGTTGAATTGCTATATTGTTGAATTGCTATATTGTTGTATTGCTATATTGTTCAATTGTTGAATGGGTGAGTGCTGTCCCACAAAGGCGGGATGTATATCCCTAATGCTTCAACGTCGCAAAGGGCTGTTGCAATTGTTGAATTGTTGAATTATTCAATTGTTGAATGGTTGCTTGTTGTCCAGTTAGTGCAAGTGCACATCCTTAATGCTTTTTCACGGCAAAGTACTATTGCACTTTTTTCAAAGAGTCTATTCAGACTGCAATGGTTATAGTGGAGCGTAATATTTAGGGATTGATACATTTTCCATTATCAATTTTCCATTATCCATTAACTAAATTATTTACCTTGCTAGTGTGAAGGATAAACGGCTGATAGGCATAATTGTGCTTGGCTTTGCTTTACGCATATTTTATGCGCATCTGGATCCGTTTTTACATGGCTGGGACGAGAAGTTTCATGCATTGGTGGCAAGTAATTTTGCAAGCAACCCACTAATGCCACTGCTGCATCGGAATACACTTTATGGACACGATTACACTTTATGGTGTTGCAATCATATATGGGTGCATAAACAACCACTGTTTATGTGGCAAATGGCGCTGAGTATAAAACTCTTTGGCTATACTGCCTATGCAGTGCGCTACCCTAGTGTATTAATGGGCACTTTGCTTTTGCCAATGATTTACAGAATGGCGCTCTTGTACACAAAAGAAGTTCGTTTAGCGCTACTTGCAAGTTTGTTTTATGCGGTGTCGCATTACCAATTAGAGCTTACGAGCGGCTATTTGGGCATGGATCATAACGATATAGCCTTTTGCTTTTATGTGGGCGCCAGCTTATGGGCTTTGTGCGAGTATGTTGCTAGCAGTCATGCGCGAAAGTGGGTTTATCTGATTGGCATTTTCGCAGGCGCGGCGATACTTAATAAGTGGCTGGTCGGTTTACTCGTATTTGCGCCAATGGGTATCTATGCATTGCTTCAATTAAGGCAAAGCAAAAATTGGCAAGTAGCGGGCGATACCATAAAAAGCTTACTTGTTTGTATTGCCGTGGCAGCGCCTTGGCAGCTATATATCCTTTCGCGATTTAATAAAGAGGCAGTATACGAATTTGCTTACAATGCCAAGCATGTAACACAGACTTTAGAGGGACATAAAACTACCCCATTGTTTTATGTTGAAAGATTCGATGTGTACTATGGCAACGGTATATGGATATTAATGCTTGTAGGAATTATGCTAGCAACTAAGTATCGCGACAGCTACAACAAAACACTTGCTTGGATGCTAACGCTAAGCTATGTTTTGGTGTACGCGTTCTTTTCTATAATTGTGCAAACAAGAATGTCTACTTATGTATTTATTGTAGCGCCTATTGGTTTCATTTTTGCGGCTCTTGCGGTTTTTGAAGGATTGAAGTTTTTGAAATTCAAACCATGGTCTTATTTACTTGTACTACCCATATTATTCGTAATCAATAATCCACGTAATAGTAAGGATAAACATGGCAATGACCCCATACGCAAACAGGCGATACATAATAGCAAATATTACCAAAACCTTGAACAGCGTATACCAAGTAATATTAATATCGTATTTAACATGCCGCCGTTTAATGATATAGATGTTGAGTATTATAACAGACGACTTATTGCTAATCAATACCCGCCAAGTAGAGCAACACTAGATAGTTTAGAAAAACAAGAGGTTTGGATTGCAGCCTTTATGGATAGACCTGGCTACGAATTGTCGCAGGAACATAAAGCGTATAAGTATTTGTATGTGATTAAGGATAGCTTGTATTGAGGATGGTTGGTTGCATTGCTAAACTGTTGTCCCGCTTTGGGCGGGATGCACATCCCTAATGCTTCTGCGTCGCAAAGGGCTGTTGCAATTGTTGAATTGTTCAATTGTTGAATTGTTCAATTGTTGATTGTTGATTGTTAATTTTATAGGAGAGCAAACATTATCCATTTTCAACTATCCATTGTCAATTATCAATTATTCATTGTCCATTAAATAACCTTTAGACAAGCCAAACTATATGTAAGCGGCATAACTTCACCAAAGTGTTCTACAATAAATTTATTTTCTGCAATTTGCTTACTGTGTGCGAAACAATTGTAAGGAGCGTAAGTATATTCTTGCATATGCGTGAGTTGTAGCCCTTCTGCTAGTAATGCTGTAACAACCTCGCCAATGCCATGATTCCAGGTGATGCAGGATGTTTGCTGCGTTGCATCTTTATTGGCGTAACTGCCAGAGCTTGTTTCTACTATTGCTTCGGCCCTGTTGTAGCAGTAGGTAGGCTTGGTAAAGTCGTTGTCGTACATCCACATCACAGGATGAAATTCTACAAATACAAATCTAGCTCCCGGCTTTAGTGCATTGGCAACCACATGAGCCCAAGGTTGTAAGTTAGGCAGCCACCCTATGGTGCCGTAACTGGTAAACACCATGTCAAACTGTTCGTTGATATACTGCAAAGTATCGTACACATCGCACTGAATGAATTGTGCATCTACTTGTAACTGTTGTGCTAGCGCATTGGCTTGCTTAATGGCTTCTTCACTAAAGTCTATGCCAACAACACTTGCGCCCATGCGTGCCAGACAAATGCTGTCTTGCCCAAAATGACATTGCAAATGCAATATGCGTTTACCTTTTACATCGCCCAATAAAGCAAGCTCGATGTCGCGCAACATATTCTTGCCTTGTAAAAAAGCGGGCATGTCGTAAAATGCAGAATCGATATGCGCTTGCACATTGCTATTCCAATGTTGAAGGTTGGCTTGTATATATTCTTGTTGCATTACGTTCAAATATTTGCAACGAAGCTACAGCAATTCTATTTATTGTAGTTCTACAGCACAGTTAACCCATTCTGCATCAAAATTGGCTTTGTATCTTTTGTAGAAGTTGATTGCAGGTTCGTTCCACTCGAGTACTTGCCATACCACAGCCGTGAATTGCTTTTCTTTTGCATCGCGTATAACTTCGTCCATCAACAATTTGCCAATGCCTGCGCCGCGATGTTCTTCTGTAACGATGATGTCTTCCAAGTAGCAGCGTGGACCTTTCCATGTGCTGTAACGTATGTAGCAAAGTGCAAAGCCAACGATAGCATCGTCTTTTTCTGCAACAAATGCCCAATAAACAGGCGATGCGCCAAAACCACTTTCAATAAAGGTTTCCATGCTAACTGTAACTTGCTCAGGTGCACGCTCGTACAGTGCTAGTTCACGAATTAACTGCATCATGGCTGGGCAGTCGGAAAGTTGTGCGGGGCGAATGGTGATGGATGGCGATTGCATGAATTGTGTGCGGTTCTTCAACCACAAAGGTAACAAAGGAAACAAAGACTTAAATAGTGCGAGTGAATAGCGTGAATAGGGCGTGAATAGGGCGTGAATAGGGCGTGGGTTTGTGTTTGGGTTTGGGTGTGTTTAACCGCGAAGGGCGCGAAGTTTTTCGCAAAGAGTGCAAAAAAACTTTGTGGACCTTGGTGGCTACTCTGTTGCGCTTTGTGCAATGACTAAGTGCAAAGAACAAAGGTTACGCGCAGGGCGCCAAGGTGTAACATATTTTTTTACCACTAAGGCACTAAGGAAACTAAGTGGTAGTGTGATGCTTTGCGAATACTTGCGCTAAAAAACTTATTGAAATTTGGTGGCTACTCTGTTGCGCTTTGTGCAATGACTAAGTTCAAAGAACAAAGGTTACGCGCAGGGCGCCAAGGTGTAACATATTTTTTTACCACTAAGGCACTAAGGAAACTAAGTAGTAGTGTGATGCTTTGCGAATGCCTGCGCTAAAAAAACTTATTGAAATTTGGTAGCTACTTTGTGGCACTTGGTGCAATGACTAAGTGCAAAGAACAAAGGTTACACGCAGGGCGCCAAGGTGTAACATATTTTTTTACCACTAAGGCACTAAGGAAACTAAGTAGTGGTGTGATGCTTTGCGAATACTTGCGCTAAAAAACTTATTGAAATTTGGTGGCTACTCTGTTGCGCTTTGTGCAATTTCCAACTGCGAAAAAAAGCTTGCTGAATATCCTAAAATGCTCTGTTGACACCAATAACCCAACGACGTGCACTCAAGTAATTATAGGCATAACCGCTTGGTAAGGTATTTACAAATAGTGGCCAATCAATACGAATTGTAAGTGGCTCTGCTTTTTCGTAGCGTCCCCATTGCTTGATGGTTAGTGCAGCACCTAGACCTGCATCGGCACGAAGGCGTGGAGCGGTGCTTAGATTCGTATTCGTTTGTAGCGTAAATATTTGCGCTGCATTAAATGGCGTAGGGCTTACAACGCCTGCATCAGCAAAAATGTATGTATCCATGCGTAACCAATTGCGTGTAAACTTTGGTCGGAATTTGATGTATTTATCAAACTCTAACTCGGCATTAAGTGCTGCGCCAGAATTGCCTTTGTAAGCTGTGTAAAGGCTGCCAGCGCTATCTGCGTCAACTGCAAAGTAGCCAGTATAGCCGCGTAAGTTTAAGCCGCCTCCAATGTGTAAGTTGCTAAAATTATTAAGCTGCGTTTGATTGTAGGTAGCACTGCTTACATAGGCTGTGCGTGTATATTTATTTTCAACGGCTTCTTCGCCATTGCCACCAGCTAAGTATAGCGCGCTTTCATTTGGCACATTGCTGCCAAAACCACTGCGTGCAAATAAGCGCCAACTCAAATCAAATTTCTTTATGGCTCGACGTTGTATTAATTCTGCTTGTAAGTAAGCGTAGTCAAAGCCTTTGTAACTTGGTCCGCCAAAGGCAGGTACACTTGTGCGTGCAGCTGTTCTAATGGTGTTTGTACTGCGTAAGTTGCGTACGGTAGTATTCCAACTTAGCTGCACAAAATTGTTCATGTAGTTGATGGTATCTAACGCAGAGCCAAAATAACTACTCCACTCGTCTTCGTAGTTGGCAAAACTTTGACGATAACCACGATGCAAGTTAGTAGCCTCTAAACGAATAGCATGCTTGGCATTAGGCGTCCATGTAAAGTAGATGCTGTTTTTATTAACTTGGTCAATATTGCGGAAGTGCATACCAACGTTTAGTTTTTTACTAAGCTTAGTGATTGGTGTTTCGTAGGTGAATGTGTAGTCTATAATATTTGTATTCGTATAAGTACCTAAACCTTCGGCTGTGCGCGCACTATTGACACCCAGGTGAGTATTGAACCACACGCTAGCATCGAACTTACGACGTGTATTGAGATAGCTACTTTCGGCGTGCAAGCCAAGCTTAGCACCGTCAATTGGATTCCACCAAACATCAGGACGCCAAAATGTTACTTCTTGTCTGCGGTTAGGCGGGTTGCGCAAACCATAGTCGAATTCGCTGCGAGTATTTGGATTACGACGGAAGCCCGTTGCAAATGCATTATTTGCTAAATCAACATCCGCTAAGCGAGCGCTAGTGTCGATATGTACATACTTAATACCTGAAGGAATTTGTACATCAAAACTATACGTAGGATTTAGAATATGCCAGCCGTACCAATGTGGTAATACTGTTGCATCGGTACGCTTAGTAAACGTGTTTGTGTTTGGAATATGATAGCTGTATTGACTACCATTTTTTGCAGTAATCGTCAAATCAATTGGCATTTGCATTTCGCCACTGCGTGTAAGCGTTACTGTTTGTGCGCCTTTGCTAGTTGTACTTTTGCGCACATTTGTTACTTCGTAGTCGATGGTTTTTGTTGTTTCCAACCATTGGTCAAAAAACCAGTTTAAATCTACATGTGTATGTTCGATAATGGCTTCTCTAAAATCCTCAAAATATGGATGAGCGAATTTCCATTTTTCTACATAGTGTTGCATAGCACTTAAAAACAAACTATCGCCAAGCACATACTGCAAATTGTTGAGCATGGTAGCAGTTTTGAAATACACATTGCTATACCCATTTTCGTGAGCGATGGCACTATTAAAATCATTGCTATGTGTGTTAAGCATTTTATCGTCGCCACGCAAAGCCTCGCTTGTATAACGCGTCATAAAATTATCGTCGAGCACTTCCATTTTATGTCTATGCTTTTCTACATATTTGCGGCTATCTGGCGTAGCTATTTCTACATTGCCATCTATACGACGCAAGCCCCAACCAGTAAGGAATTGCGTAAAGCCTTCGTCTAATGCTGCACGATAGGTTTCGTTATTTCCTATCATACCGTAAAACCAATTGTGGCCAATTTCGTGTACCAATAAACCGCGGTAGTCTGGGTCGCCGCCGCCATCTAATGTAATCATTGGATACTCCATACCATCGTTGGCATCTGCTGCTACGATTTTTGGGTATTCGTACATGCCAAAATCGTCGCTAAAGGTTTTGATAATTTTAGTAACGTACTCACTTGCATTTTGCCAACGACTAGCATGCGATTCTTGTACGATAGCCACACATTGCACACCATAAACTGTATCGTAACTAATGCGATAACTTGGGTCGGCAGTAAACGCAAAGTCGTGCACGTTTACACCACGATAGCGCCATGTTTTGCGTTCACCTTTTTTGTACGGAATAATTTCACTTGGTTTTTCGCCCCATGGTTTATTGGCAAAATTTTTGATTTGCAATTTTTGATACAAATCCGGCGGCATTACTTCTTGCATATTTTGCAATTGGCCAGTAGCTTCTACAATGTAGTTACTCGGAAAGTTGAGGTTAACTTCAAAAATTCCATAGTCGCCGTACAATTCTTTATTGAGATGTTGGTCGGTATCCCAGCCTTTCTTTTTGTCGTAAACGCTAATACGTGGATACCAATGTACGCCATTGTAATGTGCAAAGCCATAAGCATTGTAAGCAGCCATACGACGGCGAATGCTAGCGTTATCCCAATAGGTTTTGAACTTGATTGTAAATGTAGTTGTTGCACCAGGTTTTAATGGCTGTGGCAAGTAAACTTTAAGTATGGTATTATCCAACTCTGTTTTTAGTGGAGCGCCATTGCTTTGTACACTTTCTACAACGGTGCCCATACCTTCGCCAGTGCGTTTGCCGTGATAGGTAAGTACTTTATTAGCCTGATATAGTTGCTCTAAATAACTGCCTTTAATAAAGGCATTTTGATAGATATGAAAATACACAAATGCCAATTCGTCTGGACTATTGTTGGTATAGCTTAGTTCCTCTGTAGCATCAATCAAATGTTCGCCTTCGTCGATGCGGGCATCTATTTTGTAGTGAACATCTTGCTGCCAATAAGCGGCATTAGGTTTGCGATTGTGCCAACTGCGGCTTTCGCGTTGATAGCTGCTTTGAGCAAAGAGTGATGCTGTAGTAAATAATGCAATAAAAACAAGTGCTATGCGCATAATGGCTACAAATATAAGCTCGCTAAGCCTAAAAAAACGGTGATTATGAAGCGTGCTACTGTGCAAACAAATCAGGCGTAGCCCCACCCTTGCGCTCTCTACCTAAGTGTTTATAAGCTCTGTCTGTTGCTTCGCGGCCTCGCGGTGTGCGCAATAAAAATCCTTCTTGAATTAAGAAAGGTTCGTACACTTCTTCTATCGTACCTGCTTCCTCGCCCACACTTGTGGCAATATTATTGATACCAACTGGTCCGCCTTTGAACTTATCTATCAGCGTGGTAAGAATTTTATTGTCCATTTCATCTAAGCCATACATGTCAACGTGCAAAGCCCTTAAACCGTGCTCAGCGATATCCATGTTGATGATACCATCTCCAAGTACTTGCGCGAAGTCGCGCATACGGCGCAACAATCCGTTGGCAATGCGCGGCGTGCCTCTGCTACGTCCAGCAATTTCCATCGCAGCATCGCTCGTACATTTTACATTAAGCAAACCTGCACTACGTAATACTATGCGTTGCAATACATCTTTAGGATAATACTCGAGGCGTGTTTTGATGCCAAACCTACTTAGCATTGGCGCGGTTAGCAAACCACTGCGTGTAGTAGCACCAACGAGCGTAAATGGATTTAAGTTAATTTGAATAGAGCGTGCATTGGGGCCGCTGTCTATCATGATGTCTATTTTAAAATCCTCCATTGCGCTGTAGAGGTACTCCTCTACTACTGTGCTTAGGCGATGAATTTCATCGATAAACAATACGTCACGTGGTTGCAAGCTGGTGAGTAAGCCTGCGAGGTCGGCAGGTTTTTCTATAACGGGGCCGCTTGTTTCTTTTATGCTTACACCTAGTTCGTTGGCAATAATGCGACTCAAGGTGGTTTTACCTAAACCTGGAGGGCCATGAAACAAAGTATGGTCGAGGCTATCGCCACGCATATTGGCTGCCTTGATAAAAATTTTGATGTTTTCAATAGCTTGCGGTTGTCCACTAAAATCTTCTAAGCTACCGGGGCGGATGCTATTCTCGAACTCGCGATCAACTGCTGGGTTGTCGCTATCGGGGCGCAAATTGGCGTTAGACATGCGCTGTAAAGGTAGAAAATAAAAGCGGCATGGCTTGGATGTATAATAATGGTTTAAAACATTGTGAAAAGCCGATGCCATGCCTTGCAGCAACTATCTTTGCCCGAGTGCAAAAACTACAGCACATATTACTAGCACTATTTGTGCTACTCTTGGCGAGTTGTGCCAATGTGATGGCGCCAACGGGTGGCCCTAGCGATGCGACGCCGCCTACAATTGCGAGTAGAAGCCTTGCTGATAGCGCACGCAATTTTAAAGGTGGTAAAATACAGTTTGACTTTGACGAGAAAATTGTTGCCAGCAAAGTTGCAGTGAGTTCCACACCTTTTTTGAAGGGCAAGCCAAATGTACGTGCAACAAAGCGCGGTTTTGAGGTAGAACTTGACGATACGATGCTTGAGCCGAATACGACTTACAGAATAAGTTTTGGCAATACGATTACAGATATTAATGAAGGCAATGCGATGCAAGACGTAAGTTTTTGCTTTAGCACAGGCGAGAGCTTAGACAGCTTGACACTAAGTGGGGAAGTTTTGCAAGCGCATAATGCCAAGCCCGATACAAGCGCATGGGTTTGCTTGTACACCAATATTACAAGCGATAGCGATATTGTGCGCACTAAGCCTATGTATGCAATTAAGGTAGATGGTGGAGGCAAGTTTGTATTTAAGAACTTACCCAATAGAGAATTTTATTTATACACCATTGGCGATAAAAACTATAATTATCTGCTAGACATGCCTACCGAGCGTATTGGATTTTTACCCAGTACAGTTTTGCCTACCGCCAACTTGAAATCACCAATTGTGATTCGTAGTATTAGTCAAGTGCCAGATACTGCGAAAGCAGCAAGCGGTGCCCGTGCAAAGGAGCGTATTAATATTAATGTAGATACTGCTGACATAAAAAAACGCAGCTTTGATATCACCCAAAACTTAGAAATCGTATTTAAGCAACCCTTGAAATATATTGACCTCAGTAAAATTCGTTTGTATGGCGCAGATGGTTTGCTAGACGAAACGGGCATTGTACAATACGACAGTGCAGCCAATATGGTACGCATGAATTTTGATTGGATTCAAGATACTGTGTATCAATTGCAACTCTTAGATTCTTTTGCTGTTGATACGAGCAAAATAAAAGGTGCAAAATTTAGCTTTCGCACAAAAAAGCAAAGCGATTTCGGCAGCCTGCAAGTAAACGTCAACGATAGTAGCACTGTAAATAAAATTCTAGTCCTCTACCAAGGCGATAAAAAACTGAACAGCATTGCTGTACGCAATAATGTGGTAAAATTTCCTATGCTCAATCCAGGCAACTATCAACTCGTGCTGATACACGATACTAATGGCAACGACGTTTGGGATAACGGCAGCTACTTTGGCGGCAAGCAACAAGCTGAGTATGTAGAGCGCCGCAAAACAGACATCGTTATTAAGGCGAATTGGGATAATGTGGTGAAGTTTAGGGAGTAGTTTTTTTTAATGGAAAATTGAAAATGGAGAATGGAGGTGCTAGATATTTCTTGGAAATTACGCTAGCACTGTATAGCGTTGTATATGGCTTGGAGCTCCTTAACAAACTTTGTAACACCTGGCATCTGTAGCCTTTTCAAATAAGTCTGCAATCCAGTGCTGTCAGCTTTTCTTAAGTAAAGCAAATAAATACTAAAGCGAATGCTAAAGCCACCAGAAAGAACGCTATTTGGCTTATTGCCTAGAAATCTTTTGCTAAAATCTAAAATCTCATTCTGAAAATTTGTAGTGTACTCGACAATCTGTTCAATAGGGATCTTAGAAAGAGCCACTTGTTTTTGTTCTAGCTCAGCGATCCTTAACCTAATTTCAAAACTAATCTTTGCACCAATTGCGGTAGCAATCTCCGATTCCAACTTTTGCAAAATAGGGTTGTCCATTAAGGCTAAAATTGATGAAAGTGAAATAGCGTCTGCAGCAATATTTAGTTCTTCATTTGTATTTGAAGGATCAATTATATCAGATTCGGCTATAACTTCGCCTTGCTCACTATCCATTGGGTGCTGATAAACCCCTAGCTGCTCAACTTGTTGTATTACATGCAGCACCCATTCTTCTATACTACTATGAATCAAAGTAAGGTTATCCTCGCTATGCTCCATAAACAGCACTGCACCTGCTGGATAATCGCCACCAAGTGATACACACGTAAAATCACCATTACCCCATTCGTGCATCGCTAAAATACAAGCAGATCTATAGTACTGCATGTACTTTAAGGCTAAAATATCTACACTAAACAAAGTAAGACCATTTGTATACAGCAATAATTCGCGCAGCGTGGGCGGCAGCTTGTAGCCTTTAGTTTTCTCATACAAGTCGATTGCTGAAGCCTGTAATGGTTGATTTAGTATGATACTTAAATCGTCGCCATCCTCATCTTGAAAAGTACAGGAAAGATGATGTTTAATTATTTCATTTATTGATTTCATTTTAGTACTACTTAATAATTTCTTGTTAGGCACAAAGAAATGTACAGTTTATTTTCCGACGTTTATCAATTAGTGCATGCTAGCGTGGACGCCCTTCTTGCAAGTTACTAAAATTATGTGTATCGGCGATTTTTCTGCAACGGATGAGGTGTGGTTCTTTACTACCAGCAATGGTCTTTCGTGTACCTTTTCTTTGCGCCACAGCCCTTGCTATAAGTACAATACCACGTTTCATAATTTTCCAGTACCGAATCTTGGCAGTCTACAAAAACGGGGCGTTGCCAAAACGCGTTTTGTGGGCAATGCTTGCTGTACCATTTGCAAGCAATGTCAAAGCATGTGCAATTAAGTCTGACAGCCCACGAGCATCTGTGACACATGAGATTGTATTGTAGTACTTAAAACTTATCGCTTTAATTTTGCTTTGGTGGTTTTTACAATTGCGGTTAAGAGCTTTATCATTTCTACGCCGTCAGTGTGTATAGATTTAAATTCTGCTTTGGTGATATAGTTGGTTTCTTGTAGCAACTCAAGCCAATAACACAGTTCATTTGCTTCTTTCAACGCAATATTGGCTTTGTTCAAAAAATCTGCTTATCGGCAATAAAAGGAATTCCAAAACGACCTTCACAAATTGTCACATCAATACGCTGAATTTTGTCTATTGGAATACTATCAGCTAGATACATTTTCTTTTCAAATTCGCGAACCTTTAGTATTGCAAAAGTTATTGTTTTACCCTTTCTTAGTTTTTCATAGCCAACTGAAAGCACATTTGAGGTTTCTGTTAGGCATACTTTATTCACTTTGTACTGATTGAAAAATAAAAAGCTATATGTAAATAGTCCTCCAAAAACAATAATACCTAGCAGGTATTTACCTGCAATAGCTATGCGCTTTAATTGTAAGGTAAACTTGGAACCTAGAAGCCAACGAAGCAGAAATGTAACAATTATGCCAACACAAACATAACATAGCATTAAAAGCTGCCCACTTACTAGCGTTAAGTTAGCAACTTCTAACAACAGTACACTGCATATTGTACCAAGTATAATTAGACCAATGGTAAACGCACCTAGTAAGAGTTTCATAGTAACTAAAATTAAAACAAGTTAGTTTACCGGCGTATCTACAGGAGCAATCATTTCACTCATACCTTCTGCTATTTGGCTTGCAGCCTTATCCAATAAGCTTTTACCTAGCTCGCTGATGTCATCAACAATATTGTCGGTTTGTGGCTTAGGTGCAATTTCTACTTTTTCGAAGTGAGAAACGCAATTGTATGAGTCGGGCACACTTTTGTAGTTCATTGGTTTGCCATCGCAGGTATAGAGGCTTACTTTATTGGGTTGCACTTTAAATAACAAATCGCCTTTTAGAAATTCGTCTTCACTGGTTGGCTTAGCATTGTATCCAATTTTTACAGGACGTGTGTAGCTATTGGCGCGCAAATCGCCTATAAACTTATAGTAGTTGCCATCATTCATTTTGGCGATTACACCGTACACAGCATCTTTCTTTAGTTCTTGCATTGCAAAATATTGCAGGCCTTTTGCTTTATTGGTGCTCATGCAACTTGTAGTAATATACAAATCGTCCATGCTATGATCCATCTGCAAGCATTTTACAATTACTTTTCTATATTTTAATTCTATCACATAAGCTTCTTCATAACTCAGTCCCTTAAATGCGCTGCTGTATTTATTAAATTCTGCACGATCATCAACCACCAAGTTAGCATTGACGTAAAGCTTTTCGTAGTGATTCATTAAGTAGTCGGTAAAGCTCACATCTGGCAGTATTACAGCACGATGCTGCTTCATTTTACCTGTACTATCAATAGCACGTTCATACACCTCGTTATCAAGGGCCTTCATACTTTGCACACTTGCTACTCCGCGCGTTTCTGCCGGCGGCTTTAGGTCCATGCGATACACTTGTTGTGTTGCTTCGTTGCGTACTGCAATATTATCTGTGATTGCAAACACCGGTTTTAAGGCTTGATATTGAAACCACCTTACTGCAACATAAACCAATGGCACTAGCACTACCAATGCTGCAATGCGACCGAGCCACTTGTTATTGCCTCGCACTTTTAGCACTGTAGCTTGCGGGGGCGGCGTAGGTTTTGTGGCAACTTTGGTTTTATCTGCGGGCGCAGCCACCACAGTTTGTTGCGCTAAAAATTGTTGTTTTAATGCATTGGCTTGCTCTGGCGTAAATTGCCATGTATTAAACAAACCTTGCAAATGCAATTGCACTTCGTCGTCGCTGAGGTTGCGCCACTTTTGCAGTAATTCTGCTGGCGCATCTTGACCACGCCTTTGCTTGTACGCAAAAGCCACAAAGGCTACGATATTATTTTTATTAATCATTTTTTTGGTATGCTTGTACTTCCGTAAGCTTTGTTCATGGCGGCAATAAGCACATCGCTTGGTATGCTTGCAAAATTACCATCAAGTGCAAAGCTTGCAGTGGTTTGGTTGGTTTGATTATTAAAATTGATTGTATAGCCTTCTTTTTCGTGATTGCCCAACAGTTGATCAGCACCGTTAAAAATATCGGCGCTTACTTGATTGGCACTATTGCTTACTAATTGTAGTTGCCGCCCTTGCTTGCTAATACTTAACAGCGATCCATAGGCTTTATTCATCAAGGCAATAAAACTATCGGCATCTACTTTTAGTACTTGCGCAGCCGCAGTTGAAGTAGCAACTTGTTTTGGCGCCTTGGTAGCTTGCTTCTTGCTAGTACAAAACAAAATGTACATGCCAGTAACAGCCGCAATACTCACGATGCCTAATATTATTTGAAATGGTTTTATCATTGGCCAAAATATTGTTTAAACGAATTACTATTTACTGCTTTTGCAATAATATCCCGCACAAGTGCCCAATTAAAATCGCCTGTACCGTCTGTCATAAAGTATAATGTGTATACTTTGGTGCCTGAACCAATATTATCCGCTTGAGTAACATCTTTGTCGGTTATGCACACAACTAAGCGCCTGCTGCTACGTGCATCGCCATCGTTAATCGTACCTGTTTTTGCATACACAAAATAGCCAGTAGCTACACCATTAAGTGCAGTTGCTGTGCCGCTTTGTACTGCCTTGCGCATACCGCTAAATACATTTTGCGCAAGAAATTGCTTGTAGTTGTTGTACTGCCAAGTGGTATCCACAAACCACGGTGTATATGGCATTTTTTGTGGCAAGATATGGGCACGGTAATCGCGGTTTTGTGTAAACAAGCTCGCATACATTTCAACTAACTTGTGTGCACTTACTCGATAAGGCGAGCCACCCAATGTTGGCGTTTGCAGTCCAAGCAAAAAGTTCTCATGAATCTCGTTGCGTTTTTTGCCACTGCTAAATTCGCGGCTTTGTTGCAAGAAAGTACTAAGCTCAGGAAAACTCCACAAAAAGCTGCTGCTTTTGCTAGCACTTAGTCGCGCATAAAATGTGCTATCAGTAAAGTTGGAACGCTCTTGTGCCATTTTGCTGCTGCGCGTCTTAGACTTTGTAGCAAGATTAGCATTAAGCTCTAAGCCATTTGCCACGAGGCTATTATTATTGGCAAAGAAGCTCTTTGCCTCAGCTGCAGTGCGTGGCCAATTACCTTTGCCAGCTTCGTAGTTTGGCAAGTGGTAGCTCGTATTATTGAAAATCAAATTAGGTGTTTCGTTATTATTACCTGCCTTTGTGCTGAGTAAGTTTGCTAAGCTATAAGTACCATCAGCACCTCGATACGCTTCTTTACTGTAGCTACCTAAGAACATAAGCGTACTATGAAAATAGTTGCTACTCTTTTCGATGTAACGTGTATAATCGTAAACCCCACTTTCGCCATCTACATTACGCCACGGTATTGCCAACTTTAAGCCTGCATAATTTTTTGCTTCGGCGCCCATTGTAGCATTGAGGCTTAGGTTTTCCCAGCCTGCATTTAGGCTACTAGCAATTACGGCGCCCACGAGTGGCTTTACACTACTACCAGGCCCAAGATACATATGTGTTAAGTTACTATTGCCCCACTGATCGCGCTCGTTTTGTGTATTGCTATAAAAGAAATGCTTTTGTTGCAATTTGTAAATAGCGTATGCGTCATTAGGATCTAGTGCCGACCTGTTGCGCACTACATCATCCATCAATAATAGCCGACCATCGCCATCGGCTGCAATTACACTAAAGCGAAATTTACTATTCTGCGATTTGCCATTGCCATATGTTGCCGCTATGGCTTGATGCACATCTTTGTGTAAATTATAGTCTAAACTCAACTGCACATTGTTGAGCAAAAGCGAATCGCTACTATAAGCGCTCTTTACTGCATTTGCAAAATGATAAATCCAAAAGTTATCATTGCGCAAAGGATATAATGTTCGATACTCGCCATTGACGTATTTATTGCTTGCATACAAATTCTTATTGCTTGTTATGCCCAACTCATAACTTGTGCCTGCTTCTTGAACATAAGCTACGTCGCCAGTTTGTAAAGCAAGGGCCATACTGGCAGCAGACTGCTTCATGCTTTTTCGACTTGCGCTATAGTGCATAACAGTTGCTGCTTTACGCGCATCTTTGCTAAGGCTTACAATAGCGGTTGCATCGGCTGCATCGCGTACCCATGATGCTGGCATAATAGCCAATTGCAAAGCTCCATTTGCACTGCGATATACAAAAGGCGCTTTCACGATTTGTGTAGTGCCTCCTAAATTTAGTGTTACTTCATCGCCACCTTTTTGCGCTTGTTCGTAAATACTGCCATTCCACATTAAACGATTTTCAACTGGTGGCAATTGCAAATACAAACTCTTATTGTACTGAGCCTCGTACATGCCGCGGTTGTACACAATATATAGTGGACTATTTACTTTAGTTGCCATTGCAGGATCGCGCTCTAACTGAGATAAGATGCTAGTCATATACGGGCTAAGATTGCCGCCCCTGATACTTTTGTATTGCTCATCATTTTGTAAAGCAGCTATCAGTTGTGCATAGTTATAGCGTTTGCCTTGTGTAGCAGCAGTTTGTTGTATGCGCTGCAAAATACTGTTCAGTTCGGTATCAATAAATTGCTGTGCGCTTGGTACTGTAGCATTAAAGCTCTCGCCATTTAATTCATTTTTTCTACCAGTTACCAGTACTACTGTAATAATAGATGCCAGCAAAAGTGCGTAGCGTAAAATACCTGCACTTAAATTAATTTTGCCCGCAAAGTAAGGCTGTGGCTTTTGCGTAAGCGTAGTTGCAAACAAAAGCATTGGCAGCAATACAGCAATGCGGCTTGTAATGCTTAAGAACGGAAAGTCTTGCCCAAAAAATACAAAGCGATTGGTGCTCGTAAGCCAAACAAAAAGTGCAACCGTAAATAAAAACAAGAGCGGCAACAAACCAATATAAGTACCAAGATGCAAGCGAGGCAAACTAGCATCATCTGTTTCGGCACTAGCATTGCGTAATTTATACGATAGCAAGTAAATGAGCATTGGTAAGGCAACAATTGCCAATAAGAGTACCATCACAAAATTGCCTAATTCACCAATAATGAATCGAGCTACAACAACATCGCGTGTTTGGGTACTAAAATTGACACCAACCTTAGTAAAGGCACGCAGATTAATAATGCGACTATTGTCGTAAGGCTTAGATAAGTAGGTATTAATAAACCACTGGTTTTCGGCCGTTTCAATAATTTTTTTGGTGCTAAATCCACTGTAAGGATTTTGTTCTAGCAATTGTGCAATTGGCTGCGTGATAATACTAGCGCGATACTGCACATGTTTGATTTGCTCGGTGATGGCATTATCTATTTTATTGCGCGTAAATGGTATGATTGTAAGTGCTATCAATACACAAGCCAATCCAAGAATGCTTTTCCACACCTTAGCCTGCTTTGGCTGTAAGATAAACATAGCAAAACCAAGGATAACAACTGCTGCACAAACCACCACCAACTTATACTGCAGCATGTAGTAGAACAAAGGTCGAATACCTAGAATGCACAAATAGGCAGCAAGTGCTAAGATGCCGTACATCCAAAAATTTCTGCCGCGCAATAACATACGCCACAACGGCTCGTCGTTTTTTTCGTAGGCACGTTTAAGAAAATTGATGATAATGTTCTTGAGCAATATAAATAGTAAAAACAAGATACAGAAGCCACGATCTGTAATTGCAAAATAAGCTGCGGCAATGAGTGTAATGCTAAAACTTGGATTGTAGGCCAAATAATACAAGCTACCCTGCAAACGATTGCGCCACTGTGGAAGTTGTGTGTCGTAATTGACGTGACTTGGCGTAAATAAGGCGTTGCGCTTGTAAGCAAATAATAGATAAAGTAATACGGGCAGTAGCACATCCACGATACGACGCAAGACCTCTTGGCTGCTTACCGCATGCACAACAAGCAAAAAGCCCAAGCAGGCTGCAAAATAAATTGGCAACTTGTTATACTGATCTATGCCTTTGATTTTATGAAACCAATTGCTCAGTATAGTTTTTACCTGAGGCACCAGTCGATAAACGGCGAGTGTAATTATTGTAAACAAAATAAAGAGTAAACTAATCGGTAGCGGAAAATCCAATGACTTAAAATGAAAGTCGAAGCCTACCAAGGTTTGTTCTAACTCGTATTTGCTAATACCTTCAGATGGTGGAAAGCTAGCGATGCGCCAGCTTAAAATACATCGCACAACAAATAGGCAAAAAACGCTCACCCAAATAACCGGTTCTATACGCTCTAGCGATTTGCCAGGCGCAAAAATAAGTAACATGGCAATGGCTAAAGCTAGAATGCTCAAGTATAAAAGCATTTTATTGTAGCTAAATCCGTGAACACTTTGGTCGCTAAGTTGTATGACATGTTGCACACCCGCTTCATTTGTATTCAAATAAACGGGCGCATCTGTTGTAAGCGTGATATCCTTTTGTGCGATAAGATCTGTAATGCTCAATGCAACAGCTTCGTTGGTTGCACCATTATAGTAATCGGCAATGGCATTGCTTTGAGCCGTGGCAAGCAAATTGTAGTTGTGAAAATAATAACCCTCGCCAATACTACTTGATAATACCTTGTTGAAGTTGTGCGTCATAAAACGCAAAAACCTACTTGGTTCATTATTGACAGACGCACCCTGCAAACTATACTGCGGTGGGTAATCGTAGGCTAATAACTTCTTACCATTCTTGTTAGACAAGCGTAGCAGTTTACCCGAATTGCCTAAACCAATATAAAAAGCTTGCTCTGCTTTAATGCTTGCATTGATATTCCTTTGCGCTGCGCATGGCTTGCTGTCAGCCACCAAAGTGTAGCCAGCATCCAAGCAGCCTTTATCTGGAAAAAGAAAATAACGCGCATTGTCTTGTTGTCCTGAATTTAATAATAACACATCAGGCATATCACGTAGTAAACGTTCAAGCAGCGGATATGCATTGACGCTAGCAGCATTATTACTTTGTGTACGATTGGCCAACAATAAATCGTATAAGCGAATGCCACGCTTTATTGGCGGTGCTTTTACTTGCAATACGAAATTTTCTGCACTACTTAAATTAAGTTCTTGTAAGATAGCAGCATCGGTGCAACGCATACTTGCGGTGTAAAAACCAGCTGCGTCTTTTGGCACTCGCACAACAATACTTGTTGTACTATTTTTTAAGGTGAAGCTTTCAGCAAAACTTTCTTGAAAAATATTGTTGATAGGCTGATGCAATATCTTGTTATCATCTGTTTCAAGACGTTTAAAGATTGGTTCATAAACATCGTTGCATTTTATACTGCCATTATCGCCGTTGATGCTAAAGCTAATTTTGCCGTAGGCGCTGTCAGTACCTGGTACAAGCAAGCTAGTCGTGTTAGTAAATGCTGTGGCAATATGCGCTACGCTATGATGATCTATATTATTGAACCAAGCATCTTGTTTAGTAGGATTTACTGTGCGCTTGACTGTTATTAAAGCCACGACGAAAACAATCGCTAGTAAGCACAGTGCGGCAATGGCATTTAATTTTTGCTTTTGCCTCAACATCGCAAGATCTAAATCGATACTTGCACCTTGCTGATAATTTGCATTGATAAACTGCTCTATACGAAGCTGGAGCAAATAGTAAACCACGCTAGCTACAATAGCCACAGTAAGTAAAGTGCTTATGGCACTACCCCACACTACGTTGGCAGCGATGCATCCAAGTGCAAAAAGACCTGCAAGAATTTGCCTCATGCGACTTAGCTACTGACGTTTACAATTTTATAGTCGAGAATAGCCGTATCGCTCAGGTCGGCGATATTATGCTGTTTGAGAATAGCTAACAGCGTTTTAATTTCTTTTGGCACTTCGTCTGCTGGTGTTTGCATACTAATTGCCTTAAGCTGGCTTGCGTTGCTTAAGCCCTGAATCGCATTGCTATTGTAAATATCACTTGTAGAACGCGCTTCTAAATTTGTATTTGTTATCGCAGATAAGTGATACAAAGCTTGCAAAGCATATTGTACAGCTTCGCTATCATTCCCATTCGTCAATGCTTTTCGTGCTGGCGTGATAATAGCTTCTTGCAAAGCAGCGCTGTATTTTTTATTAGCAGCTAGCGCGGCGGTGAGTGCGTCTATCTTTTGTTGCAACTGTGTGAGATTATTTGCATCTACACTTGTTGTTGTAGTATTTACAACTTGAACAGGCGCATTGCCTTTACCACGTGCCATCAGCCACAAACCGAGCAATAAAGCAGATAGTGCAGCAAATGGTATCCACAACCAATTTGGCAAAGTAGATAAAAATCCTGTTGAGGTCTGTGTAGTAGTTTCTGGAAGTGCATCATCTACAGCAACTTGTTTAGGTACGGTATCAACTGCCGCGCTTGTACCATGCGTATCTTCTACCAAAAACATCAAGCCACCAAGTTCTTTGGCACGATTAAACAGTAAACTTGCAGCACCTATTGCACCATACTTAGCTTGGTATTGCCCAATAATAGTTTGAATATTTTTGTCACTCAAAGCCAAGGCAGCATTTGCTTTTGCAGTATCACGCGGACTAATCATAATTGCCGAACCATTTTGAACAGTGCTTAAAGGTGTGGTATCGCCACCTGCTATAATCAAGGCAGAATTACCATCGGTAAATAGCACAGTATTTTGCGTATAGCCATCTAGGCTTAAGCTATTGTGCTGTGCATTAGCCTGCCAAACTGCTAGTGTCAATAAAATGAACAATAATTTTTTCATTGCGTATCGATGTTTTAGAAATAGAGATCGTTATTCGGATTTGGTGAAACAGGATTGTCCATAACTATACCTGTTGCAGGCATGATTGCAGCGCGTTGCACATCAGCACGCATACTTTGCACATGGGCTTCTTGCATATAATTTGGGAATAAACTTGGAATGACCATGCGCTGATCGCTGCTTGTATAATCTTCCACCAAAACAAGCGGCACTACGCAATCTACTGTACTGCCAAGCATACGGCGTACTTTGTAGCCATCATTTGTAAAGTCTATGCTTACACTGTGTATACCTTCTTGCAAGTCTGCAAGTAAACGTTGGCTGCCAACTTTATACATGGTACATCCTATAGCCATGGTGCTATTAGCAAGCGTACTTGTTTGCAATTGGCTATCTTGAATTACTAATTTCTTCGCAGCCTTCATTTCATTTTCTATGCTGCGAAAAAACCAACGGTCTATCCAATTACCCGCCTTTTGTTGTACGCCACTAACAGAAACATTTGCCTGAACTTGAGCCGCACCTGCTTTGATAATCTGTATGGGATGGCCAACAGCTTCTGCATTGATTTTGATACTACTATCAAATACACCTTTGATACATACATCTTTCAATTCGTTGCCAACAAGCATGTCTATGCGTGCTGCATCTATTGTAATAACGCGGCCAATCTTACTTCGCACCAATTGTGCTAAAGGTTGAAACAAAAAGCCTCTGCCCGTCAACACAACGCCGGCACAATTGAAATTAGTTTTGTGCTGTGCTACTAGTTCCAAATGTGAAACAATCTTTTCGCTAATGGCTTCACATACATCGTTGATATAACCATAGAAATCTGCTCCGTGAGATAACTGTCGGAGCAAACTAATGATGATATCGCCTGATGCATCTTTTTCGGCAATATTGCCCCAATTAAAATCGCCAGTACGTACTGATAACCACTGCGCTTTAATTTGCTCGGCATTGTCTGCGCGAAAATCAAATTTTAAGCGCTCAATTTGTTCAAAAAAACTATTCTTAAATGCTAAATCGTTTGAATCGAGCATAGCAATAATTTTTTCGCGAATAAAACTTAGTGTATTTGCACCTGCGCTATGCTCGCGAATAAAATGAACAACAGTTTCAAACATGGCATGCGTGATAAGGTTGCCGGCACCAGCAAAACCATTTCTGTAAATCGGCTGCAAGTCAAAGCTATTGCTAGCACCTGTGTGCAAAATACTAAAGTCGGTTGTGCCTTTACCAACATCTACAATTACGTAGTCGCTGTTTTGCTGCACAACGCTTTCTGGTTTACTCATATAGCCAATAAAAGCTGCATCACTTTCGCTAATGGTTAGTACTTCCCAATGCTTGATGCGGCCTGCAAATTCATTGGCAGCTAAATCGCTCAATATTTGATTAAGACTGCGCTGTACCTTATTCACTTGGCGCATGTCGTAAATATTAGGCACAAGTAACATCAGGCGTACATTGCGTTGCACTTTGCTAAAGCGCACACGATCGCTTTGTAAAATGCTGGCTACAAAAGTGCGCAAGATATTATTGGTTACCATGCCTTGCAACTCATCCAAATTGCTGGTGTAGCTATAGCCATTTAGCTTCATTTGAAACTTGTAGCGCTTCAATACATCAGCATGCTTGTGACTAATTTTTAGATTTGGCAATTGATAATGCCTGTCTTCCATCAAAGCCGCAGAGCTGCCTGTATCTACAAGCATTTGCAAATTGTCTTTCTGATCCTTGATGAGAGGCTCATTTTCTAAATCTTCGTAATCGCCGCTTAGGGCTTCTTTCATAAAGAAGATACTGCGGTAAAAATTATCGTCGGGCTCTTCTTGATAATACTTAACACCGGTTTTGCGTTCTGCACCGTAGTGATTAACGTGATAGTTCATCACGTGCTCAAATAAATTCACCACTTGCGGTCTGCGTAATGCTACACCGTGCTCGGTATCGTAACGCAAGGTTGCCATTTGCGAACTTTCGCTACCGAAGTCGAGTGCTAATCCTAAAAATGTACTTGGGTGCGCCATGCATAGCGTTGTGCTATAGGTATAGCTAACATCAGCTGCAGTATAAATAATCTGCAATGCTAGATTATCAAAACTAAAATTACTACGACCTTCTATTTCCCACGCTGTGGCACTTACGATAAGGTAATTGGCATTTTCGCTAAGGCTTAAAGTAAATTCTTGATTAACATCGGCAATCTTACTTGTGCTCACTTCAATTGCCTGTTGCTGTGCCGCACGTTGCTGCGCTTGCTTTTGTGCAAGTAATGCTTTTTCGTCTAGCTCGTGATAGTAGCTATCTTTTGCAATGTTTTGCGCTGTACTAGTTTCTTGTGCGCTTGCAGCAGTTGATGAAGCACTAAGGTTTACTTGTAAAACGCCATTGCTAAATGTAGCCGTGTACGCAATATTGGTCAATGGTATATCGCTATTGCGTTCTATAAAGGACTTTAGCAACTGTTGCTTGTTTATACGCAGCAGGGTAACGGCATTGGTATCCGGGAAAACAATGAGATAGTTGGTGTTGTTAGGCTTGGCAATCGTTGTCAGTTCTGCGAAGATTTCGCGTCTGTCGTTGATGCTCAAAGGCAGGGTGTAGTGCATTTTAGTTTAGTGCTCGTGTATTAGATGCACTAAAGTAAAGCAGCAAATAATAGCAAGCTAGTTTTTTGCGCAAAAAATATCTTAAATCTGCGCTTAGTTGCCACTTAGTTCTCTTAATTTCTTGCTTCGTCGAAGCGGTAGCCTACACCACGTACACTATGAAAGTGCTTTGGCTCTTTGCTATCTTGCTCGAAGTACTTGCGGAAGTTGAGAATAAAATTGTCGATGGTTCTTGTGTTTGGATACACGTCATAGCCCCAAGCGCTTTGCAAAATATGCTCGCGTGTAACCACTTCGCCCTTATTTTCTATAAGCAACTTCAGCAGCAAGGTTTCTTTTTTAGTTAAAGTAATCTGCTCTTTGCGGTGTGTAACAGCCTGATAAGCGTGGAAATCTATAGTATTGCCACCAAAATTGTAGTGCTCGTTAAGCACTGTGCGATGCATGATTTTGTCGTTCTTCTGTAGCAACTTGTGGATGCGCAGCAAAAGCTCTTCGATATTGAATGGCTTTACAAGGTAATCGTCGCCACCCTTCTTTAAGCCAAGCACACGGTCGCTGGCACTGCTTTTTGCACTTAAAAACAAAATTGGAATCTTATCGTTCTTTAGTCTAATGGCTTCACATACCATAATGCCATCCATTTCTGGTAGCATAATGTCTAATACAATGAGGTCAAAGTGCTCGCTGTTGAATTTTTGAATGGCTTGAGTACCTGTTTCTGCTTCTTCAACGGTGTAATCTTCTAGCTCTAGATTGATTTTAAGAGCTTCTCTGAGGCTGGCTTCGTCTTCTACAAGAAGAATGCGGTGTTTGTTTGCTGTGTTCATAACGCTTTTGGAATTTGAATGATTGCAATATTGCCCTTTGGTTTGTTGTCGGCCATTGATACCACACCACCGTGCAATTCAATAGCTTGTTTAACTATGTACAAACCTAAGCCAGTTCCTTTAGAGTTGCGCGTATTCTCGTCTCCGCTTCTGTAAAATTTCTGAAATATTTTTTTCTTGTCGGCGTCGCTGATGCCAATACCTTCATCTATAACTTGTACTACAATACTATCGTCGCTGTCGTAAGCATCTACAATAATCTGTTGACTATGCTTAGCATACTTCTGCGCGTTTTCTAATAAATTATTGATGGCCATCTTCCACAAAAAGCTATCGCCGTTGTAATTATTAGCACTTGTATAAATATTTGCTACCCACTTTTTGTCGGCATATCTATTGGCAAAATCTTCAACTGTTTTAGAAAGTAATTCATTAAGATTAAACGCTTGAAAATGTTTGCTGTATTGGCGCCCTTCTAATTGTGTACTCAGTAAAATATTATTGCATAACTCGTTCAATCGTTCTGCATCGCCTATACCATTGCTAATTAATTTATCTTGCTGTTCGGGCTGAATCTTGCGCCTGCCAAGGGTTTCCAGCACTAGCTTGATGCCTGCTATTGGCGTTTTGAGCTCGTGTGTAATGCTCATCATAAAATTATTTTGCTGCTGCGTAAGTTGCAAGCGTTTTCTAAACGAACGTAAAACTAATACCGCGCCAACGATAATCATCGCCAAAAAAGTGACACCTTCTCCAACATATTGCGTGTGCTTGCGACGCTTTTTATCTTCTATACTTACAAGCCTATCAGATGCATTGGTAAGGGTATCTTTGGTAAGATTGTAGATTTGCATTTCTTTATTGTACATAATAGTATTTTGCTTCTGCAAACTATTATACCAAAAGCCTAAAGCAAGTATGGTGTAGCTGAGTACAATTACAAATAATATATTGTGATAGCGCGCCATGGCAATGTAAAAGTAAGTCATACCAATTGTTGTTGGTAGGCTTTATCAATATGACAGAAAGTTTACAATTGGAAAATCAGAGTGTGCCATAAAGCACAAAAGCTTTGACTTAAAGCACGTCTTTCAATTCAATATCAAATATCAAGATGCTATTAGCAGGAATATTTGGTTTTGGTGTGGATCCATAAGCCAAGCTTGGTGGCAGAAATATTTTTATCTGTCCACCAGAACCAATTAAGGGCAATGCTTGTTGCCAGCCTTTAATCAATTGTGCCATATTAAGCGTAGTGTTGCTGTTGTACTCAAACTCGGTACCATCAGTGAGGCTACCGCTGTATGCTACACGAACGGTGTTACAAGTATTGGGATTGTCGTTAGTGCCGGCCTTAACTATTTTATAAAAGAAGCCACGGCTATCTTTAGTTGCGCTAATACCATTGGTATTGAGCCACTGCTCCAGAGTAACTACTTCACTTTCAGTAGCTTTGGTGGTAACTGTACCGCATTGCGATGACTGTTGGCAGCTGCTAAACATTACTGAGCTGCAAATGGCTAGTAGCACTAAGTATTTGTTCAAAAAAGGCATGACGCAATTTACTAAATAAATCTTGGATCTGCTTCCATTTGGTGACCACAACTTTTGCAAGTGCGTAGTTCTTCGCTACCATAAAAATGCTTAAAGTGCGGCAGAAAATCTTTCTCGATATCTAGCAGTTCAAACTTGGCTTCGTGTAATTGTGTATTGCATTGCTCGCAAAACCACATCAAGCCGTCGGTAAAACCTTTGCCTGCACGCACGCGCTCTATCACAAGGCCTATACTGCCTTCGCTGCGGCCAGGGCTATGTGGTATTTTGGCTGGCAGCAAAAACATATCGCCAGGCCCAAGGTCAACTGGTACCATTTTGCCATTTTGCTGTGTTTTAACCGTGATATTACCTTCTAGTTGGTAGAAAAGTTCTTCGGTTTCGTTGTAGTGATAGTCTTTGCGCGCATTTGGCCCTGCTACTACCATTACAATATAATCGCTGCCTTCTGGATAAAGATTTTTGTTGGCGACAGGTGGCTTTAGTAAATGCCTATTATCTTCTATCCATTTTGCTAAATTAAATGCATTGCGTATTTCCATACTGGTAGTGCTTTATTAGAGGTGTAAATTACAATAAAATTGTTTAATTACCACATTGCATATTCTGAAACTACCTTTGCAATATGGCTTTGATTTTACCAGTAAAAGATGTGTATCCACAAATACCCGATAACTGTTTTGTTGCGCCCAATGCCACGATTGTTGGCGATGTACAGATGGGCAGCGAATGTAGTATTTGGTTTAATGCAGTTGTGCGTGGCGACGTTAATAGTATACAACTTGGCGATAAAGTAAATGTACAAGACGGCGCTTGCATCCATTGCACTTACGAAAAAACAAAAACAGTGATTGGCAATAATGTTAGCATTGGCCATAACGCTATTGTACACGGTTGTACCATACACGATAATGTATTAGTTGGCATGGGTGCCATTGTAATGGACAATTGCGTAATAGGCAGTAACAGTATTATTGCCGCAGGCGCTGTGCTTTTAGAAAATACTGTTGTTGAAAGTGGTAGTATTTACGCAGGTGTGCCAGCTAAAAAAGTAAAAGATATCAGTCAAGAACTCATTAGTGGAGAAATAAATCGCATTGCGAATAACTACACCATGTATAGCTCTTGGTTTAAACCCGCTTAATGATACTTTTGCAATTCATGAAGTTTTACACCATTGTTGCGGCATGCTTGTGCTTTATGGCTCAGGCGATAGCTGCACCAAAATATGAATTTAGAGGTGCTTGGATTGCCACGATTGGTGGTATTGACTGGCCAAGCCCTGCTACTAAAGGCAATTCGTATTTAGTGCAACAAGAATATAAAAATATTTTGGATGAGCTGAGCCGAGATGGCATTAATGCTGTAATTGTACAAATACGACCTGCTGCTGATGCTTTTTATCCAAGCACCTACGAGCCATGGAGTAAATACCTTACAGGCAAACAAGGCATTGCGCCAGACCCGTATTACGATGCCTTACAATTTGCCATCGAAGAAGCGCATGCACGCGGCATGGAATTTCATGCATGGTTTAATCCGTATCGCGCATTGGTGGATGCAACAAAAAATCCTAATCCAGCAAACCATGTTACACGTTTGCATCCCGATTGGTTTGTGAACTATGGAGGAAAAAAGTACTTCAACCCTGGTTTACCTCAAGTGCGCGCCTATGTAAGTGAAGTGATTTGCGAAGTGGTGCGCAAATACGATATAGATGCTGTGCATTTTGACGATTACTTTTATCCCTATAGAATTGCAGGCAAAGAATTTCCAGATTTACAAACATTCTATATGCATGGTGGAAGCTTTCTCAATAAAGAAGATTGGCGTCGCGATAACGTCAATGTATTTGTGCGCGATATTCAAAAAGCGATACGCAAAATTAAAACTGACGTAAAGCTTGGCATTAGTCCTTTTGGTGTTTGGCGCAACGCAAGTAAAGACCCAGAAGGAAGTCAAACAGATGGCGGGCAAACTAACTACGATGATTTATATGCCGATGTATTGCTATGGCTGAAAAATGGTTGGATAGATTATGTGTTGCCACAGTTGTATTGGGAACAAAGCCACAAAAAAGTGGGCTTTAATGTATTGCTCGATTGGTGGGCAAATCATAGCTACGGTAAAGCTATGTATGCTGGCCATGGCTTGTATCGCGTGGCAAACGATAAAGCTGCTGCCTGGCACAATCCTGCAGAACTAGAACAGCAAGTACAAAGTGTGCGTAGTAATAGAAAAGCACAAGGCAGTTGTTTTTACAGCGCCAATTATTTCTTCAAGAATAAACTTGGATGCATCACTAGTATGCGTAATTACTATAGTACAATTGCGCTTGTACCGCCAATGCGATGGATAGATAGTATTGCACCAAAAGCACCAAAGGTTGTAAGGTTTCGTGCCGCCAACGGTGTGGCAAGTGTAGAAGCACAGCATAGCAGCGCAGATGGCAAATACTTTGTACTCTACAAGTTTGGCTTAAATGAACGTGCCGACCTTAGTAAAGCAGAGGCGATTGTGAAAATTAGTCATGCAAGCAGCTTTACCTTTAATGTTACTGCTGGGCAACGCTACCTGATAACAAGTACCGATAGATTGCATAACGAAAGTGCTTACACTGCACTCGAATAAGTATATTTGACGCTATGAACTTAAGGTTTTTATGTCGCTGTGTCGTTATTGCGGTGGCACTAGTTGGTACTTTTCATTCAGGTGTTTCTGCACAAACAATGAAGGATACCATCACGGTCGATGCTATAACAAGTGACAGGATTTTTATGTTAGATAATACCTTGGATGTAAGCTTTGTTATACCACATTTAGGTAGGCATATCTTAGGTGGTTTAGAATCGCAGTTCAAATTAGATGAAGTAGCTAACTACTATGTAGACGAAGAAGATTCTTTAGGCGATAGCTTTCGTTTTTACTTCACAGATTTAAAGCCACGTAAAATTGGCCGTGGCTGTGCTGGCCCGCTTGTGTTTGAACTAGGACAGCAATGGTATAAAACACAGCCAATTTGTTACGAAGTAATACCGCCTATTAACTATAATGTGCCTTTTGGTATGAATGCTGTACGTCTAGATGATAGCAATGTGGATGTAAGATGCTTTAAGTTGAGCCCAGCTGCAAGTAAAACCAAACAAAGTAGCAAGCAGCGCAAAAAGAAAGACGAAGACTATGCCTACGACGAAGAAGAGGTGATATTGAGTTATCGTATTAAAGACACCGTAGGCAATTATGTGATGACAGATTTGTTTACAGACGCCATTGAAATCGAAGGTGAAAATGGCAAGGATTATCTTTACGAAGTAACGTATGCCACATTTACTGTTTTCAAAAAAGGTGAGCCATTTAGTATCGACCACACTAATTTAACAGGACTGCCTGCAGAATTTACACAGCAAAAAATTGTGATCCAATAAGTATTGAATCTTGCAAGCCTAGATACTACAAAACTTCAATTTCAATTGCTGAAGCAGTTGCCAGGCTTAGCCGCGCAACTACGAATGGCACCTCCTGTGCGACAAAAAATTGCGCGCTACGATGCTAATGTAAAGCTTGGCGGTGTACTTGTACTCCTTTATCCAAAAAGCAATATTTGGCATCTACTGCTCATGCAACGCACAGCAGATGGCGGAACGCATAGTGGCCAAATAAGTTTTCCTGGTGGCAAGTACGACGCGAGCGATGGTACAATTACCTATACCGCCATACGTGAATGCTACGAAGAAATGGGTATCGCGCAGCATCAATACCGTGTGCTCGGCAACTTAACACCTTTGTATATTCCGCCAAGCAATTTTTTAGTAACGCCAACATTGGCTATTGCGCACGCACGGCCAAACTTAATACCTAATCGTAGCGAAGTCAATGAAGTAATAGAAGTGCCCCTACATGAACTTTTTGCTAATAAAACAGAAGCTGAAGTCATGCGAAGCGATAATAAAACGCTTAGCATGCGGGCACCAGTGTATGTACTTGCCGATGGCAGATATATTTGGGGTGCAACGGCAATGATGTTGAGTGAGTTGGAGGTGTTGGTTGGGATGTAGTCACTAATGTAGTGTCTTATCTAGCGCGCAATCTATCTGCGAGATGTGGTTAATTGACTACCAATTCGGCAATAAAATCGTGTAACTCTTGCCACTCGTGTTACGCAAACTTTTGTCGCGCAACCAAGGGTTAAGCAGCTTTATCGTTTTGTAATTTGTACCGTTATTGCGTGCAAAGTCGCTTAGGCTCGCAATAGAGTAGTTAACCGTCATGCTGCGTGTAGCATATGGCTTATACATTTGATCGGGAGAAATAATATAGCCACTGCGCATAGGATTTTCCAAGATATACTTTAGTGCTGCAATGCGAAATATATAACGCATTGTTTCTTCAGGCAAAAGCAAATCGTAGAAATTGTATGAACCCTGATTTGTTGCTGCACCATTGAAGCCGCCCACGCCACAGTTATAACTTGCAGCTGCTGCCGTCCAACTGCCTAGTTTTTGCTTGGCTTGCGTTAAATACTGGCAGGCTGCATCAGTGCTTTTCAGTACATTGTAGCGCTCATCTACGTTATCATTTACTTCTAAACCGAAACTAGGTGCAGTGCCTTTCATAAATTGCCAAAAGCCACTCGCGCCCACTCTACTTACAGCCTGATGCAAGGCACTTTCTGCAATACATAAATACTTAAAATCGTCTGGCACGCCATTGGCTTTCAGTCGCTCCTCTATCATTGGCATCCAACGACCCATTTGTTTAATAATTTGGATGGTACTGCCTTGCATGTAAGTATTAACGATTAACTCGCGATCAAAACGATCATGGATATCGACATTTTCCAAGGGTACTTTTTCGCCAAACAAACTATAGGTTTTCGGCACGACTGGCGCATAGATTCGTGGCCCAGCATAAGTTTCTGTACTAGAACTATTGCCGTCGTTTGTTTGTTGTTTTTGGGGTGAATTTAAGTCCCCACGGTAGCGGCCGCCTTGCGCTTGTGCTGGCGTTGCATAAAAATAAGTAAGGCTTACTAAGGCTATACAAGTAAGCTTTGAAAAAATGTTGCTTAGCATGGTTGCGAAAATAAATGTGTGCGCCTATTATGCAGTGCATTTTAGGTTAATACTAACATTTACTTGTACACACCATCTAAACGGTAGTCGCTTTCTTTTTGTAAACTGGCACCGTGCTACAAGGTTCGCCATACATAATGCTTTTGGCTACAGGTAGAAGTGCTTGTGTAATAGCAAGATAGGCCGCATCTGGCAGACTCTTATCGCCACAGCCTTTTACAACGATACGTGCATCTGTATAAGGCGCCACATCTAAAGTTGCTATGGCATTGCTCAATAATTGGGTGCTTACTTGTTCTGCTGTGCCATGTTTTACTTGAGCTGCAATACCATGCAAACGTGTGGTAACCAACATATAAGCCCATTGCGGTATGATAGCGTCGGCACTGCAATGCACAGCAACAATCTTATCAGTGTATGCGGTAGTATCTAAGTTTTTGAGTTGTTCTCTAAAGTCTTTTTCTTTGAGAATTAAGCCCATAAATAAGTAGTCTTTAAGGTCAAACGCTACAATCTCTTGCTGAGGCAAAAATTGCTCCAGGTCTAAGGTGATAATGCCGCTTTCTGCTACTTTGTTTACAAACTCCACGGTACAAAGGTATAGCAATTGCGAACATGTGGCTGTGATGATGCTGAGATTAGGAGTTCATTAAGAAACGGGGATCAGATGAGTACGGATAACTTGCTGAATTGCCAATAAACACAGAGGTTAAGAGGCTACGCGCGCGATGTCCATTACCAATCTTTGGCGCTTCTACTACCACCTACCGAACGCAAGTTCTTACGTAAATCTTTTTCTTGCTCTCGCAGCATTTTTAGCATTTGTTCGGCTTGCTCCTTTGTCATTTTGCTCTGTTGCTGCTCTTGCTGCTGTTTGTCCTTTTGGTCTTGTTGCTGCTGCTTGTTTTGTTTTTGCTGCTGCTGTTGTTGTTGCTGTTGTTGTTGCTGAATTTTCTTTTGGGCGTAAACCAAGTTGTATTTAGCATCTGCATCATTGGGCGTCAATGCAAGGCTTTGCTTATATGCTTCTAGTGCGGCTTGCCAATTCTCCTTTTTTGCTAAGGCATTTCCTTTATTGTAAAGCGCTTTTGCTTTACTACTTGCTTCATTACTTGCACTTGCTTTTTCGTAAGCTGCTGTAGCACTATCGTATTGCTTAGCTGTATAATGCTGATTGCCTTTTTGTATCAAATCTTCTGCATTATTTTGCGCTAAACTGCTAAAGCCAAGCAGCATACATAAGATTGCCAGTGCGGCAAACTTTAGTTTAGGTTTTTTGCTTGCACGTTTTGTAAAAAGCGATGCGAGATATGGCAATAGCAATAAGATCAAGGCTGGTACTAATAGCCAGTGATACTTTGCTTTGTAAATTGTTTCGTTGCCTTGCTCGATTTCTCCTGCGTTGATGTCCATAATTGCATCTGAGATTGTTGTAGCTGTATTACCATCTGCAATATAATAGTCTGTACCTGCTGCCTGCGCTAATTCCGATAGTAATTGTTCGTTCAGCTGTGTGGTAACTTCTTTGCCTTCAATATCTGTCTTATTACGACCAGTGAGCGGATCAATAAAAGTAGTACCGTTTGGCGTACCTACACCAACTACAAAAACTTTGATGCCGTCTTTGGTACATTGCGTTACCATGCTCTTGGCGTCTTCTTCGTGATCTTCGCCATCAGTAATAAGCACAATGGTTTTGCCGCCATCTTGTTTCGTATTAAATACAGCGCGAGCGGCACTTAAAGCCGGACTAATTGCAGTGCCTTGCTCTGTGAGCATAACTGTGCTTGCGGCACCCATACTCATATTAATCGCATCGCCATCAGGCGTTAGAGGACTTTCTATATGTGGCGTACCTGCAAAATATACCAGGCCATATTGGCAATTTTTTGCAGCTTCAACTATGCGTTGTACAATATTGCGTGCACGTTCTAATCGCGATGGCAAAGCATCTGTAGCATTCATACTGCTACTAAGGTCTACACAGAAAACAATTTGCCTATTGCTAACAAAATCGCGAGGTACTTTGGCACTCATACTAGGTCCAGCAAGGCTAACTACAATAAGCAGCATGGCAAAGATAAATGCTAGCATTTGCCATTTTTGCTTGGTACTACTGTAGCCGCCCAACAGTGGTTGTACCAGTCTTGCTTCGCCAAGTTTTGCTGCTGCTTTGGTGTGCCAACGATAATAGAGCCACGCTACCAATGCCAAAATTGGTATGACAATGATGTAAATAAAATTATGGCTGTATGCCCAAGCGAACATAGTGCTGTAAAACTAGTAAATGTATTTTGCAAAATGGCGTTAAAAAGAATGCTGTGATTTTTTTTGTAGCTTAGTGGTATGGTTTGTGTTTAAGATATCAGGGCGATGCCCTTCTGGTTCGCCTATAAATTCGTGTCACTTAAAATGCTCTGCATCAAGCATAGGTGCTTATGCTACTTACGCATTATACCCATAGTACCAAAAACTTCCTTTACAATGTCTATTCGCTCTTTGCGTAGCTTTTCGATATTGGTGTCTTTGGTTTGGTAATAGTTACTAAAAAAGTAAGGATGGTTAGTGCTGTCTTCTACATAGCCTACAACCCAAGAACTAACTAAACCGTCTTTTACATGGGTGCCTGTTTTGTGATAGAGCTTGTACTTTTCGCCAGTTTCGCGCAACATCATTGTGCGTACAATGCGTTGCGCTCTTTTACTAAAGGGCAATTCGTCGAAGTATAGCTTTTTCACAAAACCTACTTGCTCGTCGGGTGTAATTAGCAAAGTACCATTATGCCAACAATCTTCTATTGGATCATTAATCACCATATTGCCGTACTTAACACTATCTGCCCAACGCTTGATTTCGCTTTTGCCAATGCGTTTTGCTAATTCTCTGTAATATGGCTCGCTGCTTACTTCTAGCGCATAGCTCATATTAATACTGCTATCCCACAGCTTATTGCCACTTGGCTTGCCGTTGTAAGGAATTATCATATCCTCGTTTGGCGCAACACCTGTTTCTAGTGCCACCAAACTAAGAAATACTTTGAATGTGCTTGCTGGTATAGCGCGTCTGCTACCAAGACCAATATTATAGAAGAATGCGCGCTCTTTGCTTTGCTCTATTATTTCAAAAGTGGCACTATCTATGCCGTGAGCCTTAAAAATGGCGCCCCATTCTGTTTTCTCGTGAATATTATTGCGTGAACTAAAGAGCCGACCTAGTCCTAATAGAACTGCTGTTAAACCTGCCAGTGTTAAAAACACATAAAATGTGGTTTTCATGCATCAAAGGTAATACGGGCTATTGCATTACTTAAAATGAGATTGATACTAGTGTATAGTATTTGTCTAATACTCGTATAATACTTGCAATACAGTTTGGCCAACTGCGCGCATGGTATTTTTATCTATCACGCTTAGATTATCTGCCATCGTATGCCAATGCGGTGCAAAGCCTGTCGTGCTGGCTGCTGGAATATTGATGATGTCTACACTTGGTATGCCAGCGTACTTGATTACTTCTACATGGTCGTCGGTAATAGCACCGCCGTCTTCAAAAATGAAGTAGTTGTTATAACCTAAGTTACTAGCAGTTTGCCAAATCTTCTTTTGAAAATCTGGTGCACTTTGCTTGCTGTATTGCTCCAATCTAAATTCTGCACCACGAGCGCCCACCATATCTAAGCAAATAGCATAGTTGGCTTTGTATCCTGGCAAGTGAGGATTGCGTGACCAGTAACGTGTACCCAAGGCATAAGTACTTTCTAAGCCTGGCTTTTCCCATTCGCTGCGGCCCATATCTTCTACATCAGCCATCAAAATATCTACGCCAATGTCAAGCTTTTGCGTTTTAATCGCACGAGCCATTTCTATCAATACAGCTACACCACTTGCGCCATCGTCTGCTGCTAAAATTGCTTTGCTATGATTGGCTTTATTGCTGTCCATATCGGCCATGGCGCGGCTATCCCAGTGGCATAAAAGTAGCACGCGACTTTGTGCTTGCGGATTAATGCTACCAATAACATTGATGCAAGGATAAACTTTGCTGCTTACGGGCTGCATGACATTCGTTTTTTGAACGTACACAGTGTCGCAAGATTTTTTAAGTTCGGCAATCATCCAATCTGCGCATTGCTGCTGGGCTTTGGTACCAGGTACTCGCGGGCCAAAACTCAATTGCTTTTCTACATGTGCATAAGCATTGTCGCTATTAAATTGAGGCGCTGTAACCGTGCTTGTTGCTGGCGTGTCGCTAGAAGTCTCACCTTCGTTGCTGCCAAACTTACACGATGCAATGCATAGTAGGCATAGCAGTAAACCGTAATAATTACGCATGCAGCAAATGTAAATTGAAATCTACAACAGTTCGGCACTGGTGTGCAAGATTTAAGTAAACCTTAGGCCTACCTTTGCAAACTTATGGCGCATAGCTATTTTCAAGATTTAGAGAAACTACTCAAAATAGAACAAGACACCGATCGCGCGCAGTACCAACAACTATTGCAGCAAAAAAGCGTGCATGCACGTCGTGAGGCTGGTGTATGTTGGTACCCTATCATCATTAAGGGTACAGAAGTAGGCTATGGCGATTATATCACGATAGAAATAGAACGACCAGCCGACTATGCCGATAGCCATCAATTGCGCAGCGGCATGCCTGCGGCTTTGTTTAGCCAGCACAATGCACAAGAACATCGTATAGAAGGCATCATTAGCTTTTTACGTGGCAATAAAATGAAGCTAAACACACGTGTAGACGAGCTGCCCAGCTGGACAAAAAATGGCAAGCTTGGTGTAGATATGCTATTTGATGAAAACAGCTATACAGAAATGTTTGCTGCGCTTAAACAAGGTGCCGCTATTGCAGCAACAGAAAAGAATGATCTCGTCAATGCGCTTATTGGTAAAAAACCATCTGCGCTTAATGATACGCAAAATACTGTTTTACCTCAGGCGCAACTCAATATCTACCAAAAAAATGCTGTGCAGTACATGTTGCAATCCAACGAAGTAGCAATTGTACACGGCCCGCCAGGCACAGGCAAAACTACCACGCTTGTTGCTGGTATTTGCGAATTACTTAAGCATGGCAAACCAAAAATACTGGTATGCGCGCCAAGTAATGTAGCTGTAGATTTATTGACAGAAAAACTGGCTTTACAAAAAGTAAAAATTCTTCGTATTGGCAACCCTGTGCGTATTACCGAAGCTGTGCTACAGCATAGCCTTGATAATAAAGCGGCTGAACATAGCAGCAATAAGCAAATCAAGCAATTGCGTAAACAAAGTCGCGAATACATTGATATGGCGCATAAGTACAAGCGCAATTTTGGCAAAGCCGAGCGCGATCAACGCAAAGCGCTGTTTGATGAGGCACACAAAATAATCAAAGAAATAGATGCGCTAGAGAATTACATCACGCAAGATTTACTACAAAAGGCCGATGTGATAACAAGTACCTTGGTAGGCGCTGCACACTACAGCATCAAACAAATGCAATTTGATGTTTGTATTATTGACGAAGCTGCGCAAGCCTTAGAGCCAGCCTGCTGGATTCCGATTGTACGTAGTAAAAAACTTGTACTTGCTGGCGACCACTGCCAATTACCGCCAACTATTAAAAGCGACAATGCTATGAGCAATGGCCTAGCCATAACCTTGATGGAAAGGCTTATTGCGCAAAAACATCACCACGTGGCTTTGTTGCAAGAGCAGTATCGCATGCATCAGCAAATTATGCAATTGCCAAGCGAACACTTTTACGATGCACAATTGGTCGCCAATACAAGTGTTGCAGAACATACTGTATACGCAGAAGACACCGTGATGCAGTTTGTAGATACTGCTGGCTGCGGCTTTGAAGAAAAGATAGAAGACACAGCCATCGTCAACGAAGAAGAGGCGGCATTATTACTCAAACATTTGTGCCAATATCTATCGCAACTACCGCCGCAGACCGAACTGCCAAGCATGGCTATTGTATCGCCTTATAAAAGGCAAGTCTTGTATTTGCAAGAACTGTTGGCGCAGCATAGCGAACTTGCAGCTTTTACAAAAGCCATTAGTATCAATACCATAGATAGTTACCAAGGTCAAGAAAAAGATGTGGTATATATAAGCCTTGTACGCAATAACGACAGCGGCACCATTGGCTTCCTTGCCGACACGCGCCGCATGAATGTAGCTATGACGCGTGCCCGCAAAAAACTTGTGATGATTGGCGATAGTGCTACATTAGGTAACGATAAATTTTATGGTAAAGTGATTGAGTACTGCCAAGGCATAGGTAGTTATGCGAGTGCGTGGGAATGGATGTAGGTTTTTGGGATAAACTGTAATACCGTTTTGTTAGCATTTTAATACTTACAAAACTTAAGCCTAAAGCTCTTTTGCTCCTCAGCCACCAAAACACAGTATATGCCCGGTGCCAAGTTTGTTGTGTTATAACAACCATTGCCTAAGTGCGCCAATGTATTTATGGCCCCTAAAGAGGAAACACAAGTTAAGCTACTTGGCCATATGGCAGTTTGCTGCGTTGGATTTAATATATGTAGCTCATTGCCTTGTGTGGCAATACGCCATTTATTCATAACATTTGTAGACCCGAATGAAAGCGGGTAACGATAGAGGTAGGCAACAGTGTCTAGCGTGGGCAATGGGTGGTCTGGACAAAGGTTCGTCATAAACGTATCGCCATAATACTCTACATAAATTGGGAAATTATTATCTACAACATACTGCGGAACTTGAAAAGTACTATCAGTAAACATTATTAGCTGTGGGCCTATACATACTCCTTTTGCATAATGGCGTATTACATAAGCATCTGTGGTTGTATAGCTATAAAATGCTGCTGAATCAAGCAAATTATAGCCCGTTCTAGCATAAATACTTATTTGACCGCTGCTTGTATCAAGCGCAAACATCCATAAGCTATCTGCATTAACGGATGGGTATTGCCATGTCCATTGGGCTCTTGCCTTTTGTGCAGATACTAACGTGTAGGCTAAAAATACAAGGCTAAAGATGCGTAGTGATTTCATAAAGTGTGGTTTACTTCAAATTAGATTAATACTTACAAAACTTAAGCCTAAAACTTTTTTGCTCCTCAGCAAGCAAAACACTATATATGCCGGGCGCTAAGTTAGATGTACTATAACAACCATTGCCTAAGTGCTGCAAAGTATTTATTGTCCCTAAAGACGAAACACAATTTAAGCTACTTGGCCATATAGCAGTTTGCTTCGTTGGATTTAAAAAATGTAGCTCATTGCCTTGTGTGGTAATACGCCAGTTATTTATAGCATTTGTAGACCCAATTGAAAGTGGGTAACGATATAGGTAGGCAACAGTGTCTAGCGTGGGTAGTAAGTGGTCGGTGCAAACGTTTGTCATAAAGGTATCAGCAAAGTATTCTACAAAAATTGGCAAATAATTGTCTACCACAAATTGTGGCACTTGAAAGGTGCTGTCAAAATAAGTGCCAGCTGCTGGTCCGTTGCAAACACCTTTGCGGTATTCGCGAATTACATATGCTGTGGTAGTACTGTAACTAAAAAATGAAGCCGAATCGGCTATATTGTGCCAGCCCTTTGCATAAATTTTTATCTGACTATTATTCGTGTCAACTGCAAACATCCACGAGCTATCTGCATTAACGGTTGGGTATTGCCACGTCCATTGGGCTCTGGTCTTTTGTGTAGATAGTAATGAGCAGGCTAAAAATACGAGGCTAATGATGCGTAATGATTTCATAAAATGTGGTTTACTTCAAATTAGATTAATACTTACAAAACTTAAGCCTAAAGCTCTTTTGCTCCTCAGCAAGCAAAACACTATATATGCCGGGCGCTAAGTTAGATGTGCTATAACAACCATTGCCTAAGTGCTGCAAAGTATTTATCGTCCCTAAAGACGAAACACACGTTAAGCTACTTGGCCACATGGTGATTTGCTTCGTTGGATTTAA
>JBJORA010000039.1:0-19922 GCA_046049675.1 Bacteroidota bacterium | reverse complement strand
GACTCAATTTACTTTATTTAGCTGCTTTATTTGATGGGACTACTCAAGCAGATATTAGCTATAGTAACAAACAAGTTTTTTCTTGCAACAGCTTTGTTTTTGAGCTGGATTCTATTCTTTGCCAATAACAACCTTATTGAGCAATATGCCGAGGAAAAAGAATACAAGCAAATGCGTGAAAAAATAGACTACTTAGAACAGGAGATTAAAGGCATGCGTCAACAGCAGGAAAAACTTAAGTCGGACCCTAAGTATCTAGAGCAGTTTGCTCGTGAACACTATCGCATGAAAAAAGAAGGTGAAACCATCTTTGTATTTGATACGGTTGCTGCTGCCCCAAAAAAGTAGGCGCAGCTAGCTAGATCTATCCAATGTAAAATTGAGGTAAAACCTGACATTTGGCAGGAATACAATATCCGCCTTTGACTAGCGTTATGGTAGTAGAAATAAATATGATAATATGTCTACACAAACAATAGCCGACATAATGTTGTTCATTAGCGGCGAACACCCAAACGAAGAAGCATTCATACAGGCATTGCATAGCGATGCCCAACTTGCAACGCAGTACGATACCATGCGCGAGGAATTAGCTATTATTTCGCGTGCCCGTATTAAGTGTACGGAGGCAGAAACACAACAGTTATTGCAAACCTTGCATAATCATGCTGGTGCAATACTTCACTAATGCATTTTTTTCTTTGTTCCCCTAATATAGCCGATACTCAAGCAGTTATCGGCTATATACTATTTACATAATGGCAGTTAGGGCTTTAGTAACAAATTACTAGCATTAAGGCCCTACTTTTTCATCAAGGCTATTTCTAGCACCTCACTCATTTGATCCACGTAGTGAAACTTAAGTCCTTTGATATAGTTGGGATTAATATCCTGCACATCTTTCTCGTTCATATTGCACATAATTATCTCCTTCATGCCTGCGCGTTTTGCAGCTAGTACTTTTTCTTTGATACCTCCTACCGGCAATACTTGACCACGCAAAGTAATTTCGCCCGTCATTGCAATAAATGGACGAACTCGCTTTTTGGTAAGAACACTTACTAAACTTGTCAGCATCGTAATACCTGCACTAGGGCCATCTTTTGGCGTAGCACCTTCTGGTACGTGAATATGGATATGCGATTTTTCGAATACAGTCTTATCAATACCTAGTTCAGTCGCATGGCTTTGTACATAAGTAAATGCAGCGTTCGCACTTTCCTTCATCACATTGCCCAAATTACCTGTCAACGACATGCCACCTTTGCCTTCAATAACAGTGCTTTCTACAAACAGTATTTCGCCACCTACATAGGTCCAAGCAAGGCCAGTTACCACACCAGGAGGATTATCTTTCTTATACAGCTCGTTGCTGAATTTTGGTTTACCTAAAACTCTCACAACCTGCTCAGCATCTATTGTAAATGTCTCTACCCCATCTTCTGCAATTTGCATAGCAAGGTTTCGCATGATAGCTGCGATTTGCCTTTCTAAATCTCGCACACCGCTCTCTCGCGTATAGTCCGTAATCATTTGCTGAAGAGCGGCATCCTTGAACTTAATGGCATACTTTTCTACACCATGCGCTTGCTTTTGCTTTGGTATTAAATGGCGTTTTGCAATCTCTATTTTTTCTTCAACACTATAACCACTCAGGTCAATAATTTCCATACGATCGCGCAAGGCTGGCTGTATCTCACTTAAGCTGTTCGCCGTAGCAATAAACAATACTTTGCTTAAATCGTATTCTAACTCTAAATAATTGTCGTAGAAGGTGCTGTTTTGTTCAGGATCTAATACCTCAAGCAAGGCACTACTTGGATCACCTCTAAAGTCGCGGCCAATTTTATCTATCTCGTCAAGAATAAAAACTGGATTACTACTTTGCACCTTACGAAGGCCTTGTACAATGCGACCTGGCATTGCTCCAATGTAGGTTTTACGATGACCTCGTAGTTCGCTCTCGTCGTGCACACCACCTAAACTGATACGCATATACTTTCTACCAAGTGCATGCGCAATGCTTTTACCTAAAGTGGTTTTACCAATGCCTGGAGGTCCATAAAAGCAAAGAATCGGACTTTTAAGATCGCCTTTAAGTTTTAGCACTGCCAAGTACTCAAGCAAGCGATCTTTTATTTTCTCCATGCCGTAGTGCTCAGCATCCAATACCTGACGTGCTTTTTTAATATCGTGTACATCGTCGGTATACTCTCCCCAAGGCAGGTCCAATAGTAAGTCTAAGTGATTGTATACCACGCTGTAGTCTGGCGTGCTTGGGTGCATACGCTCTAGCTTCTGGATGCCCTTTACAAACATTTCTCTTGCAGCATCCGGAAAGAATTTCTTTTCAGCGCGCTCACGCAGATTCTTAATTTCTAAATCGTTATGCTCGCCACCAAGTTCTTCTTTGATACTTTTAAGCTGCTGCTGTAGAAAATATTCACGCTGCTGCTTATCAATATCTACCTTAGTCTTAGTATTGATTTTTTCTTTGAGCTGCACAAGTTGCAATTCAGTTTGAAGCAACTTTAGTAACATTTCTGTGCGCAACTTCAAATCGTGTTCTTGCAACAAGGCTTGCTTATCTGCAACCTCGGCATTGAGATTACTACTAATGAAATTCTCTAAGAATATCACATTGTCGATATTGCTTAGAATTAAACCTGCTTGATCTGGCACATTAGGACTCAAGCGCATAATTTGCTCTGCATGGTCTTTTACGCTGCTCACCATGGCATCAAACTCTGCATCACCTACTGGCACTTCTTGCTCAGTAGCATACTCTACCCTCGCCTTAAAACTAGGGTCTTCTTGTGCCCATTGCTTTACAGTAAAACGCACTCTGCCACGCATAAACACGGTTGTGCTTCCATCAGGCAATTTAATCTGCTTTATTATCTGTGCTGCTGTACCTGTCTGATAAAGCTCTGCCGCAGTTGGATCGTCAGTTTTATTGTCTAATTGTGCTAAAACGCCAATGAGCTTGCCATTCTTTTCGGCATCTGCCAGTGCCTTGATGCTTTTTTCTCTACTAACAGTAATAGGTATTACCACGTGTGGGTAAAGCACCATATTACGCAAGGCGATAATATCAAGTAGCTCGGGTAATTTGGCTATATCTTCGTCGCTAAGGTTTTCTTCATTAAGCGGTACAATTGGCATAAACTCTACCTCTTGATCTTCCTCTGCGAAATTTTGTCGGTTAAACTGCATAAAATTCTATCTTTTTGTCAGGTAAATACTTACCTAGGCGGCATTTTTAGTGAAAGTACCCCTATTATCAAGTGCTATGCCATGCCGTAAACTAGCTTAGGTATTTTTGAGCTTATTGCTCAATAAAATTACGTGTAATTACTACATTAATTCGCCTTCGCGACTTTCATAGTAGTCTAAATCTTTGGCAAAGGTTTCGCCTAAATAACTTGTTGCAATAAAGCTAAGTGCTATACAAACACCACCTACAACGAGCGCTGCTGTATTGATATTGGCAATACCATCTCCTTTTACGCTGCTATAAAAATAACTAATTGGAATAACTGCGCCTCTCACAAAATTGGGCACGGTAGTAGCCACGGTTGCTCTAATATTCGTACCAAACTGTTCTGCTGCCATGCTTGCAAACAATGCCCAAAAACCTGTAGCAAAGCCAAGGCCAAACACTGTAAAGTAAAAAGCAGTTAGCGACATGCCTTGTGCAAAAAGATAAATGCATAACAAGATGATGGCAAGTACTAAATAGATATAGACAACTTTTTTTCTACTGCGTAGCGTTTGACTCAACCAGCCGCTTGCTAAATCGCCAATACTTAAACCGATATAAGAGTACATAATAGCATCGCCTGCAACTGCATTTGTAATGCCAAGATTTGCTGCAAAGTCAGTACTAAATTTTACGCAGATACCAACTACAAACCAAACTGGCAATCCTACTAAAATGCAACATAAGTATTTGAGTGTGCTATTTTTTGTAGCAAACAAACTAAAGAAATTACCACGCGCAATATTTGATTGTTTAAGCTTACCAAACATACTACTCTCAAAAGTGCCCACACGCATCAACAGCAAGGCTAAGCCTAACACGCCACCAATAATATAACTCTGTTGCCAAGTAGCTGCTTTAGCGACGAGATTACCTGCTACTGCTCCAAGCGCGCCAGCACTTACTATGATCATGGTGCCCCATCCACGTTTTTCTCTGTCCATGATTTCGCTGATTAGGGTAATCGCGGCGCCAAGTTCACCACTTAGGCCAAAGCCAGCAATCAAACGAATAGCAGCATATTGCTCTGGTGTTTGTACATAGGCATTGGCAATATTAGCTAGTGAGTAAATAAGTATGCTACTAAACAACACACTCTTTCTACCCAATTTATCGCCAAGAATACCAAACATAATGCCGCCCAAAAGCATACCACCCATTTGCCAAAGAAAAAGTTCTTTATCAAGTACGGCAATAGCAGCTTCACTTAAATTTAGGCCTTCTACACCAAGCGATTTTTTGCCAACTATATTAAATAATTGTAGATCGTAAATATCTACAAAATAGCCAAGTGCCGCCACAATCACCGGCACCGAAAAGAGTTTAGAGTTATTACTCATGTAGCGAAGATAATGCTAAAATTAGTATGGACTAAATCTTTGCTACTGGCAATATTATACTTTATGGCTTAAGTACAATGCGCAATTGCATAGCTGCGGTTATTTGAAGTTCGTTGTATACTATTTCGCTGTTATAACTGCTAGCTCCGCCTTCGCTTCCCTTATAAAGTGCTTTCTTCTTTACTTGAAAAACCTCAGCCTTGTCCTCATAGGCTTCTACTTCTCCTGCCGCAGTTGTAACCGGCACAAGTTCCTTTGCATAGATTACAGAACCAATATTTTGCCCTATCGTTTTTGCCGTAGCAGTAGCTTGCTGCTTGGCATTTGCAGCGGCACCTTGCCTTAGCATATCAAGTATATCATTTAACTTGCTATGCGTAGTTCTATCCACACGCGCATTGCCAATCTTAGCTTCTTCGCACGCAATCATTAGCTTAGATAATGTTTGCGCGTCATGTAGCAGTAATTCGTATTGCTTACTTTTACGGATATGATCTTTGCCAAAAATGCTAAAGCCAAATCTATACCTTGTAATCGCATCCTTTAGTTTTAAGTCTCTTTCCTGCATACCCAAGTTACGTACAATATTTACCAACTTCACTTCTTGCTGCTCTACTGGAATTCTATCGCGACTATCTTGCTCATCTAAAATAATTTGCACATATATTTCGTCGGGCACAATTTGTGTATCGGCAGTGCCAATTACTTCAATATAAGGCTGGTCAATAAAATTCTTTACTTGCGCTTGAGCTGCGACGGCAAATAAAGACAACATTAAGCAATAGATGCTTGCACGATAATAAAACTGCATAGTGATTTTTTAATTTGATTCAATATGCAAACTATTGCTTTGTAATTAGCAACAGGTCATCTGCGCGCCAAAGTTTTCTTAAAGCTACAAAGCTTTAACTAAAGGCTTCACGAATCTTATCAAAGAAACTCTTGCCACCTTTGGCTTTGCCAGGCTTAAAGTTCTTGCTATGCAGTAATTTCTCGAGCATAGTTTTCTCTTCGCTGCTCAATTCTTCAGGTGTCCACACGTTAAGATGCACAAGCTGATCGCCCACTTCGTAACTGTTATTTACATTAGGAAAACCTTTGCCCTTCAATCTAAAAATTCTGCCTGCTTGCGTGCCAGCTGGAATTTTGATACGCGCTTTGTTAGTTCCACCAATAATAGGCACTTCAGCTTCAGTACCCAAAGCTGCTTCTGGGAAAGAAATATGTAAATCGTAAATTAAATTATTGCCTTCGCGCTGCAATTCTGGATGACGTTCTTCCTCAATTAAAATAAGTAAGTCGCCATTTGCGCCGCCACGTTCGCCAGCATTGCCTCGACCGCTCATACTCATTTGCATGCCCTCAGCTACACCCGCTGGCACGTCTATGGTAATGGTTTCTTCGCCATACACGCGGCCTTCGCCGCGGCAGCTTGTACATTTTGCTGCGATTTGTGTACCGCTACCTTCGCAAGTTGGGCAAGTAGTTACCGTTTGTACTTGGCCTAAAAAGCTTTGCTGTACACGGCGCACTTGCCCATTACCTTGACAGGTAGAACAAGTTTGTACGCTATTTTTATCCTTTGCGCCGGTGCTATTGCAAGCTTGGCAGGCTACGTGTTTTTTTACCTTAATTGTCTTTTGTGTAGGCTTTGCTATTTCTTCGTAATTGAGCTTTAGCTTTACGCGAAGGTTGCTACCTCTAGCTCCGCCTCTGCGACCGCCACCGCCACCGCGTTGTGCGCCACCAAAGAAACTCTCAAAACCACCATCGCCGAAAATATCGCCAAAGTTGCTGAAGATATCTTCCATACGCATGCCGCCACCAAAGCCTCCACCGCCACTAGCAGCACTGCTACCAACACCAGCATGACCAAACTGATCGTAACGCGCTTTCTTTTGCGGATCGCTTAGTACTTCGTAAGCTTCTGCGGCTTCCTTAAACTTTTCTTCGGCGGCCTTATCACCCGGGTTTCTATCTGGGTGGTATTGCATGGCTACCTTACGGTACGCCTTCTTTATTTCGTCGGCACTGGCATTGCGGCCAACACCTATAATCTCGTAGAAATCTCTTTTACTCATAGCTATTCTGCTGCTTTACCTACTACCACTTTTGCAAAGCGTATTAGCTTGTCGTTCATTGTATAACCTTTCTGTACTTCATCCACTACTTTACCTACAAGTTCTGGTAGAGGAGCAGGAATTTCGGTAATGGCTTCGTGCAATTCAACATCAAAATCTAGGCCTTTGCTTTCTACAGCAACCACACCCTTTTGCGTTAAAAATGTACGTAATTGCTGAAAGGTAAGTTGCACGCCTTGTGGTAAAACTTCATTGCTTGTTTGTGCTTGCTGTTCGGCACGGTCGCAGTTGTCTACTACTTCTAGCATACCAATAATGATGTCTTTGCCAGCAGTTTGGCGCAGTTCGTACATTTCTTTGGCAGTGCGCTTCTTGTAATTGTCGAACTCGGCAGTAAGGCGCAGATATTTATCCTTTAACTCGCTCAATTCGTCTAAGAGCTTATTTACTGTATCCTCGTCCTCAAGCGGTTCGCTTAGACCACTAGTGCCAGCTGCATTATCGTCGGCATTAAGATTTATTTGCGGTTCAGCATTTTGCTCTTGCTTGTCGTTCATTTCTGCATTTTCGGCAGGATTTTGCGTATTATCTGACATTGTTTACAAACTTTTCTTGCAACACCAATATTTCAAATACTTTGCCAAAGCCATTACTACAGCCAATTTGGCGTATTTGCAATTAGAGAAATTGAGTTCTTGTTCCCTTAAGCTCAGTAAGTTCTCAAAGCTATTCTCGCAAAAAGACTTTTTAGCCTAGTGAATTATTTTTAACCTGCAGCTTTGCAGGCCCTAAAGCAGCGGGATATGCAGCTTAAAAAACATTGTGCAGGTTTTTATAGCCGCCTCCACTAATACCTATTCACCAGCAATCGACAATAACCTATCACCAATTAACCACCATGCCGCACCAACCCACCTAAAAGCAAAAAACCTCCCATTGCTGAGAGGTTTTTGAAATTTTAATAATTTTTGTGCTATTCTTCTAAGCTGAAGGTAACAGGTAGTGTACGGAATGCCTGTACTGGCTCACCGTTAAACCTAGCTGGTGTCCATTTCTTTTTACCAGCAAGTTTAGCTACACGTAGTGCTTCTGCATCTAGATTTTTATTGCCTGTGCTTTGTGTAATATTAAAGCCAGTGCAGCTTCCATCTAAATCCACAACAAACTCTACTACTGCCTTACCTGTTACACCATCCTCAGCTTCTTGATCTGGATAAGTAAGATTATCCTGCAAGAAACTAGTTAGGGCACCCATGCCTCCTGGATAGTCGGCATCAATATCCACTTTACGTGTTGGGCCAGTTGGCTTTGGTGCCGGCGGTGGTGTAGGCGGTGGTGGAGGTGGCGGTGGTGGCGGTGGGCTATTCGGAGCAGCTGGTGCGCCTGTGCCTTGCCCACCTGGTGTGCCCTTATTGTCTTTGTCACCTGGCGGCTTCAATTTCAAGTCCTCTTGTTTTGGAGGTGGTTCCTTTACCTCTTCGTCTTTCTTAATTACGGGAGGTGTAAACTTTAGTTTTGGCGGAGCCGGTGGTGGCGGTGGCGGTGGTGGTGGCTTAGGTGGCTTCTTTTTATTGATAGGCTTAGGCGCATCAAGCTTTTTTACTTTCGTAACCTTGATAACAGCCTTCTTCTTTTTACCCATCATGCCAGCCACAGCTGGAGCCGTCATTAAAACTGCTCCACCAACAGCACCAATTAATAACGCCAAAATCAAGCGACGCTTATAATTTTTGCGTAATTCGTAGGCTCCATACTCTTTATTCTTTCCTTGGAAAAGAATATCGAGAATGTCCATTTTTTTGAAGTCGTTACTGTTCATATTGTAGACTTTTAATTGTTCTTTTATTAGATGCGATAACTTTAAAATTCCATAAATTAATTTGTTTCGCCATTTGCCTTCTCCGTCAATAAAATAAAACTTCGATCCACTGGACTAATATCTACTGTCGCATACACAGAAATATCGTTGATTGTCATTTCGTCAAGTATGTTTACAAAGTCTTCATAGGTACTATTAGTATCTGGTTTTATGATAACGGATGCAAGGTCCTTCTGCGCCAAAGTTCCATCGGCTTTAAGCGCGTCTACATCTTTCTTCAATTGAATGATTGCATCGCGAATACCACCTTGGTTTTTGAACGTTGTAACCTTTACATCTGGCGCAACATTTGGATTGTCGCCAATACCGCGGTAATAGTACACACGGTTATTTTTACTCAACAAACAGGTTAATACTGTACTTGCTTTTAATTCGGTTGGATCTTTGATTTCGTCTTTATCAATAGGCATTTGCAAATCCATCGCCTTAGGCTTACTCATGGTTGTAGTAAACATAAAGAATGTAATAAGCAAGAAGCCCAAGTCCACCATTGGTGTAAGGTCAACTCTGGTACTGAGTTTTTTGCCTTTTTTGACTCCACCTTTCTTTTTCCCTCCACCGGAGGAGGTATCCATTTCTGCCATGTATTATGTGGTCTTTTTAAAAATGTGATTAATTAATATTTTTTTTACCTAGTTGGCAGGTGAGCTTGGTTTTTCGTTTAAAAAACGCTCCTTGTACAAGGCAGTATTCTCTGGCACACCTTCTACATTGGTAACAAGTAGATAGCTGTTTAGGTCGTTGCGTTGTAACGTTTTAATCATTGCCTTAAAGCCAGGATACTGCAACCCAGCATCACATTTAATTGCAATGTTTACAGGCTTCTTTGCAGAATCCGCAACGCCTGCTGCTTGTGCTGCTAAATCGCCAGCTAAGCGCGTATGATAAACCCAATAAGCAAGTTCGTTATTATTAATATAATACGCACCACTATCTGTTGGCACTGGAATACCAAGATTAGGCATCATTTTGCGCTCTTCGTCGCTGCTTGCTAAGTATTGCTTTAGACCTGCAAATGGGGCACCAATAGCTGCACCTTTAATAAAGGTTTCTTTTTCTTCGTCGCTAAGTCCCAAACCTTTCTCTGTATTAACAGAGTCAATCAACAAGCGTTTAGCGTCTTTGTTGTCGTAGTCCATAAAAATACGGCCTTGCTTATCTATACTTAGCAAGCAAGTATTTTCTGGCACCTGAATTTCTGATACAGAACTAGGTGTACGAACAACCACTGGCTCCGCTGGCTTGAACTTGGTTGCCAACATAAAGAATGTTAGCAACAAGAATGCCACGTCGCACATCGCCGTCATGTCGATGTTGGTACTTTTCCGTGGTAATTTGTGAGCCATTTATTATTATTCCTCTTTCTTTTTTCTAATAAATTAGGTGTGGCCCTTATGCAGGATACTTACTTTTGAAGCTTTGCGCCAAAGTAAAGCCGCTCTCATCAATACCGTAAGTTACGTTATCGATAATAGTAGTAAAGAAGTTGTATGCAATAATCGCAAAGAATGAAGTACCGATACCTAAGGCAGTATTTACAAGGGCCTCAGAGATACCATTTGCAAGCGCATTAGCATCTGGCGCTCCAGCTTGACCCATCGCACGGAATGCTTTAATCATACCAAATACAGTACCCAATAGACCTAACAAAGTTGCAACCGAAGCGATAGTGCTTAAGAAAACAAGGTTACGCTCCATCATTGGTAATTCCAAGGCAGTAGCTTCTTCTACTTCTTTTTGAATTACAACTAGCTTTTGCTCTTGCGTCATGCCAGTAGCATTTGCCATTTCGCCGTACTTCTTAAGACCAGCCTTCATAACATTACCAACACTACCACGCTGCTTATCGCAAACAGCCATAGCACCTGTAATATCGTTAGTAGCTAATTTAGCTTGTACTGCACGCATAAAATCTGCATTAGCCATTGTACCGCGGCTTTTGAAGATTGTAAAGAAACGCTCAAAAATAAAAGTAAACATGATTAGTGCAGATGCGATTAGGAAAGGCACCAAGATACCTCCGTGGTACATCGTACCAGCTAAACTGTTTGGCGTTTTGCGTGTAGCGCCGTCTACGAAGTTCTTTGGACTGCCTAGCACAAATTGATAGATAACCCAACCGATGGCAATACATGCCAATACGATAAATAGGTTTAAAACCATTGTGTTTGAACTTTTTGCTCCTCCGCTTTGAGCAGGTGCTGCCTTAGCAGCGGCTTTTACTTCTGCCATAATTCTTCTTTTTCTGTTAGATGTTTGATTTGTTAGTTGTGCAAATATAACGGGTGAGCGCATTTAACCAAATAACCTCCCTATTATCTTTTGCACAAAGAAAACGTAACTTGGGAGCAAATATTACATTATCATTGTAAATAATGCGTCATAATACAGAAAATCGTTACAACAACATGAGCATAGCAACAGTAGTAGGACTATTAATTTTAGGTGTAATAGCCGGCGTACTTAGCAGTATGGTAGGCATTGGCGGAGGTATTGTGATTGTGCCCGCCCTCGTTTTGGGCTTTGGTTTAGCACAACATACAGCACAAGGCACTACCCTAGCCATGCTAAGCATTCCCGTAGCCTTAGCATCTGTTATTAATTATCACAAAGCAGGTCACGTTAATTGGCAATTTGTGATTTGGCTTTGTGTTGGCTTTGCTGTAGGCGGTTACTTTGGTAGCCAAGTTGCGCTGCAAATTCCTGTAAAAACCATTAAGCGTGTTTTTGCATGTGTGCTAATTGTGGTGGCTGCAAAGATGTTTTGGGATAGTAAGTAAGGTCTCATTTTGCTGCCTACAGTTCTGCTTAGAGAATTAGAAGACTGCATTTTCAGCAATTGCTCTACCACGTTCCATGTCTTCATGTACACTTTGCAGCTTGGCTGCTAATGATGCCAATACAATTTTCCCCAATGGTACTCGCAGTGGTGGACTGTCTAAATTAACAATATCTACTATAGCCTTTGCAGCTTTTGTGGGGTCACCTTCTTGACTGCCATTTACTTGTTTCATGCGTTGTCTAAATGCACCTGCTGTTACATCATAGTCGGATATTATTGTATTAGCTTGTTGAAAAGCTGTATCTGCAAAATTTGTTCTAAACGGCCCGGGTTCTACGATACTCACTTTAATACCTAGTGGTTCTACCTCAGCAGCCAGGGCTTCGCTAAATCCTTCTAGCGCAAACTTACTTGCATTGTATAAGCCAAAACCCGGAAACGCCTTAAAGCCGCCGTGCGATGAGATTTGTATAATATGCCCGCTTTTTTGCGCTCTTAGCATTGGCAAAAATGTTTGCGTAATCAACAAAGCTCCAAAGAAGTTGGCTTCAAACAAATCTCGTGCTTCCTGAATACTAGTTTCTTCTATAGCACCTGCTAAACCATAGCCTGCATTATTGACCAGCACATCTATGCTTTCAAATTTCTCTTGCACTAATTTGTAGGCAGCTTCAATTTGCGAACTACTTGTAATGTCTACAAAAATGCCAAAACCTTTGCCTTTATTACTTGTATTAAAAGTATCAACCTGTGCTTGTTGCCTAAAGGTGCCTATCACAAAATCGCCATTTTGCATCGCAGCTTCCGCTAAGGCTTTTCCTAATCCACTAGATATGCCAGTGATCAACCATTTTCTGCTTTTCATTATGCTTGCACTTTTACAAGTTGAACTGGGATATTGATTTTGACTTTATCAGATACCGCTAAATTGCCCGTACCCAATAATACATTGAAGGATAAACCAAAATCCTGACGATTGATGCTGCCCGCTAGAAAGAAACCAGCCTTTGTATGACCAAAAGGATCTTGCGGCACTGTACCCGCATACTCCACATCAAATACGACTGGCTTTGTAATATCGCGAATGGTTAAGTTGCCATGCATTTTGTATTCGTTAGCCGTACTTGTGGGTTCTAGCTTTGTACTTTCAAATTTCATTTCCGGGAATTTTTCGGCATTAAAAAAATCGTCTGCCTTTAAATGCGCATCTCTTGCAACATCGTTGGTGTCGATACTATCAATTTGCACATTCACTTTTACATGTAAATCCGAAAAGTCCTCCTTTTGTGCATTTACCTCAGCGCTGTAGTTTCTAAAGAATCCATCAGTTTCAGAGATTCCGAAATGACGTACGCTGAAACCTACTTTTGTGTGGCTTGGATCAATTGCCCATTTTACTTGCTCTTGCATTGTCTAAATTTTTTACTTGTTTTAATTACAATGCAAAGATCCCATGGACTTGTATCTTACACTAGAGTAGAATTTACCTTGTTCGGTATTTTTCGGACATTTCTGCCCTAAAGGCCAAAGGTGTGCTTTTTGTTTCTGCCTTAAATAACTTTGCGAAGTAAGAACTATCAAAGTAATTTAACCTTGCAGCAATTTCATTTATTGTATAATCTGTATAACTGAGCATTCGCTTTGCTTCTAGTATACTGCGTGACCTAATTACTTCAGTGGCTGTTTTATTGGTAACACTTTTACTTACTACATTTAAGTGATGAGGCGTAATAAATAATTGTTCAGCATAAAATGACGCGTTGTAATTTTCTGCAAAATGCTGATCCAATAAATTTTTAAACTGTTTATATAACACCAAGTACTTTTTAGAGGCGCTAGCTTGGGTATCTACAAAGCGCTGCACTTGATTGAGTAGAATATGCAGCAACGATTGCGAAATAGCAACACTTCTATCTTGCCTTGCATGCTCAGCTATCATTAAATCGATAGTACGTTTTACTTCTTGAAATTTCTTTTTATCTAATTGAATACAAGGGTTGGCATAAAAGTTGTCCAAAAAGCCTAACTCAAACAATTTGTCTTTATTGTATTGATTCATCAAGAAAAAATCTTCGGTAAACAAGATTGTGCCACCCACTAGCGGTTTCCATTCTTCAAACCGATGCACTTGATTGGGCGAGATAAAGAATAAACTATTTGGCAATACCTTATACTCTTTGTAGTCTATGGTTTGCTTGCTACTACCCTTTTCTGTCCAAAGTATTTCATAAAAAGTGTGCTTATGTACGTCATCTACATCTGGCTCTTCCATTTTATGAAACTCCATTATTTCAAACTCCGTATTGTTGGAAGGCTGGTTAATGAAGTGACCGATGGTGTACTTTGGAAATAAATCTTTCACTTGGTAAAATTACAATTTTATGCTGCGCTTCCTTGCAGTGATGAGGTTCAAAATGCGTGAATCACATATTAAAGCTTACGATTGGCACCCATGTATTCGCTGAAAAAAAATACAAGTTTGGCAATTAGCAGTGTTAAAGTGAGCCACCAGCGACCAATTTAGAATTACTGCTTTGCCGGCTTTACTGTTTTCATTTGAATCAGATCTACAATAAACGCAAACGCCATTGAGAAATAGATATAGCCTTTTGGTATTTCAAAATGAAAGCCTTCCGCGATAAGCGATATACCAATAATCATGAGGAAGCACAAAGCCAAAATTTTAAATGAGGGATGTCTTCTGATGAACTCGCTGATTGGCTTAGCGGCAAAAAGCATTATGAGCACTGTAACGATAACTGCAGTATACATGACCCACAGTTGAGACACCATACCAACAGCCGTAATAATCGAATCTATAGAAAATACAAGATCTAATATTATTACTTCGGTAAGCAAGCGACTGAAAGTACTTGTTTTCGGAACTGACGGAGAAGATTCATTAGCAATTTCTGACTTGTGATAAATTTCTTTTGTGCTCTTGTAGATTAAAAAAATACCACCCAAAATAAGGATTAATCCTTTGCCAGAAAAATCGGTGTCAAAAAGTGTAAATAGCGTTTTATCTAATTTAAGAATCCAACTTATAAAGGCTAATAGACCCAAGCGCATAACCATGGCAAGACCGATACCCCAGTAGCGCAACTTTGGTCTTTGCTCTTCTGGCAGTTTATCTGCAAGGATTGATATGAAAATAATATTATCTATGCCTAGAATAACTTCTAATGCAATTAGAGAAATCAAAGGAATGATTGCATCCATCATAAAGCTAAATAAATTTAGGCTTCAAATTTAATAGCAATAAGCTTAATGACCGCACCTAATGCACACTATTTGAGAATTACATAGCAATTGACAGTAGTTAAGAGCAATAGGATTATTCATAATAGCAAGCAGCTGACCAGCTTGTATACAAAAATAAAATGCCGCACCTCTCGGCACGGCATTTCTAAAATTGTGATTATTTGTGTAAAATTATTTCTTAGCATTAATGTCAAGCTCAATGCCAACTTCTGGGCTGATGAACTTGTCTCCTAGGCTCTTATCGTTGCCATACTTCATACCCCACTTTGTACGGTCGATAACGAACTTAGCTTTTGCAGAAACACCAGCATCGCTAGTTGTAACATTTGCAGGGAATGTAACGTTTACTGTGCTATCTAACAATGTAAGGTTACCACTGATTGTTGCATTTGCATTGCTATCTTTTGCTTCAGCTACGCTAGTAATAACAAACTTCGCTGTTGGAAATTTTTCTGCCTTAAAGAAATCATCGCTCAACATGTGACCAATTAATTTCTTTGCTTCTTCACCTTGAACATCGCTTGCTGCCATGCTCTTAACATCAATATCAAATGTACCAGCAGTAATCTTACCACCATCTACATTTAGTGTACCATTACTAATCTTGAATGTACCATTGTGACCATGACCTACACCTGTACCAGCCCAAGCCAATTTACTTGTTGCGCCATCTACGTTGTAAGTTGCTGCACCTGCAGTAGTTGTACTTGCTGCTTGTGCTTCTTGAGTTGTTGCTTTGTCGCCGCTAACGCTTTCACCGCAGCTGTAAAGCACCACTGATGCTGCTGCTAATAAAATAAAATTTTTCATGGCGCAAAAGTAATGCAGAAAACTATCGCGGGCTAATAAAGTACATTAAGACTTGACTAACTTAGATTGGCGCCACACAAAATACATGTGTGCAAGTACACTTAGCGCAATAACTGCAATACCCCAATAGAAGTATGGTGTTAGGCCTTTGTTCTCTTTATATACAATAAATGCTAAGGCAATACCATATACAGGCTCTAGGTTTACCGTAAGCACTGCTGTAAAAGTACTAAGCTTCTTTAACGCACTTAGCGCCAAGCTTTGACCAATAACGGTGCAGAAAAAACTTAATAGAAACAAAAACAACCAATCCAAAGCGCTAGGAATTGCATTGTGTTGAGGAAAGAAATGCACATATAAAGGTCCTACTAGCAAAAGAACCAAAGAACCAGTACCGATTTCGTACATGGCCATATGCTGCGGCTCGTGCTCTGCTACAACTGTTTTATTAAGTACACTAAATACGCTTGCAAGCAGCGCACTTATTAAGCCATAAATAATGCCAACGGTGTACTTTGTTTCAAAAGTGTAAATCAAATACATGCCAAAAATGGCTAGCACACTCACAAAAATTTCACGCGCAGCAATTTTCTTGCCAAAAACAAGCGGCTCTAAGATAGCCGTATAAATACCACTTGTGCTCAAGCATACAAGGGCGATACTAGCATTGGCATACTTAATACTTCCATAAAATGCTAGCCAGTGAATGGCGATAATGCCACCAATACCAACCAGTTTCAAAAAGGCTTTACCTTTCACCGCTTGAAAAGTGCCCCCAGCTTTTAGCATTATAAAAAGTATTAACGCGGTAAGCACCATGCGATACAATACCAAATAGTATTCACCAACATTGATGGCTCTGCCTAAAATGCCTGTAAAGCCCCACAAAAAAGTTGCGAGGTGCATTTTTAGTAATGCTTGCTTGGTAGTTTGATTGTCGCTGTAAAACACTTGGCTGCGCTACTACTTAAATTTACGCATTTGCCATACACCATACATGGCTTCTTTTACAATGCCCTTGCTCATTTTACTCGTACCTTCTTTGCGGTCTACAAAGGTAATAGGTACTTCTACCACCTTAAAGCCTTGTCGATGCGATCGGTATTTCATTTCAATTTGAAAAGCGTAGCCTATAAATTGTATTTTATCTAATGCTAAATTCTCTAATACACGGCGCTTATAGCAAATAAAGCCTGCGGTTGTATCTTTTACGGGAAAGAGCAAAATGAGCCTACTATAAACACTGCCGCCATAGCTGATAAGCTTGCGAATAAATGGCCAGTTTTCTATTTTACCACCTTTTGTATAACGGCTGCCTACACTCACATCTGCCCCACCTGTTTCACAGGCTGCAAGCAAACGATCCAAATCGTCGGGATTGTGGCTAAAGTCCGCATCCATTTCAAAGACAAAGTCGTAAGCATTGGCTAATGCCCATTTGAAACCTGCAATATAAGCTGTGCCTAAACCCAATTTACCGCTTCTCTCCAGTAAGTGAAGGCGATTATCTAATTGAGGCTGTAAACTTTTTACGATTTGAGCAGTGCCATCGGGGCTACCATCGTCTACAATAAGCATATGATAGCCGGTGCTATAGCTCATGACTTGACGGATTATTTTTTCAATATTCTCCTTCTCGTTGTAGGTTGGTATGATAACCAGTTTCTTCAAAATGAAATGCGCTGTGGCAGCAAATGTAACGCAAAGCCTTTGCTTGGCTTAGCTATTCGATTAATTTTAATTACTTTTTTAGTTTTAGTTTGGTGTAGATTTCACTGATGACTTGCTTAGTATCTGCTGCAAAGTCGCCACGCATCATCCAATCGTAGTAGCTTGGCTCTTTTGCAAATATCTCTTTTACTGCAATATCCTTGTACTTACCAAAGTTGAAGTACGGCTCGCTATTGACTAATTTAATGCGTCTGCTAAAGTCGGCAAAGTCTTCGCCCTTGCTGAAATTATGCAAATACTCAACATCATTTTGCAATTCGTTATAACGGTCTAATTGTGCCAACAAAATTTCTTTTGTAGCCTCTACATCATTCACAGCACTATGGGCACCATCTAACTTTTTGCCACAATAAAATTGGTACGCTGCCTCCAATGTACGACGTTCCATTTTCATGAAAATTTGTGCAACATCTACTTGCCTTCTGCTTTTTAAATCTACTTGAATACCAACACGTGCAAATTCTTCAAACAAAAGCGGTATGTCAAAACGATTGCTGTTATAACCAGCAAGGTCGCAACCTTCTATAAACTGCTTGATATCGTTGGCAACTTCCTTAAAGCTAGGTTCGCTTTTTACTTTTTCGTTGGTGATGCCATGCACTTCTATACTTTGTGCTGGAATTTCCATTTCTGGATTGATGAGCTTATAGAATTTCTTTTCGCTGCCATCGGGCATAAGCTTTACAATGGCAATTTCTAAAATTCTATCCTTGGCTACATTAATGCCTGTAGTTTCTAAGTCAAGAAAAGCAATTGGTTTTGTGATGTTGAGATTCATATTGTTTAGTTGTTAGATTTACTCCAAGCTACAAGTTCCTGCTCATTAAGATTGTAATAGTTGCTGCGCTTTACCGCCATGCCTTTATCAACCCAAAGTAAAACAGGAAGTCCTTTTTCTTTGGCTACTAAGGTATTGAGGTATTGCACACTATCGTGCAATTGAAATGGAATATTATTGGCAATATTCTTTTTTATAAAAGCTTTGTATGAGACACTATCGCTTTTAGTGACCATAAAAACAGCCAGGTTCTTGTGCTTTTCCATCATGCTGTGTAAACGTCGCGCAGCTTTATCGCAAAACTGACAATGTGTGCTAACCACAACCAGCAAGAATTTATCTTTTGTACTATCGTAAGGCAAACTCACAGTGCCATCATTTCTATACAAGCCGCTAAGGTCCAATTTATATGGCTCTGCAATGACCTGCTTTTCTTTGAGAAAAATGAAATCCGGCGGGGTATATAAAAACACACGCGTAATCATTGCAACAAGTATAATCATATACGGCCACGGGTTATAAGCCCATTTGAACTGCGGCCACCAACGATGCAGCAAGTCTAAAGCAATGAGGATGCCCATATTTTTTACTAAAGCAGCCAGTGGGCTCATTTGCAACATATTACCAAAGCAGCCGCAATTGCCATTATTGCCATAGGAGAACAAAATATACAGCAGGTATAAATTAAATAGGCCAACTAGCCACATACTAATAATGTAAGTATAATGGCGGAGTTTACCATCTTTGCCTAGCTGCGGCAAGCTGAAGCTCGCAATAATAAGCGCACCTAGTGCAAATTCTAAAATAATAAATAAACGGGCTACAATGTTAGAAACGCCGAAAGACAATAAGCCTGTTTCGGCCATAGTCCATTCAAAAGGCTCGATGTCTACCATTTTGGCGTAAGCACCATAGATAAAAACTACCCCTACAGCTATACTTAATAGCGGAAATAATATTTGCTTTACCAGCTTCAAGTTAAACTAGTACAACTTGCAAGACTCTGAAAGCGTAACATTACCAGTTGTAACGGTTGTGCTGTTAGCCTCGCACTTTTTGGCAGCGTTGGCCTTGGTATCTTTTACAATGTAAGAATTGTAGCTTTTGCCTGGCAGTCCCGGATCGCTACCTGTATAGGTAACTTCGCACTGACATACAAACTCGCGTGTGCAACTGCTTGCTGCAACAACAATTAATAGCATTAATAGGCTCAAGAGTCTATTCATAATCTTGTTCTAAAACCTTTCAAATATAGGGCATGTTTTGGATAATAGCCTAATATTGCCGTAATAATGGAGCACAAACTGCAATTAGAGAATATTGAGTTGCTAGCCAAGCAGGCGGTAGAAGGCTTTATCATTGGCTTGCACAAGAGCCCCTACCATGGTTTTAGTGTAGAATTTGCAGAGCATAGACTGTATAATCAAGGCGATAATTTGAAACATATCGATTGGAAAGTTTATGGCAAAAGCGACAAGCTGTTTATTAAAAAGTATGAGGAAGAAACCAATTTACGCTGCCATATTGTAATTGATACAAGCAGCAGCATGCTTTTTCCCGAAAACCCAGTCCATTACAATAAGCTACAATTTAGCGCTATTGCAAGTGCTGCCATATTAGAACTATTGCGCAAACAGCAAGATGCGGGCAGTATTATTCTTTACGATAAAGATGTACACTTTAGTACAGAATGCAAAAGCAGTACCTCGCATTACAACAATCTAAAAACAGAACTAGAGAGGCTCCTCAATTACAACGTACAAAACAAAGGCACAAATACCGCGCAGATTCTGCACCAAGTAGCAGAGAGCAGCAAACGTCGTCGTTTGATTGTAATCTTTAGCGATATGCTGGATCGTGCTGGTGATGCTACCGAGATTATTGAAGCCTTGCAGCATATGCGCTACAACAAACATGAAGTTATTGTATGCCATGTGATGGACAAGAAACTTGAATTAGACTTTGACTTCGATAATAGACCTTACGAATTTGTAG
>JBJORA010000038.1:0-78038 GCA_046049675.1 Bacteroidota bacterium | reverse complement strand
CAGTTTGCTGCCCATGGCAAGAAACATGATGGGAACCAATGGATGAGAACTTAAGTGAATCTGGTTGCACAATTGTGGTAATCATTGTATCAGTGCAGCCTAGAGAATCTTTGAGTACAGTGGTATATGTTCCCGCTGCTAAATTAGTAAACGAGGACAGTGTGCTAAAATTATTCCCATTCATGCTATAAGTATAAGGGGGGGCGCCACCAGTGCTGGAGTCAACATATAATACATAGGACGAGCTATGGCAATAGCTCGCGTTGTACTTTGGGCTGTGCATAAGCTTATTGTGTAAAATTGTGGTAATCATCGTGTCCATGCAGCCTATAGAATCTTTTAGTACAGTAGTGTATGTGCCCGCTGCTAAATTGGCAAATGATGAGGCGTTGCTAAAAGTGCTCCCATTAACGCTGTAGGTGTATGGGGATAAACCGCCATTGCTGGCTACGATACTTAGCGTATTTGCCAAACCATAACAATCATTTGCAGTGTAACTTGTAGTATGAGAAAGTGTGTTGTAAAAATTTGCGCCAACGGTTAACCCACTACTGCATTGATCTAATAATTGGTCAGTTCCTTCAATCGTTCGGCTATAAAGTGTAGTACTAACACTAACGTTGCATGGCGCTATAAAACCAGGCAATAGATTTGAAGGAATAATAGTACTTTGACCAGGTGCCAAGAGGCCTGCAATAGCATAATCTAACGTGTCAGTGCCGCCAATACAAGAACCTGTAAATACAAGTCTTACTTTTGAAACATCTCTATTTGACAAGTTATGAACAGTTAAGGTTATGGCATTTGTACAGCTAACGTTGCAAGTAACGTACTCGCAGGCTGGACAAGCAACTATACTATCACTGACTACAGTTGTTGTACATTTTGTACTGCTTACGATTATCGGCATTGCCGATATGTCAGTACGCGTGCACACATAGCTAAAGCTATTGTACATTGTATCGCCTGGACCACCAGTATGCGACATTGGTTTAGTATAAAATGCGATACGACCAAGCGGTTGTAGTGTAAAGTTGCTTGATGCATTAATCATAATACTGCCACTGCTAGCACCTCCAATTGTGCTAGTAAGGTTGTTACATGCGCCAGCAAAATTTGTTGTACCTATTGGCACCACATTACTGTAGGGCAAAGCTGCTAAGTTAGGTTGGTTTATATGTGTATAGTTGGTCGAACTAGTCCATATTGGAGTCGTAGATACTGGAGTCGTAGCATTTAGGCTATAGTCTATACAATCAAAATCCGTTCCTCTGGTCTGATAGTTGCAGTTACTAAACTGTAAGTCTTGCATAGAGCCGCTTGCTAACTTGGGTTCTGAATTAAAAATGCTAATATTAGTAAGTGGCACGTTGCCTGTGTTTATTAACTCACCCATATACCGCAAGGAGTTACTAGAGTCATTAATAATTGCTAGGTTATCAAAGAAAGTATTTTCAAAACACTTAGCTCGAGTTAACGAATAAACTTGCGCAGAAGGTTTTACAATTATTTTGATTGGAAGCGTATTTGAAATAATATATTGCTGAGCATGTAAATTTGCGATAACATAATAGTCCCCTGCTGGAGTTCCATATGGCACTTTTACTGAATAGTAAAAGTTAGACGTATAAGGCAAATAATCACATGCACCGACACCATAGGTTGAATCAATATAAAGCCAATTGCCATTGGTGCTAGAGTTGTACGGTTGACTCATAGTGCCCTGTTGCACAAAATAATTGGAACTAGTACCGAAAGGATGAGTTTGTTGCGCTATGTGCCAATTAGGAGCGCTTCCTACTTTCTCCCCTAAACCTGCTGCCATGTCAAACGTCCAATTAACGGGTGCTACAATGGAAATTCGTGCCGCATCGTGATGCTTCAACCAAGGCGGAGCGCCTCTATTTGCTAGGCTTACAAAGCACGGCACTGAGGCTCCAGGGTTTGCAATTACTGTTGTTATAAACGGATTATTACCTACTATAAAGCTGTTATCCAATGTGTGTCCGCATAAGTAGGCATTATGAGTTAGTGACTTAGTCAACACAAGGCTACCTGTTGTGTCCACGACATACATTGTGAATGGCACTTGTGACCCTAAAGCTATGCCACTATCAAACGTGCATGTGATACCAAAGCCATGAGAAAAAGTTTTGACACTTTCCATAATTCGCACTGTAATCATTAATTCACTCGATCCACAATTGTACATATTTGAAACAGAGAGTGTGCTGAAAGGTGCGACTGTTCCTGTTATGGGCGCACAATTAGTACTCAGGGCAGTTAGTGTATAGCTTGAACCCATAGAATTCGTTGGAATTGAGATAGTAGATGCTCGTAGCTTAGCTGGCACTAGCAGGTTTACATCGTAATAACCAAAAGCTGTGGTATCCGTCTTTACAAAAGAACCGTAAACAAAATTCTGACAATTAGTTTCATGTTGTAAACAATTCCAGTTGGCTGAAACATAGCAGTTGAGGGTGGGGGTAGGTGGTGGTGGTGGTGGTGGTGGGTTTGTGCAAGGCAAGACCACTGTGGTGCAAGCCTGAACAACACTGTAAACTTGAGCGCATGCAAAAACAGAAAGTGAAAAATTAAATGAGTTACTGCCGCTATAATTTACAGGAAAATAGATGCAACATCGAATAGCACCTACAGGTTGTGTAGTAGTATAGCTAGAAGAAGTGCTCAATACAAATCCATTCAACGTTGTATATGCTATAAAAGTTGCACCTGTTGGTACAGCAACACTGATTTGAACACTATCAGCATATGGGCGATAGTGCCAGCCTTGGAGGTTTAGCAAACTTAAGTGTGCAGTGTCTCCCAGGCAAATTGGCCGAGTAAGACTTTGCGTTGAGGCAATCCCAGACAACTTCGTTATTCCTAAGTACTCACTTTCAGCTACACTATCTACCAAGCCGTTATTTTGCCAAGAAATAATAGAGGTGGCATTGCTGTCTGCATAATACTTCACACGTATCTCGTAAAAAATTGTGTCATTTGGACAAACATAGCCGTCTGGCACTGTTACAATAAAGTTCGCAGTTGCCAGGCTATTGTTGTACATACTAATTGGAGCGGAGACTACACTAATCGTGTTTGAAGTAGCAGAATAGGTGCCGGGCGTCCAAATACCAACATTGCTCCACAAGTTACTAGCTATAAGATCAAACTCATTAGAACCAAAATTGTTGGGGAAATGCACCGCAAGCTCAAGGCGGACGCTTTGCGGTAAATTGCCATTAACATCAACCGGAGGGTTAGCTAGGGTAATATCAAAATTTAAAGATGGGTAATAGCTCGTTAGATTGTACTGCAGTGTCGTTGTAGTAAGCGAAGTACTAGGTAAAGTCTGCGCAGATGCGTTTCCAAGATGGGAAAAGTACAATAAAAATATTAGCGCTAAATATCGCATCTACGAGGTTTTTGGCAGTACAAGGTACGAAAAAAGCCAGTAATTCGTGCAAATTCAGACATTTTGCCCCAATATTTATGCTGTAGTTTGTTGTAAGCGTTTGTAGCTCTTGCTTGTTTGCATAATACTAGTGTACGGTTTTTCGCAATACAAATTGTATCGTCTTGCAAAGGCACTAGTAAGAACTTAGCTTGTAAAAATTAGGGTACAAAACTACCGCGCCACCAACACATCACCCTTCACCACATAGCGTTTACTATCTTTTGAGCAAGTGTACCGGTAGTAATACCAATAGGTGCCTAGTTCTACGAGCTCGCCTTTGTAGGTGCCGTCCCATTTTTCGCCGAATACCGAGGTAGAAAAAATACATTTACCCCAGCGATCAAATATTTCAAATGCCTCTAAGTTGATACTCAATTCACTACTATTCATCAAACCAAATTGATCATTGAGCATATCCATATTAGGAGTAAAGGCACTAGGCAAAATCGCATCGCCGCAGCAATCTAAGCTGTCCACAATTTCTACTGTGGTACTAGCAGAGCAACCTTTTGCATCTATAGCCAATGCTACATAAGTACCTTTTGGTAAATTAGTGGCAATAGAATCGTACTGTGGCGGCGAGCTATTCCACACTACAGTTATCGGTACATTACCCGTGCCATTAAATTGTAGTGTAGCCGTGCCAAGTGATGTTGGTCCGGTGCAGCTTGAAATATGTTGTACTTCTGTAGCAATTTGCAATGCAGGCGATGCTAGGTCTAGATTGAATGAAGAATCAATTACACAACCATTCTTATCAGTAACATTTAGGCTATAGGTATTAACGCCTAAATAAAGAAAGTCGCCAGAATAATTGCTAGAATTTGTTGGCTGCAACTCATATAAGTAGTTTCCTGAACCACCAAGTACCGCGCTAAATATTGCACCATCGTTATACCCTTCGCATGAAACGTATCTAATATCCAATTGATTAAAAAACATAGCTGTAGGTTGCTCAATGGTAATAATGGAATCTATAGTACATCCCAAACTATCTGTTACCAACAAAGTATATGCGCCAGCAGCAAGGCCTTGAAAGTTGCCATCAGTATTATTAATATTGGTGCTAGCAAGCGAATAATTGAGTGGAGCAAACCCTCCTACTGTTGTGGCTTCTACTAAACCTGTAGTGGTGCCATAGCACAATGCATCTGTAATTTGTATAGCATCAAAATCAAAAACGCCAATGTTGGCGATTGCTATTTCTGTGCTTACAGTGCAACCATTAGCATCTGCGGCAACAATTGTATAGGAGCCTGCTTTTATTTTGCTTAAATAAATTGAATCGCTACCTACAATTACTTGGTATGCTGTATTGGTTCCCGTAATATTGAACGAGTAGTGCTGCGAAGTGCTAATAATTGTGCCTCCTTGCACATGCAAGTTAATATAGCCAGAACTGTCGTGGCCGCAGTTAGCTTGCCTTACTTGTACATCTCCAAATATTAGTGGCGACGCTATTGATGTTAAATCCACAATAGTGGAGGCAGTACAATTGTTAGCATCTTTAACTACAATTGTATACGTATCAACAGCAAGTTGTGAAAAGCAATACACACTATCGTATGAACTATTGTTTATTGAATATAGGTATGGAGGTACTCCGCCGGCTACAGTGTCACAAATGCTACCATCATTGCCGTAAGCACAAGTAACTAGCGTGGTACTAATATGATGTTCAAGCTGTGTTGGCTGTGTAATTGTAAAGCTTACTGAAACACTACAACCTAAGGCATCTGATGATACAACAGTGTAAGTCGCAGCCGCTAAGTCGTTGTAGCTCGTATCAAAGCCAAGATTAATACTGCCTGGCTGAATGCTTGTAAAGTACCAAGGCAATCCTCCAGAAATAGAGATGATGAATGAGCCGCTGCTATCACCATTGCACAAAAGGTCTTGTGTGACAAGTGAATTAATAAATAATGTATCTGGTTGCGTTAATGTAAAAACTACAGAATCTACACAACCTAAAGAGTCTTGCACCGTAGTTGTATAAGTGCCCGCAGTGATGCCTGTAAATACATTAATTGTGTCGAAAACGCTCCCATTTATACTATATAAGTATGGTGGAATCGTGCCATTGCCATTTACTGTAACTGTTGTACTTCGGCCATAGCATACAATTGGCGGCTTAATTATCATTTGCGAAAGTGTATCTGGAAAATTGGTTGTGACAATCAAGCCACTTGTGCACTCGTCAAGTATTTGATTGCTGCCCGCAATTGTTTGAGTGTACAAGGTAGTGCTTACACTAACGCTACATGGCAGCGTAATACTTGGCAATAAGTTTGCAGGAATTGTAATGCTTTGCCCTGGCGCCAATAAATTGTATAGCGTGTAGTCTACTGTATATGTGCCTACAATGCAAGGTCCTGTAAATGCAAAGGCTATTTTAGATACATCTAAGCTAGAGATGTTGTGTACTGTAAGCGTTGGTTTATTTTTGCATCCAAGGGTTAGCGTTACATACTCACACGCTGGACAAGCACCTATGCCGCTATTAACAACTGCAGTTGTGCATTTTGAACTACTAACAATTGGCATTGGGCTATTGTTGTCGGCTCGCGTACATACATAGGTAAAACTATTGAAAACAGTATCGCCTGGCGCCCCATTATGCGCCATGGCATTGGTATAAAAAGAAATGCGATCACGCGGTTGCAATGTAAAATTGCTAGCAGCATTTAACATAATGCTTCCATTACCTAAGCCACCACTAGCAGTGGTTGTGTTGTTGCAGGCAATTATAAAATTTGTGGCGCCAATAGGTGTTACGTTACTATAAGGCAGGGTGTCTAAATTTAAGGGATTCAGATGCGTGTAATTAGTTGCAGACGTCCAAATAGGTATAGTGGATACGGGTGTCGACGTATGCAAGCCATAGTTAATGCAATCGAAATCGGACCCTCTTATGTTATAGTTACAATTGCTGTATTGCACATCTTGCAAGCTGCCGTTAGCAAACTTAGGTTCTGAATTGAAAATACTTATATTCTTGAGGGGCACATTGCCAGTATTAATAATTTCCCCAATAAACCTCAATGCAGTACTCGTGTCATTAACAATACTTCGCTCGGCAAAAAATGTATTATCAAAACATTTAGCCTTAGTGCTTGCATAAACTTGTGCATAAGGAGCTACAATTATTTTAATTGGAAGTACGTTATACAGCACTGTGCCATTGCTTGACTGCAAATATGCATCAAGGAAATAGGTGCCCGCGGCTGTGCCAAACGGTACACGAACTGTATAATAGAAAGCAGAAGTAAAGACGTTGTATAAATTACAATTACCGCTTGGCTTTACACTATCAATGTACAGCCAATTTGCGCTAGTACTTGTAGTATAAGGCATTTGCATAGTGCCTTGCTGTACAAAATAATTTGAGGCAGTGCCAAAAGGATTTGTGTTTTGCGCTATGTGCATATTTGGCGAAGGCGCTTTTTTCTCTCCAACACCAGCTAATATGTCGAAGGTCCAATTATTCGGTGCCTTTATAGCTATTCTGCTTACGCCACTTGCAGCCATCCAATTAGGTACGCCTGTCGAATAAAATGTCAAAATAGCGGGAACAAGTGCGCCCGGATTAGCCATTACAGTTGAAATAGTCGTGTTTGTTCCAACAATAAAGGCATTTGAAGCAGAGGTGCCGCAATACATTGCTGATGGGCTGATCGTCTTTGACAAAATTACCGCTCCACTAGTGTCCTTTATATTTATTGTAGACTGTAGCAAGGTATAGTTGGTAAATGCACTGTCATAAGTGGCAAGTACACCAAATACATAGTTAAACGATTTGATGCTATCAGTAATTCTCACTTGCATTTGTAATGCGGTAGATCCGCACGTATATAATGAGAGTAAGCTTAAGCTTGTACTCGTAAATGTTCCAGTGAGTGAAGTACAATTAGTAGTTGTTGCTGTGATGGTGTACGCTGAGCCTACTAGGTTACTTGGAACAGCAAGGCTAGATGCTTGCAACTTAATTGGCAATGTCATAATTACATCAAAATAACCGAAAGAAGTTGTGTCCGACTTGCTGAAGTAATAGCTTAAATTGCTAGTGCAAACAGCTGCTTGCAAACATGCCAATGCCGATGTTACATTACAAGATTTTACCGGAGGTGGAACAACGGTAGAGGTCGTACAGCTAGAAACAGTAACGGTATATGTTTCTGCAAAACTATACGCTTGACCACAAGCGTAAACGGTGTAATTATACACATGAGACCCGCTACCAGTGTAGCCTGTAGGGAAATAGATGCAACTTTTTAACCCTGCTCCAGATCCGATACTAGTATAAGTTGTTGATGTACTTAGTACGGAGCCGAAGTTATTCTTAAATGCAATAAAACTAGAACCAGCAGGAGGATTCACGACTACTTTCACACTATCCACTAGCGGGCCTGTACCAGTTTGAAAATTTGTTAGTGAGAAACAAGCCGTATCATTAACGCAGATATTATACGGAGAACTGTTTGGTAAGGGCACAGTACTTATTTTAGTGATACCAACAAGCTGGCTTTCTGCTACACTGTCTGCAATGCCATTATTTTGCCAAGACATTTGTATAGTTGCATTGGTGTCTGCATAATACCTAACTTGAAGTTCATACCAAATTGTGTCGTCTGTGCAGCCAATAGACGAAGGTATACTAGCTAGAAAGTTGGCTGTGGCAAGACTATTGTAATACACTGGCAATGCCGTCGAGTTAACACTTATTTGGTTGCTGAAGCTTGAAAAAGTTGTGGGACTCCAAATACTGCTGTTATTCCACAAGTTGCTGGCGATTAAATTAAAAGACTTGGCCCCCGGATTGCTCGGAAAATGTACAAGTAGTTTTAGGCGCACGCTTTGTGGTAAATTGCCATTGACATCTGTAGGCGGATTGACTAGCGTGGCAGTAAAATATAAATCTGGGCTAGCTTGCGTAAGATTGTACTGCTGTGTTGTAAGTGCTAGTGTTGTGCCTGGAATAGTTTGCGCGTTGGCTTTGCTTAAAAAAAGCAAAGAAATTCCTAATACAAGTAAAGAATAACGCATAGCAAGGATTCATTGGCTATACTAAATTACGTATAATCTGTAAGATTTGTGAGTTTTTGAAGCATATATTTTTAATACTAATATTGAAACCTCGCAACTTTCCAGCCCGTTCTCCCCTTTTTACCCTACCTTATGAAAAATATTGAAAATTATGAGCAAAGACAAAGGTGAAAAAAACACCAAAAAACCAAAAGCAGAGAAAACCGGCAATAAAAAACAATCGGAGTATCAGTTAGAAAAATCTAATAAGATTGTATTGCCACTTTCTTTGGCTAAGAAGAAGTAGTAATTGCATATTTACAAGACGTGGATGTTTTCGTGAGCCGGTTATGCTTAGTAATCGGCTCGCATTTTTACCTAAAGCTATTGCTTGAAGCGATATTTTGCTCTTACCTCCTCCACAAATAGCAAAATACAACATATGCTGTATTGTGACTGCTGCCATAGCGCTGCTAGCTTTGCAGTAAAATATTGCACATGAAAAAGTTACTACTTTGTACAATCAGCACCATTGCCTTCTTTCTAGCAAATGCTCAAGCTTGGCAACCTTGTAATACTTCTGGCACATCTATCAATGTTGGCAATACATACGTTGTTGTACATAAAAACAAATTGTTTCAAGCCAATAATAGTGGCTTGCGTGTAAGCACAGATAATGGACAAACTTGGACTGTTGTCAACAACAATATCCTTTATACCTCGCAAATGATTTCTACGGATAATAGGTTGTACGTTATCCAATCGCAAGCGGGTTGCAGCGACATTCAGTACTCTACTGATGAGGGTATCACTTTTACGCCAGACACTACGATGTTGCCAAAGTGTTGGGCAGGAGCGGTTATATCGCCAAGCAGCAGTGGTGCTGCAAATAGCAATCGACTATTATTGACAGTTGCTGGACCAGATTGGGAATTTACTAAAAGCGAAAATGACATTGCTTGGACTGATATCAGCTATTTTGACCCTAATGACCCCGCAGATTTTACAGTTAAGAATGATACCTTATGGGCCAGTACAAACGGCTCTACTAGCAATGGCGTTGCGTGGAGTACAGACGGTGTTAATTGGACAAGTCCTGCTTGTACAGGCATTACAAACTACTACGTACCAGCGCAAATGGTTTTTAATGGCAATAGAATGTTTGTTAACGGTAGCGATGTAAGCACTGGCTATGGTATAGATACAATCATTATGTATAGCGACGATTTAGGTGCATCATTCCAAGAAATTAATATCAAAGAATACCTAGACTCCTATATGTTTTTCTCCTTTACAAACAAGCAGCCAATCATGAATATGTATGCAGGTTACAATCACTTATACTTTACACTGGGACAAGACGCCATGGATTCTCATCCAGAACTTATTGTGTCAACAGATAATGGCATGACTTTTCAAAAAGACACAGTTGGTTTCTCCAACGCAGCACCGCTATTACATATAAACTCTATGGCCTTTCTCAATGGATGGGTATTTGCGCAACTAGACTTTGGCGACTTATACAGAAAACAAATTAGCCCAACTGATCTAAGCGATTTAACTGCCGCAAGCCCTTTCCAAATATCGCCTAATCCCGTGCAAGACAAAATTACCGTTTCAAATAAAGGTCTTATTGCAAAAATTGTATTGACAGATATGCTTGGCCAGCAAATCTTGCAAACTGCTGCTAGCGATATCGATGTCGCCACATTACCAGCTGGCATGTATATAGTGCAGGTGTTTACAACAGACCGACACATTTACGCCCACAAAATTATCAAGCAATAATTTTTACTACCTTTAGTGGGTGACTTCAATAAAAGTATTTTTATTAAGCATACTGTGTATCTGTACTTGCTATGCGCAGGCACAAATTCCAAATAGATTTCTGTTATTTGATGTTAAAGCAGGTTTAAGCCAAAACAGTGTAACCTGTTTTTTTGAAGACAGCAAAGGCCAAGTATGGATTGGCACGCAAGATGGTTTGAATGTCTTTGACGGTAAATCCTTCAAGCACTACCTATCAGATCAAAATGACTCTAATAGCTTATCTAACAAGTACATTCTTAGAATAACTGAGGATAAACTTGGCAATATTTGGGTTGGTACCGCTTATGGCCTAAATAAACTAGATCCGCGCAGTGGTAAAATCAAACGTCTATTTGTCAATAAAGCTGTAGAAGAAAAAGGCAGCACGAGTGCCTATAATAGCTTTATTGCAAACGAGAATGGCGATTTACTTATTAATCATTTAAATACCCTCTATCGTTACGCTGCAAGAACTGACAGTGTCAGCATAATTAGCAAATACACCAGTCTGCAATTGCTAGAAAGTAGCAATCAAGCCAATCGATATATCATTTGCAATGACACGCTGATAGATTTCAGATCTAATACCATAGTGTATGATTTGCAGAAGGCAAAGGAACTCTGTGGCTTAAGAGCTTTTACTGCAAACAATAAATACATTGTGTTTTGCCACAGTAGCAATGTTGGAAAAATATACTTATTTGACATCGTGCACAAAACGATGCTTGATGCGATTCAAATGCCGCATAAAGTTTTTGATATTCATATTGATAATAAAAACAAACTTTATGTAGCAACCAATAAAGGTCTTTTCGTTTACAGCACAAATCAGCTACAACAAGCTATTGCGTACGATGCAGCTAATCCTCAAAGCATACCTTCGGGCGTAATGCTTAGTGCCTTTTTTGATAGCAGACAAACCCTTTGGTTAGGCAGCGCTAGCGCCGGATTTGCCTGTCAGCCTTCAGCCTTTGCGGATATCAAAATGGTGCCAAGCACTAGCAAAAACAATGCTATTCAAGACATTAGCCAATACAGAGATAAAGTATACCTAGCCTGTAATACTGGTGCATACGAAGTAGTGCAAGGTAAAATGAAAAGCATACGGCAGTTTTCATCTAATAGAGTCAATGCAATTTTAAGAAAGGATCAACTTGTGTATGTGGCTGTGGAACAAGATGGTCTGTATATACTGTCGCTTACTGGTGCTGTATTAAAGCACATCACTAATACGAACAGCGTGCTTGAATCAAATCAAATATTTGCACTTAAGACACTTCGAGAAGGCATTGGTATTTGCACAGAAAAATATTTCTACCTGATGCAAAATGGTACAATGCGTAAAACTATCGCCGATAAATCCGATGGCTACTACTCGTATGTATTGAACGCTACCGAAGACCCCGCAGGCAACATCTACCTAGCTACAAATTCTGGGGTGGTAATTATAGATGCTGCAGGCCATACAAAACAACTTATGCCCTCAATTGCCGATAAAGATGTTTTTGGCAAAACTATTATTACAAGTGTACTTGTTTCGCAAGACAGCTTGCTAGTAAGCACCATGAGCAATGGTGTGTTTATACTAGTCAATGGCAAAACTGTGCAGCATTACTACCGCGGACATGGTTTGCAGAGCAGTGTTGTTTATTCGCTTGCTCGCACAGCCGACGGTGTGTTATGGGCTTGCACTAACAGCGGCATAGCTTGTCTTACAACAGGCAAAAAGACATTTATGCCCATTGGCGTTGCACAAGGGTTGCCGGTTTCATACTACAGCTTTGGCAGTATGCAAGCTTTCAACAATACGTTATACGTCGGCACAGATAATGGTTTATTCAATTTTAGTTACAGCGACTTACACAATGTTAGGCTCTCCATCAAGCCGCATATCGAGCAAATAGTAATTGACGGTACTGCTATCAAGCTTGCGGACAGCCTTAGTTTAATTGATGCCTACAACAAGAATACGATTATTACGTTTGGCAATGCCTGCATCTTTGACGATTTGATATTTGCTTATCAACTCAACGACCACACATGGCAAATACTGCCTGCTAATCAAAAGAGCATTAACTTCTCAAATCTGCCTACTGGTAAAAATGTACTACGCGTTAAAGCTGCAACACATGTTGAGGCACTCTTAGAAGCTGAAGCGTTTACGTATTACTTAAATGTAAAGACGCCATGGTACCTTAATCCGTGGGTAATTGCTTTGTGCCTCATATCCCTCATTGGCTTACTTTTCTATGCCATTAAAACCTACTACAAAATTATAAACGAACGAAAAATACAAGCTTACAAAACTGAATTGCAATTGCAACAAGAACGCGAACGCATTAGCCGAGACTTGCACGATAACTTAGGCACTTATGCAACCGCCTTACTCGCAAAAATTCAGCGCTTACAAGGCGAAACCAATCCAAAAGACATTGCAGAAATGAACGAATTGGGCAATAGCATCATTCACAATATTCGTGAAACCATTTGGATAATGCAGACAAAACAAATTAGTGTGCAGGATTTCTCCGATAAAATAAAAATGTACTTGCTTAAACTTGGGCCTATTTACCCCGACTTAAAAATGAGTGTTGTAGACGATATCTCTGATAATACAATTCTTACCCCTAGCACAACAACCCATCTGTTTAGGATTGTGCAGGAGGCAATACACAATTGCCTAAAACATGCTCAGGCAAAGGATTTGAGCGTTTTCATTAAATGTACCGATACACTGCATATTGAAATTGCCGACAATGGCATTGGCTACTCTGCGGTTGATGCCAAAGAGCACTACGGCATAAAAAATATGCAAGCTAGAGCGGCCGAGATTGGTTTTGCTTTTGCCGTACAAAACACAGGGCTTGGCACTAAGATTTTGGTTACGAGCAAGGCATAGGGCTTTCCAATACTAGAAAATACAGCAAATGCTGTATTGTGCAAAGTTAGCAAGCAACTCACCTTTGTACAAAAATGTAGCTCATGAAAAAACATTTTATACTACTTGCTTTTTTTACTTTTTTGTGTAACACTACTGCCTTCTCACAATTACCTGGTAACTCAGTGAGAATATTAGCAGACTACAATTATGTTACAATACCTGACCCAAGTAGCAATCTATTAAATAATACGATGACGATTGAAGCTTGGTTGTACTACGAATGTGCAAATGGCACAACAAGCAATATGATCTTTAGTAAAGGTTGGTGCAGTGGGCCAGACTATACCTTTTACTTTAATGTCATCAATCAAAAGTTGCGATTCAAAAAAATTAGAAATGGTACTGGTGGATGTAGTAATACCAATGATCCAATTTGGGAAACAACGGCAGAATGTATTCCATTTAATACGTGGACTCATATTGCATTGACTATTGATGCAACCACAAGTTCTACAGTGCTTAATTTTTATGTAGATGGCGTGCATTACCCACATACAATGTTGCAAGGTGTAGACGGTGCAGGATATAATGCTTCACCACACCCCTTGTTGATTGGTGCATCTAGGAATATCACCAATTCGTATACCACAATTAATGGCAATATAGACGATGTAAGAATATGGCATACCATTAGAACACAAGCAGAAATAATCGCGAGCAAAGACACTGAACTAGTTGGCAATGAAGTTGGGCTTCATGCCTATTGGAAACTAAACGAAACTGGCAGTGGTGGTGGTATCTCTGTGGTTAATAGTGCAAGCACAACAGGCGCTACTTTCAACGGCTCAACAGTAGGCACTGCCGCCAATCTAATTTTTACAGATAATAGTACTTTGCCCAATAAATTACCAACTTGCAATCCTATTCTTTGGCTTAAGGCAGACCAAGGTGTTTCATCCAATGCAAGCAATGAGGTTCACCTTTGGAGTGACCAAAGTGGCTTAAACAACCATGCCAATATGTCCAACGCTAGCTTTAAACCTGTGGTCAAATCAAATGAAATCAACAACAAGCCAATTGTTCGTTTTGATGGTGTTGACGACTATATGTCCACAGCTGCAATAAATCTAAGTACTGTTCAAAAGGCCGAAGTTTTCTACGTTGCAAAATCAAGAGGCGAAGGCTTTGTACTAATGCATCACAACGACCCCAGTGCTGCCAATGCATTTTCTATATGTGAAAACTACAGCAATGGCACCAACGGACACAGTGCCATTTTGAATGGTAATACTAGCGCCTTTGCTACTAGTAAGTCGCAAGCTACAGATAGCTGTTACCACCGCATGAACGTACGATTTGACAAGTCACTAACTGGGTTAGATCAAGTAAAAATATATCGCAATTCCGTTTTGCTAGCCAATACCAACGGTGCAGTGAATGGTGCAGAAATGACTAATAACCTTGGCAATTATAGCATGCTTGTAGGAGGTACAAATTTAACTTCTTATCAAAATGCGCCTGTAGATATAGCGGAGATAATTGTGTACAACAAGATTCTTACTGCTTATGAGCGCAACACTGTAAATGCGTATTTGAATAGTAAATATTTTACAAATAAAGTAAGTACACAATTTACAACTATTCCATCTAGCAATTTATACAGCAATGCTATCTGCGACGATGATGTATGGCGGCACTCTTACAATAGCACACAACCTAGCGAGCTTATTGCAAGCATCAAAAGTTCTTGTCTCACCTTTGACGAAAGGGCTGACACTGCCTTTGTAGAAACAACAGCTATACCCTATGCTGGCTCGTATTTTATGCGCAGGCACTACGTTATTTCGCCTACTTACGAAATCGCTGGCAACAAAACTGTGCGCTTGTATTATACAGCAGCAGATTTTGCAAACTTACAAGCTGTGCTTCCTTCGCTTACAAGTCACACACAGTTGTCGGTGATACAATACGATGGTCTTAATGAAGACGGCATATATGATCCTAGTGGTGGTAGTATTACTTTTATTCCGCCTAGTAGCATTACTAATGGAATGGCTTATGGCCAGTACTATTTAGAATTTACCGTAGATCACTTTAGCGAATTTTGGATACAAGCAGCAAGTTCACCACTACAGTTAGAAAGTTTATATCTAAATGTTACCACAGACCAAACACAGCATCTGTTACAATGGCAATGCAGTGGTTGTGAGAATATTACACGATTTAATGTACTACAAAGCGATGATTTGTCGAGTTTCAAATTACTGAACACTATACAAGCTACTGAACAAACAGAAAACTACGTACAAAAAGCAGTACCAGGTATGCTTGCCCAGCAATACTTCAAAGTAGAAGCTATAAGCTCAGATGGCAGTATCTATGCTAGTAATATATGTGTTGCCAAGAACGACAACTTCTTGTACCAATTACAGGTATTGCAAATGGCTAATAGCGTAACAGTTCGCACTAATGCTAGCAATGCAAAAGTTGAAATCTACAATATGCAAGGTCAGCTAGTGTTGCAAGGAAGCCCTAGTGTAGTATTGCCTAAGCATGCTTTTGCCGCAGGCTTGTACATTGCACAATTTGTAGATGCTACGGGCATTGCACGACGTCAATTAAAATTTGCCATCTATTAATTTGTTTAACGAAAACTGTATCTTTATACTATGATAAAACTATTGCTCGTCGACGACAAAAAAATTAACCGACAGACGGTAAAGGAAAAGTTGGCGTTCACGCATGATATAAGCATCATCGGAGAAGCGGCTACTGGCTTGCAGTTTGTACAAATATTAAACGATATACAAAGTGATAATCAATTGCCAGATGTGGTGCTTATGGATATCGATATGCCCGAAATGAACGGCATAGAAGCAATCGCAATTGGTAGTACCCGTTATCCTCAGATAAAATTTATTGTTCTCACTGTTTTTGATGATGACGAAAAAATATTTGACGCTATACAAGCAGGCGCAAGTGGCTATTTGTTGAAAGAAGACACTACTATTCAATTGTTGGAAGCCATTAAACAAGCACACGATGGTTCTGGTGCACCAATGAGTCCCGCCATTGCACGCAAGACCTTATCGTGGGTAAAACAAAATTTAGAATCTTACACGAGCAACAAAAATTATATCCTTAGCGACAGAGAAATGGAAATACTTCGCCTGCTTACCGTTGGGCAGGACTACAAAGCCATTGCAGAATCACTATTTATAAGCCCTGCAACTGTACGCACCCATATTGCAAAAATCTACGAAAAGATGCACGTACATAGTAAGGCGCAAGCCATACAGATGGCGCACAAGTTGAAGTGGGTGTAATGGCACCGCCTACGCTGTTTACTTACCGCTTTTGCCAACTATTTTAGTAGAAAAAGATTTGCAGTATGCCATAATTCTGAGACCTTTATTAAGGACTCAGGTGCAATGGCTAGATTTTTAATTCTAATACTTGTCTTAAACATACAATTATGTATTGGCCAAACTAGGTTGCAAGACTCCTTGTACGCGCAATTTAAAACAGATGTAGCAGTACAAACTAAAGGAAATGGCCCTTTAGTAATGTTTGACAACGACACTAAACTGTCTTTTTGTCAACTTGTAAAATTTTCTTCAATTGAACAGCTGATAGCTTACTGTGATGACAGTAGCGCCTATATACGAAGTGTAATGTTCTGTGCATTAGTTGAAAAAGATACAATTGGTAGCAGCGCGTCGCGTGTCTTTGAAAAATACAAAAATGATAGCACTAGTTTTTTGACGCAATCTGGTTGTATGGTAACGTCATGGAAAATGAATGAATTTATGCGGTTCGCAATAGGTAGCCACGATACCATAAAGAGGCCAAGTATTGATGAACAGCTAAACACTTTATTACATGGCTTGCCAAGCATTAAATTCAACAATAATTGCGCTAAACATAACTTACTTACTAGGTCTTGCGTCAAGGCAAGCGATAGCCTAGAACTTACTGGCATGCCATTTTGCAAAATTGCTTCCTTTGCCATAGTTCTGCAATACAACCACGAAGAGGAAATACGCATAGCTAGCAAAGGCAATAGGTTTAGCAAGCAAATGAAAAAAGCGATGCTACGAATGCAGCCAGAGTCTGCTATTTATTTCAGTGATGTAGTTATTCTCACACCTGACAATAAAATGAGAACGCTTGGCGATTTTAAGTTTACGGTTGTGGAATGAATTGTACTAGCGGGTTTTTTGCTACTCATAAATCTACTTTAGCGCTTAGCAAACGTCTTCCACTATCCTAGCATACCTTATCTTTGTGCCAATGGTTGTCAAAGACACAAGCATCCTAAAGCCAATATTCCATCCAAGAATTTTTTGGGATGTAAATTTTGATGCTTTGGATTATGACCTCAAATACAAGTTTGTAATAGAACGTGTATTTGAACGCGGCGACGTAGAAGATATTAGGCAATGCAGACGATATTATGGCGATGAGTGTATTGCAGAGGTGTTGCTGAATACAAAGTACTTACCCCTAATTTCAATTTACCTTGCTAGTGCAGTTATCAAACGACCTATCACCGATTTTAGATGCTACAAACTCAGACAGTTGAACCCAGAACTCTATCCCTATTAAGAGAGTTGATGGCATTGCCTATACTAGAAAATTTTAATCTAGTGGGTGGCACTGCCTTGTCCTTATTATACGGTCACAGGCAAAGTGTGGATCTAGATTTGTTCACAAGCAACAAGCTTCAAAACGACGAAATTCTTGAATTACTTGCTACTGAGTACGGCTCAGCATTTGAAATAAGACGAAATGCCAATATTGGAATTTTTAACTATATCCACAATATTAAAGTAGATCTAGTTTATTATCCTCATCGCATACTATTTCCAGTACAAACCATCGACAATATTAGAATGCTGGACCCACGCGATATCTGCGCCATGAAAGCACAAGCAATACTAGGTCGTGGTAAGAAGAAAGATTTTTGGGATATTGCAGAATTGTCGCAACACTATACGCTTAAAGAATTTATTGCTTTTCATGAAGAAAAGTTTCCAAATCAAAATCTCTTGATTAGTATACCGCAAGCATTATTGTTTTTTGATGATGCCGATGAAGGTGAAGACCCCATTAGCTTAAAAGGGCAGACATGGCAAAGCATACAACACACTTTACAAGCCTGGGTAGAAGTATATTTACGATAGTGCTATTGCTGTTGTATCACACGTATTTAAAGTATTTATTAAAGCAACAAGCTACTCTATCACTAGTTGCCTTTGCTCACGCGCATTGCCAAGATTTACTTGCACAGTATAAACACCGCTAGCTAATTGCGGCAATGGCAACATTAGTCTGTTAGCGCCAGCCTTAATTGCTATTGGTTGTGACAAAATAGTTTGACCCAAGGCATCAATCATGTGCACATAGCAGAAGTCGCTTGCATTGCTATTGGTAAAACCAATATAACAATGCTGCCTTGCAGGATTTGGATACACAACAAAATTATCTAAACCAGTCGCTGTTGCAATGCTTAGTGGCGCCACATTTGTTTTGCTACTTAGGCAAAATTGTCCAAAGCTTGTAATATTATTATTTGTAGAAAACTCCAAGCTAGAATTGCCGCCATTTACATTGTACGCATCCGCAATATCTTGTACATTACCCCATGTATTGCCATCGGCAGTAGCTTTACGTTTGTATAATTCAAAGTCGGTAGTTACGCCCGGCACATAGGTAGCCAATTGATTAAACACAATTTTGTTGAGTGCAGTAACCGTTTGATTTGTACCATAATTATTAGCGATAAAATATTTTTGATGAATAGGAAAAGCACCAGGTTGTACATCTGGCGCAACATTTAACATGCTTACGACTACATCGCCATTCGGATAAGTACCTGTAGCAAAATCCATATCTACACTAGTACCTGTAAAACTTCTAAGGCCTGCACTATTGATGCCAGCAATTCTATGACTTACGCCGCCGCCAATTGGTGCGGAGCTTGGCGCATTGGTACTGTTTTGATAATTAAGATGTGCAACGCCTACATTATCATAACAAACATTACTATTAGTTTCGTTAAACTGATAGTAGGCTTTAAGGTTTGCATTGGCTTGTGCTGGATAATTAGGATTTTGCTTTGTAAGGTGCATCATCTCTCTAATCTCATTCGTAGATAGCGCTGCATTATATACAGCCACCTCGTCTATCTTTCCTTTGAAGCATCGGTCGTATTCGCGCGTAGCCATGCTGCCTACTAAAAACTTTGGACCAAAACTTAAAGCTTGCACCGTGAGGTTGGTATGCACAGATGGTACGCCATTCTTATACACTGTAATTTTTGTTGGTTCTACAACCATGGCTACATGCGTCCACTCATCTTTCTTTAAATACAAGCCCGAGCTATACCACCATGCACCATTTGGGTGATGATAGCCAATCTCTGAGCTATCAGCTGAATTAGCAGCACGAAGGTTTAAGTGTGCGCCTCCTTCAAAAGATAAAATGCCAGCATAGTCTGCTTGCGCGCTGTTGGCTTTTACCCATGCCATCATTGTAAACGTATTAGTGTTTGGCAGGCTCAAAGCTTCTGCACTTGCAAGCGAATTTGATGACGATGCAATTTGCAAAGCGCCGCCTGGTATTGTATCTATGGCACATTCATTATCCGCAACTTGTACAGTAATAGACTTTGAACTCGACACACCGCTGCCGTTTGTAACAGTAAGTGTAGCTGTATAGGTTCCAAGCGCAGAGAATAAAACTTTGGGATTACGTACCGAAGTGCTGCTAATATAATTTGCTTGCGGAATATTCCAACTCCACGTTGCGCCGCTGTGGTTAAGCATACTAAAGTCATCAAACAGAAATGTGTCCTTCAAGCAATACGAAACAAGCTTATCTACAGTAGGTTGTGCGATTGGGGCTTGTGCTTCTTCGTAAAAATCTATCTCCCAAATACCTCTTGTGCCTGCAGTGCGCAACTTGCTATCTCTATAAAATGGCTTAGCGCTCACAGGATCAAAGCCAACAGGCAATTTTTTAGAAAAATCTACCCATGCAGTGCCTAGGCTATTATTTGTATAAAATACTTTGCCTGTGTTTTGTGCAAAAATATAAACACCACCATCTGTGCCTGCTTGATGTACTATGGTGTAATATTTGTGCGCATTGATAGCGGGGCTCGTAAGATTAGTAAATGTAGCTCCGCCGTCGGTCGTCTTAAAGACTCTATTGCCCGAAGGATTATTTGTGCTTGTAATCCAAAAAGTATTGGCATCAGTAAAGCTGAGCGCAATCGCAAGTTTAAAAATACTTGTGCCTGTTGGCAATGTAATTGGTGTCCACGTGGTGCCACTATCTGTTGTTTTGTATAGCTTACTTGTTGTAGCAAGATACATTGTGCCAGGTGTACTTCTGCTTATTTCAAATTTTTTAGTACGATGCGTAAAGCGATACACTTCAGTATAGCTATTGCCACCATCGGTGCTTTTCCAAAGGCTACTATCTTTTGTAATATAGATATGATTGTAGCATGACGGATAAAATTCCATTTCGCCAGCATTGAAACCGTAGTCGTCTTCATTAGGATATTTACCTAGCGTAAAACTACGCATATCTGTAGCTGTGAAAGTACTCGGTATAATTCTTCCGCCAATATCACTATGCGCAACGCGACGCGTCTTGCCTAGTAGTACATAGCCAGTGCCCGATTCTGCACCGCCTAGTAGAATTGATTTGCCCGCAGGATAGTTTTCATATAGTGCAGCATTGCCATTATGGTATCTGCCGCCGCACAAAATATCTTCGTTCCAACCTTGGCCCATGCCCCAATATGCCGAACCATAAATGCCTTTTTGACGCGTAAAATAATTTGAAGTAGAAGTGAAAAAATCGGTGCTGTAAATCATGCCACCGTCAGTAGATATCCATGCGTCGTTGCCACGCATATGCATGTCTTGCACATCGGGATGTAAGTCAAAAGAGCCATGGTAACCGCCTAGCGCCGTAAAGGTATCTGCACCATCTACACTTTTGTAAATCGTAGTAGTGCCTACTATCACATGGTCGGCATTGGTGGTGCTTACCATAATACTTAAATCGTAGAAACCTTGGCCATTGCTCATGCCTAATGGCAGAGAAGTATTGCCAGCTAAGCCAGTAACTGTACTTTGTACAGCAGTTGCCCAAGTATTACCACCATCATTTGAACGCATAATAGCTGGCGCTGCTGTAGGCGAATTCATCAGCAATACGGCATAGATTCTATTTGTATCTGCAGGCGTAATAGCTAATCGTCCAATACCGCCTGTGCCTGTAATCCAGCCATTACTAACCGCCGTAAACGAAGTGCCCATATTATGCGACTTCCAAAACTCCGACTGTGTGCCGGCTGCATTGTTGCGTAACACATAAATGCTAGAATTATTCTGACTATTAATTTCAATATCATACGCTGCAGCACTCATGCCACTTACCACTGTCCAAGTTGCACCACTATTGGTGGATACGCGCAAGCCTAAATCTCCACTATGAAAAATTTTAGTTGGCGTGCTAGGTACAATTGCAATATCTGTTGTGCCAAGGCCAGAGAGATAGAGCAGCTGCGTCCATGTAGCACCACCATCAATTGTTTTATAAATATATTCGTACCCTCCTACATAAACGATATTGGGATTTGTAGGGTCAATAGCAACAGCTGTTAAGTTTGGCAAAATACTAGAGTCGGAAACAGATACCCAATCTAAGCCTTTGTTCGTCGTTTTAAATAAGCCACCTGATTCTGGGGCCGCATACATAATATTTGGGTTACTTGCGGCTATATCAAATGCATAAATATTTACTTGTGTAGGTGTAGCGGGCTGAGCCACATTACTACCAGCGTAAACAAAAGTTTCCAGTGGACCAACTACGTTCCACTCGCTATTAGCAGAACGGGTATCGCGTGTGCTAACTTGCTGAACAGGCTGAGGCTTCACGGCCCATCCATCTTCATTGAGATGTTTTTCGTTTTCGTATTTCCAACGCTTGTAATATTGGGTATAAGTGTTTTTTTCAAAAGGATTTTCGGTATAGTAAGCTTCGTATGCATTTTCTAAATCAAATGCGTTAATGCTATCTTGGTACAGCATTTTTATCCACGCTGGTGCAGAAGGCTCTAATGGCGGCAAGTAAGATTTCCCTAGCTTTTGCGCATTAGCAAGCTGCGTAATGGTGAGTAGAATAAAAAATAGCAAATACCTTTTCATTTTGCAAAGTTAAGCTAGGGATAGTGCATATAAAATGCGATAGGTAGAATGGGAGATATTTAGCGTAAAAAACATGGAACCACTAACATACACCTAGTACTGTCTTGTCTTATTCCGTTTTGGTCAATAAAATCAATACTCTCTTGACATTATAAAATAGATAGCGTATTTGACTGCCGCGTTTGCCTTTAAAAATAAAAAAAGGCCAGAGCCTCTTAACGCTGACCTTTTTGCCAATAAAACTATTGTATCAGGGGAATGCAATTAAATTTTTCTACTTCAGCAATGATACATGACCAACATAATGATATGGTGGTGCATTCGCGCTTAATTCAACCGAAACTGTTGACACGGTTTTCATTGCAGAATTCTGCAAAACAAGTGGCATATCACCTGCTGGAAGCACAACAGGTTCTGTTACTCTAATAGATAAGCCTGCTGCTTCAAAACTTGCATTCATCAAATCTGCAGGAATCAAAGTTTCGCCGTCGCTACGAAGAACTTTCTCTGTCAACATTTGTTTCTCCAACTCGGCACTCAAATTTAGTTTCGTTAGCGTGATAGTAGTAAGCAATTTGCCATTTTCTAACTGTTTAGTCACCACTGTACCTGCTCCTTCGTTTGTGCCAATGGCAATGCTTTCTAGTTTTCCATCTGATGGCTTTGCAAGCGCATAGCAAGTGCCCTTTTTAGCCACGTCACAGTTTCTAAACATGCCATTCCAATGGGCAAAGACCTGTTTGGCGGGTTGTGGTTTTTTGATGCAGCTTGTGATTATGCTAAATGATGCTACAAGCGCAATTACGGATGTTGTTAATACTTTTTTCATTTCTATAATGTTTATACCATTAGATATGTGCAAGTAAAGTTTGTTACCGTCAATTGCATATCGCAGAATAAAAAGATTTGTTAACAAACATGAGCCATGACAGTGTCTGCTATAGCTAATATTAGTATTTCGCAATTATATTAAATAATGGATGCACTGACACAAATTGATACGCACTAATAAGATTTTGCACTACAAAAACACTCACTTATTGTAGTTATCTATGTGTAGAAAAAAGTATGCAACTACCTTTTCACAAAACGCATACTACTGCGCTTGCCATTGCTATGCTGCAACAATACTTGATACATGCCGTCGCGGAAAGTACTTATATCAATCCTTGCATTTGCACCACTTGATTGGCTCTCCAGTACAAGCTGCCCTGCTTGATTGAGTATCTGAATTTGATAGCTACTAAAATCTTTACTTACCAAATACAACATATCGTATGCTGGGTTTGGATACATTGTTGCAAAGCTTTCTTGTATAGAAGAAATGGCTTCTGGAGAATTTTGTAATAGTTCGTGTGCGCCAATATCTACGGCACTACCTTGTATTCTTAGATTAGCGAAGTAGTCTGTGCTACTCTGTACTGCCGCATTATTTCCTTTGTTTACACATGGACTCGGATTTGTCAATCTAAAATCTTTAAGCAATGCCTCGTCCAAATGGCCCGAAGATGTTGTAGGATTGATGAACATAGGGCTCGTTGCAATCACATTGTGAATGGTGTCGCCTACAAGTGCCATATTACTGATTGCATTTACTACATCTGAGAATGGATGTTCAATATAGTTGTAATCAAAGGAATAGCTGTTGCCAAAAATATTAACATCGCGTTTTGTTGCAGTGCTTCCAATTTGATTGCCGTAGAAAATATTGTTCTGAATATTTAGTTCAGAACCCATACCGAATGCGCTGATAGCAGGGCCGTCTAAAGTGCTTTTGTTGTTGATGATATGGTTGTTGATGATGTCTGCCTTACAACCAAAAATATAAATGCCAGCACCGTGAAAGTTAGCATAGTTGTTTGCAATAATATTTTCGCGTATAGTATAAAATGTGCTGTCTTGCGGCCCGCCATTATTATTTGAAATATGAATACCAGAGCCGCCATCAGTTATCCCACAATTACCATTAAGCATTTGATTGTTACAGATAAAGTTTTTTTCAATAAGCGTTTGTCCCATGCCACATCCAATAGGCGCCATATTTTCTGATACATTATGATGAAACTTGTTGCTGCGAACTGTGTTGCGTCCACCATCAATTCGTAAGGTGCCAAAATTTGTGATTGTGTTTGAATTGCTATCTACTTCGTTGTGCTCAAAAAGTAGATTACTATATATTGTATATACAACACCGCCTCCGCTATTGTGATGAAATCTACTATGATGGAAGTGTAAATTACCGCCAACCGTATTGTCTAGTTTAATCGCTGCAAATCTTGTACTATTGTCGTGAAAATTGCAATTGCTCATTTCAAATTTTTGTCCAACATCTAATGAGCCTGTAATAATGCAGCCCACACTTTGATTAGCAGTACTTTGGTTATGGTACATTTCGCAGTGCTCCATCTTTAGTCCTCTAAAAAATAAAAAGATTGCTGCATTTGAATTATTCACGCCGTTCAAACCATGCTTCACATCTTGAATAATTGTGTGTTGCATTACTGAAGAATCTAAGCCCGTGGTTTGGTTGAAGTAGATGCCACGCCAGCCACCATTTTGAATAATATCGTTATGCCAGCCTGTAGTGTCGTCGCGCTTAAATACAATTGGTTGCGCACTTGTACCCATAGCATAAATATTACCGTTGATGGTAATGTGCAGATAGTCTTGCAAAATCACTTCTACACCAGCATCTATCAAAAATGTACCGTATTGCGAAATATTACCTGTTACCAAATAAGGCGAGCCGGCTAAAGTCCAGTGTGGGTTGTTTAAGGTGCCCCCTGTAATTGTAGTTTGACAATTGGCTTTGCTTACTAATAAAACAAGCAGTAGGGCTGCTACTATGTTCTTCATACCGCAAAAGACGTCTTTTTTTACTGGTTGGGTTGGCAAAACACTCATTCTCTTTCTGTTTCTGTTTCTCTTTCTCTTTCTGCCACACTCTCACTCTTCGCTCCCACACTGTCCTCGCTCTGTCCTCCCGCTCTCGCTCTGTTTGTCCGCTCTGTTTGTCCTCTCTGCTACAGCCTTTCCTCAAACCGCCTCACCGCATTGCCTCGCTCAATATTTTGGTGTTGCTGCCATTGCAACTGCATTTGCAATTGAAGTGCTTCTAGCGCTGCTTGCACAATCTTTGTGCGCAAACGTTTAGTTGCTAATTTCTTATTTTGCAACTGGGTTCGTGCATCGCTCGCAAGCACGCTTATGCCTGTAGGTTTGTGTGTAGCACGCACTGCTGTTTCTACTTTATTGACGTTTTGCCCACCTGGCCCTCCGCTTCGTGTGGTAGAAAAAGTAATATCACTTTCGCTAAAGCGCAAACTTTCTTCAACAGCATATGCTGCTACATGTACAAACCAATTCTTACGTTTATGCAATTTTCTAAACGGGCTTTGTGCTATCCACAAAATAGAGCCTTGCCAGCTTGCACAAAATTCGTCGCACTTCTCACCTTGTACAAGTATACTAAGTGATTGAAATGTGTTGGGCAAGTGGCCTTGCACCTTTGAAATAACTTCTACAGCGATGTCTTGTTTTTTTGCTGCTGCCAAAATTTTTTCAGCAAGCTTAGCCACTGCGCGTTCACATTCATCTGGTCCTTTGCCTGATGTAATTTGTAAAATCTTTTTCATGCCTTACTCTTTATACATTCTTACAATTTTCGGTTGAAACTTGCCTTCAATATGCACAAGCTCTTGCTGCGCCAACATCACTTGGGCAATGTCTTTGTATGCGTTAGGTGCCTCCTCAGTGCTACCACCAATTAAGGTGATATTGTTGTCGGCAAGCATTTTCTTCATAGCAGAAACCGTATTGGTACTTTTTGCTTTGGCTCTGCTCATTGCACGCCCTGCACCATGCGATGCCGAGTTCAATGCAAGCGCCTTGCCTTTACCACTTACAAGGTATCCTGCATGTGCCATGCTACCTGGTATAATGCCAAACTCTCCTTGGTGCGCTGGTGTTGCACCTTTTCTGTGTACTATAAGTTGTTTGCCATCCACTTCTTCTTGCCACGCAAAGTTGTGGTGATTTTGCACACATGCTATTGGTGTAAAGCCTAGCGCTTTTGTAATATTGGCATGTATAACTTCGTGATTTGCTGCTGCATACTCACCTGCAAGATTCATGGCTAGCCAGTATTCTTGGCCAAGCGACGAATCAAGATTTAACCATGCCATGTGCTTGGCAATATTGGGCAACTTGCACACCGCCATTGCTTGCGCAAAATAGTGTTGTGCTATTGTAGCACCCAAGCCGCGCGAACCACTGTGCGATAGTAAGGCAATATACCTGCCAGGTCTAAGCTGCAAATTGTTTTGCTCCTGCATATCTAACAAGCCCCACTCTACAAAGTGATTGCCACCGCCGCTACTACCTAGTTGTCGCCATGCCTTACCTTTCAACTTCTTACAAAGCTCAAGTTCGTTGAACAATGCATGCTCCATGATGCGATGGTCTTGTTTTTGCTCAAGACCGCCTTCATTGCCAAAATGTGTCCATTCGCTTAAGGCAGTTTTGCATTGATACTTATACTGGTTAAATGCAGTTTCGTTGGCATCGTATATAGTCATAGCCATTCTGCAACCAATATCTACACCTATGCCATATGGTATTACGGCATTATCGCAGGCTAATACACCACCTATAGGTAAGCCATAACCAGCATGCGCATCAGGCATTAAAGCACCACGTGTTGCTATGGGCAAACGCAAAGCAATATCCATTTGCTGCTTTGCAATGGTATCGATGTTTTTTGCACCATACGTTTTTACTTGCTTGGCTTCGCTATTGAGTTCGTATGCCGTAAAAGCCTCTTCGTGCACTTCTTCTACAAAGCACAAAGCAATTTTGTTTAATCCTTCTTCTTGCAAATAGGCTGTCGGATTGTTTTTAATGTCCACCAATAAATCTGCAATTGCTTCTGCAGTATGGTGTTTGCAATACTTCGCTATTACATTCAAGGCTGTTGTTCGTGCTTGATTATTTGTATAGCCAAGTTTGCTAAGTTCTTTTAATTTAATCTTACTCATTGTTGTTTTTTAATAATTGTTGTATTGGCACTTGTATCTCACTATGTTTTATGTACTTGATGCCATTTTTGTATTGATATCTTTTGCTGCGTGCCTTGTCAATTTTTGGACGCAAGCATTTTGTGTCAATCATATTGTCTAATTGTTTTATTGTTGTTGCTAGTTCTGTGTCAACAATTTTGCGATGCGTTATCATGTGTGGTGCAACACAAAGTTTATAGCGCCATGGTTCAGAAAATGTAAAACGTAGTTCTATACTATATCTGTTTCTACTGCAGTAAAGCACAGGCACAAAAAATCTTTGTAAATGATCTGGTACTTTGTAGAATTGATATGCGTAATACGTTTTCAGTTCTTGTATTGTATCTACAAATACACGTTTACGTTTGACCCGTTTCTTCTTTTTAAAGTCATGGCGCAAGCTATATTGTATTGTATTCACCCATGGCAGCAGTTCTTCGTACAGGCATTTTTCTTTGTCTGAAATCACTTGTTCGCTTAGTACAAAAAATCGCTTAAACCCTTTCTGGTAAGGTGTTTCAAGCGCTTCGTAGCCAAGATGCTGTTGAATTGTGCGCAAGGCTTGTTGCTGTTTACCTAGCTGTATTAATTGTTTTGCTTTATGTGTTTTACTGTCGCGTATTCTCCGTCGTTTGTTACGGATACGAATAGCATAGAAATGCTCTTCACTATGCATGAATAAAAAAGTTTAATGATCAAAAAAATGTGATTAGAAAACTATTGTCGCATAATGAAACGACGCATTAGCACGTGCAGCTAAAGCAAGTAAATCGGAATTGTGTGCAGGGAAATTATTGATACAATGAATTCACACCTGCCATTATGCAGATAATAGTACTGTGGTGCTATGTGTGTGCCAAGTCATTGTAATAGATTTTTATAGTGTTATAAAAATATCTTTTTGCGATGCAAAGGTAAAAGCATAAAGTTTGTATCAACAAAAGTTTTTGGGCTTTGCGTGAGGAAGTTGCAATTTGATAACGAGGTATTCTCGAGTATAGTTACTTTAACTTAGAAGAAACGCATCAAACCTTTTTGCAACGATTACCATAGTAAAAAGCATTTAGTTTACGATTGTATAAACAGTTTCTTTATTTGTACTTAGCTAGTATGCTTCTATTTTTTTGTTTTACATGTTGTGCTTTATTTGCTAATGCACATTTCTACCATCACTTAAAATAATTAATACGAGTAAATTATTAGCGTTTGCAAAAGCACTAGGCAGTTAATGGACAGAAAAATTCAAAAAGTGTAATTATTTTCAAAAAAAGTGTAAATTTGACTAACGATTCTCTAGCCAAGTCCGTATACATATGTATACGACAGCAAGGGAAACGTCGAAAAACTTAATTTTTACTCTAAAATCTCCAACAAAATGAAAAAAAATCTAATTGCAACACTATTCTTGGCTTGCTCCTTTTTTGCGAGCCGTGCAACCCATTTAATGGGCGGCGACTTAATTTTGTACAAATCTCAAAGCGGCGTTTTTGTCTTGAAACATATCGCCTACAGAGACCAATTGGGCACCTTTGCGCATTATCATGCAGAGTACATTATACAGAAGTACGATGCCTTGCTCACCCAATGGACAACAATTTACCAAGCATCGCCAAGTACATTGGACTTGGATCTAACTTCTGCCACTGTAATGACAGGCATACCATATGGTGTAGAGTATAACATTTACTACGATTCTTCTGGCACAATAGATATGGTTTTTGCTGCAAATGGCAATGGCAGGTACAGAATTACCACTTACGACTGTTGCAGAAACCATGCTATACTTAATCTTGCTAATCCAGGCTATGATGGGCTTACACTAACGTGCGAATACGAATACGATTCGAGTGGCACTTATGTAAATTCTTCGCCGGAGTTTTTAGCCCAACCAGTAATTTATGGCCCAATTAACCAAGCGTGGCTGTATAATCCCCTGCCTTTCGATGCAGATGGCGATAGCCTCAATTGGAGTCTTGCTACACCACAAGATTTTGATTCGTTGCTGCTTACCAATACACCTTGTATAGGATATAGCACACCTCCAGCAGACCCTGGTGGGCCTTTTTCACTCAACAACTATAGTGGAGAATTGACTTGGACGCCAAATCTAGTTGGTAATTACGTTGCTTCTTTTCAAATCGATGAATATAGAAATGGCGCTAAAATCGGTAGTACTATTCGCGATATGCAGTATGTAGTAATATCCGATTCTGACTCGACTGGTACAAAACTTTTTTTACCAGCAATGAGTGGCAATAGCGGCATCAATGTAGCCAGTGGCGCGAACGGCCAACAATACAACTATATCGTTTATACGCCAGGTAGTGCCTTAAGTTTTGAGGTATTTGCTACCGATCAAAATGCCGATGAAACACTGACGCTTAATGCCAACTCGGCGTTGCTTCTTGATGGCGCTAGCAATGCAAGCTTTACTAGCACAGCTACAGGCAATGCAAATGAGAAGAAAGGTACATTCACTTGGACGCCTAGTGTTACTGAGTCTAAAGACTTTCTTGTTTCAGTGAGGGCAAACGATGGTACTTTTAATAAAGATTTTACTGTAGTCTTAAAGCGTAATCAGCCAACAGCTATCACTCAAACTAAGATTGTAAATTCTATTACAATTTCACCAAATCCTATCGCAACTGGTCAAGCACTAGCAGTTGAAATTAGTAGCACTAGCGCATTACAAAATAGTGCTGCAGAAATATTTGACGCAACTGGTAAAGTAATCAGTAAATTAGAATTAGGCAATTTGAATGCAGGTACGCATGCTATACAGCTCAATACCAATCTTAATGCTGGATTCTACTTCTTAAAGCTGAGTCATAGTGGTGGCCAATTAACAAGCAAGAAGTTTGTGGTGCAATAAGAACCAAGCAATGTATAATTTCAAAAGGCAACTAGCAAATGGTTGCCTTTTTTTGTGCGAGTTAGCTACAGTGTAAACAAAACATTACTTACATTTGAGATAGCAAAATACCTGCTCTCGATATGAAAAAAATATCTTTGTTTATCTTATCCATTTTTTGGCTTTCTCTTTGTACAAAAGCTATTGCAAAAGAGCTTGTTGGCAAAGAGGCACAACAGCTTATTGCTAACGCGTCCAAAATTCTGCTTAATGATGATGGCACATATAAGTTTATCACTTTTGCAGACTCTGCTCAGCCACGAGAAGCGGAAAGAGATGAAGTGCTAAAAAGTGTCTTTTTAGCACAAAGCCCTTTTTTATCTTTCAAATTAATTCGCATAGAGAAGGATGACATTGGATTTACACATTATACTTACCAACAATATTATGCCGACATTAAAGTAACACATGGCACCTTGAAGCTGCATTGTAAAAACCAAAAGGTAGTAAGTATTAATGGCGAATACTACATAAGCACACAGAAACCCGAAATAGTTCCACTAGGGAATTTTACTCGTAATGCTATATCGTTCTTAAAGGAAAAAGATGGAGAAGTTGATAGCGTTAGTATCAAAAAAATGGAAACGGTTTATTTTAGAAGCAAAGATGGTCTTTGGGTTTTATGTGACAAGGTTCTTGCGGTGGCGCAGTACGAAAAGCCACTAAAATATGTTTTTTACATCAGTACAAAAGATGGCAGTAAAGTCTTTGAAGAAAATCAAATATTGCATACTAATGTGACAGGTACAGCCGCAACCAAGTATTGTGGTATTGTAAGTATAACCACGGATAGTACAGGTCCATCTAACTACAGGTTAAGAGAAAATGGCACGCGAGTTATTAATACGTACAACATGGGTTCAGGCACAAACACGGTAACTGCCACTGACTTTATTGATACAGATAATAATTGGAATACCGACTCAGCAGTCTATGATGCACATTACGGCGCAGAAAAAACCTGGGACTATTACCAAAATATTTTGAATAGAAACTCATATGACAATGCTGGCTCTCCAATTAATAGTTACACGCACTATGGAAGTTATTATGTAAACGCCTTTTGGGATGCTATTGATCTTTATATGGCTTATGGTGATGGCAATGGAACTACCTATGGCCCATTGACATCAACAGATGTGGTAGGCCATGAAATTACGCATGCTGTTACACAATTTAGTGCAGATTTAGCCTACCAATTTGAACCTGGTGCGTTAAATGAATCCTTTAGTGATATAATTGGTATCGCAATTGATTTTTATGCTAATCCTTCAACTGCCAATTTTTTGATGGGCGATGAGTTTGCTCTTGGTTCAAGTGTACCATTTAGAAATATTGAAAATCCAAACTTAACTAATCAGCCAGATACTTATCATGGGACTTATTGGGAGTTTGGATTTGCTGACTACGGCGGTGTTCATACAAACTCCCAGGTTCAAAATTACTGGTACTACCTGCTATGCAATGGCGGTTCAGGGACAAATGATATAGGCAACTCCTATACTGTTAACGCAATAGGCATGGCTGATGCTACTAAGATTGCCTATAGAACGCTAAATGTCTACCTTTATTCTAATTCACAGTACGCTGATGCTCGCACCTATTCAATTCAATCAGCCATAGATTTATTTGGCTCGTGCAGTCAACAAGTAATTGAAGTTACCAATGCTTGGCACGCTGTGGGTGTTGGTAGTAGATTCGCTAATTTGGTTACAGCAAATTTCACGGCCAATCCAACAATTACCTGCGGTACATCAGCAACAATTAACTTTACAAGCACATCGCTTAACGCAACAACTTACAACTGGGATTTTGGTGATGGAACAACTAGCACGGCACAAAATCCATCGCACACATATGCCGCCGCTGGCATATACAATGTGCGACTAATTGTAACTGGCACAGCTCCGTGTGGTGGTAGTGTTGATACTGTAGTAAAGCCTGCATTTATCTCAATAATTAATAATCCTATGCCAATCCCTTCAACATGTTTGCCAATACTAGTGAGCACGAGTCCAAATTATGGCATCTTGAATGTGCAGGTCAATACAATTAATAACTCTAGCTCTGTCGCAATTGAAGGTTATAAAGATTTTACTTGCACGCAACAAACGACCTTGTCGCCTAGCTCACAGTATATGTTGAAGATTACAACACAATATCAATATGAAAAAACCACTGCTTTTATAGACTATAATAATGACGGCGTTTTTAGCACATTAGAACTCTTGCCAACATTTAGTAGTAGTAGCAATGTGCGGCAAATTATTTTCAGCATCCCCTCTGCTGGAGTCACATATAATACGCCGTTAAGACTAAGAATTATTTCAGATCTTAATCCAATTACTTCTGCTTGCCCAATCCTTAACTACGGACAAGCGGAGGACTATACTGTGATTATTAGCAATATTGGTGTTGCTAGCCCTCTTGCAAATTATTATGTTGTTGATACGGTAGTTGGCGCAGGTACATCAAGTATATTTACAGACCTGTCTGCCAATGGGCCTACAAATTGGAGCTGGACCTTTTCTGGAGGGATTCCAAATTCATCAACAGCACAAAACCCTACTGTACTATTTAATGCAGCTGGTGTATATCCAGTAAAGTTGGTTGCTAGCAATGCTTATGGTACTGATTCAATAACTAGAAACATCCACGTTACTGATTCGTTTAAATTGTGTAGTCCAACTAGTACACAAACAATAACAACGACCTCCGGTTTGCTTTATGATTCTGGTGGCCCTTTTGGGAATTATCAAAATGGTGAAAATTGCTCTTTGCTAATTAGTCCTGGCGTTTGTACAGATAGTATTAAATTAACATTCACTAGCTGTGTAACAGAACAATTTGGTGATTATCTATCTGTCTATGATGGAGCAACTACTACAAGCCCTGTATTGTGGCTTGGAAGTGGGTCAGGCTTGCCTCCTGCTTTAACCGCAACATCAGGTAATATGCTAATTAATTTTACTACTAGTGCTATGGGAAATTATTCTGGATTTGAAGCAAGTTGGACTACATTTCAAAGCTTAAATATAACGCCTACTGCGAGTTTTAGTTTTGCGCCATCAACGCCAGCGGTGCTAGATACCATACTATTTACTAACACTAGTAGCGCAAATGCAGTAGCCTGGCATTGGGATTTTGGTGACGGTGGCATTAGTACCTTACAAAACCCAACTCATCAATATAGCACTGCTGGCACTTACATTGTTACACTGATTTCTTCTGCTTGTGGAGGTGCTAGTGATACCATGACAAACATTATTACGACTCAAGGTTCCCCTAACGTGGTATTTAGTAATACTTCGTTTTCAGTTAATTTAGGATGTAGTGATACCGTCAATTTACAAGTGTTATTACAAAATAATGGTTTGGGTACATTAAATTGGCATATTGGCTCGCCGCTAGCTGGTACCGTAAATAACAAAGTACTTGCATGGACCTATGGCGTAGACCTAAGTGCTGTGGGAGAATTTAATAGTACAATTGCGGCGATAAATCAATACTACACAAATTACGTACTAAGCACTTCAGCGGCTACGACAGATTCATCATTGGAGGCTGACTTAATTGGAAAAAGTGTATTGTTAATTCCTGAAATCGAAACAGGCAGCGCAGTCGTTGTTTCAAGTTGTTCAACTGCTATTAAAAACTTTGTTCAAAATGGAGGTACAGTTATTTATTGCGGGGACGGAAATACGCATACTCCAATAAATACTGGTATTTTTTCAGGAGGATATGGTTCAAGTATTTACGGTGCTAGTATACCTGTGATAAACAATAGTACACCAATTACAGCTAATGTATACCCTCCAGTTGCAGCTACCTCAAGCACACATAGTTACAGTTTTACAAATGCTAATAGGATCACATTGTTGCCAGGACAAACTAGTGGAACTGAGGTAGTAACTATAATGAACTATGGACTTGGTACTGCAATCTTTATTGGTTTTGACTACAACATGTACGATTCAAATTCCGCTAAAATAATATCCAATGCTGTAGGCTACGCAATTCAAAACAGTACTAAACTTGCAGGAGCCTTTGTAACACCTAGCAACGGAACTGTAAGCTCTGGCAGTATAGATACTATAACTATTCATGTTAATTCTCGTGGCCTACAAGGTGGTATAGATACATCTTTTGTAATCGTTAATACAAATGACCCCGCTAACTTACAAGATACAATTTGGATTTACAAAAATATTTCTAATATGCCATGCGCTAATTTTGGCAATACAACACCGTCTTTATGTGCAGGGGTGGTAAACTTTACAGATAGTACAACAAACAATCCCTTTTTGTGGCATTGGGATTTTGGCGACGGCAGTACAAGTACCTTGCAAAATCCAACGCATGTCTTTACCGCCAATGGCACGTTTTCTGTAACATTAATTGCAACAAGTATCGCTGGTACTGATTCTATTTCAAAAACGGTTACAATAAACAACGCAGCTGGCCCCTTAGGTGCTTTTTGTAGTCCAAGTGTATTATCGTCTGTAGGAACAAGTTATGGCATAATGAATGTGCAACTAAATACTATCAATAATTCAAGTTCTATCGCTGCCTCAGAAGGTTATGCAGATTTTACATGCACACAACAAACAACACTTGTTTCAGGCACTCAGTACTTACTAAAGGTTACAACATTATATCAATTTGAAAAAACAATCGCTTGGATTGACTATAATAATGATGGTGCTTTCTCCAATACTGAGGCTTTGCCCACATTTGCTAGCGGCAACAATGTGCGACAAATAATTCTTAATATACCGTCTACAGGTGTCAGTTACAATACACCATTAAGATTGCGTATAATTTCAGATTTGATAAACTATACAACTCCCTGCCCTATACTTAGCTCAGGACAAGCGGAAGATTATACTGTAATTATTAGTAATACAAACAGTGCTAGCCCTATTGCAAATTATTATGTTGTAGATACACTTGTTAGTGTAGGTTCCTTTAGGACATTTTCAGACCTTTCTGCCAATGGTCCTACAAGTTGGAATTGGACTATACCAGGAGGATCTCCTAGTTCATCAACAGCACAAAACCCTTCTGTGTTGTTTAGTACAGCTGGTGTATATCCAGTGAAATTGACTGCTAGTAACGCTTTTGGCATTGACTCAATCACAAAAAATATATATGTCGGTAGTACCTTTAACTTATGTAGCCCAAGCAGCACGCTAACCACAACTGCTAGCTTTGGCTTAATTTACGATTCTGGGGGCGGCTCTGGAAATTATCAAACCAATCAAAATTGCTCTTTGTTAATTAACCCTGGCACTTGCTTTGATAGTATCAAACTGACATTTACTAGTTTTCAGACGGAAAGTGGGTATGATTTTCTGTATGTTTATGATGGCGCGTCTACAGCAAGCCCTTTATTGTGGAGTGGAAGCGGTTCAACTTTGCCTCCTACATTAACAGCGACTTCTGGTAAGATGTTCATTAAATTTACGAGTGATGTGTCTTGGAATTTGGCAGGGTTTGCAGCAAGTTGGACTGCATTCCATAGTGTGACCGCTTCTCCTATTGCAAATTTTAGTTTTATGCCCGTAACTCCCGCAGTATTGGATACTGTTGTGTTTTCAAACAATAGTAGTCTCGATGTAATTGCATGGAGCTGGAATTTTGGCGATGGTGCAACTAGTAATTTGCAAAACCCAACTCATCAGTACAGCACAGCAGGCACCTATACTGTTACACTAATTGTATCTTCCTGTATAGGCACTACTGATACTACCACAACAATCATTACTACTCAAGGTAACCCAAGTGTTATGTATGGCCCTTCATCATTTTCTGTTAATCTAGGGTGTAATGATACTGCTAATCTGCAAGTTCTTATACACAATCTTGGCGCTGGGTCGTTAAATTGGAATATCGGCACTTCAATTTCTGGTGCAGGAAATAGTAACGTGCTTGCCTGGACATATGGAACTGATCTCACTGTTGCGGGAGAATATTACAAAACCATTGCAGCTATCAATCAGTATTATGCAAATTATACACTACATACATCAACAGCTACTACCAGTGCAGCATTGCTGGCAGACTTAAATGGCAAAAACGTTTTACTGATTCCTAAAAAAGAAACAGGTAGTACTGCAGTAATTTCTGCTTGCTCTGTAGCAATACAAAGTTTTGTCCAAAATGGGGGAATAGTTATTTACTGTGGCGACAACATTTTTAATACGGTTATAAACACTGGCATTTTTAATGGAAGTTATGCTTCAAATTTAGCTAGTACAAATATTACTATAGTAAACAATACGACACCACTCACTGTAAATGTAGGTTCCTCATTCACTGCAAGCAATGCTACTCATAGTTATAATTTTACTAACACAAATAAAACTACATTAGTATCTGGAGCTGGAGGCAAAGAAGTAGTTACTATACTCCCATACGGACTAGGTAAAGCCATATTTATTGCCTTCGACTACAATTCCTATGACTCAAATGCTGCCAAAATAATTTCTAATGCAGTGAATTACGCAATTCAAAGCAGCGTAATGCCTGGAGGCGCATTTGTAACACCTAGCAATGGAACAGTCAACAGTAACAATACAGATACAGCATATCTTCAAGTAAATTCCAATGGCATATCGGGAGGTATTGATACATCTTTTGTTATCCTTAATACAAATGACCCCAACAATTTACATGATACAATTTGGATCTATAAAAATATACCCAACACGCCATGCGCTAATTTTGGCAATACGATACCAACTTTATGTACTGGGGTTGTAAACTTTACAGATAGCACCACAAATAATCCTATTTCGTGGTACTGGAATTTTGGCGACGGCTATACAAGCACAATGCAGAATCCAACGCATATCTATACCTCCAGTGGCACATTTACTGTGACATTGATTGCAACAAGTATAACTGGTTCTGATTCAGTTTCAAAAATAGTGTTGATTAACAATATTGGAGGCCCGATTGCCGCAGCATGCAATCCAATTGTATTGCCCACATTTACAACCTATGGCATTAAGACTGTTCAACTAAACTCGATAAATCATTCAAGTTCAAATGCTACAGAAGGCTATAAGGATTTTACCTGTACACAGCAAACAACTCTCTTTGCAAGCTCTCAATACGTTTTGAAAGTTACAACATATTATCAATTCGATAAAACACTCGCTTGGATAGACTACAATAATGACGGTGTTTTTTCTAGTTCTGAGGCATTACCACCTTTTGCTAGTACAAGCGCTGCACGACAGGTTATTTTTAGCATACCATCTACGGGCGTTGTTTATAATACACCTTTACGATTGCGAATTATATCAGATTTGTTTACTTATGCATCTCCTTGCCCAACGCTAAGCTATGGGCAAGGAGAAGATTATACTGTAATTATTAGTAACGCAAGTACGGTTAGCCCAGCAGCAAATTACTACGTTGTTGATACGATTGTAAGAATTGGGGACACTGTCAAATTCTTCGACATTTCCACAAATGGCCCCACGAATTGGAATTGGACTATCCCAGGAGGTTCACTGAGCTCATCTACAGCACAAAACCCTTCGGTCGCCTTTAACACCGCTGGCGTATATCCAGTGAAACTAGTCGTTAGCAATGCCTTTGGTAGCGATTCTATCACTAGAAATATCCATGTCTTTAATTCATTTACTTTATGTAATCCAAGTGGTGCACAAATAGTAACAGCTACCTCAGGTTTAATATACGATTCTGGTGGCCCGACCTCAAATTATTCCAATAATGAAAATTGCTCTGTGCTAATCAACCCTGGGATTTGTACCGATAGTATCAAACTGACATTTAGTAGTTTTCAAGCGGAAAGCGGTTATGATTTTCTATTTGTATATAATGGCTCTTCTAGTGCTAGTCCTTTGCTTTGGAGTGGAAGTGGCTCAGTTTTGCCACCTACATTAACGGCAACATCTGGTAAGATGTTTATTAAATTTAGTACTAATAGTGTTAATAATAACGGAGGATTTGCTGCTAGCTGGCTTGCTTTCCAGTCGACTAGCCCGTCACCTACTGCAAATTTTACATATGCACCAGCCATACCTGCAATCTTTGATACTGTGTATTTTACGAATACGAGTTCTGCAAATGCTGTAATTTGGCTTTGGGATTTCGGCGATGGAGCCACAAGCAACTTGCAAAACCCAACACATCAATATAGCACAGCTGGCACGTACACAGTTACTCTAATTACGACCTCGTGTGGCGGCGGCAGTGATACAATAACAAACACTATTACTACCCAAGGTAACCCAAGTGTGGTTTACAGTGCCAATTCTTTTTCCGTAAATCTGGGATGTAGAGATACTGCCAATTTACAGGTTTTACTACAAAACAATGGCACCGGAGTATTAAATTGGCACAGTGGTAACACTAGCTTAGCAGGGGTAGGAGGCAACAATATGCTAGCATGGACATACGGAGTTGACCTCACACTTACTGGAGAATACAACAATACCATTGCCGCGATAAATCAATACTATACGAATTACGCACTAAGTACTTCAGCTGCTGCAACAAATGCCACATTAGAAGGCGACCTAATTGGTAAAGACGTACTATTAATTCCTGAAAAAGAAACAGGTAGCATTCCTGTTATTACAGCTTGTTCTACAGCCATCCAAAACTTTGTACAAAAAGGTGGAACAGTTATTTACTGTGGCGACCTCAACAAGAAAACTGCGATAAGCACTGGCATTTTTAGCGGAAACTATGCTGCAAATATCACTGGCACGAATATTACCGTAGTTAATAATAATTCGCCTATTACTGCAAACGTAATCTCGCCTGTTCTTGGCAGCAATGCTACCTATTGTTACAGTTTTACGAACACAAATAAAACTACTTTGTTATCAGGTGCAAGTGGAAATGAAGTCTTAACAGTTCTGCCTTACGGACTAGGAAAAGCTATGTTTATTGCTTTCGATTACAATTCATATGACTCAAATGCAGCTAAGATAATTTCTAACGCAGTAAAGTACGCAATTCAAAACAGTGTAATGCAAGGCGGTGCCATAGCTGTTCCTAATAGCGGAACCGCTAGCCCCGGTACTGCAGATACCGTAAATATTCAGGTAAATTCTAATGGCCTAATGGGGGGTCTTGATACATCTTACATTATCCTTAATACAAATGATCCCAATAATTTGCAAGATACTATTTGGGTTTATAAAAATGTTTCTTATATGCCATGTGCAAATTTTAGTACATCAGCGCCTACTTTGTGTAGCAGTTATGTAAGTTTTACAGATAGTACTACAAACAACCCTAATTCGTGGTACTGGAATTTTGGCGATGGCAACATAAGTACGTTGCAGAATCCAACACATGTGTACACTAATAATGGGACATTTACAGTAACACTCGTCGCCACAAATAACACTGGCACTGATTCCATTTCAAAAACGGTTACAATATTAAACACTGGAGGTCCTATAAGCACAGCATGTACTATGTCAACGGGCACAAAGTGCTGCAATAATGGCATCAGCAATTTTAACTTTGCCGGAATTAATCATTCATCTTTATCTGATGTTGAAGGATTTCAAGATTTTACTTGTGCAACATATGCAATAGTTACTAAAGGGGCTTCTTACCCATTTTACATTACAGGCACAACTACTGGTCAATGGTTTCATGTTTATTTGGACTTCAATAATGATGGCACTTTTAGTAGCAATGAAAATCTAATAAGTAATTCCTATTCAACTAACGGCTATCTTTCTGGAAATGTGACAATTCCAAATAATTCTATTTTGTACACAACGCTTAGAATGAGAGTTATCGCTAGTGCATCTCCAATCTCTTTATGTAGTACTATTGATAACGGACAAGCAGAGGATTATAGCATAATTGTGCGCGACAGTATACCCACTGCAGACTTTACTGCTACACCAACTACCGCGTGGGTAAATGAAATAGTACAGTTTACCGACATTTCGACAAGTAATATTACTGCTTGGAATTGGCAAATGCCAGGGGCAAGTACACCTACATCTACTATAAATAATCCAAGCACAAGCTATCCAGTTGCTGGAACTTACGATGTAACATTGATAGCAAATAATCTAGCTGGTGCCGACACAATAGTTAGGAGTAATTATATCAATGTATTGAATTTGCCTTCAACATCATTTACGTATTTTGACCCGAACTGTTCGGGTAACGTGAATTTTGCTGCGCAATTACCTGCACCGTACACAAGTGCAACTTGGGATTTTGGAGATGGTAGTGGTCAAACAGTATCCTCAAGTCTAATTTCACACACCTATACAAATCAAGGTACATATACAGTAAGTTTGATTGCTATTTCTCCTTATGGTAATGATACTTTTACAGCTATTGTAAATGTTTCCTTTTGGAATGCGTCAATACAAATATTTGGCATCGCTGCTCCAAATAGTCCTATCACTTTTTCGGTACAGAGCAGTAATCCTATTGCATCCGCTATTTGGGATTTTGGGGATAATATCGGCAATAGCTTCTTAAAAAATCCAGTTTATACTTATAGTAGTACTGGAACTTACACAGTTAGTGTTAGCGTTATTGATACACATGGATGTAGCAAAGAACTGTTGTATATATTGACTATTAATCCACTAGCACTGACTTCAACTGGGGCACATACAGACGTAAACGTTTATCCTAATCCGTTTAATAACACATTAAACATTGCATTTGATAATATTAAATACGCCAATGAATTGTCTGTTCAAATATTTACTGCAACAGGTCAAAAAGTCTATGCTATGAAGAAGGAAAAACTAAGTTTGGATAAGCTAAACATTCCAGTAAGTAAAACCCTTGCTAAAGGCGTGTACTTTGTAGAAGTAAATGTTGATGGCAACAAGTTTACTAAAAAAGTGACGAAAGAGTAGTTGGTTAATCAAAAGCTTTTCGGCTTTTGACTTCTATTGTAGTGGTCAATCAATTTGCTAGCATTAGCAATAGCGCTGTAGCTTAACATGATGGGCTTGCAGGCCTAACAACGCTTGCTAATCCTGTAGTGTAAACATAGGTTCGCCTTGTAGCTGTGCGTATCGCATGTATTCCTACCTTTGCCGAAAGTCACCGCATGAAAAATCACTTCAAATACTTCATCACATTTGCTTTGCTTGTATTGCATTGCACCGTATTCGCACAAACCAAAATTGGTATTGTAAACTACGACGAGATTTCTATGGAAATGCCTGAAGCGAAAACTGCTGACTCCATACTTTTTGAATTCTTTAATGAGTATAGCAGACTGATACAGGAAAAAGAAATTGAACTTGAGCAAAGCTTTGCACAATATTGCCTCGATTCTGCTCAATTATCTAGAGACGAAAAGATAAGTCGCCAAAACAAAATTCGCGACCTGGAAGTGAATTTGGAATTACTGAAACAGAAGGCCCAATCCGATTACGAGGCTGAGAAAGAAAAACTTGCAAAACCTATCGTTGCAAAATTAGAGGCAGCAATTGCAGCTGTAAGCAAAGAAGAAGCTTATACCTTGATTTTGTTTAAGCAACAAGTAGCGTATCACCTTAGCAGTGATGATATTAGCAATAAGGTGAGAAAAAAGCTTGGACTTAAGGTAAACTAGGCATAAGCAATTTGCATAATAAAGCCTAAACTGAGCCGCCTAATAAACGGTATTGTGAGCCACTTGATTAAACCCAGAATACGCACTATTGCAAATAAAGTATGACACATTTATAAATTATTAGAAAGGCATTTCGCTTATTATCTGCAAGGCATTCCTGGCAGTATGTGAGTGATGTGTTGCGTATCACTTGACGCTAAGCAGCCACTTAGAAAATTCGCTCCATTGCTTTGAAGAAATAGAATGACCACTCGTGTCTTCGCAATAGCTTATTTGAATGCCCAATTCTTTTAGTTTAGTCCTATTCTCATCTGCGTACGATTTTGGCAACATATTATCGCCAGTGCCATGAGATATAAATGCCTTGGAATTTCTTAAAGCGTTTGACTTGCTAATGTATGGAATAAATTCCTCCACAAATCTTCCGCTAAAAACAGCAAAGCCGCTCACTAAGTTTGGGTCGCCTAAGCCAAGCGATTGCGCCATGTTGGCTCCTTGGCTAAATCCTGCAACAATAATTTGCTTGTTTTCTATCTTATACATTTGCGTTAATTCATCAATTAGCTGCATTAATTGTTTTCTGCTTGCTTCTTCCTCAGCAATATTGATCGCTATTTTGTCATTCACCATTTTCACATCATACCAGCGGTAACTCCCTTCGCTTAACCGATAAGGAGCTCGCACAGAAACGACTATCCAATTTTCTGGAATTTGTGAGCTTAGTGAAAACAAATCATTTTCATTGCTACCATGGCCGTGCAACAGCACTAGTAATGGCGCTTTTTTACTTGAATCCTTTGCCGTTCTTATTAAGTAGGTCAAGCTATGGTCTTCGCTATTGATTACTTTACTTTTGTTTATAAAAGACAATGCAGCAAGTGCAGCAATCAGCAATGTAACTGATAAAATTATTTTGATTTTCATATTTTTATTTTGCTCTTAGTGTAAAGGTTGTAATTTCTGGATAAACGCCGATTCTTCCCGCAAAAGCCATAAAACCAAAGCCTCTGTTGACATATAAATACTGATTCAATTCTTTGTACAAGCCCGCCCAATACTTATAAGCATATTGGATAGGACTCCATTTTATGCCAAATGCTTCTATTCCCATTTGCATACCATGTGTATGGCCGGCTAGTGTTAAGTGAATATGTTTATCGTGCTTTATTACAACTTTTTCCCAATGGGTCGGGTCATGTGACATTAGAATTGAGAATTCGTTTTTATCACAATTCTTGATGGCCGCGTCTAAATTGCCTTTTTTTATAAAACCATTACCCCAATTTTCAGTTCCTATCAAACGAATAAACGAATTTGCTTTTTCTATTTTCACATTGTCATTATTTAACAACGTAAATCCCGATGCTTTGTGATACTGTTCTATAGCAGTGCCATTTTTTAGTTTTGCTTCTTCTGTTGGAAATAACCCATCATCTTCCGAATAATCGTGATTGCCGAGAATTGAATATTTACCAAATGGAGCGTGCAAATCTTTGAGCAAATGCAAATAAGGCAATATTTCCTCTGCAATATCATTCACCAAGTCGCCTGTAAACAAAATCAAATCTGCATTTTGAGCTTGTATTAAATCAAAGCCTCTTTTTACATCTTCAAGAGAATCAAAGCCTCCTGCATGCAAATCAGAAAATTGTACAATTTTGAAGCCATCAAACTCTTTTGGCAAATCTGCGAAAAATAGTGTGTTGCTTAATAATTTGAAATTGTATTTACCTTTTGTGATACCATATATAAAAGAAGCAAATGGTATTGCTACTAGTGCTAATCCAACATTTTTAATAAATGTACTTCTTGAGATAATTTGGTCACTATTAATTTTATGCTGGCGCGCGCCGCCGAAGCTAGTGCGCAAATAAGCGTATAAATCATCTACGGCAAAAAATAGTAATAAAAGTATTTCACAAACAAGTACCGATACCATTAGTGCTATAGCAAAATTGGTAGTTGTACTCATGCCTTTGATACCATTAGGAAAAATGGTGGCCATACAAATCACACCAAGCAATAGTGACGCAATAGATGAAAACAAATATCCGTTTCTAACATGGCTCGAACCCGAAATTTGAAGTACACCTTTAGCAAGGTATATTTTCATAATTATTGTAATTAGTACAAATACGGCTAAGCCAATCCAAACTTTCACTACGACTATAGTCTAATTAAGCAGTTAATTTAATTCTGACGCCTGTAGCATCTTTTGTCCAATAGGCTTCATCTTTTTCTTCCACCTGGTCCAATAGCTTAACGGTTTGTTGCAATTGCTCTTTCGAACTAAAAATGATATGATAATGGTTTAACCCTGCATTACTTTCAGGCGCCATAGGTCTATCGTTGCCATGCCAAGCGTTCATAGCAATACGATGGGTGTATGATGAACCCGCTCCGAGATCGGCAAATTTGTAATTTGGGAAATAATTGGATTGGATAAAACCTAACTTTTTGTAGAAGCGATTGCTTTTATCTACATCTCTGGCGTAAAAATGAATATGCCCGATTTTTGCATCCTTGTCAATCAAGGTACTCAAATCTTTGTCAACAAGGCTTTTGAGAATTTCTTCTGTATCTAATGGAGCCGAGGCGCCTCTTATTGTGCCATCTGTGTCTTCCATAAAAAGCCTACCTTCTGTAATTACCCGCTTAAATCGTTCTGGACTTTCTAAAGCCAACTCTACCATCACATTGTCGTAATCTGTTAGGTACAACGATTGTGTCATGGTGTGGTCTACAGGAGAAAAAGAATGTTTGTTTTGTTGCAAACGATAAATTGCTTTTGCAAACGCTGCCTTGTTGGGCAAATGAATAGCAAAATGATACAAACCACTGTAGCCTTCCGTAAATGCAGATTTTGCAGATTGATGAATTACAACTAGTGTTTTATTTTCTGTACCAAATTCGGCTACTGAGTCCGTTTGGCTTCTCAGCTTTAATCCAATCACTTTTGTCCAAAATGTAATGGCTTTTTCAAGTGAAGTATTATTCAAATGAATTGCCCCAAAAGAAGCAATTTCTTCTGTCGAAACCTGTTTTAATTCTTTGCTCTTTTGTAAAGATAGGGCGCTTGCTAAGGTTGATATGCCGTCCATTGTTAATAATACTGTTGAAGTGCCAAGAAGTGCTTTAATAAAATGCTTTCTTTTCATTACTTTATAATTTTATGAAGTTTTACTGTCATTTGCTTTAGCCACGAGAAATAATTTTTGATATGCAAGATAAACAGAATGATTGTTGTAAATCCTAGTTTACTATGAATTCCCCTTAGGCCATCGCTTATAGTAGTTTGCGGAAAAACCAACCAAGAGAACATTGCTGTAACTACAGCAAGCGTAAATACAATAAATAATACGGTGTTTAATCTTTTGAACTTGCCTTTAGGATTTAAAGTAAACATATCTTTAATCCAAGTAGCATGCTGTATTAAGTGCCAAATGACCATTGATAAAGCAGTACAGGATGATATTTTGTGCGCTAGCAACCAGTTGTGCTTATCGATGCCTAAAAGCAATAGCGACTCATTTTCGCTTATATGGTAAACTAGCATGAATAAGCCGCTAATAATCATTGTAAAGAATGGCAATAAAGCCAATAGCTCAACAATATAATTTTGATGCGCTTTTGATTGTCTATAGAACTGAATTAGTCTCACCATATCTTTTAATTGAGTTTATGCGCGGTATTGAGTTTGCGAAAAATATTACTTTAAGTCGTGGTTGTATTAACGTGTTTAGTGTAGCGATTTTGCCAGCGACTTATTTGCAACTTTGAGAAAATACATTTTAACCTCAATGCTACAAATAAGTCGAGAAAGAAATGAAATCTGGCAAAAAATGGGACTAAACAAACTTAGTTCTTGTTTGGTGTAATTATTACTTTCTTGCTTCTACCCCATGCTACAAATACGGCTAGTAGTAAGAAAAAAATGTTCATGCCTATTAGCGATGTTTCACCTCTTGAAACATGAAATATGGATGCAAGAATCATTAATGCCGCTATGCCATACGCAGTAAACACGGTAAGGGTTGGTCGAATCTTTAGTGCTGCAGGCAAAACAATGCCTAAGCCGCCCAACAAATCTATTAAGCCAGTAAATTTTACCAAAGCAGGGTTTTCTTTTGCCCAGGGCAACATTTTGGCAACTTCTTCTAGTGGCTGAAATAGTTTGACAGAGGCTCCCCATATTAGGATTAATGCAAGAATACCTTGTGCCGCCCATAATGCAATGTGCATAGCTTTAGACGAATTTGAATTTGTCATATCTTTTTTGTTTTAGATTTACAATGCAAAGATGGTACTACAAAACCTCGCTAAACGATGAGGTAAAGCTAAAAAAAACGTTGATCTACATCAACGTTTTTGGGGGATCAAATAAGGATATTACTTTTTTAAGGCATTGCTTCTGATACGGCTAAGCGTTTCCTTAGTCATACCTAAATAAGATGCAATAATGTGTTGAGGAAATCGTTGAAAAAAATCGGGATAGGTATTTTGCAGTTCTGCTAATTTTTGTTCCGCAGTAAGCGTTTGAGATGAATGTAAGCGTTTCATCAGCTGAAAGGATTGTTTCTCTGTCAATACACTGTTCAATTCCAGCATAAATGGTAGTTGGTTTAACTTATTGGTCAAGTCGTCTTTTGTGATGACCAATAGCTCAGAATCTTCATAGGCGTCAATGTAGTAGGGCGTTGGTGTGCCTATCATAAAGCTTTCTTTATCGCCGGCCCACCAATTTTCGATATAGAGTTCCAAGATGTTTTCTTTGCCTGTGTTGTCAATGGAATATTTCTTCAAAGCGCCTTTTACAACAAATGCAGCGATTCTGCACACGTCTCCTCCTTGAATTAAGTATTGGTGTTTACGCAACTTCTTTAAATGAAAAACCTCTGAAAGCAAGGCAATATCATTTTCGCTTAGTTTGTTTTCAATTCTAGCATTGATATGCTGTACAAGTTTTTCTATCATTTTCTGTTTGTGTGTGTCGTCACAATATTGTCGCCAACATATACGCTGCAATATAGTCGCACCGCTGACCTAGACTATTGCTTGGTAGGCTCACCACCTAGGACGTAAAAATACTGGCACGCATATAACATCCAAAAATAATAATTTATTGCACAAAATAATCCCTTGCATTTTATTTTATCTCTATTTTTCAATATTACCTATCAAAGCATCTTGGTAGTGGTTTAGTTGCATCTACTCACAACTCACAGAAAAAATCGTTGTGGCAGATACTATTTATTGGCCTTGATAAATCTTGTCAAGTTTATCGCTTTTTCGGGGCAAACCTGTACACAAAGGCCGCAAACATGACACTGTTCCGGATTGATAACGTAAGCCTTTTGATTAAAGAAAAACGTTTTAATGCGCCCCTTCATATTTAGTTTAGCTTTATCTAGTTTGGAAATTGCTTGCATTTCAAATACAGTATAAGGGCAAACTGTAACGCAATCGCCTTTACTTGCACAACTATTGAAGTTAACAGTTGGCATTAGTTTTTCTGTACTGTCAGCACAATTTGAATTATTCAAATTATTTCTACTCATCTCAATTAAAATTAAGCAGCCACTTAGAAAATTCGCCCCATTGTTTTGAAGAAATACAATGACCACTCGTGTCTTCGCAGTACGTTATTTGAATGCCCAATTCTTTTAGTTTTGTCCTGTTCTCATCTGCATACAATTGAGGCAACATATTATCGCTAGTGCCATGAGAAATAAATGCCTTAGAATTTTTTAAGGCGTTTGACGTGCTAATGTACGGTACAAATTCCTCAACAAATCTTCCGCTAAAAACAGCAAAGCCGCTCACTACGTTTGGTTCTCCCAAGCCAAGCGATTGCGCCATGTTGGCTCCTTGGCTAAATCCTGCAACAATAATTTGCTTGTTTTCTATCTTATACATTTGGGTTAATTCATCAATTAGCTGCATTAATAGTTTTCTGCTTGCTTCTTCCTCGGCAATATTGCTCGCTATTTTGTCATTTACCATTTTCACATCATACCAGCGGTAACTCCCTTCGCTTAACCGATAAGGAGCTCGCACAGAAACTACAATCCAATTTTCTGGAACTTGTCCACTTAGTGACAACAAATCATTTTCATTGCTAGCGTGCCCATGAAGTAATACCAACAAAGGTGATTTTGCTGAAGTAGATGTGCTGAGTTTCACTTTATGCACTAAGGGCGTGTCTTTTTGCAACATATCGTTCTTATTTTGTACACGGCAACTATATGAGTGTTGCCTTTGTAGTTTTATTTTAACTTGTGTGCTAACTTAGTGAAGAAAATTGCGACTAGTTATTTAGGTTGGCGGCGGCGGTCCCATTATCTAATGATTATGGAACTATAACACTGCGTACTTGTTTGGTATGAGCAGAAAAGTATCCTAATGCCCCGCCAGTAATGTTGCTTGGAGGGTTAGCAGGCGTTGTGCCGCCAAGAACACCATTGCCAGCAATTTGTTCTAGGGCGGTAAAGTAATTGTAGATTTCGGGCGCGATGCTTCGCATTTCCACTGTTATTGTATCGCCTGGCTTTATTGGGCTATCCTCTCTGCTTGGTATTTCTAAACCTCTTTGATTGGGCGAACCATTGCCAATATTATCAGATTCACTTTCAAAAGTAACACCTCCTTGGCTGCTTGCTGTTACAGCAAAGCCATAAAAGTTACCTAAGGTTGGTGGGTCTGTGTACTCTGGCAAAACATCATAACTTGTTACGCCTAAATTGGTCATTGTAACCACCTTAAGCCCATTTAGAGGCACCATCTCTGGCATTTGACTTTGGGCAGTATAAGTTTTACCGTCAGTCAACACTGTTAGTGTATAGTTTCTGCCAGATGCGCCTGCAGCAAAACCATTAGTGATGTAATAACCATCTGTTATATAAGTTAAGGTGTCATGCAGGTTAATATTGTCGGTAATAACTACCACAGCATCGGTTACTGGTGGGTACTGATTGGTTTGTGTAAAAGATACAGACCTTGTAATTCGCACCGTATGTGGTTCGGCCATGTTTGAGATATTGCCTTCAATCACTAGCTGGCCGCTTTTGTTGTCTAAATCTAAATCTACTTCTTTTTCGCAAGCTGCTAGCATAAAGAGCAGGATAACTGCGATAAAATTTATTTTTTTCATTTTCTATTAAAATTTAAAGTTGTAAGTGATGCTTGGTATCCATCTGAATAGTGATGTTTGTAAAGCTTGTGTAGTACCTGGCACGTTAGGATTGTCTTGAAAAGCAATAGTAAATGGATTTTGACGGCCATATGCATTATACACGCCAACCGTCCAAGAACCTTGAAGCTTTTTATCTTTCCTGCCCTCGTAAGTTGCACTTAAATCAAGCCTATGGTAATCAGGCATACGATCTGCGTTTCTATTATCGTAGTGAAATACTGTTTGTCCGTTTATTTCGTATTTACCAGTTAAGTAAGTAACGGCATTGCCTGTGCTGTAAACAAATACGCTTGATAAAGACCATCTTGGCGATAGACTATATGTAGCCACAACCGACAAATCGTGGGTTCTATCTAATCTTGAATTGTACCATTGGTTATTATTGATGCCTTCAATTTTTCTTTCTGTTTTTGAGAGCGTATAAGAAACCCAGCCTGTGAGCTTGCCTTCTTTCTTTTTTGCAATAAATTCTGCACCATAAGCTCTTCCTATACCAAATAATAAATCTGCCTCTATATCTCTACCTGCGCTAAACGAAATTTCTGCACCATTGCGATAGTCAATTTGATTTTGCATGTTCTTATAGTAGGCCTCTATATTAATTTCATAATTGTTATTATCAAAATTTCTACTGTAACCTGTACTTATTTGATCTGATATCTCGGGCTTAACCGTGTAGCTGCTGCCAATCCATAAGTCTGTTGGATTGCCACTATTGCTATTACTTAACAGGTGTAAATTTTGTGTGTTTCTAGCATATGCAAGCTTCACGCTACTTACATCATTTATTCTATAATTGGCAGCAAATCGTGGCTCTAGGTTCCAATATATTTTGCCCAGCTGGCCTGCATTGAGTTTCACACTATCTACTAATACCCCTTTATCATAAATATTATAAGTATCGCCGCCTAAAATTGTAAAAGCAGATAAACGTAGGCCGTAGCTTAAGCTTAGCTTTTGAGAAACTTTGTGGTCGTCGTTAATATAAATTGCCTTTTCAAGTGAAGTTCGTGATGGTCTCTGTATACTGCTTGCTAATGTGCCAGAAATAATAGCAGGAGAAATGGTGTGGTGTATGGTATTTGAACCAAATCTTACAACGTGCTTATCTGATGCATACCAAGTGAAGTCTTTTTTGAGACTCCAATCTTGTATTTTTGATTGCAGTTTAACATTGACTACCTCGTTACTAAAATTGATATCGTAATTGTAGTTGCTGTAAATAAATGATGTGTTTGAAAATAGTTTTTTATTAAATATTTTGTTCCAGCGTATTGTTCCTGCAGAATTACCCCATTGTGTATTAAAGCTATTGCTGAGGCCTAATATATCCCTGCCAAAGTAACCTGAAATATAGATTTTGTTTTTTTGATTGATTTGATAATTGGCTTTCATGTTTAGATCGTAGAAAAATAATTTATTGTCCTTGTAAAGCTCTGACAAGCCCAAAAACAAATCGGCATAAGTACGACGACCAGAAATAATGAATGATGATTTGCCTTTTTGAAGAGGTCCTTCTACACTCAAACGACTACTGATAAGTCCAATTCCGCCGCTTGTTTCAAACTTTTGATTGTTTCCATCCTTCATCTTTACATCTAGCACAGATGAAAGTCGTCCGCCATACTGTGCAGGTGGATTTCCTTTAATGATGGTAGCTTCTTTAAGCGCATCGCTATTAAAGGTGCTAAAGAAACCAAACAAATGCGATGCATTATATACCGTGGCTTCGTCAAGTAGTATAAGGTTTTGGTCAACAGCGCCTCCGCGCACACTAAATCCACTACTGCCCTCGCCGCTGCTTTTTACACCAGGAAGAAGTTGAATAGTTTTAAGTATATCTTTTTCGCCAAGCAATACTGGCAGCCTTTCAATACTTTTCATCCTCAAAACCTCAGTGCCCATTTGCGTCGTGGTTAAGTTTTGGTCTTTTCTTTTGCTTGCAACAGAAATCCCTTTCAATTCTACGCTTTTACTGCTGGCTGGTACTAAAAAAATATCCAACATTTTATTATCTGTAAGATCCAACTCTATTTTTTGAGCTTCATAACCGCTGTGTGTTACAACAATTATTTGGCTGCCTTTTGGTACGCCTATTGAATAAAAGCCATATTCGTTTGCTGTTGCGCCTAGTTCGCTATTACCTTCTACCCTTATTGTTGCACCTACAAGCAGCTCCCCATTCTGTTTATCCTTAATAGTACCACTTAGGGAATACTTGTTTTGAGCCAAAATAGCAGTAGGACATAATAAAATGAACACCACGAGGTAATTAATAATCTTTTGCATGATTTTCTGTTGTTTTAAGAATGAGATAATAATATTTTAATTCCTGTTGGATCCGTTACCCAATAATTGCCATCTTGCTCATCTACGTTTCCGATAGCATTTGCTACGAACTGAAGTTGTTCTTTTGAGTTGAAAATAATTTGATAATGATTTAGCCCTGCGTTGGTAACTGGCGCTAAGGGTTTATTGTTGCCGTGCCACGAATTCATCGCCACACGATGCTGATAGTCGCCTCCAGCTCCCAAATCGGCATATTTGTATTGCGGAAAAAAGTTGAATTGGGATAGACCTAGTTTTTTATAAAATACATTGCTTTGTGTAACATCGTGAGCATAAAAATGTATATGTCCAATCTTAGCGTCATCACTCATTATTTTACTCATATCCTTTTCTGAAAGGCTTTCTAAAATTTCTTCTGTATCTAATGGAGCAGACGCACTTCTAATAGTGCCATCAGCGTCTTCCATAAAGAGTCCACCTTCCGTAATTACACGCTTAAATCGTTCCGGGGTTTCAACAGCTAATTCTACCATTATGTTATCGTAATCTGTTAGGTATAATGATTGTGTCATCGTGTGGTCTATGGGAGAAAACGAGTATTTATTTTGCTGCAAGCGATACATTGCTTTTGCAAAGGCTGCCTTGTTGGGCAGATGAATAGCAAAATGATACAAGCCACTGTAACCGTCCTTAAATGCAGATGTTGCAGCTTGATGAATCACTACTATTGTTTTGTTTTCTGTGCCAAATTCAGCTGCCTCGCTTGTTTGGCTTCTTAACTTCATGCCAATTACTTTTGTCCAAAATGTAATGGCCTTTTCAAGTGAAGTATTATTCAGATGTACAGCGCCAAAAGAGGCAACTTCATCTGACTTTATTTGCTGTGTTTTTTTGCTCTTTTGCAAGGATATTGCATTGGCAAGTGTTGATACGCCTTCCATTGTTAATGCTGATGTTTCGATAACAGTTTTGATAAAATCCTTTCTTTATATGAATTAAGCTTTTGACAAAATGGGTGCTTTTTTACTTCTACCCCATGCCACAAATAAGGCTAACAACAAGAAGAAAATATTCATTCCTATAAGCGATGTTTCACCTCTTGAGATATGAAATATAGATGCAGAAATCATCAAGGCCACTATACCATATGCTGCAAACACAGTTAGTTTGGGCTGAATCTTAGTAGCCGCAGGTAAAACAATTCCAAAGGCTCCTAATAAATCTAGTAAGCCAGTAAATATTAATAAAGCAGGATTATCTTTCGTCCATGGCAACATTTTGGCTGCTTCTTCCATTGGCTGAAACAGTTTAATATAAGCTCCCCACATAAATACTAAGGCAAGCATAACTTGTGCCGCCCACAATAAGATATGCGTGATGTTTAATGACCTATTAGCTGTTACTGTTGTTGCTGTCATGACGTTCTAGTTTAAAGAATGAAAAAATTGTTAGTATCGATAAAACAGGAAAGAAGTGCATAGGTATTATCATACCTGGAAACAATTCAGGCGATTCCGTATCTAAAGGCAGATTGAACCCAAATACGCCTGCAATAGTTGCAAAACTAAAAATGCTATATACAATAGTTAGCCAGCCAACTGTTTTTGTCCCCTTCCATTTTATAGCCAACTTATAGCCAACTGCCATAAGTAGGCATCCAATGGTACAAGCCGAAACGATGTTTGCAACGCCAGCTATCTTACTAAAATCTACAAGCATTGCTTCTTTATAGATGTTTAAGTAAATGATACTAGCCAATGAAGATAGCAGGCTGCCTGCTATCCCCATTACTAAAGTTTGCTTCCAACTCATCTTGTTACAGGTACGTTTAGTTGAAAATTAAATACATCCGGAGTGCCTGCCTTCTTTACATTATAGTCCGCCGGCTTTAGCGAAAAAGTGCCAGCAAATACACCGCCACCAGCAGCTTGTGTAAATGTAAAAGGAATTCTTATTTGCTTGGTTACGTCCTTAACGGTTAGGTTGCCTGTTGCCTCATAGCCACTACTGGTTTTAGTGATACTAGTAGAAACGAATTTTACGCTTTGAAATTTTTTGACATCAAGCCCTTGTTTTGCGTGTCCATTGCGCATGCCATTGCCGGTATTAATAGTAGTGGCGTCTATGGTTGCTATTAACTTAGAAGCGGCAAGATTATTTTCATCGAAGAGCAATTCGCTTTTTAAGCCCTTAAACGCTCCTTCAAATTTTGCTGTGGTAAATTTTACCGAATAAGCATCTTCTTTTACATTCCAAAGAGATCCATTGCTCGCTACTGTGAATGCCGATATGGCAACTAATGTGGCAATTAAAGCCGGAAAGATTATTCTTTTCATCTTCTTAAATTTTTGTTTTGTTGTTACTGTTGTTGTTATTATTATTGTTGTTGTTGTCAAAAAGAATTATTAAAACCATTTTGCTCCTGGATCTCCGGGATAGAATGCGTTAGGTAGTGAGAACAGAAGGCCGCCATCTCCATAGCTTGGGTATAGTGCTTTTAATTCGTTAACTACTTCTTGATTTGATTTAGCTACTGCACCAGTGCTCAATAGCTTTGTTCCTTTGATTAAGCCTTGTGCATCGGTTAAATACTTAATGCTTTTATCAAAATTGCCCGATACGTCTGAATCATAGCCAAGATGACCCACAAATACATACTTATAACCACTAAACATTGGCTTCATATCTTTTAGAGCATTTGTCCAAATAGTTAACTCGTCTACGTTGTCAAGTGGTGTATAGTCGCGTATGTATGCGTGCCTGTTTACTGCAGTTAAGTCGCCTGTAAATACAGCTTTTACACTTGGAATATATACATAGCCATTTTCTACCGCCTCAGTGCCAGACACATTGCCAAAGTAGAATTCAAAACCTCCAATTAACTTGGAACCTGCAACTGCAATTACATCTTTGCCATAAATTTGTTTGAAAGTCGTATCACTATTTAATACCGCCGCATTTTTAGTTTCGGCATAAACAGTAATATCCTTAAACTTATCTAAGTTAATATAGTGATCAATGTGCGGATGCGTTATAATAATCGTAATTGGCTTATTGATGGCATTTGCATAGGCACGAATTTCCTCTCCCGACTTGCTTATATCAGTAGTAATAACGGCACCACCCGGATTGTTGATGCCTACATCTACGATCGTAATTTCTTTCTCAGATTCTACAATAGTAGAAGTCCATCTTGTGCCAAAATTCAAAACATGATATCGTACTTTGTCCTCCGTAATAACCTCTACAACACCATTTGGTGCAAGAGAAGCTGCTGGGGCAGTAGCAAAGCTCACTTTGCTGGTTTCTGTTTTTGTGCATGATGCAAAAACTGTGGTTGCGCATATGATGGCTGCGATGACCAATTTCTTAATGTTCATTTTCTTTAAATTTTTAATTGTTATTATTGATGATAAAATATTTCATTTACGATTAAGCCATCCTGCCATGTTTGCGTGGCAACCTGTTGCGTTTTGATCCTAACATCGTTGGCAAATGTTAAATCCATCCAGCTTTCAACCATGGTCTTATTGTTTTCAGCATCTTCTGCAAAACTCAAAATACCTGCGCCGTGCACTTGCTTCATGCTTTGCAAAAAGTTGATTTCGTGTGTACGATTGGTCTCTTTGCCAACTCTTGGTTGTTCGCCTAATTCTTGCATTACTACGTTTTCTGCATAGTATTTTTCGAAGCCTTCTAACAGCTTGCCTGCACTGACGTAGTTTTGATGCAGGTCTTTTACTTTTTCTAGGTTTGACATCTTCTAATTGTTTAATTATTATGATGCAAAGATGATATGGCAAGCCTCTAGCCGCCAATGAGGTAAGACAAAAAAATATGTTGATGTAGGTCAACGGCTATAGCGTTTAATTTGAAATACTTTTTTTAGTGCGGTAGCAATTGTGATGTTGCAAAGTATTTCTATGGTGATTGCTACATACAAAGCAATAGTCTGTAAAGTAAAATAAGAAGTAATTGTGTGGCGTATAGCTTTTATATATTCGGCAGAGAAAACTAAATTATCAAAAGTGTGATATACTTTTACGAGGTCGGTGATCTTTGCTAACTACCAATGTCATGAAAATAGGAACTATAAATATGGATTGGCTCAAAAACAAAAAGAGCCTAAAATTATTTTTTCTTGAGGAAATAGAAAAGCAAAATTTAGATTTTGTAATCATTACTGAAACTCTAGACAGTTTTGCTTTATCACCAACTTATAGTAAAATTCAAACCAATACTTTGCCCACCTCAGGCAAATATGAGTATATAGATTATGGCAAATACAATAAAGGTGAGCTTTCTGTAAGAGTTGCCATTTTTAGCAAGCATCAATTTATTGAGCCACTAGATGTGATTGATAAATTTACTTCAGTTGCTGGGTTATACAAAACGCCAATTGGCGAAATTATTGTTTATGGAACCATTGTAGGTACATTGGGCATTCAAATGCAAAAAGAAATTGCAGAAAAAGAGTTAGATAACTTTAAAAGCGATATTGAAAAACTATCAACACTTAATAAGCAAATAATAATTGGTGGCGACTTAAACACATCCTTCAAGGCAGAAGAAAAAAGAAGTTTACCTCAGATAGATAGCAGAAATGAAATTACAAATTTCGTTAATCATCATAACCTTACTATTGCAACCAAAGATGAAAATCATTGTATTGATCATATTATAATTTCAGAAGGCTTAGCTACTCAATTTAGATATGAACCATCTAAATTTTTAAGCGATGGCATCTTAAAGGACGAGCCTCATGTGGGAGTTGTTTGTAGTTTGATTAAAAAGAAATAGAGCGATGTACGTTGTTAGAATTTGTTAGTAAATAGCAAACTGCTCAATGATAAATTAGCATTTTGTATTGATAGTATTGCTGTTGGATTAATTTAGTAGGCCATACAGTTTTGGGATACCAATACAAACATGTCAACACAAACCTACACACATAAGGCAGCCATAAAGCTGCCTTATTTCTATTTAATAGACGCAGCACGATCATACTTGCTGCTCTCCCGAATATCAATTTGTTTCAAAAAAACTCAACCAATTCCTGGCTTCGTTTTTCAGTTAAAACTACTCATCACCAAACATATAAGTATCCATACCCAGCATTTTAAGCATCGCTCTGCCTTCTTCTTTGTTGTCGAAGGAAATCGTTAATCTGCCATCCTTTGATTTATTAGCATCGCATACATTAGCATATATAGAGGTTACTTCAACATCTTCGTCGCCTTTAGTGCCCATAGATAATTCAAAGAACGGTTTATCAGCAGTTTCGGCTTGGTACGGCGACATCATACTAGTTTCTATATTAACTTTTGAAATGGGCAATACATATCGATTAATTGATTCTATTACATCACCTTTCGATTCGATGTGCGTTACATAAAACGTATTGTTTGCAATATAAAAATAGTTGGTTTTTTTAGTGCCATCAGGCATTACTTGAGCGCTGCTAAGTTTGCCTTCAATTTTTTCTACACCGCCACACATTTTTACCGTTGTGCTTGGTACCGTGGTCTGGGCATTGCCCAAATAAATAGTTGATGCTAATAGAGACAATAAAATTATTCTTTTCATTCTTATGCAATTAGGGACTAAAAATATACAATATCTAATGATAACTAGTAATAATCTACCAAAAATTCCGCCGCGAAGCACCAAACCCAAAACCCAAAACCCTATCCGCCAAACTACACACCCAAACTCACTCACAAACACAAACCCTATTCAAACCCTACTCAAGCCCTATTCAAGTGTAATCATGTTTATTTTGACTATGGTTGAAACTCCAAAATACTTAATTGATCAGGCTTGTCTGCAAAATAATTAAATGGGTTGATGCCAGCGCCTACAACCAAATATGGTCTGTTATGGAAAATATCTAAGGATAAAATAGCAACGTCAAATTTACCGTTAACATACTCCACTGGTTTGGCACTAATAACTGTGGTTCCTGAAACATCTAGTTTTTTAACTTCGTTAGCGGCACCTGCTACCTGATCTACATAAATTATTGCTCCACTTTCATCTACATCATAAAATGCGGTAATTAAGGGGCTTTTATTTAGTTTTTGGGTAAAAATCTTGGTTGCAGCATTGAATGTAAAGGAATAAAAGTCGTTTGCACCAGCTAGATTATAAAAACTTAATGCAACAATTTTTCCATCTTCACTATAGGTAATTTTGGGCTTAAATAAATCTTTATCGTAGTAGGCTAAATCAACCACAATTTTGCTAATTTGGTTAGAATTGTTAAAACCCGTATTTGTATTAATTGTTTTCAATACTTCATCGACACACATATAAAATTGGCCAGCTTCGGCTATCAAACTAAATACAAACCAATTCCCTGTATATTTGTCATAGTGGGCTTTTTGCCACTTGATATCTTCAAATATTCCATTATTGCGTTGATAATTGCTCACTATACTATCTGCAGAAGCAATGTTAGCCTTGGCAGGCGTAGTGTACCATTTGTAACTAACTTTAGTAGGGTTAGAAGTAAAATCACTTACAGCAGATATGTTACTAAGTTGCCAACCATTGATAAGTGAGCTTTTTACACCATAAGAATTTATAGAGTCAAATCTAACAATATTATAAAACTTGCCATAAGGCTCCCAAAAATGATACCTAGCTACTGGGCCAAGGTAATCAAATACTTTACGGGTTTTATTTATGAAGTTAGCTTGATAGCATAAACCATTGTCAAATTGATAATACTGATTTAAACTTAGACCGATATCGCCTGTAGTTCTGTTAATCGTAAAGTCCTCCACTTTATTGCCTTGTACATATAATAAGGTGCCCACCTGTATAACGCCACTATCGCTCCAAATTGTTTTGAATTTACTATTGGCATTAGCAGTCTCTAAAAAAAAGTTACTTACTACTGGCTCAGTGGTTGTGCCATTTTTCTTTTTGCATGCCATATTAAATAAGCAGAGTGCAATGCAAGCGGTTAGTATTATTTTGTTCATAATGTTATTTGATTTACATGAATTATTTAAGACTTAAAATACTAAATTGAGAGCTACGTAGTGCTGCTGGAGTAGCGCTGTTCGCAATTTTCCATACAAAGGCATAAGGCTTACCATCTATTACTTTAATGGAGGCAATTTGTGTTTTGTAGTTACTATTATCTGCAGTTTGATTACAAAGTTTACCATTACAAATACTTGTATTATCTGTAGCAGTAATGCGTCGTATATCATTATCAGTGGCATACAATAAATTACCATTAAGTTCTACAGCATAAATTTGGTCATACACTCTACTATCATAAACTATATCTACAGCATTTAGTACCATTTTACATGTGCCGGCTACTTTATCTATTACAAAAGTGTAGCCTTTATTATTAGGAAATAGAATTGCAAAAGCTATTTGTTCCTCGTTTGCACTATAGCTGTATGTTTTGTACTGATCTACTTGCATTTGAGGAATAGCAATCGTACTTGCATTTTTATAGTTTTGTAAAATGGTAGAATTATTATTGCCCGTTTGTTTTGTAATGATAATAGAATCATTAGGTAAAATCCTAATGAGAAAATATGCCCCGCCGATATTATCTGCCATAAAAATATCGCCAGCAGTTCTTTGCACGTTGCCACTAACATCTTCGTAAAGCAATGGCGCGTTAACAGCCGAATCTATATATGCATATTGAAACGCATTGCTAGGTACATTTGAGGCATTTGCACTAGCTGTATATGCATAACTTGCTGTGTTTATTTTAAAGTAGGATTTTGCAGTATCCATCCACTTAAAAAATATATGCTCACTGCAAAATTGTGTTCCCATCCTTTTTGGATTAACACTAGCATTAAGCTGGTCTTGCTGTGGATTATCTTTGTTTTGATAATAGTATTGAGGCCTGTATATTAAGTTTCCAGAAACACCTAATGTTGTTACACGTGCCCTTGCCTGGTCGCACCATACATCGTAAGCTAACACTCTATCATTAAAATAATATAAACCTTTGCGACGAATACAAAATCCAAGAAACTTCTTTTCTGCATTAAATGTCCAATCTCGTATTGAGTAAGATGCACTGTCGGTAAACAAAGTTGGATTAAGCGTATCTGCATATATAGTTTCAAAATTACTATTAGCATCCGCTAATTCGATGCTGCCATGTGGCAATTTATTATATGGCACATCAATTGGTTGAGGAGTAGTTACCTTTTTATCGCATGCAGATTGCACAAATATACAGGTGACCAAGAGTAAGGTAAATAAATAATTGTGCTTATGCATTTATTGAACTTTTAATGTTTTAATACGAAGGTTAAACTATTGCCTTACTCAACACAAATTTAAAGGAAATAATAGAGTATAGAATACCCACTTTAGAGTATTCTATTACTTCTAAAATCAACCATAAATCACGCTAAACAAAAAACTCGTAGTTGAATTAACTTATATACACAAATGTCTGCTGGTTTTTTGACTAGAATTCGGCTGCTGGTGCTATGCAATGTATTGTATTTTGATAACAAAATACTTTTACACTTTACTAAACAGGCTGTGGGCTAGTTGGCAAAAAATAGAAGAAAAAATCAATGACTGTGATAGGCTGCCCCTAAACGAACCATGAATTTACAATTGCAGCAACGATAAGTCAATCAAATAAGCCTTATTTTCAGCATTGCCTTTTGAACTTAAAGTGAACTCGTTCAAGTAGTTCTGCATATACTTGTTTTTGAGATGGTGGTGTATACCGTTTATTCTCTTTGTCGCAATGTTATTGCAATTTAGACACCCTAGGGAATGCCTTGCAGATCCCTGAAGGCCTTAATGTGATTAATGACCATCGGTTACCAATAGAACACTTGTAACAACCCTACTAAGTCCATCACACGTAATCACTTTAGCTTTTATGGTTTTTAGAGCCCTTATCGTAAGGTGCTTAGCGAAGTTATCGTCAACTATTACAGCCACCAATACCTTTTCACTTCTATCAATCTCCTTTATTGGCTTACCTTTAAAATTAGCGGACAATCCATAATTTGTAAAAATCGCTTAGCTCCGTGCATCTTAATCTTCTTTTCCAATTTAACAGCCTCAACTCTAGTCGCAACTTCTTGTTTCCAAATCAAAGACCAAGGAATGCCACTCTTAATGGACTTTGTTTCACCTGAGTTATGCTCACGAATTCTATTGTCAAAATCTTGTGTTTGACCCGTGTAGTATTTTTCTGATGTTTCCGAATAGAGAATGTAAACTGTAAACATATAACTCTCCTATATTTAATAACTAGTAATAATCCACCATAAATTCCGCCGCGAAGCACCACACCCAAAACCCTAACCCAAGTCCCACACCACACGCACTCTCACACACAAACGCACACAAAAAAAGCAGCCATAAAGCTGCTTTTTTTCTCGTCGGCAAAGATGGACTGTTTTCAAGTCAATTGTGGGCAGATGTGGAACAATTTGATACACTTTGATAACCATAACAGCCTTAAACCGTATCATTATATAACCCTAATGCACATTTATATACTTCCTTTAATTGAATTGCTAATTTTTTAGGTTGTACTACCTGCACTTCTTCACCATAGGATAAAAGGTGTTTTATAAAATCGTATGTAATAAAAATGTTTAGGGAAATTTGAATTTCTTCCTCATTTTCAAAAATTACTTTTTGTGAACTATGTAGCGGTATAGAAATTAAATACGGTTTTTGTGTTGGCATAAATGATAATACAATCTTACTAGGTTGTGAGGCATTGGGCGCAAAAATGCCAAAGCAGTGTTTAAACATTTCCTTTGCTTTTAACCTGCTAGTTTTATCGTACTTCTTTTTTAAAACTTCGACAAACTGGATTCTATCTAGCCCGTAAATTTTTATATATTCATTATTGCTTTCTATATCTTTTGCAATTAAATACCATCGGTTTTGATTTTGTTTTAACAAGTAAGGCTCACAAGTATAAACTTTAGTTTCTGTTGTATTAAATTTTTGATAGACAATTTTTATTTGAAAGGCCTCTTTAATTGCATTTATTATAAACTGAAAATGCTCTGTTCCAGTATTAGGACTATTATCAAATTCAATAAATTCTTTAAAATTTTCACTTAGGTTTAATAAAGATAAATGCTGGTATGCATTGTAAAGCAATTTATTCTTTATTTCATATTCTTCGTCTTTTGAAATTGTATAAAGTTTTATTTTTCTATCAAATTTAATTTCTCTATTAAAAAGAATTGCAATATCCTTGATGTCTCTTTGTAATGTTCTTTCAGAAAAAAGGATATCCATATTGTGAGCTACTGCGTATTTGCTCAAATATGAATCTATTTCAGAAAATGTTGCAGGCTTTCGTTCTAACCAGTTAATTATTTGGATTTGGCGAGTCGTGGAGGTGAGTCGGGACATAAATACCTTTTTAAAATATTAAACTAATTGCAGTAAATTCCTTTAAATATTTGCGATATCCGCCAAATGCAGTAGGGTGAGGAGTAACAATAAAATTGCTAACAATAGTTCCAATTTTGCAAGTACCAATTATAAAGTTACCTTCTTGCTTCTCTTCAATTATCACAGCCACACTACTCTTAAAATTCCAATAATTATCTGACTTACCTAAAATTAAAATTGTATTTGGCTTTAAGACTTCCACTTCTTCCTTAAGAATATATTCAGGACAATTGTTCCACATATTTTGAGTTGGAATAGCTCTTTCCCTATCAATTGTGCATTTGATGCTATTTGTAACAGCAATATAATCGAGTGCCAATGACAATGAATCAACTTTAATCCCGCTACAATTAAGAATATGAATTACATACTGAGGCAAAACATACCAATATGGAGTACCACCATAGGTTTCACTTTTAAATATTTTCTTTTTACCATCATTTAATTCGTTCTTGGCGAGCTTTGCTAATTCCACCTGAGCATCTAAATCTCCAATATCATTAAGATTGATTCCAAGAACTAATATTTTAGATGTTGAGTAGTGAACACCAATCCAAGGAAGGTAAATGCCGTAACCTTTATCAAGTTTGGAATCTATATCTTGCCAACAACTATCACAATGTTTGCACGAATCACCGAGAGGCTTGAACTCATGATGCTCTCCCAATAATCCTTTTACTTTGTATATTTCTATTAATTCGTTTTTCATATTCTTTTTTATTTAATTATTAATTTCAATGTTCTTCCTCCATCCTGAAAATATAAACCTACCTTATATTCAGTTTCCCAATTTACATAACTTCTCCCATTATTATCTATTACTTCAATCCTCGATACCTTAGGTAATTCTATAGGTTCAAAACTTTGTTCATCAATAGGATGTTGAAAGATTTTATTAATCTTTTCTACCATAAGCTCTGTTTCTGTTTTGGGCTTATTTTGGAGTTCAACAATAGATTTCGTTACATACCAAGAAGCAAATCGTTTTAATTTTTCTGGCTCATTACTAAATTTTTCAAAAGCCAATGCAAGACCTTCTAAGCCTGCAAAATAATATTTATGAAGTTCATTCATATTGGTAGCATAACGACTAGCAATATGAGCTATCATTTTATTAGTGTATGAACTTAAATCTAAATCTTTATATTGTTTGTTTTCTATTTTTAGGAATTTCATATTTGTAAAGGTAAATTTTTATTCCGCCATATTGTGTCGTTTCAAAATTAACTGTATTTCGAATGCAAATTTCTTACAACGACGCATTTTGTCTTTCTCTAATTACAACTTTGCACCATAAATAATTTTGTATCCTTATGATAGAGGTTGAGATCAAAAATGTAATTGAAAATAAATATACCAATGCTGAACACCTAAAACTTAAAATGCTTGAAGTGCTTTTTGTAGCTGAGGCATTTCTCGCCGAGCATGGATTGCAAAACATTCAAATAATATTGAGCAACCATATTAATGCAAAGGGTAAATGCTATTATGATAACGATAAAATTTCTTTACAAATAAACCATATTATAAATAGCGATATAGATGACATAAAAAATACTATTCTGCACGAGATTGCTCATTCACTCGTTGGCTGTAATAATGGTCACAATGTAATATGGCAAGAAAAAGCCAAAGAACTAGGTGTAAGATTCACAATAAATTATAGAAAATGAAAATCAAATTAGAAATACTTAAAAACTATCTTGCTATGAAGCAAGAATTAACAAAGCTAGATGAATCCTTACTGACCATTACAAATAACCTAGAAGATGAATTATTTGAATTAGAATCTAATTATGTAAACGAAGATTTATTAAAATATATCTTATTCAATGATTTCAAATTAGACGAAGAATCTAAAGCCAAAATAGCAATGATGCTCTATAGTGGTACAAATTTTGCTAATGAAAAAGAAGATTTTTGGTCTCTACCAGTTAAAAATTTGTCGAATGTAATTGAAATTTATGAAAAGTATTTAAAGACTTCAAAATATAATTTTGATCTCAAATTTGATGGAAAGTACTTTCCAATTAGTGTGGCAATGACTTTATTTAATGCCACTAGGCACTATCCAAGATTTATTAGAATTAAATATAATATCAAATTTGAAAACCTAATACATGAGCATTATTCTGATATCAATAATGATTGGATACAAAATGCAAAAAATTGTTTTCACAGGTTCAATTTTGGTGATTTAGTTTCTTGCTTTAATCTTTATCCACAAAAAGCTTCTGTTTCTAATTTTGAAAAAGAAAATAATGAGGCTAAGAATATGATTCTTCATAATGGCACTCAATTTATTTCTAATGGTAATGGTGTTAGAGTTTTTACCCAAGGCAGTCGTCATCTTAAAAATGCTGATTTAGAAATAAGGTGTTTATCAAATTCTGGCAAAGAAACTAAAGTTGTTCTAGATTGCACTAATAATACAATTATTGATATAGAAAATCTTAGAAGCTTTACAGAATTACCTTACGTAAAAATATTTTCACTTAGTAATAAAGAGTATTTTTTTGTGTATGTAAAAGAATTGAAAGAATATATTTATAATGATAATGCCATTGATGAATTAGTATTGCCAGAACAGGAAAAGTCAATATTAACCAAGCTTTTTTCAGTTGCTCCAAATACTTTTCACAAAGATCTTGCAGATAATAAAGGCGGTGGCCTTATTATTTTAGCAGAAGGAGAGCCTGGAACTGGTAAAACATCCACAGCTGAAGTATACTCTGAACTTAAACATAGAGTATTATACATTGTACAAATAGATGAATTAGGTACATCTGCAAAAAATATTGAGGTGTCATTAGAAACCATCTTGAATCGTGTTAGAAAATGGAATGCGATTTTATTATTTGACGAGGTAGATATTTATTTATCTAAACGAGATAATGATATTGAAAAAGCTGCCATAGTAGGGGTGTTTTTAAGATTGCTGGAGTATTTTGATGGTACTATTTTCTTTACTACTAATTGCACCAATAGTATAGATAGTGCAATATTAAGTAGAGTAACACTTAAAGTAAATTACCCACCTTTAGATATTGCTTCAAGAAAATTAATTTGGCTTAAAAATCTTGAAAAAGCGAATATAAAAATTGACTCTATTAATAAACTAGCCCAAATAAAAATGAATGGCAGGGAAATTAGAAACTATACTAAATTAGCAACGGTTCTATATAATGATAACATTAAAGAAGCTCAGTTGATTGGATTAATTGAAAGGTTTCCTAAGTAAAGCCATTTATTTTATGGTAAATATTTTTCGCTTCTTAAATATTTGTTGAGATAGAATTGGAACAATAATTAGACTGTCTTATTTCATTATAACTACCATTGATTCTTACTAATTATTCTGAAATTTCTTAAAAGCATCTAGCAAATCGATAATATTTTTTTTACCAACAGGATTCATAGAATGACAAATGTATTGTGGTAATTTTAAATTCTTCTCCAAACAATAATTTATTAAAAACTTTGCACAGTCTATACCACTTTGCTCTAGTTGAGCATCATCAATACCTAAATCATGATCAAATGAAATTAGGTTAGGTAAATCGTTATTACTGAGATATTCTACGAATTCATTATAAGATCTTTTTACAATCCATTTTTGATCTATGTAAATCGGATTGAAGGAATAATTATAAGTATCAATAGGTTCTCTAATATCGTCGAGAAAAACATAGGTATATTTCATTTTAATGCAAATCAATAAAAAGAATAAGTTAATTAAAAATTAATAATGACTAATTAAAGTAATCCTTACATTTCAATTTATTCTCCAACCGAAAAGAGCTCTTTGCCTCTTTTTAATCCTTCATTAAAAATGCCGTCTACATAAAGTTGTTGACTCGACTCCGATGAATACTTGAAAATTTCATTTTTTTCAAATTCAGCCAAACTTGTTTTTCTCTCATCAAATAACCATGCTAAATATTTCTTATCTCCAGTAGAGTCCGTTTTATCATTTTTCTTAAGAGGAGTTTTTAATTCTGAAATAAAATCCTCTATAGATGAAATTTCTTCAACTATTTTATCGGTAATAGATTCGAAAAGGTCGTATTGAAAAAACAAATTAAAACTAACAGGGTCATAACGAACGGACATAATAACATCATGTTTTTTATCCTTAAAATCAAAAGATGCTATAAGTACTTTTGTTTTATCTTGATTCTGCTGACTTATCCTATCGACTATTTTATTTTTTATTTCTCTACTCAATGCCCATTTAGTATGATATAATTCCTCTATAATAGGTGGAAGGGAAACATTTTCAATAATTAATTTCTGTATTTCTTCTTTCATTTTATAATTTATACTTTGATTAGTTAATTGTTTTATTGTATTAATGTATTGAGAAATCGTTTCAGAAATTTTCGGTTTTGAAATTGAAATATTTTTACAATCTTCAAGCCAGTCTAAAACGAAATCTTTATAAGTCAGAATAAAAAAATCTTTATTAGGTAATAAATTTATATTTTCTTCTTTAGAATAAGTACTTATTTTATCTGGCTCTTTGCCGTAAAGGTTTAAATAAATCAATATTGCTGATGGATTGGAATTTCTATATCTGATTAATTGTTTATCCTGGTCTTGTGCATGAATTTTATTCTCTATTATGATAGTATCCTTTTTACTTTTAATTTGAATATCTATTTGACCTCCTTCTTCACCGTTGTCTGAAATATTAGAAATTCTTTGCTCCACAATTATCTGACAAGTATTTTCATCAATACTTATATATTTTTCTATAGGTAAATACTTATTCAATTTGCCAACAAAAATTTCTAAAAATTTACCTCCAAATGTATGACTGCCTTTAGGATTTAGTAAAGCTGCAATAAACATAGAATGAAGTTTAACTTCTTTTGTTTGAAGGCCAAGTAAATCAAAAATATTAAACCTTGATCCATTCTGGTCTAGTTCTTTATTATGCCTTTCAATTATCTCAGCAACTTTCTCAAGATTTCGTTTTATTTCCTGCATCTCCATATAATTTCAAATATACTAGTTTTTAAAAAGTTAAACAGATGCTTTTTACCTCACCTCCAAAATCTTCTCCCACAACTTCACCATCGCCAACGTATCCAACTTACAATATTCAATCAAATGATTTCTTGTAGCACTGATATGTTCTTTGTCACTACAATTATACAGTTCAAAATAAGCGTTACTTGCATCAGTGCCATTTCCAATTGCTAAATCATCATAACTCATGTCTGAAACTAGAGCAGGCAATACTACTTTGATACTATACCTCTTTTGCATTTGCTCTGTACGGTAATGCTTTTTAAATATGGGCATAAGGTCAACTAGCTTATCAGCTAAAGCAATTAATTCAATTGCATACTTAGGAAAGTCGCGTGCCATATCTTTAATACATGTTCTTTCAAAGCCTATATTATAAACGAATATAGTTTGCAGTTTATTAGTAGTGGCCAACATATGTTTAATAATTTGCTCCCTTGGTTCGGCAGAGTTTTCTGCAAGTAATTCAAAATGTTTAATCTTACTATTTGGTGTTGCCTGAGTATGTAAGCTGTATTGAAAAACTAATTGCTGGTAAGGCCTGCTTTCGTTAAACTGCGGTACAGCTGGCATTATAGTTTCAAAATCTAAAAATCCAATTGGATAATGTACTTGTTCCTTAAATTCAACTATTGCTTCTTTATTTATTATTGGTGTATTGCTTAAACTATTAGTTTCTATTTCTTCTATTGCATTACTACCGCTACAATAAGCTGCAAACTCGCAAGCAAATGGTTTATTACAATGATCGCCCATTTCTATTTGAGGTTCGTCTTTGAGTAACATTATTTTCATCTGCTGCAATTGATTTGGTATTTCTGTTTGCAAAGGCGAAACTTCTTCACACGTATTTGTAGCAATAAATAATTCTTTTACATTTAATTGATTTCTAAATACATATTGATTATTTAGTATCATTACATAAGGGACAACTTTAGCTTGCAAACAATTTTTCAAAACATAGTATTGAATAGCAGTATCTGTTAAATGACAATCTTTTACACTCGTACTACTTTTTACCTCAAAGAAATGCCATTCATTAGCATATTTATGCAATACGTCTACAGCTACTAGTACGTCATTATAAATAAATGTGGCTTCATAGATAGTTGTAGCGCCTTTATCTATCAATTGTTGTGTATATGCTGCTGTAGCTTTATTTGGGTACTCACCTTCTGCTACTGCAAGCACACCATTTGGGAAATAATCTCGTGCCAATACACCAACATCTGTACCACTCTGAAATATAGCAGCCTGTGCTTCACTCGCTTCAGTAGCCACATCTTTTTTATGAGTATATAGCCAAAGGTTTTTATGGCATTGTTGGCCTCTTACAAACTTACTTTTACTCAGCATTATCTTATTGTCTTTTATTAGTTGTTCTATTTTTTGCTCTATTATTTTTTCTTGATCTCTTAATTGAGAAGCTTCATCAAAATGTTGAGCTATAATTACTTCTCTTTTTCTTTTTGTAATTTGTTCATACTGATTTTGTAAGTCGTTGATGTTTTCCATAAAGTAAAGGTGAAAATAAGAAACGACAATCCGTGTCGTTTAAAAATATTATGCCACAATGTTTACTAAATATTTTCATACTTATAAGGCGTTTGTAGTATGAAAGATTTGTTTACACACTTATTTGAACACTATCATTTTTGTGAGATTCCTGAAAATAAACTTTATGGGTGAATTGTATTTGTCTTTTAAACAACAAAGCTGTTTTGTTTTCAACGCGAAATGGGCTAGATGTGTAGAAGTTTGATTTAATGTAAGCATTTAAATAAATGATGCAAACCAGCATCGGCTTCAATATTTAATTTTTGAATATTACTACAATAAAAATTATTTTTCGTCATTTAGTTAAAACTGTATACTTTTGTAAAATTAATTTGAATATCACTACAATAAATTAAAAATGACAACAAAGATAAAAAAGATTGCTACTGTTCAGTTTGGCTACTATGCTCAACCTGCAGATAATGGAACAATTCCTTATTTACAAGCTAAACATTTTGGCGAAAATGGACAAAATCTCAACCAAATAGATTGCTTTATTGAAGATTCACCTAAAGTTCGTGAAAACCTATTACAAGGTGGTGATATTTTATTCACATCAAAAGGATTTAGAGTTTTTGCAACAATGGTTGATAATACAATAGGTAATGCTATTGCATCTTCTCTTTTTTATATAATCAAGGTTGATATAACTAAAGTTCTTCCCCAATATTTAGTTTCCGTATTAAACACACAAAAAAATATTCAATACTTCAAACAATTAGGTGCTGGCAGTTCAATTCCTTCTATCCGTAAAAATGAAGTTTTAGATTTTAGTTTTAACTTAGTTCCAATGGAGGAACAACATAAAATTGTAGCACTTAATCAACTCTTTTTAAAAGATATTGAAATCAGCCAAAACTTAATTCAACAAAAGCATATTTTACATAACGATACAATTTCAAAATTAATCAATCAATAATGGCAACAAATAAAATCACTCAAAAAGAAATAAACAACATCGTTTGGAAAGCTTGCGATAGCCTGAGACCAGTAATGGGTAGCGGGCAATATAAAGATTATATACTTACACTTTTGTTTGTAAAATATCTAAGCGATGTTTGGAAAGATAAGGTAGAGCAATACCGAAAAAAATACCCTAACAACGAAGAAATGGTAAATAGACAATTGCAACGAGAACGATTTGTATTGCCTAAAGAAAGCCATTTTGATTACATTTTTGAACAACGCAACGAAGCTAATATTGGCGAAATAATTGATATAGGATTAACAGCTTTAGAAGATGCCAATAGAACAAAACTAGCATTAGTGTTTCGTAGTATTTCGTTTAATAGCGAAACAGCTTTTGGGCCAACCAAGCAACGCAATAGCATACTTAAAAATTTGCTAGTAGATTTTTCTGCATTAGACCTACAACCATCACATTTAGCAGATAATGATGTAATTGGTGATAGTTACGAATACCTTATTTCTTTATTTGCTGGAGAAGCAGGAAAAAAAGCTGGAGAGTTTTATACACCTAACGAGGTTAGCACATTATTAGCCAAACTGGTAAACCCACAAGCTGGAAATAGAATATGTGACCCTGCTTGCGGATCTGGTTCACTACTCATCAAAGTAGCGCAACAAATAGAAGGTAAAAACTACTCATTATATGGTCAAGAAAACAATGGCAGCACTTGGGCTTTGTGTCGCATGAATATGTTTCTACATGAGCAAGATAGCGCTACTATAGAATGGGGCGATACGATTAATAATCCGCAACTTTTGGAGAATGACAATTTAATGAAGTTTCATATTGTGGTTGCTAATCCACCATTTAGTTTAGATAAATGGGGCGCAGAAACTGCAATTGCCGACCAATATAATCGCTTTCGTAGAGGAGTGCCACCAAAGAGTAAAGGCGATTATGCCTTTATAACCCACATGATAGAAACCACTTATGAAGGTACTGGCAAAGTTGGTGTAATAGTACCTCATGGTGTTTTATTTAGAGGTAGTAGTGAAGGGCAAATTCGCAAACAACTGATTGATGAAAACTTGCTAGAAGCGGTAATTGGGTTACCTGCTAATTTATTTTTTGGCACAGGCATACCAGCAGCCATTTTAATTTTTAATAAGGGTAAAGGTAAAAATAAAGACATACTTTTTATAGACGCTAGCAAAGAATTTGAAAATGGTAAAAACCAAAACAAGTTGCGCGAAGAAGATATGAAACACATTGTAGATACTTACCAAGCATTTATAAAAGGCAAGCCATTAAAAACAGATAAAGGCGAAGTGCTTGAGGATAAATACGCATACCGTGCTACCATCGCAGATATTCAAGAAAACGATTACAACCTAAACATACCTCGCTATGTTGATACTTTTGAGGAAGAAGAAGAGGTGGATATTAAAGCTACTCAAAAGAATATTGAGAAACTAAAAAAGGAGTTGAGTGAGGTAGAGCAACAAATGGAAAAATATTTAAAAGAATTAAAATTGATATAGAATGATTACAAATGAAAAACAAAAACTATTTAGTGAAATTTTAGAAGAATTAGGCACTAACCTTGATATTTCTGAAACTCAACATGATGCAGCAGTGGCTAGCTATCAAGCTGTTGGGAATTGGCTTTCTGACGAAGGCAGTTTACTAGCGCCTTATAAGCCACGCATTAAACCTCAAGGTTCCTTTTTATTGGGAACAGTTATAAAGCCAATTAACCAAAACGACGATATAGATATTGATTTGGTATGCGAGTTAACAGGCAAAAAGGATGCTTGGACTCAAAAGGACTTAAAGAAAATAGTAGGAGATAGAATAAAGGAAAATAAAAATTACAAAAACTTGTTAGATGAAGAAGGAAGAAGATGTTGGACCCTGAAATATAGAGAAAACTCTCTAAATAAGGATAAGTATCACATGGATATTTTACCTTCAATAGTTGCTGAAGACTATAAAATTCTTTTGGAAAAGGCATTTGATAATGGTTTTAACACTGAATACAAACAGCTAGCTATAAGAATCACAGACAAAGAAGAAGATAATTATTCTTATGAAACAAATGCAGATGAATGGTTAAGGAGTAATCCATTTGGATACGCAGATTGGTTCATTCAAAAAGCTAAAGTTGTTAGTATAATGAAAGGCTTTTCATTAAATGAAGCAGTAAGTGATGCGCCTAAATTCCAACCAAATAAATTTCCATTGCAAAGAGCAATTCAAATTCTAAAGCGACACCGTGATATAATGTTCAATGGTGATGATGAAAAACCTATTTCAATTATCATTACAACCTTAGCAGCAAGAGCTTACAATCAGGCTGAAAATGTTTTAGAAGCATTAGAAGGGATAGTGGCTAATATGCATTTATTTATAGAAGAAAGGCAAGATAAAGAAACTGGAGAGTTGTATAAATTTATTGGCAATCCCGTAAATGAAGAAGAAAATTTTGCAGATAAATGGAGAGAAAACCAAAACAAACAAAAGAAATTTTATAAATGGCTTGATCAGATTAAATTAGATATTTCTAATGTATTAAATCAAACTGGTATGCATAGAATACAAGAAAGTTTGAGTAAAAGCTTCGGAGAGGTTGAAGTAAAAAATACATTGACAAACATTGGTAATAAAACTAGAATGTTAACTGAACAAGGCAATAGTCGTTTTGATACCAAATTAGGAATAGTAGCTAGCGCAAGTAATATTATTAAACCACATACATTTTATGGCCCAGAAGACTAAAAATATACCAACAGCAGTACAAGCTGGTTACATTAAAAAAATGTTTCCTGACTCTCACCTATTAGTCAAACATGATAAACAATTAGTTTGGAGTAATACCATATGCCCTTCCCCCATAGGCGATAATTATAAAATCAAATTAGAATATAGTACCCATTCTAAACCAAATGTCTTTGTCTTGAGCCCTAAACCGCTACTTTTAGCAAATGGTAAAACTCAACTTGAACACTGCTATGACCAACAAAAGCAACGCTTATGTTTGTATGTGCCAAATTCAGGAGAATGGACTGCTCAAAAACTCTTGACTCAAACAATTATACCTTGGACTTACGATTGGTTATATCACTATGAAATATGGCTAGCTACGGGCAATTGGACTGGTGGCGGAATACATCCTTTGACAGACAAATTAAAATTAGCTAGCTAACATGAAAAACAAACTACCAGAGATATACAAATTTCTTGCAGAAAACAGAAGCTACAATAAGCCTATTCAAACTGGAGCGTATCAAACTGCTTTGATGCCATTTGCGACCACACATCAAAAAGTGTATAGCTTATTACATCAAATATTAAACTCTCAATCGCAATTAAAAATGAACAAATCAGCAGAATTTTTTCTAAAAATATCTGCTAATAAAAATTCTCTAAATTCATTTGCAAATTTTTTGAAAGTAATTGGGGCAACTTCTCAAACGCCTCATACCTATAAAGCCGTACACCAACTATTGAAGGGGCAACCAAGTTGGGGCAACAAGACAGCAGCCTTACTTGTAAAAGCAATATACCAATGCCATAATGGATATGCTAAACATTTACAATTTTGGAAAGATGCGCCAAGTAGTATTACAAAAGCAGACGAACTGTATTTACCAGTTGATGCAGTTATAAATTTTATATTTACTGAGTTAGGCAGGCCATGCGCAATTACATTTACAGGCATTAATAAATATATTAATGAAACCATGCCTAATAGTAATATGGAAATTTGGGATGACTTATGGTTTTGGGGGTTTATTACTCAAAATAGCGAAAATGGTAAAAGAACATTAAAATGGAATGAAAACAAGTATTGGAATTTACTCAATAGTCCTAAAGAAGAAAAAACTATTAAACAAGTAGAAAAGTTAGCAGAACAATTTATTAATATAATTAAATAAAAATATGAAACTTATAGTATTAAAGGGAAACGCTGATAAGGGCAAGAGTTCTACACTACGAATTGTATATGAAGTAATGCAACAACTTGGATATAATGTAACCGAGAATATTCTAAAGCGACTAGGCAATGCAGAACAAAATGATTTCATAGATATTATAACAAGCCAAGATAATAAAGTAGGCATTGCAACTATGGGTGATTATGAAGAAAAGTGTGATGACTGCATTGAAGAAGAAACCGTACAAGGTTTGTTTAAGCAATTACTAGATGCAAATTGCACTACCATAATATTGGCATGCAATGTTAAGTTAACTAAAGCAATAGAGTTTTTGAATGTGTACAATCCTATAGTTTTTGATAAACAAGAATCAAAAAAATATCAGGACTTTAAAAGGCTAAATTCCAATGATGCATTAAAAATTGTAAAAGAGATAATAAATTAATGCCTGATACAAAGAAAAATATAATTGAATACAAACAAACCCCAGTTGGTTTGCTACCCAAACATTGGGAAGTCAAAAGACTGTCTGAATTAGGTAACACATATACGGGCATAACTGGAAAAACTAAAATTGATTTTGGGAAAGGCGAGGCTTATATTCCATACAAGAATATCTATAATAATATAATTGTAGATGTAAATCAACTAGATTATGTCAATATTGGAAAAGATGAGCATCATTCGGTTGTTGTATTTGGTGATTTATTATTTACTGCTTCCTCAGAAACACCTAATGAAGTTGGAATGACGTCAGTATTCCTTGATAAACGAAATAAATTATACTTAAATAGTTTTTGTTTCGGATTTCGATTAAACAATTTTTTATTTCTTAACCCTTTGTTTGCATGCTTTTTATTTAGGAGTGAAAATGTTAGAAATGTTATATCCAATTTGGCTCAAGGGTCAACTAGATTCAATTTGCCTAAATCTGAATTGCTAAAAATTTCTATTGGGTTTCCTAGCCTACTAGAACAACAAAAAATTGTTGAAATACTTTTAGTTTGGGAAAAAGCCATTAGAGTTAATGAAGCTATTACTACAGACCTCCAAGAAACAAAAAAGAATTTAACCATAAAACTACTTTCAGGTAATGCAAGATTTAATAAACTAATAAATTCGAAGGCCAGTATAGTTGATAATGATAAATTAAAGCAATTTAAATGGGAATCAAAACAACTTGCAGATGTGGTGACTCAAATAAAAAATTCGGTAAAAGTAGCACCTGAGCAAGCATATAGACAATTAGGTATTCGTTCTCATACAAAAGGAATTTTTTACAAAGAGCCTGTAAGTGGGTTTTATTTAGGCAACAAGTCAGTATTTCATGTAGAACCAGATTGTTTTATTGTAAATATTGTATTTGCTTGGGAACATGCAATTGCTAAAACTACTGAAAACGAAATCGGGTTTATTGTATCGCACAGATTCCCGATGTATAAACCTAATCCTAATATGTTAGATTTAGATTATTTATTATACTTCTTCAAATCAAAAAAGGGGAAAGACTTATTAGCACTTGCTTCACCAGGTGGTGCAGGCAGAAATAAAACTTTAGGTCAAAAAGAATTTCTAAAACTAAAAATACCTATTCCTCCACTAGAGGAGCAGAGAAAGATTGCAGCCTTTCTTTCAAATTTAGATAAGGAGATTGAATTATACCAACAAAAACTAGAACAATTACAAATACAAAAAAAAGGATTAATGCAACAGTTACTTACGGGTAAGGTGTTGACTATATTAAAAAAATTAAAATAAGCAAAACATGAATATATTACATTTAAGCGATTTCCATTTTAGAAATGAAGTAAACGCATTACAAGAACAAGATAGAGTAACAAAAGCTATTTTGGATGTAATTAAAGGAAAGCAAATTGACTTTGTCTTTTTTACTGGTGATTTAGTAAATAAAGGAGATAAGGTCACAGACTTTCAGAAAGCAAGTGAGCAATTACTTGATAGCATCTGTACAGTAACAGAAATCAATAAAACAAACATTTTTATTTGTGCAGGAAATCACGATGTACATAGAGGACAAGAATTGCCTGCCCTACAATCAGATTTTGATAAAATGAAAACAAACGATGATTTAGATAGTTTTGTTAATGAAGCAAAGAACAAGCCATCTATAGACGAAAGTCTAAAAAATATGGAAAATTATAACAACTATGCGAAAGAGTTTTTGTCAGAACATGTCTCAATTCATAATGATATAGTTGAACCATTATATACAATTCATAAGCGTGAGGCTGACGGCAAGAAAATAGGTATAGCAACCATTAATACTGCATGGCGTTCATTTGATTCAGAAAAAGATTCAGGAAATCTATTTTATCCAATTGTCTTAGTTAAAAAAATAATCAGTGAGTTAACTGATGTAGACTTTAGAATTCTTTTACTTCATCACCCTATATCTGACCTAAAGCCATGGAATGCCTATGACTTAGAAGATTTAATTCATCGTGAATTTCACTTAATGTTTTCAGGACATCTTCACAAAAAGAAAAAAGGAACTATAATTACATCAGATGAAGGTATATACTTTACCTCTTCTCCTGCCACTTTAGATCTTTATAATAATGGTTCAGATATTGGATTTTCTGTCTACGATTTTGATGCAGAAAAATATCAGATTACTACTTCGGATTTTATGTACAATAAAGGCGATGGAATAATGTTTGCCAATACCAACCCTACAGTAGGTGAAATTCCGTTACAGGGCATAAAAAGAGAACAAAATGAATTCAGAACAAAAGTCAGAGATATTATTGAAAGAGAAATAGAAACCGCCAATGAGCTCTTTATTACTTCTGGAAAAGGAAACGAAAATAATGTCCAATTTCTAGAGCTATTTACCACGCCAGTCATTAAAGAAAAGTCAAAAAGTGAGTTGGCAAACACCTCTAAAATACTGCCAACCTTAGACCTTAATTCAATAATTGAATCTACAGATAACTATGTTTTATTTAGTAAAGATAAGGGTGGTAAAACATCGCTATTAACGAAGTTAAAGCTAGATCTGCTATTTACTTATTCCACAAAAAAAGTAATTCCTTTCTATTTTGATGCATCAAGTAATAAATCTAATGAGCAATTTGACATAGTAAAAGAAATGAGCAGATACTTTATGCTCTCTCAAAGTAAAACTAAAGATCTTTTTGTTAAATACCATGTTAAGCTCCTTATAGACAATTATGAACCTTCTAATCACTGCGTAAATAAATCAATTCAACAATTACTGGATACTTGTAGAAATATTTCATTTGTAATTACTACAAGAGAAACTGTTAAAAAAACATACGAGGACTTAGTGTTTGATTCACTAAGTTATAAAACATATTATTTGCATGATATATCGAGAATAGAAGTAAGGGCTCTAGCAAATAAATGGTCTACAATTCCATACGATAGAAAGGAGGTTGCTATTGACAAGGTAATGCAAATCTTCAGGCAACTTAATATGCCATTGAATTATTGGACGGTTTCATTGTTTCTATGGATTTTTGAAAAAACTAATGAAGCTAATTTCCATAATAGCTTTGAACTAATTCAACTTTATATTGATAACCTACTAGATAAAGTTGGTATCGCAATGGATAAATCAATCAAAATTGATTTTGATGAGTTTAAAAGCTATTTAGGTTTTTTAGCACATAAATTAATTGCTGACCATAACCAGTTTGATTACACAATAAGCTACACCGAATTAGTATCGGCAACTGGTGAATATCGAGAAAAAAATAGACGGCTAGCAATTTCTGTTGAAGATTTAATTAAGCTAATTACTGAAAAAGGAATTCTAATACGTTTACAAAATGATAGATTTACTTTTAGACTAAACGGCATTTTTGAGTACTTTTTAGCAATATACCTAAGCGAGAATGATGAATTTAGAGAAGGAGCTATTAATGATAACAGTCTGTACTTATCATTTAAAAATGAATTTGAATTATACTCAGGGTTTAATAAAAAAGATAAAAAATTTGTTGAAAGTATATTCGATAAAACCCAGCAGCTATTCTCTTCTATTTCAGAAAAATATAATGGTGGAAAATCAAAAGATGCAATTATGCTTGATAAAATTGATGAGGTTTTTGATTTGTCAAAACCAATGCAACAAATTTCAAAAGAAAGTGGCTTTGTTTTGTCTCCAGAACAGCAAGATGATTTAGTATCTGAGTTTGAAAATCAAGACCATATTGAAAACGAAGTAAAGCCAAAAAGAATATATGAGGAGATAAAGCCAACTTCAGAAAATTTAGAAAAAGCATTATTTATATTATGCAGGGTTTTTAGAAATAGCAATATTAAAGATGATGAGCTTGAAGATAAAATACTAGATTTTATTCTGGATACGGCATGTAATCTCGGTTTTCTAATCATTGATGAAACAAACCAAGAAAATAAAAAGTCAATTAATGAAGATGATACACATGAAAAAGCAATTATGAAGCTTCTCTCTAATTTTATGCCTTTAATTATTGAGACCTATCTTTTTGACGCCTTGGCACAAAACAATTTAGAACGCATATTTAAAACAAAAATTACAGAGCTATTAAAAAATAAAGAAGGCAATCAGCTAAAGCTTTCAATATTATATTTAATGCTTATTGATTTAGATATTAAAGGCAATAAAGAACTAATTGACGAGCTAGTTCAGAATATTGATTTAGGGGTGTTAGAGCAAACTACACTTATTAAATTACACACTT
>JBJORA010000037.1:0-11646 GCA_046049675.1 Bacteroidota bacterium | reverse complement strand
AGCAAATAAATCTCGCCAACACAGGTCCAAAATTCCTTAACTTCTGATACAATTTTTACCATCGCCTAAAGGCTACAACTAAAGCAATTACAGCCTTGTAAACACTACATCGCAGCTATCTTCTTTGTTTAGACCGCTACTAGTCTGTATCAGGTTAATTATTTTCATCCAACATGTATCGCGTGTCTTGTTGATTTTACCTGTAACTGTGCAGTCTTCCGTGTCAAGCCAAGTTGATCTTGTACTATATAAAGAAACCAATGGCACCATAAACGAATCGTAGTTTGGTTTTGAATACAAACTATCTACTAGTGCTGAGCCAAGCAAAGCTTCTGCATTTTTATAGTACCTAACTAAGCCAAAATTGAAATGAACAGTTGTGGTATTTGCTATAAAATAAAGTGAATCCCGCCAATCATTACATGCAGATTTACCTCCTAGGAAAATATCTGCATCGGGAAAACTCATCCCAAAATACTGACAAGCGGTATTGTTCCAAACATAGCCTTGCTTGCATGTGCATGTAACACCATTAAAGTCCGAGTTAGGATCATTACAAATTGGCGTGTTTGGGCGAGGTGGTTGTTTTTTGTCGCGGCAACAGCTACTCACTAAAAGCGAACATAATGTAATAGCGAACACCAGCTTTAGCCATTGCATATTGATAAATTTATTTGTATCATAAAGAGATATTAGTAAAGACAAATTTAATCCTGCATTGTCTTCTTAGCAAATAATTCTCGCCAACACAGGCCCACAATTCCTTAACTTCTGATACAATTTTTACCATCACCTCAATACAGGTATCACCTACCTTTGCAATGTGCCTTTTGAGCTAGTAAGCAATTACCAACCAGCCGGCGATCAGCCGCAAGCCATCAACGAACTTGTAAAAAGTATAGAAGCTGGCGAAAAATACCAAGTACTGCTTGGTGTAACTGGTAGTGGTAAAACTTTTACCATGGCCAATGTGATACAAGCCGTGCAAAAGCCAGTGCTTGTCCTTACGCACAACAAAACCTTGGTGGCACAATTGTATGGCGAGTTCGCACAGTTTTTTCCGCGTAACGCTGTAGAGTATTTTGTAAGCTACTACGACTACTACCAACCCGAAGCCTATATACCTGGCGCAGATAAGTATATAGAAAAAGATTTGAGCATTAACCAAGATCTTGAGAAACTGCGTTTGCGCGCAACTACAAGCTTGCTAAGTGGCCGTAGAGATATTATTGTGGTAGCGAGCGTCAGTTGTATCTATGGTATGGGTAATCCCACTGAGTTTGCCAATGGTATTATTCGCTTGCGCGCTGGCGAAGCTTTCGGACGCAATAATTTCTTGCATCGCTTAGTAGCTAGTTTATACAGCCGCACCACTATAGATTTTACACGTGGTACATTTAGAGTTAAAGGCGATACGGTAGATATCAATTTACCCTATGCAGACTATGCCTATCGTATAACTTTCTTTGGCGACGAAATTGAAAGTATAGAAAGTATAGAACCACCAACGGGCAAACGCATTGGCACTTTACAAGACGCTGCCATTTTCCCTGCAAACCTCTATGTGCCGCCACGCGATATGATGGGCAAAATAATGCACGAGGTACAAGACGAGATGAATGCGCAAATAGATTACTTCAAACGAGAAGGTCGTGTATTAGAAGCGCAACGCATTAAAGAACGTACTAACTACGATCTTGAAATGATGCAGGAACTTGGCTATTGTAAAGGCGTAGAAAACTATAGTCGCTTTTTTGATAGACGCGAGCCAGGCACAAGACCCTTCTGTCTTTTAGACTACTTCCCAGACGATTTTCTGTTGGTGATAGATGAAAGCCATGTTAGCATACCTCAAGTAAGCGGCATGTTTGGCGGCGATCGCGCGCGCAAACTTAATCTTGTTGAATTTGGTTTTCGTTTACCAAGTGCTATGGATAATCGCCCGCTCAACTTTGGCGAGTTTGAGAACCTCATGCCACAAACTGTTTTTGTAAGTGCAACGCCAGGCAACTACGAGTTAGCTAAAACAGATGGATTATTTGTAGATCAAGTTGTACGTCCAACAGGTTTGCTTGATCCACCGATTGAAATAAGGCCAAGCATCAATCAAATAGACGATTTGCTAGATGAAATTGACAAGCGAGTAAAAATAAATGAGCGTGTATTGGTTACAACTATTACAAAGCGCCTAAGTGAAGAGCTAAGTAAGTATATGCAAAAAGTAGGTGTGCGTTGTAAATACATGCATAGCGAAATCGATAGCCTTGAACGTGTAGAAATTTTGCGCGATCTACGACTTGGTGAGCTAGATGTGGTAATTGGTGTAAACCTTTTGCGCGAAGGTTTGGATTTGCCAGAAGTAAGTTTAGTAGCGGTGCTAGATGCCGATAAAGAGGGTTTCTTGCGTGATGCGCGCAGTCTTACGCAAACAGCAGGCCGCGCTGCACGTAATGCCAATGGCTTAGTAATTTTTTATGCTGATAAAATTACAGACAGCATGCAGAAGACCATTGACGAAACCACTCGCCGCAGAGAAAAGCAGATGGCCCATAATATTGAGCATGGCATAACACCACGCACAATTATTAAGAGTATAGAAGAAATTAATAAGCAAACAGGTGTGCTTGAAATTCGTGATACACAAAAAACTGCTGCGCCACTTGCTTTTGAATACAGCGATAAGCTAATGGCTGCCGAACCAGATATTGACTATACAAGTAAGGCACAGTTGACGAAAAAAATAGAAAGCACCAAAAAGCAAATGCAACAAGCTGCTAAAGACATGGATTTTATAGAAGCAGCACGTTTGCGTGATTTGATGTTTGGTCTAGAAAAGCAATTAACAGAAATACAAGTTTAAAGAAACTAGAACTAGACTTCATCTAGTACCATTTCTATCGCTTGCTTGTAGCACAAATGTTCCAATGCTAAAACTTTTTGTGCAATCACAGTTGCATCATCAGTTGGGTCTAAGCTTACACTTTTTTGTAAAATGATATTGCCTTCGTCGTAGTGTTCATTGACATAATGTATGGTAATGCCACTCTCTTTCTCCTGCGCTGCTGCCACCGCCTCGTGCACATGATGACCGTACATGCCTTTGCCACCATACTTCGGCAATAATGCAGGATGTATATTGATAATACGTTGCGGATAAGCGGCAACCAAGTAGCTTGGTATTTTTCTTAAGAAGCCAGCTAATACAATTAGCGATGCCTGATACACAGCAATGCTTTGCAAAAAGGCCTCGTCTTGCAGTTGTGCATTTTCAAATAATACAATCGGAATATGTTGCTGCAAACACCAATCAACAATACCAGCCTGTTTATTATTGCAGAAAATAGCAGCAATATTATAACTACAATTGTCTTGCTGCGTATACTGCCAAATCGCTTTGGCATTGCTTCCACCACCGCTAGCGAAAATAATTATCGAGTGCTTCTTGCTCATGTATGTGGGCACAAAAGTACTGCCCTAGTCTTTAAATAGGATATACCATTTTGTAGGATGCAAGCCTATGCTTTAGACTTAAACTTTGCAATCGCATTTTTGGTAAACTCACCAAGTACAAGTTTACCGCTCATTGCGGCGCGTTCACTTAGTAATTCGTCCCAATGATCTGTGCCGTGCCAAAATACACGCTTTAGCTCTAGCATTGCAGCGGGATTGCTATGTGCTAGTTTATCAGCTAGACGTTCTACTGCATCGTTGCAATCGGCAACACTTTCATGTATTTCGCTATAAATATTATGCCTTTTAGCCCACTCTGCACTGCGCCATTCTGTAGCATCTATTGCAAGTGTGCTATAAGCGTTTAGACCAGCTTTACGTTCTACAGCGGGACCAATTACAAATGGACCGATTCCTACTGCAAGCTCGCTCAACTTAATACTAGCACTTTCGCAAGCAATGGCATAATCGCAAGCGCAGGCCAAGCCAACACCACCGCCAACAGCTTTACCATGTATGCGACCAATGACAAACTTGTGCGATTTACGGATGGCATTAATGACATTGGCAAAGCCGCTAAAAAATTGTTTGCCCTCTGCTTCATTGTTTATTGCGATAAGCTCGTCGAAGCTCGCACCTGCACAAAAAGCACCACTACCAGAGCTTTTTAACACAATAACTTTAATGCTTTGGTCTTGACCGTAGTTGTGTATTGCCTTAGCCAAATCGCTAAGTATAGAACTTGGCAAAGAGTTGCTTTGTGGATGATAGAACTCTACTGTACCAATACCGTGATCGTGATCTACACGAACGTATCCTTGCTCGCCTGCCATAGTAATTTTCTTTTTTGGTTGCTAAGCGAAGATAAGGGAATTGTGAAATTCGCACAATGGGAAATTAGAAATAGTTGCAAGCAGTTGTTTATGTATAATAATTAATGAATATGTAAGGCTTCTATAAAACACAAAAGCTAACCAAACGGCTAGCCTTTACGTTATGCCATAGCAATTATTAATGAACAGCTTGGCCTAAAAAATTCGATAAAACCTTTTGACTATTTGTGATAGAAAACTTCCTTAATCACTTGTCCGTCTTTCCAAGTTTGAACATTCACTTGTTGCATGTGTACACGACCAGCACCTTTTATTGTAGCTTCAAACCAATTCTCGCTCATTACCACACCAGTTTCTTCGTTGCTAGCCATAGCAGTTACACCCATACCGTGAAACTCTTCTATGCTCGCTGTAAACTGCTCTTCGTATTGACGATTAACTGCTTTACCCTCGCGTGCAGGCTCTCCCGCTTCTTGCATAACCACATCCTCGGCATAATACTTGTCGAATGCGTCTAACAATTGGCCTTGACCCATCATCGCGTAAATGTCTTGTGCTCTTTCTAAATTTGTCATAATAGCTCAAAGATGCATCAGCAACCATACACCACCAATAACCTAGCTTAAGAAGCAGCGGTGGTAACAAAAACTTATTCTACGACAACTTATAATTCGCGATAAACTGCCGCGTGCTCTCTATGTCTTTGCGGAGCCACCTATCTGTTGTTAGTGGAGCAACGTTTTGTCGCAAAGCGTCCACAACGGTTTGCAAGTAAGGTGAGCTTTTCAACGGAGCACGCAAATGCAAGGCCTGCGCTGCATTTAATAATTCAATCGCTAATATGCGTTCGACATTATCAACGACTTCCATCAATTGTACTGCTGCATTGGCGCCCATACTTACATGATCTTCTTGGCCATTGCTACTTACTATACTATCGACACTTGCTGGAGTGCATAGTTGTTTATTAGCACTTACCAAGCCTGCTGCTGTGTATTGCGGTATCATCATACCACTATTCAAACCACCATCTTTTATTAAATAAGGCGGCAAGTTGCGTTCTCCACTGATGAGTTGATAAGTTCTACGTTCACTAATATTACCAAGCTCTGCCACAGCAATCGCAAGGTAGTCGAGATGTAGGGCCAATACCTGACCATGGAAGTTGCCACCGCTAATTATTTTATCTTCATCTGGAAAAACAAGCGGATTATCAGTAACGCTATTAATCTCTTGTTCTACAATTTGCTCTACACGCGTTATCACATCTGCCGTGCTGCCATGTACTTGCGGCATGCATCTAAAGCTATAAGGGTCTTGTACCTGCGACTTAGGCAGAGCTTGTAATTCGCTGCCTTGCAATAATTGTCGAATATCTGCAGCCACTTGTACCTGCCCAGCATGTGCACGTACATCGTGTACCAAAGCATCAAAGGGACTGTCTACACATAACCATACATCTGCACTTAATGCACCAATGATATTGGCCCAACGTAAAAGGCGCTTAGCTTTATGCACGGCTAAGACACCATGTGCACTCATAAACTGTGTGCCATTGAGTAGTGCTAAGCCTTCCTTACTTTGTAAATTAATCTTCTGCCAGCCCAAGTTCGCCAATGCGTCTGCCGTTGGCATTTGATGGCCATTCAGCTTTACACCGCCTTCGCCAATGATAGGCATGCATAAATGTGCCAATGGTGCTAAATCGCCACTTGCGCCTAAAGAGCCATAGCGGTAAACAATTGGCAGCATATTGGCATTATACATATCTACTAAACGTTGTGTTACTTCTACACTCGCACCGCTATTGCCGTAGACGAAGTTTTTTACTTTTAGCAACAGCATCAGTTGTACCAATTTGTCGTCAATGGCAGGGCCCATGCCGCAGGCGTGGCTCAGTACAAGATTGTGCTGCAGTTGTTGGATATCTTCTGGTGCGATGGCTACATTACACAAGCTACCAAAACCTGTATTGATGCCATAGTAGAGTTTGCCATCCTTTACTTTTTCATTTAAGTATTGACGGCACTTATTAATATTCTGTTTTGCTGTTGCGCTTAAACTTAGATTGCCTGGTTGTATGGCCATTACATCGCTAATACGCCAATGCTCAGGGTCTATTTGTGATTGCTGACTCATGTTTTTGCCTTGCAAATATAAGCCTTGCCTTTATACAAATTCTTATGACAAGCTTAACAAGCCATATCTGCGATGAGCGCTTACTTTTATGTCGTTAAAACACGCTATGCGACTACTTTGTACTTGTATTTTAATATGCCTCCTTCATTCTGCTACTGCACAGCAAATCTATCCTTATCGCAAAGGCAATTTGTACGGCTTTGCAGATAGCAATGCCAAGGTGCTTATAAAGCCTCAATATAAAAGTGTACAAATTGAGTGGTTAGGTTCGTGCTACTATGCCGAAAAAGATAGTGCTGGCAAAACTTATATGCATCTTTATGACAAGGGCAAACTTCGCATGATAAGCGCTGGAAAACTAAGTAAGCTTAACCATATTATAGATGAATACTTTGTGGATGCGCAGCGCTTTTGTTATATACATCAGTTACGCAGCAAAAGTGGTAAGCTATTGAGTAAAGACAGCTTTCTAGCAGTTGAAATTGCTGGCTACTTGGACGATAAGCCACACGACTGGGTCGTGCCAGACGATAGCATAAAGTATATAGGCATCGATTGTAAGCGTTTGGATGGCCAGCACCAATTTTATCTTTACAACACAGAAGAGCAACAACTAATCAAGACACCATTACCTTTGGGCGACGCAATAAACATCTCTTTTGGTTATGACACTTATGGATTAGAATACAGAGGTGACACCTTGCGACGAGAGTACAAAGCTGCACTGAAAGCTGGTATTTTTGAAGACTACTACTTCAGCAGACTGCAGGCATTAACCATAAACTATAAGGACACTACCGAACATGGCTTTAATTATGCAGCATGGTTATATAAAAACAAATTGTACTTTGGCACTGAATGGGATTTACTTGCCTTCGCTGCAAAAAACCCTTTGCCTGAAGAAAGTGATATTGAAGAAGAACCTGAGCTTGTCTCAGAACAAAGAGAAGCTTCCCCTCAACAAAGATTAAAGCGCGTGGAGTACAGTTTTTTAAGCGACACCAGTATTAAGGAAATGGTAGACTATCAGTATACCAACAAGTCTCAAAAATGGGTCATGCCCTTTGCTCATACAAAAGTGGTATTGATTGATGCAAATGTGAAGCATCAAATAGGCAAACAAGAAATTACCTATGATAACATAATGCTTGTTAAACTAAAAGGGAAGTTTGGCGTGCTTTATCCGAACGGAGAAGGTGTGCCTTGCAAATACGATAGCATAATAGTTGTAAGTAGTTGGAATACCAACTATTACAACACCGCATTTATTGTAGGACAATACCAAGCAGATGGGCAAATGTTGTTTGGCTTAATAGATGATAGCAATCGAGTAATTATGCCGATGAAGTATAATTACCTTAATACTGTTGACTCTAATGCTGCAATCGAAGCACGTAGACAACTGCGTAGAGGTAGAATGCTTAGGGAGCCTCGTAGGATAAGTGAGGAACCAAAAATGGCAGACAATTACAAGGTACACGGTAATATTTTTGTTTACACCATTAATGGCACTAACGGTTGTGCTGTATTTGATGAAGATAAACAACTTAGTATAGATAGCATAGACGCAATTTGGCATGATGTAATGCCGACCAACAATAACGCCGACATCACTGGCTTAGATATTGGTGGAACCGAACAAAGCATCAATATTGTTTACAAAAAGAATAATGTCTACGGTGTAGTTCATAAATACTACGATGACGATAAGGGCTATGCATATCAATCCAATACTAAGCTGTTTAAGTACAAACCAATTGCCAATCTTGGCTATATGTTTGGCAATTATGCTGCAGTTGTTATTCGCAGTACAACTAGATTTCTTGTAGTAGAAAATAAGGGCTACTTGGATATCATGCGTTCAGATGGCATAGCGTTTTTTGAAGATTAACTATTGTAGCAGCCTATTCTACAAATCCAGACGAATAATTTTACGAAGCAACAGTACATTAGCTAGCCGCACAATAAATTCGTCTTACATTTGCAGCTATGCAAAATCTGCTTGATTTAATTGCACAGCATAAGCAAGACATAGATGGGTACAGCATTACAGATGCTGCTACCTTAGAACAATATCGCATACATTTTTTAGGCACCAAGGGTTTGGTAAAAAGCATCATGGGCGAAATGAAAAATGTAAACCCAGATGATCGTAAGCAAGCAGGCTTGGTACTGAACGAGTTTAAGCAATACGCCGAAGAAAAATATAATACTGCTAAAGAGAATTTTGGCGATAGTACGGCTGGCGCACAAAGCAAAACAGAAGATAATAGCTTGCCGGCACCACAGCAGCGTTTAGGTGCACGCCACCCACTAAGCATTACCATGAACCGTATGCTGCAAGTATTTGAACGTATTGGCTTTACCATTGCCGAGGGTCCAGAAATAGAAGACGATTGGCACAACTTTACAGCACTTAATTTGCCTGAAAATCATCCTGCGCGTGATATGCAGGATACGTTCTACATTGGTAAAAATCCCGATATGGTTTTGCGTACGCATACCAGTAGTGTGCAAGTGCGTGTGATGAAAGAAGGCAAGCTACCGATTCGTCAAGTTTTTCCAGGACGTGTATATCGCAATGAAACGGTAAGCGCTAGAGCACATTGCTTTTTTCATCAGATAGAAGGCTTGTATATTGATGAAAACGTAAGCTTTGCCGATTTAAAACAAACGCTCTACTACTTTGTACAAGAAATGTTTGGCGAGAATGTAAAAGTGCGTTTTCGTCCGAGCTACTTCCCTTTTACAGAACCAAGTGCAGAAATGGATGTAAGTTGCTTTATATGTGATAGCAAAGGTTGCAATGTATGCAAGCATACTGGCTGGGTAGAAATTTTAGGTTGCGGTATGGTGCATCCAAAAGTGCTAGATAATTGTGGCATAGATAGCAATAAATACACTGGCTTTGCTTGGGGCATGGGTGTAGAACGCATGACCATGATGCTTTATGGCATTAAAGATATTCGTATTCTAAGCGAAAACGATACAAGGTTTTTAGAGCAGTTTGTGGCAGGGTAGAGAATGGTGGTTGTTGGGGGGAATAGATCTCCAGTCCTAAAAAATCAACAATTGACAATCAGCCATTCAACAATTCAACAATCTAACAATACACCCTACCTTCCCCACTTATCAAACTGCTTCAAAGTAGCACTCATATCTTTGTGTAAAGGCGCTTCAGCACCAACAGTTTGCCCAGCTAAATCAATAAAGCTGATGCTGTGACTATGCAAAGCCAACCTATTAAGAATTGGTATTTCTTGCTCTAGCTTATCGTCGAGTTTATAAGGCTTACGTTTGATGTCGCTTACAAGAATTGCTTTGTTTGTACCGTATATCGGATCACATATGATTGGTGCACCTAAGTTCGCGCTATGCAGTCGTATTTGATGCATACGGCCTGTATGGATGGTATATTCTACCAAACTGTAGCCGCGAAAATTATCTTTTACTAAATACTCCGTAATGGCTTCTTTGCCTAGTTTGGCGTTTACAATCATCTTGCCAGGTACTGTAGAATGCTCCATGATGCGATCCTTAACCATGCCTTGCTCTTGAGGCATACTACCGTGTACAAGGCCCAGATATTTTTTTGATACTTGACGCGTTTCAAAAAGTATACTTGCATGGCGATGTGCATCCTCGTGTTTCGCGAATACAAGGCAACCACTTGTATCTTTATCTATACGATGTACAATAAATATTTTTTCAAATTGCTTGCGCAAATTGCCGACTACACTTGGCAACTCGGCATTGTGCCTGTCGGGTATCGTAAGCATGCCGCTTGGCTTGTTTACAAAAATATAGTCGTCGTTGTGCGATAAAATTTGCATGGCGTATTAAACTTAGTCGTTTAGCGTTAAATGCAATTAGTGCTTAAAATGTTTTAGATAGCGAACTTCTGTAGCATTTAAGAAACGCCACTTGCCGCGTGGTAGATTTTTCTTTGTAAGATTGGCATACATCACACGATCTAGTTGTTTTACTTCGTAACCAAGACTTTCGAAAATACGACGTACAATTCTGTTTTTACCACTATGTATTTGAATGCCAACTTTAGAATGGTCAGCGGCATCGGCATAGGCCAATTCATCTACTTGCGTAACGCCGTCTTCTAATTCTAAGCCTGCCATTATTTCTTTGAAATGTTCTTTGCTTAAAGGCTTATCTAAATTAACTTGATACAGCTTTTGTACATGATAACGCGGGTGACTCAATTTTTGAGCGAGCTCGCCATCGTTTGTCAAAAGTATAAGGCCACTTGTATTTCTATCTAAACGACCAACCGGATAAATACGGTCGGCGCCTGTATCTTGTACAAGATCTAAAACTGTTTTACGACCTTTATCGTCTTCGTTAGTAGTGATATAATCTTTAGGCTTATTAAGTAGAATATAAACCAATTTGCCTTGGCGTTGCAATTGCTTACCATCTAGCTTAATAATATCTTGTGCTTGAACTTTATAGCCAGGTTCGGTAATTCCTTCTCCGTTAACAGTTACACGACCACTCTTTACGATATCCGCAGCTTCACGTCGGCCACTAACACCAGCGTGCGCAAGAAATTTATTGAGGGGCATTACTTCATGCTCGGGCACTTCGTTGTTAAACTGCTCGCGATCGGACATGCGTTGCTCGTCTTGAAAACGAAGCTTTTCTGCTACTCGTTCAAAATAGGCATCGTCAGCAGCTGTGATGCGTTGCTTTTTGCTAATGGGTTTATCAATGCCAAAATTCTGTGTAAAGAAATTACCTGCTTGTTGTTTAGGGCCGCTTGTTTTTTTTTCCTTTGGCCCTGTTTTCTTGAAACTGCTTTTAGCATGACCAGCGGTTGCCCTTGGACCACTACGTGCACTGCGTGATAAAGGACGATCGCCATCTCCATCAGTTCGTGGCTTACGTGGTGCAGCACTTCTTTCGTTATAACTTCCACCTTCCATATTGCGGGTACGCGCAGGACGATCGCTTCTATCATTATCAAAGCGCGCAGGACGATCACCTGCTGTGCGAGGCTTGCGTGGTGCAGCACTTCTGTCGCCATAACTACCACCTTCGGCACTACGACCGCGTGAAGGGCGTTCGCTTCTATCATTGTCAAAGCGCGCAGGACGATCGCTGTCAAAACGAGGCTTGCGTGGCGCACCACTTCTGTCGCCGTAGCTACTACCTTCTGAACTACGACCACGTGAAGGGCGTTCGCTTCTATCATTATCGAAACGTGCAG
>JBJORA010000036.1:0-4629 GCA_046049675.1 Bacteroidota bacterium | reverse complement strand
GAACAAGGCGTGGTTACAGGAACTTATAAAATTTATATAAAGCAGGGTTATTAGTTGGCCGACCTGCAAAACTTAAGTGACTCATTTGGCAGAGCAAAAGCGTCAAACATCGTATATTGATCAGACCTTAATGTAAAAGCCACTTATTAAACATTAAATTTACTATTCACAAGCAAAAGTTATGACCAAGCCGCTTTTTTTGTCACTTTTAGTAACTGTCTGTATACATGCAAATTCATGTACTAAAGGTGAAGGCACAAAATTTCGTTATATCGGTTCAATTTTCAACGCAGCGGATAGCAGTGCCTATGAAAATACAAAGTTTAAAATTTGGGCATTTCGCGGCAGCGGCAGAAACACGGACTTTGAAACATTTTTCACAACAGATAGCCTAGGTAATTTTGATGTTACAACAGATCATCGCGGTTCGATCGCATGGCCTGGGTATTATCAGAGTACAGGTTATTTGGGGCCTCAGCCAGCGGAAGGAAGTTCTGTAATTGGTGAGACACATGAGGTTGGGTTAGTAACAACAACCTTTAAGATTTATATCAAGCAAGGTTATTAGTACCGGCCTTCTTGCAGCACGGCATTTGCAACATCAGCAGACTAGGCTTATTGCTTAGAGGCGAGACAAAGCTAGCCGCCAAGCTCGCAAATGCCAAACTATTGGACAAAAAAATGATCCAAATGAATTTGCCCCCTTTGGGTTTACTAAATTTTGGTACTTTTACTTTAAGCATGAACCTGCGCCTATTTAGATTGAAAGTAACAGTTTCGCCAAGTAGTTTCGTTGGAAAGCTTTGGGACAGTGATATGGTACGAGTGAGTATGTCAGTTGGAGGTGTTCATATATCCTTTGTAGGCTATACCGCAAAGGATGCCGCAAGGAACTTACATTGTACACGTAACAACAAAAGACCAGGTGTTTAACTTCAAAATCCAAAGAATATAAGTATGAAAAATTTGATATTTAAAATGGTTATTGTGTTATGCTTCGTCGCCTTGCTACAGTCTTGCAGTAAGGTAGAGCGAATGAAATTTCGTTACCATGGTGTAATATATAACCCTGTTGATAGTTTGCCATATCCTCTGCGTGAGTTTAAAATTTATGATCACAGTTATGTTGGCATGAAGCATGTGTCTAAGGAGGTGCTATTTCGAACTGACTTGTATGGCAACTTTGATATTACTACCGAAATTGCAGGCGTATTATGTTGGCCATCATATTCATATAAATCTTCAACTTACGCAGGGCCTCCTCCTGCAGATCCAACCACTGTTACTAGCGAAAATGTGGCTCGTGTTGAAAATATGTACTACAACATATACTACAAGCCATATTTTTAGTGAAGGGCAACTAATATCTTTTCCTCGAAAAAATATCGTTGTTGGATTCAAACTCGTCAGTGTAAGCGAGATGAAAGTCCTACTTGCAATATCGTAAAAACGATAGTAAGTTTGTGAGGCGATGTTTAGATCGTGCAGTGTCAAGCACGGCCAACTTGGCTCATTTTTGTCCAAGGCATAAAAGAATCATGTGCTACTAACAGATAATAAACCACTACAATTTCCATCCCAAAGCATCATTTTGAACAATAAATTATTATTTTTGATTGTGATAGCAGTGCTTTTCAGCTGCTACGCAAAGATGGATTGTGCAACAGATGCGTGACTTAGTTTGTAGGGCAAAGCCACAAGCACTGTACCTTGTGTCCAACGCCAAGAGATTCCCTACAATCATCAAGAGGCGAACATAAATTTGTATCTTGTGCGATTGAATTTTGAAAGTAGACTACATGACATTAGACCAATACATTGATAATATAAATAAACGATACAAACTTGGCAATGCGACCGAGCATACTTTTCGTGGCGACCTGCAACAACTGTTAGAAAGTTTAGCGCCTGACATTAGGGCGACCAACGAACCCAAACGACAAACTTGTGGAGCACCCGACTATATCATCACCAAAGGCGACATTCCTGTAGGTTTTATTGAAGCAAAAGACATTGGCGACAAAGACCTTGACGGAGCTAAGAAAACAGGCAACAAAGAACAGTTCGACCGGTATAAGGCCTCACTAAGCAACTTGCTTTTTACCGACTATTTAGACTTTCATTTGTACATTGACGGAGTTTTCGTTGCAAAAATTGCAATTGCTGAAATACAAAACGGAACTATTGTGTCGTTGCCTAGCAACTTTACAACTTTTACAAACCTTATCAAAGACTTTGCTACGCACATTGGGCAAACAATAAAAAGCTCAAAAAAGCTTGCAGAAATGATGGCGGGCAAAGCTCGCCTTTTGTCTGATGTTATTGAAAAGGCGTTAACAAGTGACGAGGTAAATGAAGAAGACAGCACACTTAAAGACCAGATGAATGCCTTTAAGCAAATTCTCATTCACGACATCACGCCCAAAGGTTTTGCTGACGTATATGCTCAAACTATTGCTTACGGCATGTTTGCAGCTCGTTTGCACGACCCTACTTTGCCCACTTTTAGCCGACAAGAAGCCGCTGAATTAATTCCAAAATCAAATCCGTTTTTACGCAAACTCTTTGGTTACATTGCCGGACCCGACATAGACGACCGTATCAAGTGGATAGTTGACAGTTTAGTAGAAATATTTTTAGCTTGCAATGTTGAAGAGATTTTGAAGAATTACGGCAAGTCAACAAAAATGGAAGACCCTATCATTCATTTTTATGAAACATTTTTGAGTGAGTACGACCCCAAATTAAGAAAAGCAAGAGGCGTTTGGTACACACCGCAACCAGTTGTAAATTTTATAGTGCGTGCCGTTGACGATATTTTAAAAACAGAGTTTGATTTACCACAAGGGCTAGCCGACAATAGCAAAACAAAAATAAACATAGATGTACAAGGTAAAAAGACGGAACAAGAGGTGCACAAAGTGCAAATACTTGACCCTGCCACAGGTACAGGCACTTTTTTAGCGGAAGTAGTAAAACACATTCATAAGAAGTTTGAAGGGCAACAAGGCATTTGGAGCAACTATGTAGAAACACATCTATTGCCTCGCCTCAATGGATTTGAGTTGCTAATGGCAAGTTATGCCATGGCACATTTGAAACTAGATTTACTGTTAACTGAAACGGGCTACAAACCGACAACCAACCAAAGGTTTAGAGTTTACCTCACTAATAGCCTTGAAGAAAGCCACCCCGATACAGGTACTTTATTTGCCAATTGGTTAAGCACCGAAGCCAACGAAGCCAATCACATAAAAAGAGATACGCCAGTAATGTGTGTTATTGGAAATCCGCCTTATAGCGGAGAAAGTGCTAATAGTGGTCATTGGATTGATAAATTGATTGAAATATACAAATACGATCATAGCGGACAAAAAATTCCTGATACAAAGTGGTTAAATAACGATTATGTGAAATTTCTGCGTTATGGGCAACATTACATCGAAAAACATGGAAGTGGCATTTTGGCTTACATTACAGACAATAGCTTTTTAGATAGTATTTCATTTCGTGGACTGCGTTCGAACTTGCTAAAAACTTATGACAAACTTTTTGTTATCAATTTGCACGGAAACAGCAAGAAAAAAGAAACCGCACCAGACGGAGGCGTTGACCAAAATGTATTTGACATTATGCAAGGTGTTTCAATCAACATTTTAGTGAAGACAGGCAAGAAAAAAAACACTGAATTAGGTAAAGTTTTTAATTACGACCTGTTTGGTAAACGGGAATTGAAATATGATTTTCTATGGGATAACACTTTAGAAAGCACGTCTTACAAAGAACTTAAACCATTTCAACCAAATTTTTTTTTAGTTCCAAAAGATTTTTCATCACAAAAAGAGTATGCTTCATTTATTAAAATTGATGAATTGTTAAAATTAAATGGAGTGGGGATTTGTTCAAAGCGTGATGATACAGCAATACAATTTAATAAAAATGAATTAATAAAAGTTCTTGATGATTTTAGTACTTTATCAGAAACAGAGCTAAAACAAAAATATAGAACAGAAGTCAACGAAAGTAGAGATAAAAAAACCTGTTATGCGAAAGAAAATATTTCAAAGTTTGGCGTTGACAATAAAAATTTAAAGAAAATTACCTACCGCCCTTTTGATATCAGAAACACTTACTTCACAAATCAATCTAGGGGTTTTTTGGCATATCCTGTTTACGCCATCAATCAACATTTTTCTCAAGATAATTTTGGATTGATTGTATCAAAAAAAAGTCGTCAATTAAGTTTAGGGTATATGTTCATAGCGAATACTATTGTTGATTTGCATATTTTGGATAGTGCTGCTGATTCAACGTACATATTCCCTCTTTACCTCTATCCTAAAACCAACGGACAACAAACCATTGGACAACCAGCAGCAAGAACACCAAACCTAAACCCAGAAATAGTAACACAAATAGCAGAGCAATTAGGTTTAACGTTTACCAACGAAAAAGAAGCCACCAAAGCCACCTTTGCACCCATAGACATTTTAGATTATATCTATGCGGTTTTACATTCGCCAACGTACCGCGAGAAATACAAGGAATTTTTAAAAATAGATTTTCCGAGAGTGCCTTATCCAAAAGATAAAGACACGTTTTGGCAATTAGTAAAACTGGGTGGCCAAA
>JBJORA010000035.1:0-43461 GCA_046049675.1 Bacteroidota bacterium | reverse complement strand
CGGATCAAGCATTGGTGTATATACTAAACGATCATCTTTAAAATCGTAAGTATCCCAATAGTGCTGCTTATAATAGCGATAACCGAATGTGCTATCCTTTGTTTTTCCATCAGCAAGCATTGGTACTTTTTCTGGCACTTCTGGCTCTATCATACTATTGACAATTTTGCCCGCTAAACTGTTATTATATTTTGCTACAAATGATTTGCGGTACTCGCCCAAGCTTTTATGGAACTTGTTCATTTTGGTATCTACCTTGCCAGAGTCAGCGCGATTTTTTGCACTTGCATATTCTGCTTGTATCGCACCGTATTCTGAATTACGATCATAAAGCGCTTTCTGATATTCATAAAAAATATCGTTCTCTTTACTGCCACTAAACTTTACCGATTTCGTTGGTTCTTTTCTGTCAAAGGACATAGAAAAGTCGTCGCCATTTTGCAAAATAAACTCGAATTGCATTGTTCTGTCAGCAAATAGCAGAACATAAATGCCGCCTGTTAGCTTTTTTTCACTCTTAAGCGTGATTTTGCTATCGCCTGTTTTTTTCACAACAGCACTATCAATCTTAAATACATTTTTTCCCACCCCAAAGTAGTTGCATAGGTAAACTAAAGAGTCGTTGGCATTGCTAATGTTTACATTTATTGTGTACCCATCTTTGGCAAAAAGGTTCGCCGTGCAAAACAACATGGTAGATAGTAGTAAAATCGTCTTCTTCATCTGTTCTAAATTTTCTTTTCTCGCGATTTGAAGTGCTAAAGTACATTGCATTGTGGCATAGGCGAGCACCTGCTACTGCTTGTTTAGCAATTGCTTTGCAAAGTTCTGAAAGAATTTTTTTGCCCTCGCTTATGGAAAATCGGCAAAGCACGCATCTATAGTTAAAATCGTATTAATTATGAAAAACATACTAACGTTAATACTCGTGCTAGTCGTAGCACTTGCGCTGGCTCAAACAAGTGAACTAAGCACTAAAAGGATTGTGGTGCGATTACAGCATAGCGCCATGCCATGTGCCAATCTGAAACTAAAAGTTGGCAAGCAAACCGCAACAACAAATCAATTTGGAGAAGCCATTATGCAATTGCCAAGTGGCAGTTTTGAGGTGCAGATTAGCGGTGCAGATTCTACAATTAAAGTAAAAGTAGTAGCTAGTGCACAGCAAGAGAAAGTAGTTGTAAACATCAATGCACTTCCGCAGAAGACTATAGACTATCTTTCTTATGCGTACGACAGCGCAGATGATCGTACCATTAGTTGCAAAGCCGTGCCATCTAAGCCTACAGGCCATGCAAAGGTTTTAAGGGTTTCTGCAGCGCCTCCTCCACCCGCAATGGATGAAGCGCCAGTACTAGATATAGCTACAGAGGTAATGAGTATTGAGCCGCAAGCAGTTGCTGAGCCTGCAACTACAACAGCTGCGGGCAAACTAACGACAGGCGAGATAAACGATTTTACAAAGTGGAATATTTGGGATGACCTAAGCCGCGAAAATCTCGTTGCGCAAGCAGCAGAATGGAAATTATTTTTTAATCGTAGGCATACCGTGCAATTAAGCAATAAACTCGGAGCCCCTATTCTCAATGCAACGGTGCACCTATACAAGGATGGCAAAATAGAATGGACAGCCCTTACCGATAATACAGGTAAAGCTGAACTATGGGGCAATATCTACACGGAAAAGAATGATGGCGACCGCACGATTAGTGTTGTGTACGGAGGCCAAACCTACCACTTAGGTACAGCGCAAGAATTTGAGCAAGGCATTATGCGTTACACCATTGATGTACAATGCTCGCGCAACAACAATGTAGATATCGCTTTTGTGGTAGATGCTACTGGCAGTATGGGCGACGAGATTCGCTACTTGCAAACAGAAATGAACGATGTATTACAACGCACCAAAAACATCAATAAAGAACTGAATATTCGCACAGCTAGTATCTTCTATCAGGATATGCACGATGCTTACGTAACACGCACTAGTCCGTTTACAAACACACTATCTACAACCATGGATTTTATCAAAGAACAAGGTGCTGGTGGCGGCGGCGATTTTCCAGAGGCAGTAGACGAAGCACTCGCCGTAGCCATTGAAGAACTAGATTGGAATAGTGAGGCACGCACACGCATTATTTTTCTTGTACTAGATGCACCGCCACACAGCGACAGTGCTACAATGAAGCGCTACTATAGTTTAATGGAAAAAGCTGCTGCAAAAGGCATTCGTATTGTACCGCTTGCTGGTAGCGGTATCAATAAGAGTACAGAATTTTTGATGCGTTGTACAGCTTTAGCAAGCAATGGCACTTATACCTTCCTTACAAACCATAGTGGCATTGGTAATGCACATATTGAGCCAACAACCGATAACTATAAGGTAGAAATGATGAATGATTTATTGATTCGCATTCTTACCCAATTCACATATGTGCCAGAATGTCCTAGCGAAAGAGTAAAGACTACAATTGAAAAAGTAAATAACGACAATCCGTTTCAAGAGAAAGATGTTACTACGCGTGTAACCATTTACCCAAATCCTAGCACTGGCGTTTTCTTTGTAGAATTTGCAGAAACCATGACAGGCAATTTAATGATTACTGATATTGGTGGTAAAATCATCAAGCGTCAAGCATTTGCTGAAACGCATATGGTGGAAGTAAACCTACAAGGTATGCCTAATGGGGTGTACTTTATACGCTACGATAATAAAGGGCAGTGGTATACCGCCAAAGTGGTGTTGGCAGGCTAGTAAACGATTACTTCCCAAAATTCATCAGGGTTGAAGTATTGCTTAGCTAATGCTTGAAGTTCTTCGCCAGTACAGTTTTTGTAAACAGCAATATTGGTATTGAATTTTTCAACTGTAAAGCCATTGAGAATTAAATTTTTCCAACGCTGTATCATTTGAAAAGGGCCATCCATGTCGCCGAGTAATCCGCCAAGAATATAGTTTTTTACAAGTTGTAATTCTTCTTCGGAAACAACTTGCTCGCGCATGAGCTCCATTTCTTTATACACTTCTGCAACTGCTGCTTCGCTTACATCTTTGCCGCATTCTGTAGAAATACCAAATGCACCCGCATATTTGTTATTGTAGATATAACTGTATATGCCATAGGTATAACCTTTGTCTTCGCGGATATTGCTCATAAGCCTACTGCCAAAGTAGCCGCCATAAACCGTATTAAGTAAAATTAGTTGCGCAAAGTTTGGGTCAAATTTTGTAGGAAATTCTCTCGCGATGCGAATGGCACCTTGCACTGCTTTTTCATCGTTAACGATGCGGTGCTTCTTTTGAGGCTCGGTAACAATAGTATGTTGCGGTACAGCCTGCATGGTAGCGCTGCCCCAAGTATCTGTACCAAAAATATTTTCGATTGCTTCTAGTACACTTGGTTCAAATTTGCCTGCTACAAATAAAGTACAACGAGCACTGCTATAAAACTGATCGCGATGTGCAAGCAATGCTTCGCGGGTAACCTGTGTAATTGTTTGTTCGGTGTTATAGTGCCCGTATGGGTGATTGTAGCCAAAAATAAATTCATCAATTTTTCTATTTGCTACAAAATCGCCTTTGCTCAAATTTACTTTTAGGCGTTGCAAATAGTTTTGATTGTGCAAATCCAACTCCTGCTGCGGAAAGCTAGCATCCACAAAAAGTTCTTTAATTAAAGGCAATAATTGCGGCACATGTTTGCTCAAGCAAGTAAGTTGCACATTGGCAAAATCGCTACCACATGCTACTTTTAGATTAGCACCATAAAAGTCTATGATTTCATCAATTTGTAAAGCTGTTTTAGAACTTGTGCCACTTTTGAGCAAAGCTGCAGTAGCCTGAGCAGTAGCAAACTGTGTTGTATGCCAACTGCCTGCTTCAAAAATCCATTCTATACTTATAACTTTTTGTGCACCACCATTAATATAGTGCATTTGTATGCCATTGCTACATTTTACGGTATCAATGGGTTGTAATACAAAATCAAACTCTGTGGCGTTGTATATCGCTGGCGCTACTTTTCTATCTAACACTTGAGGCATTATGCCTACAAAATAAGCGCATAGTTCTTAGCTCGTCAAAAGCAATTTGCTTTAGGTGATTAAAGTATCACATTTGTATTGCCGCTAGACAGCAAAACATGGCAACAATCGCGGCCTAGCATATAGTCTTCGCTTTTTACGACATTATTACCAACTTTAATATCTACACGAAACTTTTCAAACTCATTTACTTTACCGAGCCAGCCAAAATCGCCATCGTTGATGATTTCGTAAGTGTTTGTACCACCTACAGTTGCTGCGCTATTATTGCGAATAAACTTATCGTTGTTGTAGTCGTACACATCAATCGTTATGGGCTGTGTATTGCCTGCACCAGGTGTTATGGTTACACTTATGCTGCGAAATTCTGTTGTACACATCGTGTCTTTATTGCACTCACCCTTATTGCATTGAAAGGCTTGTGTGGCCACAAATAGTGCTATTACTGCAAAAGATGTTATCAGCTTTTTCATACTAGTCTAGACGAAGTGCAAATATAAATGCTTGGCTTGGCACATAAACTTTTCTCCTAAAGAAAACCTAATGCGCTTCTAACCAATTTTTACCTGTGCCTATTTCTATGCCTACAGGTGTATCGTTTGGTAAAACTAATGCCGCTGGCATATGTTCTTGCAACAATGCACTTAGTTTATCAACTTCCGAATGATGGCAATCAAATACCAATTCATCATGCACTTGCAATAGCATTTTGCTTTTGAACTGTTGCTGCTTCATTGCTTTATGAATTCGAATCATGGCTAGCTTAATCATATCGGCAGCACTGCCTTGTACTGGCATATTGATGGCGTTACGTTCTGCAAAACCGCGCACTACTGCATTGCTGCTGTAAATATCTGGCAACCAACGCTTGCGTCCCATTAAGGTCTGTGCATAGCCATGGTCGCGCGCTAGTTGTTTTTGATCGCTCAAGAAAGTACTAATGCTGCCAAACTCTTTCCAATAGTTGTCGATGATTTCCTTGGCTTCCCCTCTGCTTATCCCTAAGTTTTCTGCTAGCCCAAACGCACTTTGTCCGTAGATGATGCCAAAGTTTACTGCCTTTGCATTGCGACGCTGATCTTTCGTTACGTCGGTTTCTGCAACGTGATACACTTTTGCAGCCGTAGCTGTGTGAATGTCTTTGCCATCCTTAAATGCTTTGATCATTGTGGCATCATTGGCCATGGCTGCAGTAATGCGCAACTCTATCTGACTGTAATCGGCACTTAGTAAAACATGCTCGTCGTTGCGCGGAATAAATGCTTTACGAATTTCGCGGCCTCGGGTTGTACGAATAGGTATGTTTTGTAAATTTGGATCATTACTGCTTAAGCGACCTGTAACAGCTACTGCTTGATTGTAACTTGTGTGTACACGACCTGTTTTTGGATTGATTAGATTTGGCAATGCGTCTACATAGGTGCTTTTAAGTTTTGTAAGTTCTCTAAAGTTGAGTATGCTTTCTACAATTGGATTATTATGCGCCAACTTCGCAAGTACGTCTTCGCCAGTTGCATATTGACCCGTTTTTGTTTTCTTCGCTTTTGGGTCAAGCTTCATTCTGTCAAAAAGCACTTCGCCCAATTGCTTTGGGCTAGCTAAATTAAAATCGAAACCTGCCTGCTCGTACACACTTAACTCTGCCGCTTTTGCATCTTTTGCAAGCACCTTACTATACTCTTGCAAGAAATCCATGTCAACACGGATGCCCTCGTATTCCATATCTGTTAGCACAGGCACAAGCGGACATTCTATATCATTGTATACATTGCCAACTTGTTTTGCTTCTAGTTCAGAAGCAAACCTTTCATGAAGCTGCATCGTTACGTCGGCGTCTTCTGCTGCATATGTTGCAACCTCATTCACGTCGGCATCGGCCATGGTCCTTTGATTTTTGCCCTTATCGCCAATAAGCGTTGTAATAGAAATGGGTTTGTAGCGGAGGTAAATTTCGCTGAGCAAATCCATGCTGCGCTTACCGTCTGGCTCAATAAGATAATGTGCCAACATCGTATCGTGTATAATGCCGTTGAACTGCACACCGTACCACTTTAGCACAAGCATATCGTATTTTGTATTGTGGCCAACCCATGCTTTGTCGCTTGCAGCAAAGAGCGGTATAAACTCGTCAACAATTTTCTGCGCGGCAACATCATCGTGCGGTACTGGCACATACCACGCCTCGCCTGCTTTTATACAAAAGCTCATGCCAACAAGTTTACAGTCGTTAGCATTTGTACTTGTGGTTTCTGTATCAAAGCAAATAAAATTACTTGCTTGCAATTGCTTAATAAGTTCTGCACGACTTGCAGCATCACCGGCATTGTGATATTGCACGCTTACATCCGCAATTGTTTTTAGTGGCTCTCCACTTAGCTCCACGCTTGTTTCGGCAGCAAATAAACTACCTTGAGCAGGGTCGGCGCTTTGTGCTGTGCTTGCTTTTTGGGGCGCTGGGGTAGTAGTGCTAAAGCTATCGCCAAATACACGCTTGCCTAAAGTTCTAAACTCTAATTCAGCAAACACTTCTGTAAGTGCTGCCTGATTTGGTGGGTCTAGCTTAAAGTTTTCTTCATGAAACTCTACAGGTACATCTAAAATAATTGTTGCAAGTTTTTTGGAGATGATAGCGCTTTCTTTATTCGCTGCTATTTTTTCGCCCATCTTGCCTTTAATATTCGCTGCATTGTCCAGCACATTTTCAAGCGTATCGTATTCTTGTAAAAGCTTAACGGCTGTTTTTTCGCCAACGCCTGGTATGCCTGGAATATTATCGCTTGCGTCACCCATAAGGCCTAGCAAATCTATCACTTGCGATACGCGATTGATGCCCCATTTTTCGCAAACTTCTTTTGGGCCAAGTATAGCACTTGGGTTACCGTAAGCAGGTGGCTTCCAAATAAATACATTGTCGGTTACAAGTTGGCCATAGTCTTTATCGGGCGTTACCATATACACTTCATAATTGAGCTTGCCCGCAATATGTGCAACTGTGCCAATTATATCATCTGCTTCGTAGCCTGGCACTTCTAATATCGGAATATTAAAGGCGTCAAGAATACGTTTGATATCTGGAATACTTGCGATTAAATCCTCAGGTGCTGGCTCGCGATTTGCCTTATAAAAATCGTGCTCTAAGTCGCGCACGGTAGCTTCAGCACTATCAAATGCAACAGCTATGTGTGTTGGCTTTTCTTTGTTGAGCAGCTCGAGCAGTGTATTGGTAAAGCCAAATTGTGCGTTGGTATTTTTGCCTGCACTGGTAAGTCTTGGGTTTTTTGCCAAGGCATAATAGGCTCGATATATTAAAGCAAAAGCGTCTAGCAAATATAATTTCTGCACGATTGAGTATTTTTTTTGTGGAGGGTAAAAGTAAGGAATTTAGAGAGCAAAGTGCTTAAATGCTCACTAGCTAGTTTTTGCCTTATTAGTTGCTGATTGCTGATTGTCGATTGTTAAAGCCAGCGTACGCATTAGGAATTTACTGCCACAAAATTCTACTTCACATCTATTTTAGTACTCATGTATTGTCCTCGTTGAAAGAAATACCATGCCAGCATAGCATGTTAATCATGGCTAAAGGAATTATGCGCCTTATTTACCTATCATCGCAATAGTGTCTAATATCAACTAGCCTGAAGTCGCTTCAATCCAGCAATTAGCAATCAGCAATCGACAATCAACCATCCAACAATCAACCATTCAGCCATCAGCAATTCTCTACTCAATCTCCACTACCTTGTCTGTATTATTGCCATTAATAAACGGATAATACATTAGACTTGCTTGGGCGGCCGGCATATTAAATTTACCTGCAAATACCACTTGTACTGGAATATCAATTGCAGCATCACCTTGGGCTAATTTGCTTTTGAAGATGATAATCTTGTCTTTGTGATACTCAATATAGTCTTCGCCACTCAACTGTATTGCATTCTTATTTGTTATGCGAATACCAGCTGGTAGTGGTATTTCTATCATTACATGTTCTTTGGTTTTGTACGCACTCATATTAATGCGCAGTGTAGTATTTGTGCCACGTTGTAGCTTGTTTACTGTATTACCATTCACCAAGAAAGAAGTATTAATGCCAAACACGCTATCTACTTTTTGCGGCATGTATACATTGTGTTGCTCTGCTGTTTGCAAGAATACATCGCTACCTGTGTGTGCAATACGAACTTGCGCAGCACGTGTTTTTAGCGTATACGGAAAAGCATTCACTTTGATGGTATCATTAATCACCAAAGTACTACCGATGCTTTTGCCTTTGGCTTCTTCTTGCAGCATGAGAGCTTCAATAAGCGTTGCTTTACTAAATGTGTTTAGATTTTTGTCTAAACTACCATTCAGGATTTGATGCCCAAACATATCTTGCATTTGCTGACCAACACTTGTGCCCTTATAAAGTTGTATGGCCTTAAACATCAGCGCTCTTTCGTCTTCAAAGAAATTGCCATAGCCACAAGTGCGCGCTGCATTGTTGATTTCAAGGCACATATTATAGATATCGTTGTCGCTTACTTTATCACCTAGCATCATCGATAATTTGTAGTAGTACAATTTATCGTGTGCATTTAAGTTCACTGGGTTGATACCCATGAGCTGCGACCTGTTAAGTGAAATAAAGCCATTACTTGCTAGCGTATAAAGTGTCACAAGCTTTTCGTTTGTTGGCATCATTGGAAGATTTTTCTCCAATGCTGTAGCCGCATCTGCAGCGCCATGACAGGTATACCCTTTTTTCTGTGCAAGCAGCAGTGCTTCAAAGGCATAGCTTGTCATACGCATATCGGCACTGCCTTTGCGCCACCAACCAAAAGTGCCATTGCTGTTTTGCATATCTTCTAAACGCTCTATGAGGCGCATAATTTCTACATCGCGTATAACCTTACGGCCAAGTTTTGCATTAATTTCTTGCTGGAATAGCAAGGCCTTTAGTTTACTACTTGTTTGTTCTACACAGCCATAACTATAATTGCTTAGTTCGCTTGTGTATTGCAAAATGCGTTCGTACAAGTTGTTGTTAAACGTTAAGGTAGTAATGCTGCCGTTTCCAAAGCGAATATTGTATGTACTATCATGGTCCATCATGATGGATTGGTAATAGTAGTGATGCAGTACATTGTCAAACACTGGTATTTTCTTGCGTTCGGCATCGGTGTACTTATCTTGGAAACGCAACCCTGCGGTAAGCTGCAGCGTATCCAAGGTTTGTGCAATAACTAACACACTGTCTGTATTATTATCGGTAACAAGCACATCATTGCTCTTGAGCGAAGATGCGTTTTGCTCAAAGAATGTGGTAATTCGTTTTGCCTCGCTTGTGAGGTTTGTAAAGCGTGCTGTAATGCGAATGCTATCACCTTGATGGAGGCATTCGGGCATAAAACTAATTGTTTGTAGTGGTTTATATACCCTCAGTTTTTGTGAACTTTGGCCATAGTAAAATTGCTCTCCCATCGCTAAGTTAAATGCCTGCCATTCTGTGATATTGTCTGGTAGTTTAATACGCGCATAAGCTTTGCCATTTTTGTCTGTTGTGTAGTTGGCAAGCCAGTAGGCATTGTCTTTGAAATTTTCGCGGTACTGCTGCGCTTCATCGCCATTTAACATGTCGTCCCACATGGCATCTTCTTTTTTGCGAGGCGCTTTGGCTTTACCGTAGTAGCTATAACCGCCGCCGCCGCCATAGCCTGTGTATTGTACATAACCACCATCGCCGCCGCCAAGACTCGCAGGCAAGCCTCCAACGTTCACTTGCACCGCATCAACACTGCCATAAGCTAAAGCAGTACTACCTGTTACCATCATCCCATCTATCATGTACCGGGTACCTTCAGTGCGGCCACCGCCCATATTAATGCCAGCTGCATTGCGAGCCTGATACACACCTGCACGCAGACTTACTGCATCAGAAGCATTTGTTGATGCAAGTTTTTCTATTTGTGTAGCAGTTATGGCAGGCGGTGTGCCTGGATTGGCAACTGACATGAAGGCATGGCTTCTCGAGAACTCGCCTTCATTGTCATTTGCAGACAGTAATCCGTATCCTAATCCCTTATCATACAGTGCTGCAACTGTGCGAACTTGCAATCTATAATAATCCTGTTCTCCCACACTGTCATTCAAATACACATACACCTCTTGTCGAAACATATCCGTACTAAACAAGCCTTCTAAAGTATATGTATTGTATTTGTTTGCTTTAACTTCTAAATTGTTACCACTGCCAGTAATATTCATAAACGTACACACATTACTACGCGGTGTGCTAGTGGCAGTAATGCCGTCAGGTGCGCGCAAAGAAATACTATTAGCAGTAATTGGCTGCCTCGTACTTGCGCTGTAAACATGTACACGAATATATTTTTGGCTATCGCTTACAATTGGATATGCTGCATAGCTAAAGTTATTGTTCAATGCCTCATATTTTGGCGCTCCTGTTTGACGGTCTTGCAAGCTAATTACTGTACTTAAGCCCTTTGTGCCAATTAGTGCAGCATTGTAGTAATATTTATACTGATAACCCAATGCAAAAACTTTCACTTCGTAAACGCCAGCGGGCAGGCCTAAAAATTCAAACTCACCTTTGACGTTGGTTGTTGCACCTGCAACATAGCGACCTTGTTTTTCAATAATGATATCAGCGTAACCAACAGACTTAACACCTTCGCCAGTAACAATACCTCTAAAATACATATTGCCATTGCTGTTGTCGATAGTTGTTGCTTTTAATTCTAGCTTATTGCTTTCTTGTGGAGCGCCATAAAAAGGCATCATTGGCGTTGCAGTAATGGCATTGTACACATCAAGGGCTGGGGCAAGCGCTTCTTCTGTAATGATACTTTTCGGCAAAGAGTCGGTGCATAAGTACAAGGTGCTAAGCGCAGGGATATTCATATTGGGCAAGAAGGTAAAAGTATTATCGGTGTAAAAAAGATACACGTCCATGTTATTGGATGTAATAGAACAATTGACTATACTGCCATTACTAAGATGTGTAAATAAACTTCTAGCTTTTTGCGTTTTACTTACTAGCCACAAATGCGTCGCTTGTGCTTTGGCACTGCCTAGTACTTTAACCGTAGCAGTATTTGCAGTATACACAGACGGATAGTATTGAAAACTATTACCATCAAAGTACTTCTGACTAAAGCGAGTATTGGTCGTCATGCCAACTTGTGTCGCTTCTTGCTTTACAACAATTGTGTCAGGTTCTAAATAGTAGGCAATATCTTCTGCGCTTGCTGCTTGTTCAATAAAGTTAAACACAAATGGCGCACTCTTGCTTAAAGACTTTTGTACAAATGCATTACTTACTATATCAAAATAGTAGAAATGCCTGCCAGTATATAGTGTATGCCTGTTATGCTTGTGAAATAATTGCACAGGTTTTGCATTGTATGGCAGAATCGCATTAAACGCATCGCCATCTACCAATACCGTGCTCATTACATTGCTGTACTGTCTAAATTGCCTTGCGGTTAGTGCTGTATTATTAATAGTTAGCACACTATCAATAAGGATATTGCTAAGTAGGAGCAAACTATTTTCTATGGCCTGCCTCTCTGCTTCGCTTGGCATAGTGCGGCTCATGGTATCACCAATTTGAATAATATTTTTTGCTACACCAGCTTCTACACTATCGAGATTAATGCAAAGATGAAGTTTGCTAAAGCTATCTACTTGTACATTATTAATTTGTAATAACCTATCAAATACCCGCACTTGAAAAGTGTGTTTGCCTGGCGATACAAAAAACGAACTCTGATGCGGATTGCTTACACTTGTTAGTTGCATAAACTCGCCATCAACTTTAACGTATTTAGGCAGATAGGCACATGCATTTCTAGACATAAATACCGCTACTTCTGCATTCGGCTGCTGTTTGGTACTGCGCACCTGCGCTAAGCCTTGTGGTGCAAGTAGTAATTGATAGTATTCGTTTTTATACAAGTTAAATCTAGGCACGTGTTGCTTCTTTAAGTAGTGATTGCCTTGTGCGGCTAGCGCTACAGCAGAAAAATAGGGATGAGCACCCGATACTGTAACAGTTTTAGTTGCCGTGGTGTATTGCGCAGGCACATCTAAATAAGGCTCACTAATGCTACTAGCAAACATCGCATTGATGGCATAGGCAGCAAGGTTAATATTCTTGGCAGGTCTACCATAAAAATCGCTGACGCTAAATTCAACATCTAAGTATTGCCCCGGAAATGCTTGCTCAGGTAAATTACTGCTTACACTTAGTTTTTTGTGCAGTGGATAGAAGTATACCCAGTGCACATTATCTTCTAATTTACCATTGAAATTATTGCTCATTAGAATTTTGTAAGTACTTAAAGTGGTGTCTGCAGTTTCAAAAGCAAGTGCAGTATCTGCACCACTTGCAATAAGTGTTGTGCCTTTGTAAACTTTGTAATGCACTTTTTGCGCAAAGGGGTATTTAAAGGACACTTTAAAAGCCTTACTATTCTTTTCGCCTGTTGTTTGTAATATGCTTAAAGCATTAAAACTAATTGGCGCGCTTAAATAAAGGCTATCTCTTGTTTTGCCTTCGCGAGTAGTGCTTATAAAGAGCTGCGCTGTGCGATAATGGGCTTGCAGTTTTGCATTGTATGGCGTGCGTATCACAAGCGAGTCGCACATTTTACCTTGTTCGTCGTAATACTTAAGGGTGAACTTTTCAATAGTATCACGTCCCTTATAAGTGTGCCTTACGCGCAAACTATCTTTGTCCTGAAAAATAAAACTACGATGTGGCACGGCGTCATATAAAAATGCCAATGGAAATTTTTTTTGCTCGAATTGCGCATCTGTTAGACTTGCTTCAATCGTGTAATTAGCAGTAATGGGCGGCAAATCGCTTGGCTTAATAAAAAATACATGCTGCGATGCATAAGGCAGAATAGTATCAATAGCATTCCATTTGTCATGCATTGTATTGGTAAGCAGTAAGCTATCTTTATGCAGCGCACTAACATTGAGTATGCTTACTTTATACTGCAGACGCACACCTTGCAATGGAAAACCATTGGCATCACTCGTATTTACAATCAAAGCAAGTGTGTCGCCCGCAAACAAATTAGTTTTAGAGAGTTCTACACTTAGCTTGCTATTGTCTAGTTTATAATCTTCTAGTTTAAATGAAATTGTTCTATGATAACGACTTGCCATACTAGCGGGACCTATACGTAATTCGTAGTCTCTGTCAGTCTTTAACGAGTCGGGTAGCACATAGTCGTACACAAAAGCACCTTTACTGCTTGATTTGATGACACGTTTAAATACTCTCTTTCCATTGCTGGCATCTGTTAGTTCTAGTACGCAAGCTTCCGTTACCGCTTTGCCCGTGCTAAACAAAAGATAGGCTTTCAGGCGCAAAGTGTCTAGTGGTTTGTACTTTGGCTTGTCGCTTATAAAGTAGCCATAGAGATGCGGTTGTGCGTAATTGCCACCACCACCATACGACGGCGAAGGCACACTAACGAATGCCTTGTATAGATAAGGCTTGTCCTTATACGTAATGAGTAGATAATTCTGCGAGATTGGTTTTTTTCTAGTGGCTATTCTTGTTTTTGGAAGCACATAGCCACCATAACCTTCGTCGTATTGCGCTACTGTGCCTTGATACAATATACTTGCATCGCTAATCATGTCTTTAGTGCGTGTTGTATTATCATGCAAATACATCACATCGTCTTGGCCAATTTTTTTGAAGACGATTGTAAAAGGCACACGACTTAAGATATTGTATTCTACCTTATTGTTGCTGATGTTTGCTTCTAAGTAGCAACCAAAGGCAAAACTATCTGGCACAGTAGTGATACGTGCAGGACTTGCTTTGTAAAAATTTTGAAACAAATAGCTCGTATCCGGCACAGTGCCCTTTGTATAGATAAAATGAAGTTGTTGTGCGTCTAGTGCATAGTAATGCAGCATAGAATCACGTGTACTTCTTGCACGCAAGCTTTGAGCCTGTAAAGTGCCAGTAAACATTAGTGCTGCAAGTGATATTGTGCAGCATACCCGATTTAATAAATTTAACTTAAACATAGCAGCTCCTCCTTGATGCACAAGTTACATGCATTCCATAAGGGGCTTGGTTGGAAAAACGTAAAATTATCTTAACGTTGCAATGACAAAGCTAGTGCTGCTTGCTATTCAAGTAATTTTGCGCCCCAAGTTTTCCTTGTTGTATCATATACTGCACGCTTTCTTTTGGTATCTTTTTGATGCGTGCAGATATTGGTCTCATTGTAATAATTATGCTTCTTGCTCTATTCGCTTCACTTGTTAGCGGTTTTTCAACTGTTGTATGGTACAGCGCTTCTGTATAAGTTTTGAAATTCGTAATTGGCACATAGCGCTCATTTAAGCCAAGGTAGGCATCATTTTCTATCATAATACCCAAAGTTTGTGCCTGCGGCGTAATAGTATCAAACATGTCAATCGGATAATTATGCAAAGCACCACCATCTACCAATACATGCAAACTGTCGGCATCCTTAATATTGCTATAAGTTTTGCCTTGCTTGTCGATAAGTACAGCTTTGTACGCAAGCGGTATACTCATACTACAGCGCACCGCATCTACAATACGCATGTTAGGAAAAGTTCTGTGGCTAAGCACTACACAAGTTTGTGTACTCAAGTCTGTTGCAACTGCAAATAAATCTTTGGCTTTGCCTTGCAGTGCAAGTTGATGTAATTCTAGCAACGTAATATTGGCATTGCCAGTTTTTGCAGCAACTAAATTTTCCATCCACTTTACAAATGCATCGCCTTTATAGAAGCCAAAATTTTTGTTGATACGCTTGATGCGACTGTTGTAAATCTTGCCAGCATCTGCAAAGGTTTGCACTTTAACACTGTATGCAATACTATCTAGCTCTGTACAGGTATAACCTACGCATAGCAAACTAGCCATCACACAACCGCCGCTTGTGCCACCAAAGTTTTTGATTTGACTCAAATGCTTTGCACTATCTAATACTTGCAGTGCGCCGATATAGCTAAACAGTTTTACGCCACTGCCTTCCATCACTAAGTTGGTATACAATTTATTGTTACTGGTTTGTGCAGCACAAAAATGTACAAAATTTGTAAGCGTCAAAGTTGTTAGTACTATTATGCGAAAAGCCTTCATTTTGTGGAAGTTTTACTCTTAGACTAGCTTGAAAGGTAAAGTTTAAATTTGCACCACATGCTTATTGTGCTGCCGAAAAACAAGTAGCTGCTTTACCTAGGTTAATTCTTCGCATTTATATCACAACTCATCGCTGTTAATACAAGCAATTACAGTACTAGCGGTATCTTGCATGGATGCAAAAAGTAGTACTATTTGTTTTGGCTTTGGTTTTTGGCTGCAATTTGTCGCAGGCCCAAGTAATTGTAGAAGATTGTGATGTGCATGCTTGTGCAGCGCATAAGGCTAGTAGGCCAGCTGTACGTAAAAGTCGTGCTTCTAATAATGCTGTTGCATTGATGAGCAAGTACGACGTTACGAGTTATCATCTTAACATAGAGTGCCAAACCAATACACTTTTTGTGCGTGGTAATGTGATTATTGCAGCACGTGCTATTAATAACCTTGATAGTTTTGCTTTTGAATTACACGGCAATCATAATATTGATAGTGTTGTTTACAACGGTGCTCAAATTACCGTTGTACATCCAAACGACGAGGCTTACGCGCTTTTGCCTTCAACAATTCCTGCAGGTACAGCTTTTAGTATTACCATTTACTATAATGGCACTGCGCCACAAGGTTCAAGTGCTGCAATTGGAAACGCATATAGCCAAGACAATTCTCCAAGCTGGGGTAATGAAGTAGTGTGGAGTCTTAGCCAGCCATACTTTGCACACGAGTGGTGGCCATGCAAACAATTTTTGCAAGACAAAGCAGACAGCTGCAAAGTGTATATCACAACAGCCGATAGCAACATGGCAGGTAGCAATGGTGTTTTAGTGGGCGTAGATGTTTTACCTGGCAATCAAAAGCGTTACCGCTGGCACAATAATTCTGTGATTGATTATTACCTCATTTCTGTGGCAGTTAGTCAATATGTAGATTATAGTTACAAGGTGCCAGTTAACAGCGGCGCCGATAGTGTGTTGTATCAAAACTTTGTATACGACAATCCGGGTACGCTACCGAACTTTAAAGCGCAGATAGATAGTTGTGGTCTAATGATAACTTATTTAGATAGTTTACTTACACCATATCCTTATAAAGACATCAAGTACGGTCACTGCATGGCACCTTTTGGCGGCGGTATGGAGCATCAAACCATGACAAGCTTAGGCTCGTTTAGTTTTGATATAGATGGTCACGAATTGATGCATCAGTGGTTTGGCGACCATGTAACTTGCCGCACCTGGCGCGACATTTGGATTAACGAAGGTTGGGCTAGCTATGGCGAGTTTTTAGTACGTGCTCGTTTTAGAGGACCGATTAGTGGAGGCAATAAAATTCGTAGTTTTCATAACAGTGTTAAGAGCTTACCTGGTGGTAGCATTTATACCATAGATACAAGCAATGCACGTGTGTTTGATAGTCGTTTATCTTATAGTAAAGGTGGTGCAGTGATTCACACATTGCGCTTCTATCTTGGCGACAGTTTGTTTTTTGCTGCAACAAATAATTTCTTGAATCAGTACGGCAATGCCACTGCAAGCATCAACGAGTTTAAGGCTAGTGCAGAAGCTACTACTGGCATGAACCTTACTAACTATTTCAACGAGTGGATTTTTGGCGAAGGTTATCCAATTTATACGGGCCAATACAATAGCAATGGTGCCGTAGCGACAATTAAATTGACGCATACAACAAGCACATCTGTTACACCATTGTTTACTGGTCCTTTGGAGTTAAAACTTTATACCACAACAGGCGATACAACGGTAAAAGTAAATGTGCAAAGCAATACTGAGTATTATTCATTCTTTACGCCTAGAACAATTACAGGTGTAATGGTAGACCCTAATAACTGGATTTGTGATGACACTGTAAGCTTTACAGCAAACGAGAATTTATTTCCATTGGGCATGTCAAGCATTGCTAATCAGCAAGTAATTCTTGCGCCTAATCCAGCACAAACGCAAGTTGTTATTACTGGACAAGGCTTAGCAAGTTGCCAATTGTACACCATTGCAGGTGCATTAATAAAGCAAGAAGCTTTAAAGGGCAATAGCACTGTGCTTAATGTTGCAGACTTAAAAGCAGGCACATACTTAGCACGCATTACAATGCTAGACGGTAGCGTTAGCACGCAGAAATTGCTAATACAATAGCTAGAGCTGCTCGTGCTACACAGCGCCCATGCGCTTAAATTCTTTTGTTCTATCAAAAAGATAACGGTAGGTGCTTAGCCTACGCACTTCGCTTGCGCCAAGGTTTTTACTCAAGTTGACCATCTTTGGATTAAAGTCGCCTATCCATTGCATTTCAAACTTATCGTAAGCATTTACTTTATGCACGTATTCGCGGCTTGCCCATATCATATAGGCATCGCAACCTTTGCCTTGCCAGTCGGGGTGAACGCCGTAAACAATGCCCACAAAACGCTTTGCTTTGCGAAATTTCTGTAGATACACAAATTGCAATTTTTGCCACCAACCAAGCTTGCCATTAAAATACTTAAAGTAGTCGTTGAGGTCTGGCAAATTGATCCACATTGCAACCGGTTGGTTTTTGTAATACACGTACCAGCATATTTTTGGATCCATTACAGCCTTCATGCTTGCAAACATGCCTTTTGCCATGCGTATATCCAATGCTTTTCCTTCGCCATGTCCAGCAAAGGCGGCATTGTATATGGTGCAAAAGTCTTCGGCATACTTATCTAGTTGGCTCTTGTCTATGGTGCGCAGTTCAAAATCGGGGTCGGCATCATATTTGTCGTAGAGATTTTTGAACTTTTGATCCATCGTTTGATCCTTGTGCATACCAAAGCACAATTGATGAAAATACACTTGAAAGCCATAGGCCTCTAAAAGATCTTTATAGTAGGGCGGGTTGTAGGTCATGCCGTACAAAGGCTGCTCGTCGTAACCGCTCACTAGTACGCCCCAAAATTTATCGCGTTCGCCAAAATTGATTGGCCCATCCATGGCTTCCATGCCTTCGCTTTGTAACCATCTTTTGGCAGTATCTAGCAAAAGATTAGCAGCTTCTTGATTATTGGGACATTCAAAGAAACCCATACCGCCAGTTGGTTGCGCTTGTTTGTATTTTTTATTAACAAATGCTGCTATTCTGCCAATGTTTGTCCCATCCTCGCTCTGCAAAAGCCATTGTTTGCACTTCCCCGTTTTGTACAGTTTATTCTTGTCTGGGTTAAAAACTTCGTACACATCTTTGTCTAGAGGGCGTATATAGTTGGCATCCTGCTTGTACATCTGTACTGGCATCTCAACAAACGCTTTTAACTGTTCTGGGCTACTTACCTCTACCAAATGCATGCCTGTAAAACTAGCGAAAAAAATTTACAGCGCTACGCCATGATATTTTGTGCATCTTTACAAAAAAAAAATTCAAAAAAAATTTTTTTTGTTTGGAAATTCGTTTGAAAATTTACACCACTGAAAAGCATTAGTTATGGCAGCAGCAAAAAAATCAGCAGGCAGTAGCAAGCCTACGCCAAAAGAAAGCACTAAAGCAAAAGGCAGCAAGAAAGAAGCTGAAGACGAAGACGAAATCGATGATCTAGACGATGACAAGCCAGCAGGCAGTCGCGTAAAAAGTCGTTATGAGCAAGATGACGATGACGACGACGATGATGATGGTGACGATTTAGACGACGACGATTACGGCGACGAGTTTCAAGAATTTGAGCGTCCTGTAAGTAAAGGCAAAGCTGGAAAGCGTGGTGCCGACGACGACGATGTGGAGGAAGACTTCAAACCAGATGATGAATTTAAAATCGACGACGATTTTGGTTCGCTTGATGTGTTTGACGACGACGATGATTATTAATTAAAACTTTTATATTGGGGGAACAAAAAAGCCATGCAATACGTTGTATGGTTTTTTTGTTTTAAAGGGCATGCTTTTTAAAACACAAAAGCCTGAAAGTGTTTCCACCCCAGGCTCTTGTGCTCTCTACTATTAACTCTACTAAAACTATCCTACTTTATGTGCGCTAGCGAATCCACTTAAATAAGCGATTTGCCACGCGGTTGCTCATTATTCTGTTACTAACAACAACGTTCCGCGTATTGCCTTCGTTGACGTTTACAGAACAGTAGCTATCATTAGCACGAACATACGGACTCCAAAACGGTGTATTGAAATTCACGAATGCACTGCTTGTGTTTATCATATTTGCTTGTGCCGGACTCATATAAATTACATGATTCACTCTTGGTATTACTACATACGCAACATCCGTGCCAACCGGTACTTGCTCTCCACTTTTTAACGCAATTATATCAACACGCATACCACGGTTTCTGTTTTTGTTGCGCTCACGAATAAGCTTGCTTACAACTTGGCTTTGATAAGTTGTGGCCAATTGATTGCGCAACTGACTAACTTGCGCTTCAGTCCATTTGTTTGGCAAATTGCCTTGTATGGTTACTTGCGGACTCAATACAACTATTTTTCTTTGTGCCATTGCGGCAGTGCTGATTAACAGGAGTGCTGCAAGTATTTGTAAAAAACGTACTCTCATTGTTTGCATCGTTTGTTTGATAATTAGAATCCAAACTTAGTGCCAAGCTTAATCGGCGATTGTTAAATGCGCGCAAAGCTATTCTTAAACGCTTGTAAAGTATAGCCCATTTATACTACGCACACTTGTAGTTCATTCGTACTATAGCTTTAGATTTTTGCGATTTGCATGCCTACAAATACAGCTGCAAGGCCAAGCACAACGCTTAATACGATGTACAAAACCGCTGCAGCATGGTTTTGTTCTTTTAGCAGATGCAAGGTTTCTAATCCAAACGCACTAAAGGTGGTAAAGCCGCCACAAAAACCGATGGCTAAAATGCTTTTAGTATATTCATCTATACTACGTTTTTGAGCTAGACCATAAAGTATGCCAATAATAACACAACCAATAATATTTATGATGAGTGTAGCAGTTGGAAATTTACCCTCCTCGTAAGCTACGAGTTTACCACATGCATATCTACATAAAGTGCCAAGCCCTCCTGCTACAAAAAGTAAAAGAATTTTCATGCAGCAGCTAAGGTAAAGATGGTTTGTGAAAGAGCACTGCAATGTCAATGCTGGATATGCAAACTTATAGCTGCTATTGCTTGCAAGAAATAACTAATATGGCAATTAGATGAAGGATCAACATATTATTCCCCTCGCCCACACTACATTTGCCACATGATAGCACGCAACATCGCCACACAATCATGGGCACATCAGGTGTTAGCATTGGCCTTGAGTTTTTTGTGCTGCTTTGTGCTTGGCATTGCCCTAGCGATGGCAATCATTCCCTTGATTAGCGACATGTCGCCAACGGCTTTCTTGTCGTTCACGGATTTTTCAAACAAGGGATATCTACAAGATTTGATTGTTGTGCAAACAATTTATACGCTAGCAACATTTGCAGCGCCCGCTTTTCTGTATGCCTATTTAGCGAATAAAAATATTATATCGCAGCTAGGCTTTAAGCCTGCTTTCAATAATTGGCAGTACTTATGGGCAGTTTTAGCTATGTTATGCGGCTTGGGTTTTGTTGGTTTAATTGCAGAATGGAATCTCAAAATTCCTATGCCGACATCAAGTGTTGCAGCCGAAAAAAAAGCTGAGGAGCTGACCAAGGCTTTTTTAGATATTAGAACCGTACCACAACTATTGCTGACGCTTTTTTACATTGCTTTACTGCCAGCCATTGCAGAAGAGTTGTTTTTTAGAGCCTGCCTGCAACCAATACTCATCAATGCCTTTGGTAAACATCGCATTGCTATTGCCATAGTGCTTACTGCTGTCTTGTTTGGGCTGCTGCACGGACAAATGCTAAGCATATTGCCACGTATTTTCTTAGGCATTGTATTAGGCTATATCTATGTTTACACTAGTAGTATTTACCCTTGTATTCTTGGGCATTTCTTCAATAATGGCTTGCAAGTTTTTCTAACTTACTTACATAAAATTGGCAAGCTGTCAATAGACGTCAACGAAACGCCAAATGTCCCGCTGTGGCAAGGAGCACTAAGTTTAGTTACGTGCATAGCTGCACTGTGGCTCGTGCGTAAATTTTATAAACCAATAGCTGTAAAAGTGTAGCCCATGAGTACTTGGGTAGAAATTTATACAACAACTAGCAGCTTTGAAGCCTTTGCCATTCAAGGTGCACTTACCGAGTATGGTATAAAATGCATTGTATTCAATATGCAAGACACAGCCTATGGCTTTGGCGATATTGCCATTAAAGTAAAACAAGAAGATGTCGTGCTTGCAATGACGCATATTGCTAAGCTCAATTCTAACACGCATTAATTACATTTGCAAGATGCCATTAGACCTTGGTGTATTCAAAACACGCGCACTTAGCGCTATTGCCTTTGGCGTCATCATGTTGGCTGCGCTTTTGGGCGGCAAACTTCCCTTTATAGCAGTATTTGCCATTGTATGCTTTATCGCTAGTACAGAGTATCTCAAAATTCAAGAGCATATTCACAAGCAAGCGCCAAACACTACCGTGCCTTTGCTGTATGCCTTGTCAATGACCATTTTCTTTTTGTACCTGAGCGAGGCGGGCGGTATTTATTTCTTAGAGAATATCAAGCAAAATCGTATCGCCTATATCGCCACTGCAGCACTCTTGCTTGTAATGGCCATGGGTATGCTCAACTATGGCAAAGTATCGCTTGGTTTATTGAGTGGCTATATTTATGTACCACTTGGATTTGCAGCATTAGCACAGTGCTTTAGAACCAATAATTTTTTACCCCTAGCGCTCGTCGTTTTAATTTGGGTAAACGATACCATGCAATATGTGGTAGGCTCATTGATTGGTAAGCATAAAATGGCACCCATCATCTCACCAAAGAAAACATGGGAAGGCACAATTGGCGGCAGCGCTTTAAGCATAGCAGTGGCATGCGTTTGGGGCTATTTCGACAAAAGGTTTACGATGAGCACTTGGCTTTGCTTAGGCTTTTGCGCTAGCATAGCAGGCACCTTAGGTGACTTACTAGAAAGTTGGCTAAAGCGCAAAGCAGGCATCAAAGACAGCGGCAATATTATGCCGGGCCATGGCGGCGCACTAGATAGATTTGATAGTATCTTGCTGGCAGCGCCAGTGCTATGGGTATTGTTAAAATTTATAGTACCTATAAGCTAAGCTTACTCACTTGTGTGCAATATCAGCAAAGCTTGTAAGCAGCGCAGCTTACACAGCTTGTACCTTTGTGCTTACAATGAAAAGTCGTGTCATCATACCTATATTTCTTGCCTTGTTATCTGCTGGTTTTCTTACTTACTACTATTACGAGTATAAGCAAAATCCACGCAAACTTGCTACACTCGGCTTGCCAGGCCATAAGGTAGGAGCCTTTAGTTTTACAAATCAAGACGGGAAAGTTGTAACGAATAAGGATGTAGAAAATAAGATTAAAGTAATCGAATACTTTTTTACTACTTGCCAAGGCATATGCCCTAAAATGAACGAAAACATGAGCAAGGTTTTTATGGCATTTAGAAATAATGATAATGTTGTAATTCTAAGCCATACAGTAGATCCAGAAGTAGATACCGTTGCACAATTGAAGCGCTACGCAAATAAATTTGAAGCCGATTCAAAACATTGGCATTTTTTAACGGGCGATAAAAAGGAATTATACGACATGGCTTTTGAGGACTACCTCATTAATGTTGCCGATAGCGGACAGGGAGAGGTAACGCCACAGTTTATTCATACGCAAAAATTTTTGATTGTAGATAAGTACGACCGCATTCGCAGCCGCAGTTACGACGGCACCAAAGAAGAAGAGGTGCAGCAAATGATTAAGGATATTGAAGTTATTCTTAAGGAAAAAGACTAGTAAATTTTTCTGGGCTCGGCGCATAAAAAAGCCGCTTTAATGCACAAGCAGTGCTAGCTTTGCACAACATTGATTGAGAAGAAAAAATCCGGCGTTGAAGTTGTAGTGCAGAAAGCTGTGCTATGTGGTCTTGTATTTGGTCATCAAACAGAAGATACGCTTAACGAGTATCTCACCGAGCTAGAATTTTTGGCGAGCACTGCTGGTTGTGAAACACACAAAACTTTTATTCAAAAACTACAGCATCCCGACAGTAGAACTTTTTTTGGTAAAGGCAAGCTTGAAGAAATCCGTTTGTATTGCCAAAAGCATAATATTGATGTGGTCATCTTCGATGATGAATTGAGCGGCTCGCAAATTGGCAATATTACCGAAGCACTTGGGGGTAAACGCGTCATAGACCGAAGCGATTTAATACTGGACATTTTTGCAACGCGTGCCAAAACCAATCAGGCAAAGGCACAAGTAGAGTTAGCGCAGTATCAATATATTTTACCTCGCTTGCGTGGTATGTGGAAGCACTTAGAGCGTCAAGGTGCTGGTATTGGTAGCCGTGGTCCGGGTGAGAGTGAAATTGAAACGGATCGTCGTATTGTTCGCGAGAAAATTAGTTTATTGCGCAATCGCCTTAAAGAAATAGATAAGCAAGCCAACACACAACGCAAAGAGCGTGGCGAATTTATACGTGTGAGCCTTGTTGGGTACACCAATGTAGGTAAAAGCACAATAATGAATATGCTGAGCAAAAGCGAAGTGCTAGCAGAAAATAAATTATTTGCAACGCTAGATACAACTACACGCAAAATTGTATTAGATCAAACTCCTTTTTTGCTAAGTGATACAGTTGGGTTTATTCGCAAGTTGCCTCACCATCTTGTAGAAAGTTTTAAGACTACACTAGATGAAGTGCGCGAAGCAGACCTGCTGCTGCATGTGGTAGATATAAGCCACGCACAATACGAAGACCAAATTAATATCGTAAACACGACATTGCACGAAATTGGCTGTGGCGAAAAGCCTTATGTACTTGTGTTTAATAAGCTAGATGCATTTGAAGCAACTTACTTCGACGAGTGGTTGACAGATGATGTGCGGGCAGAACTTATGGATCAAGTGCAGCGACGTTGGCGTAATGAAACACATGGCAATTGCATTTTTATAAGTGCAACTGAGCGCAGCAATCTTGAGAATTTTAGAAAAATAATTCTCGATAAGGTGCGCGAGCTTTATGCTGTGCGCTATCCATACAAAACAATTTTCTATTAATGCTAGTGCATGCAAGACGAGAAGAAATACAAGTGGCATAAAGTAGCATCGCCCGATGAGTTTTTAGTTGCAGAAGGTATTATTCTCAATTTGCGTTTAGCGGAAAAACATATTTGCGTAACGCAAGTACAAGGCGAGTATTATGCTTTTCAAAGTAAATGCCCCCACGCAGGTGCCGCTTTTGAACATGGCTGGATTAATGAAGATAATTGCCTTGTATGTCCACTGCATCGATTTCAGTTTGATGTGCGCACTGGACGCAACGTAAGCGGCGAAGGCTTTCACCTTGTGCGCTATCCTGTAAAAACCGACGAACGCGGCGTTTGGATTGGTGTATTAGATATTGGCTGGTAAGTAGCTCTTGCAACTAAGGTACCACCACTTTATTTTGTAGTAAGCGGCCACTTTGCAAGCTACGTACAATGTATAAGCCACTCACACATGGAATACTAAGAGTAGTTCCAGCGCTTACTTGCTTGCTTGTAAAAACAATTTGCCCGTTTGCATTTACCACTTCAACAATATCGCTAGCTTGCTGTAGGTTGCATATAATTTGATTTGTGCCAGCGCTAATGATTGGTGCAGTTGCATCCTTTACGTTTGTAATACCATTTGGCACTACAACTTCTACAACAGCTTTTGCGCTGTCGTATTTACAAGCACTACTTGCTACCATGTTGATGGTATAAGTACCTGCCGTAACATAGTTGTGGTTTAGTGCCGCTTGTGGCGCATTTGTTGTGCTAGTCGCATCTCCCCAATACCAATCGCAGCTGTTGTTGCGTTTGCTACTGTTAGTTATATTGGCAGTTAAACCAGTAGGTGTAGCACTAAACTTTGCAAGTGGTATGCTGCCGCTGCCTTGCCATGTTTCTATACTATCCATTACAATAGCATAAGCTGTATTGCGAATAAGCGTTGCGTTTGCAGCCGTTACGCCGCTAGGTACAAAACTTGATGCGCTTAAAGCTTTATGGTAGATTGATGTATAAAATGCACAGGCAACAACATAAGTACCAGTAACTGATGGATGGCTCAAGTCGCTTTGATAAAGCTCTATTGTACTATCTTGCTGACGAATACTACGCCATACTTGCCCAGCTGGACACACGCTGCTATTGTTATCGTTAGCCATTTGCACATAGCTATCACGTAAACGTGTTTGCATACCATCGTAAGTGCACAACACGCTATAATTAGGACAGTTAACAGGATCGCCATACTTGCGGCCCCAAGTCATATAATAAAGCACCTCAGCACAACTATTACTTGCTTTTACAAAACTATCTAAGCTTTTTGCATATGGCATTGTATTGGCAGCAACTTGGCCCGGCGAAAAACTAGGCTCTTGGCTTTGTGCTTGGATAATCACAAAATCCCATCCTGGAGTAGCAATCGCAGCTAGGCTTGCTGTATTTGTCCAGTGGCCATTAAGGGTATAGCCTCCTGGTGTTACACTGGTTACCTGCATAGAATCGCCCATGCTATTGGACATGTCGCGTAACATACCTGGCAAATCGTTTACAGCGCAATAGCTGTTACCAATAAAAAGTACTTTGTAAGTTCTTGCACTCACTTGCGTAGTGCATATTGCTAATAGGCTAAATACAGCCAGCAAGCATTGCTTAAACATTTTGCAAAATTAGCTAAAATAAAGCTGGCAAAACGACTGATAACAAAAAACCCGAGCGATTGCCCAGGCTTTTTGCTTTTATAGTATGTAGGTGTTTAGAGATGAACCATATTTATTGCATGCTGCTCACCATCCACTTTTCACCTTCTTTCGTAAGGCTAATCGTTTTGGTATCACCGCTTGCTTTTTCTTTTAGCACAACGCTTGCTGTGTTGCCACTTTCAGTAGCTGCACCGCTAACTTCCCAATCTTGCGCTTTTGTTTTTGCTTTCATTGAATCTGGCATGCCAGCTAGCATGGCTGCATCTAAATCTAATGCAGATGCAGCATCGCCTGTACACATCGTTTTTGCTGCAGCGATATCGCCATCAGCACGCTTGTTCATCCAATCTTTTGCAACTGCATCAGGCTTTGCTCCTTTGCTACCGCAGCTTGCCACCATAAATGACGCTGCACAGAATAATAGTAGTACGCTTAATTTTTTCATTGTAGAAACTTAAAATATTTATGTAAATGTAGTGTTTAAAGCGTGTTTAAAGAATTATTTCCCTACTTCTTTAAGCAATTTACGCAACAACTTAATATCTACAAAACACAAGCGGCGCTATATCGGGGAAATGCGCAAACACTGCCACCAATCTAGCAATTGTTGCGGTGAATTACAGCTTAGGCAATATGCACGCTAGCCATACTTAAACTGCCAGCTACAGCTTTGTTATTGAATATCGTAGCTTGTTCGGATTTGTTTTGCAATGCTAGAATGTATAGCAAAGGCAAGTAGTGTTCTGGCGATGGTATGGCTAAATCAAAAGCCTTGCCCATAGATTTGTAATTGATTAGGTCGGCATGATTTGCATTTGTAATGCATGAGCTCATTTTAGTTATTGCTTCCGTATTCCAATCAAACGCATAATTATCCTCTTGTATTTTATCCCAAGCAACCATGCCAAGGTTGTGAACCATATTACCACTTCCTACAATAAGCACTCCCTTTTGTCGAAGTGCTTGTAATTGTTTTGCAAGCTCGTAGTGGTACTGTGCATCTTTGGTATAGTCTATACTCATTTGCACCACAGGCACATCTGCATTAGGATACATATGTTTAATTACACTCCATGCGCCATGGTCTAAGCCCCATGCATAGTCTTTTTCAACTGTCGTTGTAGAAACACTTGCTACGGCAGCATCTACAAGAGCCTTACTGCCTGGCGCGGGATATTGTACCTCATGCAGTGCTTTAGGGAAGCCGCCAAAATCGTGTATCGTTTTGGGCATATCCATAGCGGTAACCTTCGTGCCGGCAGTTTCCCAATGTGCTGAAATACATAAAATGGCTTGAGGTTTTGTCTCAATTTTTTGGGCAATTGTTCTAAAGCCTTTCACAAACTCATTTTCTTCAATCGCATTCATCGGACTGCCATGCCCTAAGAAAAGCGCAGGCATGCGATCCGTGCTTGTCAATTCATTGGTAGCAGCTGCTAGTTGCGGCAGATGCAATACCGCACCTGCAATAGGCAAAGCTGCTAGAGCCTTTAGAAAATCCTTCCGCTGCATAATACAAAGGTGCGGAAAAAGGGACAGATTTAAGGTTTCTCAATTTAAGTAATGAATAATGGATAATGGACAATTGAAAATGTGTCAATCCCTAAATACAGCTGACCTTTTTTTATTAATTTTCTATTGTATTATTAGTTGTTTAATGTAGTTCAAAAATACGCAATAGGCAAGCTGGCTTTAAGCTAAGCCCTACACTTTTGTGTTAAGTTCTGCGATTTGCGCTCATTTTTGTAGCAAACTCCGCAGTATTTCCAACGAATTGCGAAAGAAGGACGTCTTTTGTTACAGAACCAAAAACTTCACTAGAATGAAAAAAATTAAATTAATAATTGCAGCTAGTTTTCTAGCTTTTTGTGCGCAAGCACAAGTTGCAGACGGTACAACCGTACCAGACTTCACATTTCAGGACATCAATGGCAATAATGTAAATCTGTACAGCATGCTCAACCAAGGCAAGTACGTTGTGATAGATGCATCAGCAACATGGTGCGGCCCATGTTGGTCGTTTCATACAAGTAAAGTATTAGAATCTTTATACACGGCACACGACGCTCCTGGCGACAATACTGCTCGAATTTTGTTTCTAGAAGCAGACGTTCAAACCACATTGTCAGACCTACAAGGCACAGGCACAAATACAGTAGGCAATTGGGTAGCAGGTACGCCGTATCCGATTATGAACCCAGGATCGTCACCAAAACCTGGTGAAACATCTTTTTCGTCGTTTATGCAAGCGTATCAAGTGCCTTGGTATCCTGCATTTTATGTGATATGCCCTAACAAAAAGGCTTGGGCAGATACTTTAAACGACTACGTTAATAACGCCATATGGCCACCTACAAAGCCAATTTTTGAGTGGGTAGCAGCAAATAAATGCACATTTCCTGCGGGCTTAGATGAAGCAAGTGATGATAAGCCTTTGGCGATGGCACCAAACCCAAGCAATGGCGCAACAACCTTGTATTTTCAAATGAACAAAAGCGCGGAGGTCAATATGACAATAACATCTCTTCTAGGCGCGGTAATTGATGAAGTAAAGCTTGGTACAATACAAGCCGGCGATAACAAATACACTTATAAAACTAGTCACTTAGCGGCTGGTACTTATTTAGTGAATTTACAAGTGGTAAACGGCAGAAGCTTTAATACGAAGCTTGTTGTAGGCCAATAATTTTAATAGATAAATTTTTACAAGCCCTGCAAATTTGCGGGGCTTTTTTTATTTGCGGATGAGTGTTTAGCACGATGATCCACAAAACTGGGACAATTTCTGAAGGATATAACGATTATGATTGTCATAGCCTTATTTTTAAACTAACAGCCAGCACCTACGGAGCTACATATAACCTTTATGCCTATTTCTACAAACAGCACCGCTCCTCTGGAGCGTACTTTAGGCCCAAAACAGCAATGTCATTATTGCCATTGGCAGCACACAAAAGCATGCCAATACGCAGCTGGACCGACCTAGAAATATGGAGCAGAAAATCAGGTCACAAGCACTAGGAAGGGCTGGGCTTTGTGTCAGCAGGTGCAGCGCCCCAAATGCGAAGCCATTGATTGATGCGAAGCCTTGGCGCCTCAGTCCGCCGCGGCGTGATGGCCTAGTGCGTGAGCTAGATTTTCGCGAACATATTTCTAAGTCTTGGCTTTTTGTTTCTTTTGTGCTAAGACAAAAGAAAGGAAAACCCATGCACACACGTACAAGACCACTAACACAAAACTTACACCTAAACATGAGATTACAAACTATTTGCTAGTCAATGCTTGGTGCAGCTTTGCGGATAATCATTGGATTTTGGGATGCACCAATTGCCTCTCTGACTAGTTGACATCAAGTGGTCAATTGTCGAATGGTCGATTGTTTGTGGATGCCGAACATTGAAAAGTGTACGGCCACAAACTAACAATTAGCAACCAACAATATAAAACAAAGTAACAATATAACAATTGAACAATGCAACAATTAAACACTATAACAATGCAACAACCAGCATTCAGCAATTAAGTAATCGAACAAAAAACCCAGGCAATTTCTCGCCCGGGCTTTGCATTTGCCAGCTTAGCAAACGTCTAAATTATTATTTGTAGCGTGCTTCCAATTCAGCAAGCTTCTTTTTTGCTTCTTCTAAAGCTGCTTGCTTCTTTGCTTGCTCAGCTTTGTTTTCTTCAATTTTCTTTTTGATATTCTCAAGCTCTTGCGCTAAATCTTCACCATCTTTTACGCTGCCATTGTATGTTTTCTCTGCCTTCTTTTCTTCTTCTTGCGCAGCTTTTACGTCTAGACCAAGTTGGTATTTTGTAGCAAGCTTATTAAAGTTAGTCAAGAAGTCAATCATACGTTGAAAGTCTTCTTTATCGGCATCTTTTGTAATAAAGTTAGTATAGCCTTTGCTACTAGCAAGATACATTGTGCTCTTACCTTTCTTACCATCTATTTTAATATAATAGTCACGCTTTTCTGGGCTAAGCTCTGGCCAAACCACACCTTTTAATACACGTACACCTTTGCTCTTGTCGCCAGTGCTAATTTTATTATCCTCAAGGTATTGCTTTAGCGTACTTTCAAGTAGGTCGGCATCCATGTTATCGAAGTTGATAACGGCACAAGGTTGTGCAGCTTTAAGTACTTCAACTGTGCCGTCAGTTGCTTGTTGTGCTGTGCTTGTTGTGCTTACTAAAAGAAAGCAAGCCGTTGCCATTGCGATTAATAATTTTCTCATAATGTTTGTATAAAGATTTGCGTCAAAGATAAAGCCTTTAGTGCGGAGTGCTGTGGTTTTTATACCTTTGATGCCATCTACTTGCTGCAGTTTTTAGAATTTATTAAATGAGTATCAAATCATTAGCAACACAAACCCTATGGTACGGCCTTAGTGGTATTATCGGTCGCTTTATCAACTATATGCTTACGCCTTTGCTTACCGCTTTAGGCAGCGCACAATTTGGCGACTATACTACGGTGTATGCTAATATTACTTTCTTCAACATCATCTTCACCTATGGTATGGAAACAGCCTATTTTAGGTTTAGCAGAGATGAAAAGGAAGATACTGTGTTTAATACCGTTAGCACTTCTTTATTGCTTACTACCATACCACTAACCTTGCTAATGCTTGCACTTACGGGGCCGCTAAGCAGATTGTGGACTGTAAGCGACCACCCCGAGTACGTTACTTACTTTGCAATTATTGTTGCATTCGACACCTTGAGTACGATACCATTTGCAAAATTGCGCTTTGAGCAAAAGCCGCGTAAGTATGCATTTATTAAGCTCATCAATATTTTATTGACCTTCGGTTTGACTTATTTGCTCATCAATGTATTTCCAAAACTAGCCGCCAATGGCGCAAGCAGTACATGGCTTAGTTGGTACAAACCAGAATACGGCATTGGCTATGCATTTATTGCCAACATGATAGCAAGCGTTATCACTTTGCTATTGCTCAGCAAAGAGTTATTGTCGTTTAGGTTTCAGTTAGATAAGCAATTATGGAAGCGCATGATGATTTATGCATTGCCGCTACTGATTGTTGGCTTCGGTGGTATGATTAACGAAACCATTGACCGCGTCATGATTCCGAAACTCATTGAAGGCACAGAGGCTTTCCGCAAAAGCCAAAATGGTATCTATGGCGCAAATTACAAGTTGGCTATTTTGATAATGCTGTTTATTCAAACTTTTAGAATGGGCGCCGAGCCATTTTTTATTAAGCAAAGCGCAGGGCAAGATGCACAAAAGATGTATGCCCGCATTATGAATCTATTTGTTGTAGTATGTTGCCTATGTTATTTGTTTGTAACATGCTATACCGACATCTGGAAGTATTTTATTCGCGCAGACAAGCACCCTGAATATTTAAGTGGCTTAGTTGTAGTGCCTATACTATTGCTCGGCAAAACTTTCTTAGGTATTTACTACAACTTAAGCATTTGGTATAAGGTGAGTAACAAAACAATGATTGGTGCTTATATCACTTTGGGCGGCGCTGCAATTACAATAATTATCAATTTGCTTTTCCTTAAGCGTTTTGGTTTTATTGCTTGTGCATGGGCAAGCTTTGCTTGTTATGGCTTTATGATGGTAGCGAGCTATTTTGCGGGGCAAAAACACTATCCTGTGCCTTACAATGTAGGTAAAATAGCCATGTATATTGCCATAAGTGTATTGGCTTATTTTGCTTGCACTTACGTTTGCACTTTTGTAGATACAGCTGCAGCACGTATAGCCATTGGCACAGCGTTTATCGTAGCATACGGCGTAATGGCTTTGTATACCGAGCGCGAAGAGTTTAAGGCAGTGCCAGTGCTAAAGAAGTTGTATCGGTAAAACCTAGTGTACATCTAACACTTTCAGATCATCATCCATTAGTACATCTAAAACGACGGTACTATCACTACCATTGATGATTGCAGTTAAAGCAATCTCACTCTGTGGCGGAAAAGTTTCTATGCAACTATTGCATACAAGTTTAACTTGCTTAAAGCAAGGAGTCTTTGCAATAAATCCTAAAAGTAAATCCAGTTTTGCATCGCTAGATTTTTGCCTAGAAATTGTTTTAGTAAAGCGATTGCATTCTACAATTAGGGTAGTAAACTCGCCAGCGCTGGCCTCCACACAAATCTTCTTCTGCTCGAGTGAGGAGATTGTTTTCTTGCCGCATGATCCGACGCCTAGAGTAGACGCAAGTAACACTGCAACAAATAGTACACTTAGCTTCTTCATATAAAATAGACGATTAATTAAGTTCAGAACTTTGTTTGGCGATACTACTTGCTGCAACGCTGGCGCTACTCCATGCATGCTGAAAATTATACCCGCCAGTAATGCCGTCGCAGTTGAGTATCTCTCCTGCAAAATAAAGTTGATTTACTTTTTTGCTCATACAGGTGCTGCTGTCTATTTCTGAAAGGTCAACGCCGCCAGCTGTTACAAATTCGTCTTTGTAGGTTGTTTTACCACTTGCTGCAAATTCGCTTGCGCATAAAGTCTTTGCCAAGAGGTTCTGTTGCTTTGCGGGCAATTCGCTCCACTTGATACTGGCCACAATGCCACAAGATTCTAAAAAGAAAAGCCAAAGTCTATTGGGCAAATCAACGGGCTTCGCATTGGCGAGGCTTAGTCTGCCGTTATCATTCCTAAAGTCGCGCAGATGGCTAAGCATGGTATTTTCATTGAAGCTAGCACACCAATTGAGCATGATGGTATAGGTATAATTACATTCTTGCAAAAACCTTGCTGCAAAGGCGCTAAGCCGCAATACGGCAGGCCCACTAAATCCCCAATGTGTTATCAATACAGGCCCTTCGCTCATTTCCTTGAAGCCTTTTATGCTTATGCGTGCATCCGTTGCTACAAGCCCCATCAATTGTGTAATGGGATGTTTGGGTAAGTTGAAGGTAAACAAACTTGGCACTGGTGTAACGATACTATGGCCGAGCCCTTGCATAAATTCAAACATGCTCAACTTTGGAAAGCCACCACAGGCAATCACAAGATAATCGCACTGCAACTTGGCGCTTGATGTATGTAGAGTAAAATTTTGTTCATGTTCTATGCTAAGCACCTTGTGGTGAAGCTTGATGCTAATATTGGGCTTTTGCGTTGCTTGCATCAAGCAATCGATAATCGCTTCACTAACATTGGCTTTTGGAAACATGCGACCGTCAGCTTCTGCAACAATAGGCACACCACGTTTAGTAAACCAAGCTAAAGTATCTGGCACAAAAAAGTGTTTGAATATTTTTTTGACATGCTGCTCGCCGCGAGGGTAGCGCTTTGCCATAGTGCTTATGCTATCGCAGTTATGCGTTACATTACATCGGCCGCCACCGCTAATGCGTACTTTGCTAAGCAGTTTATCACTAGCTTCTAAGATTGTAATTTTAATGCGTGGATTCAGCTCCGCAAGTTGTGCCGCACAAAAGAAACCTGCCGCGCCTCCACCAATGATTATGCAAGTTTCTGCCACAAGTACTAAACTTTTTTCAAAGCAAGAATGCTAAAGTCGCTATCTGCTTTTACGATGGTATTGCTTAGTTTGCCGAGGCCAGTTATTTCCATATCTACCACATCGCCTGCTTGCAACCATTGTACTTTATAGTTAGGGTCGTTAAGCATACCAGTGCCATTTAGTTCTAAGAAGCAACCAGTACCTACTGTGCCGCTACCAATTACATCGCCTGGCAAAATATCCGTACCATAAGCACAACGTTCAAGTATTTCTGCAAATGTCCAATCCATGTCGCCCATATTGCCCTCGCTCACTTGTACGCCATTGACCCAACACTTCATGCTAAGGTTAAAAGCATTGCCAGTATGATTGTCTTTGCAAGACATTTTATAAGTAGTCAATTCGTCGGGCGTTACTAAAATGGGGCCAATCACTGTGCTAAAATCTTTTCCTTTTGCGGGACCAAGATTAAGCAGCATTTCTTCCATTTGCAAAGTGCGTGCACTCATGTCGTTCATAATCATATAGCCGGCAATATAATCGTCGGCTTGTGCAGCAGTGATATTGCGGCCTTTCTTCTTTACGAGGATAGCACTTTCTAATTCGAAATCTAATTTCTGAAAATGGTCGGGCATACATACAATATCGCCAGGCCCTTGAATAGCATTGTGATTTGTAAAATAGAAAATAGGGTAGTGGTCAAACTCAGCAATCATATCTACCTTTCTATTGCGACGCGCTGCAGCCACGTGTTGTCTAAAGGCGTAACCATCTCTACAACTTGTTGGTCGTGGCACAGGCGAAATAATTATTGCGTCTGCATAAGCAATGCTCTGTACTTGCTTAGCACCACTTTCAATTGCAGCTTGTGCTTCTTTTGCAATAGCACTATAGGCATCCCAATCTTGTAAAAAACCATCAACAGTTTGAGGCAAATTGGCATCGCAATCAATGGTATTGTAAATGCTATCATTAATGAGCAATGCAAAATGCTCTACATTGTTTTGTATATGTGTTACGAACTTCATGCTGCGGGCAAAGATAGTTGTAATAAGAGGCTTTAAGCATATTGCCCCTTTGAAAAAAACCAGTTACAATTATGGATTTAATCTTTGAATATGCCAAGCATCGTTCTGTTTGTTGTATTGCAAACGGTCGTGTAATCTATTATCGCGGCCTTGCCAAAACTCTATGGTTGTAGGCTGCACATTGTAGCCGCCCCAATGACTTGGCATCGGCACTTCGGTAGTGGCATACTTGGCGAGCAAGGCATTGTAGCGCTCTTCTAGTTCATTTCTTGTAGCAAGTACATTACTTTGTTCGCTAGCAATAGCGCCAATTTGGCTACCCAAAGGTCTACTTCTAAAATAAGCTTCGTTGACTTCTGCACTAAGCTTAGTGGCTATACCGTCAATACGCACTTGACGTTCTAATTCTTTCCAAAAAAATACCAAGCTTACCTTATTGTTTGCCGCGATATTATGGCCTTTTGTGCTATTATAATTTGTAAAAAAACTAAAGCCTCCATCAGTGATATCTTTAAGCAATACAATGCGGGCATGTGGTGCACCTTGCTCGTCTACCGTGCAAAGCGTCATGGCATTGGCTTCTACCACTTGTGCGCCAAGGGCTTCGTCAAACCATTTTGTAAACTGTGCAATAGGATTAGCCAATACATCTTGCTCTAGCAATGTGCTTTGTTTATAGGCTAAGCGTAAATCGGCTATATCGCTGCGTTGCATCATAATGGTACAAATTTAGCTATTTGAAGCTTTGGTAAAAAAAAGCACGCAACTTAGGGCTGCGTGCTTACTTATTTTTAACTGTAACATTTGCAATGCCACAGCATTTGGTGTTTAGTTAAGATATTTCTTCATGCAATAAGCGCAACCTACTGCCATGATAAGTACAAAAGCAATATTGCAGATTGGACCGATTACATTGCCTAATTGGTAAATTGTAGAAACTAAAGCTGTCATGTCTTGTTCTTAATTTGTTGGCTACAAAGTTAGCTTGTAAGCCTTGTGATTATTACTGATTAAAATATGCGATTACGTTTTGGCTGTGCCACTTTGATGATAAAACCAACTTGCGCATAGCTTTTGCCATAGCCTACTTCTGCAAAAACAGCAGTACGCTTTAAGAAGAAGTGTCTAAAACCAGCACCAGCTTCCCAAGTAGGCCAATATGGATTCTTAAAGTAGCTATTGAATGTTGTATCCAATGTATTCTTCGTGTAATCTGTGTGCATAAACATTTGGTATCCACCGCCACCGCAGATATACCAATCCCAACGCGGGGTTACGCTAAGGTGGTAGTACAATTTAGCAACGCCGGTGTAATTGTTTACTTTCAAACCATACTCGTAAGGAATTGACACGCCAGTACTAGGATCTACGCCATTTCTTAACCAACGATTCCAATAGTTTGTATAGCTAGCACCAAGGCTAAGGCTTAATTTACGATTGAAGCTGTACTCAAAACGTGTGTAGAAAGGCCCAGCACCATTGAGGTTGTAGTTGATTTCCCCTTGGTACTTGTCGAAGTAAAAATTTTCTGTACGTGGAATACCAAAACCTACGTGCCAGTGTACTTGACGGCTGTCGTTGCTTTTGATATCATGTAAAATGTCCCATGCGCCCTGAGCATTAGCCCATTGTGCTGCACATGCCATTACCGCAATTAATAGTAGTTTTTTCATTTATTCAATGCCTGAAAAGAAGCCAAATTACGCAAAAAAGGCGCAAAGTGCAAAATAAACTATGCTTTCAAGGCTTGAGAAGCCCTGTTTTAGCACAAACATCAGCTCCTTTGCTTGAGGCCACACCTTACCAACCATGCTATCAGACTCATTAGCAAAAACAAGGCAACAAGCTGGTGGCTAAGAGCATTCCACTCAAATACGCCCATCGCATTGCGCACTGCATGGGGGCTTGTAAGCACACTGGCAATACCAAGCGCTACTTGCACAAAAACGCAGAAAAGCGGTGCCCATAGCAAAAAGCCTGTAAAACCGGCCTTTTTAGCGCGCAAAGTTGCTACAAATACCAGGATTGCTAATAAATACGCTAGGCCACGGTGCACAAAATGTACGTTTATGGGATTACTTACCCAACTCGCGCTCGCCAAGCCTTTTGGTATGGCAGCGCCATTGATGCTCGGCCAAGTAGGTGCTGCTGCTGCTGCCTTAAGCCCAGCCATAAAGGCGCCATAGCCAAGTTGTAGGCTAAGTACACAAATAATAAGCACTGCTACACCTTGCACGCCTTTTTTAAGTGCTGGTTCAGGGCTTGAGATGCCTTGCCACTTGTTTTGCAGCCATAGCACCCATACAAGCACAAGGGCCAGCAAGGCTGTTAAAAAGTGCGCTGCCAACTTGAAATGGTCTACATAGAGGTTGGTATCATTGACGCCGCTCTTGACCATTAGCCATCCAACAAGACCTTGCAAAGCGCCTACTAAAAAGAGTAAACCATATTTTGCCGCATTACTTTTATTGATGATACCAGTAAACAAAAACACCACATAAGGCACAAAAAATACAAAAGCAATCAAGCGTGCCCAGTTGCGATGCAGCCATTCCCAAAAGAAAATAAACTTAAACTGTTGCAAGCCATAATCGTTATTGAGATATTGGTACTGAGCAATTTTCTTGTATTCTGTAAAAGCCGCTTGCCATTCGCTATCGTTGCTTGGATAGAGCGCCCCAAGTATGGGCTTCCACTCGGTAATGCTAAGCCCGCTACCAGTAAGCCTTGTAATGCCGCCAAGTAAAACCTGTACAATGATTAGCACCAAACCGGCCATGAGCCAAATGCGTAAATATCTATCTGCCTTTTGTGTCATATCGACAATAGCAAAAATATTGCTTAGCCAAGAGGCAAATTGCTGAGTTATGCTGTAGCCGCAACAAATGTTATAGAAACGAGTAAAAGCAGGTAATAATCAAGTTTATATAATGATTTACGAAGCACAGCATTGACAAACAGTATTGAACAGGAAGGCTCTAAAATGAGAATTGCCGCTTGCTTTACAAGGCCCCAGCAGAGCGAGATGTATGCAGATTTGAAATTACAAGTTTAGCAGCAGTATAAGTAATACCTTTACACAACAAAACAAGATTCAACACAATGAAAAAAACAATTGTATCAATTTGCATGGTGATTGCTGCTTATGGGCTAGCAAGTTATAGCGCTGGAAGCTTTACACAAGATGTAAGCGGTTTGGGCCTTGGGCAAAGTTGTGCGCAATCATACTGCCATGTAGGCATTGGCACAAGCGGCGACAATAATATCGTAAAAGTTATAGATGCCAGCGGCACTAATATTGCCAATACGGCAGCATCATGGACGCCGGGTTCAACCTATACAATTGAGGTGTCTATACCAACTACAAATCTTCGTGCAGGCTTTCAGTGTCTTGGCACAACCTTTATGACGGATAGCGGCGTAGGTACCGTTAGTAATACCATTATGCCAAACAACATCAACATTTGGAATGCGCCCGTTGCCAACCGTGTATACGCAAGCCATACGCTTGCAGGATGCACTGCTGTTATTATGGGCGGCAACGCAACATGGCGTTATATATGGACAGCCCCTGCTACCAATGTAGGTGCTATTAAATTTGCTTGTGCGGTCAATAAAAGCAATGCTGATTTGAGCACTGCAGGCGACAGTATTAGAATAGGTACAGCCATCTTGCAGCAGCCTACTTCTTTGAACTTTGCGCTGCCCTTGAAGTTGGCCTTATACCCAAATCCGTGTACAAGCAGTGCTACGATAGTTGTAGCAGAGCCTAATAGCCACTACGATTATCGCATTGTAGACGCGAGTGGCAAAGAAGTGTTAAAACAAAGCATTTTGGCTACGAATACCATAGCAATTAATGTAGATCAATTGCCACAAGGCAACTACATTGTACATTTGCAAAGCGCTAGTGGAAGAGCTTATACGGCACAGCTACAAAAGCGCGCGCAATAAAGCAAACAAGTATTTTATTTTAGTAAGCAACAATAAAATTTTTTGAAAAGATGAGTGTAGTAAAAACGGGCAATCCTATTGTAAGCATTTATACCGAAATGACGCCAAACCCAGAAACAATGAAGTTTGTAGCTAACAAGCTTTTGTATCCGGGTAAGAGTATCGACTTCGAAACAGAAGCAGATGCTGCGCCAAGCCCATTGGCAAAAGAGCTATTTGGCTTTCCGTTTGTGAAAGGTGTTTTTATTGCGAGCAATTTTGTAACCCTTACCAAAACAGTTGACAGTACTTGGGAAGATATTATTCCTAATCTGCGTCAATTTCTAAAAGAATATTTAGAAGAAGGCAAAGCCGTGATCAATGAAGACGAAATCGTTGCACGTCCGAGCGGCAATGTGATTAGCGAAGACGACGAAGACGTGGTAAAGCGTATTAAGCAATTGCTAGAAGACTATGTAAAGCCTGCTGTAGAAATGGATGGCGGCGCTATTCAATTTAAGAGCTTTAACGAAGGCAAGGTAAAATTGATGTTGCAAGGCAGCTGTAGTGGATGCCCAAGCAGTATGGTAACGCTTAAGAGCGGCATAGAAGGTATGATGAAGCGTATGATACCTGAAGTAAAAGAAGTAGAAGCGGAAGCGGAATAGTCTTTTTGTTTGCTAAGTTTTTTTGGTAGTTATTGAACCTTCCTTTGCTACGAACAAGAATGGACAATTGATAATTGATAATGGATCCGCCGCGGCGGAGAAAATGGATAATGGACAATTGAAAATGTATCGGCGCCAAAATTCTGTAGTCAACAGTTGCACTAGCCACTTGCAACCCAACAACAAGCTAATTTAGCTGCAAACAATTGCAGAAGCCCTTTGCGAGGACAGCCTGTGCCGACATAAGCGGGAATAATAAAAAAAAATTACTTGCAATTCAACAATTGCAGCAGCCCTTTGCGAGGATAGCCTGTCCCGCATCAAGCGGGAAGCATTAGGGATGCGCATCCCGCCATAAGCGGGAAAACAATCCAACACTTGCAGTAGCCCTTTACGAGAAATTAGTATTTGGACTATACATTCTGCTTTGCAAGCCAATAATCAGAAAAAAATTAGTAGCAATCCAATAACTAACTAATTTAGCTGCCTGCAATCAACAATCGACCATTCAACAATATAGCAATCCAACAATATAACAATTGCGCCTCCCGTCATAGCGGTACAACAATCAACAATCAACAATCGACCATTCAACAATTCAACAATATAGCAATCCAACAATTCAAACCATGAACCTCAAAAACACCTTACTCCGCGCAGCCCATGCAGGTGCAGCATTGCTAAAAGAATACTTTGAAGGCACGTTTGAGGTAGAAAGCAAAGACACGCTCAATAACTTAGTAACGGAAGTTGACAAGAAAAGTGAAAAGGCCATTATAGCTGTTATCCAACAAGACCACCCCGACCATTTTATTTTAAGTGAAGAAATTGGTGCTATTACAACCAATAGCGAATACAAATGGATTATTGACCCTATAGATGGCACTGTAAACTTTGCGCACGGCATACCTATTTGTTGTGTTAGCATAGGCCTAGAATACCAAGGCGAAATGCTAATGGGCTGTGTACTGAACCCTTTTATGAACGAACTATTTTTTGCGCAAAAAGGTGAAGGTGCATTTTTGAATGGCAAGAAAATTTCGGTAAGTAAAAAAGCCGACCTAGAAAGTGCGTGTTTGGTTACAGGCTTCCCGTACCGTTGGGCCAAGGTAGATACCGACCCTATACCCGTATTTGAGAAGTTTATACGCAAAGGTTTACCCGTACGCCGCTTGGGCAGTGCCGCCATAGATTTATGCTGGGTAGCATGTGGCCGTTTTGATGGCTTTTGGGAATACAACCTCAACCCTTGGGATATTGCAGCAGGCTACCTTATTGTAGAAGAAGCCGGCGGAAAAATTACCAACTTCAAAGGCGATGTGTATAGCGTGTACGATAAAGAAACGCTAGCGACTAATGGCGTGATTCATCAGCAGATGTTGGATGTGGTGGGGTAGGTTAGCTCGTGCAATACCTGATTGAAGCAATTGGTATGGCAAAGCGACAATCACTGCACGTTGTGCCCAATACCAACAGACTCCCTACAATTATTAACAGGCTAACATAAATTTGTATCTTGTGCGATTGAATTTTGAAAGTAGACTACATGACATTAGACCAATACATTGATAATATAAATAATCGATACAAACTTGGCAATGCGACCGAGCATACTTTTCGTGGCGACCTGCAACAACTGTTAGAAAGTTTAGCGCCTGACATTAGGGCGACCAACGAACCCAAACGACAAACTTGTGGAGCCCCCGACTATATCATCACCAAAGGCGACATACCTGTTGGTTTTATTGAAGCAAAAGACATTGGCGACAAAGACCTTGAGGGAGCTAAGAAAACAGGCAACAAAGAACAGTTCGACCGGTATAAGGCCTCACTAAGCAACTTGCTTTTTACCGACTATTTAGACTTTCATTTGTACATTGACGGAGTTTTCGTTACAAAAATTGCAATTGCTGAAATACAAAACGGAACTATTGTGTCGTTGCCTAGCAACTTTGCAGCCTTTACGAATCTCGTCAAAGACTTTGCTTCTCACATTGGGCAGTCAATAAAAAGTTCAAAAAAATTGGCAGAAATGATGGCGGGCAAAGCTCGCCTACTTTCTGATGTTATTGAAAAGGCGTTAACAAGTGACGAGGTAAATGAAGAAGACAGCACACTTAAAGACCAAATGAATGCCTTTAAGCAAATTCTCATTCACGACATCACGCCCAAAGGTTTTTCCGACGTATATGCTCAAACTATTGCTTACGGCATGTTTGCAGCTCGTTTGCACGACCCTACCTTGCCTACTTTTAGCCGACAAGAAGCCGCTGAATTAATTCCAAAATCAAATCCGTTTTTACGCAAACTCTTTGGTTACATTGCCGGACCCGACATAGACGACCGTATCAAATGGATTGTAGATAGTTTAGTAGAAATATTTTTGGCTTGCAATGTTGAAGAGATTTTGAAGAATTACGGCAAGTCAACAAAAATGGAAGACCCTATCATTCATTTTTATGAAACATTCTTGAGTGAGTACGACCCCAAATTAAGAAAAGCAAGAGGCGTTTGGTACACACCGCAACCAGTTGTAAATTTTATAGTTCGTGCCGTTGATGATATCTTAAAAACAGAGTTTGATTTACCACAAGGGCTAGCCGACAATAGCAAAACAAAAATAAACATAGATGTGCAAGGTAAAAAGACGGAACAAGAGGTGCACAAAGTGCAAATACTTGACCCAGCTACAGGCACAGGCACGTTTTTAGCGGAAGTAGTAAAGCACATTCATAAAAAATTTGAAGGGCAACAAGGCATTTGGAGCAACTATGTAGAAACACATTTATTGCCTCGCCTCAATGGATTTGAGTTGCTAATGGCAAGTTATGCCATGGCACATTTAAAATTAGATTTGCTTTTAACCGAAACAGGCTACAAACCGACAACCAACCAAAGGTTTAGAGTTTACCTTACTAACAGTTTAGAAGAACATCACCAAGACACAGGCACTCTCTTTGCCAATTGGTTAAGCACCGAAGCCAACGAAGCCAATCACATCAAAAGAGATACGCCTGTAATGTGTGTAATTGGAAATCCGCCATACAGCGGAATATCTTCAAACAATGGCGCATGGATTAGCAAACTTATTGAAGATTATAAATATGTGGATGGGGTTCATTTTAATGAACGTAAACATTGGCTGAATGACGACTATGTAAAATTCTTACGCTATGGTCAACACTTCATTGAGAAAAACGGCAGTGGCGTTTTGGCGTTCATCAATCCTCACGGTTTTTTAGATAATCCTACTTTTCGTGGTATGCGTTGGCATTTACTCAAAACCTACGATAAAATTTATACCATAGATTTACACGGTAACAGTAAGAAAAAAGAAACTGCCCCTGATGGAAGTGCTGATATAAATGTATTTGATATTATGCAAGGTGTTTCAATTAACATCTTTGTAAAAACAGGAAAGAAAAAGGCAAACGAATTAGGTAAAGTATTTCATTTTGATTTGTATGGTAAACGAGAAATGAAATATGATTTTCTTTCTGATAACTCACTGGAAAACATTGGTTTTAAGGAATTAGTATACAATAAACCTTTTTATTTCTTTGTTCCTAAAGATGAAGATGGTCGGTCAAACTATGAAAAAGGTTTCAAACCTGATGAATTATTTATAACTTTTAACACAGGCATTGTTACAGGAATAGACAGGCTGTCAATATTTAAATCAAAAGAGGAATTAGAAGAAATAACAGATAAAATTTTAAACGCTGAAAATCCATATACTCAATACGGTATTAAAGATTCAAGAAGGACATCAAAGGAAAACAGGTTGAAGGACTTGAAAGAAGCTAAATGTAGAGGGATTGTTAATATTAGTTATAGACCTTTTGACCTTAATTACATGTATTTACCAGATAGAAATGAATATTGGATTAATTCACCACGAATCGATGTAATGCAACATTTTATAAAAGGTAACAATATAGGCATCGCAATAGGAAGACAAGGTGTGGTAACGGGATCTCCATATTGGGATGTACTATCAATTACCAATAGTGTAATGGACTTTAATTATTTTAGAAGAGGAGGTGAGGTAGTTTTCCCACTTTACCTCTATCCCGCAACCAATGGCCAACAAACCATTGGACAAACAGCAGAAAGAACACCAAACCTAAACCCAGAAATAGTAACACAAATAGCAGATAAATTGGGTTTAACTTTTACCAACGAAAAAGAGATAACCAAAGACACCTGTGCACCCATAGATATTTTAGATTACATCTATGCAGTTTTACATTCGCCAACGTACCGCGAGAAATACAAGGAATTTTTAAAAATAGATTTTCCGAGAGTGCCTTATCCAAAAGATAAAGACACGTTTTGGCAATTAGTAAAACTGGGTGGCCAAA